>JAJZVU010000069.1 GCA_021845505.1 Pseudomonadota bacterium | reverse complement strand
CTAAGCTGCGCCCCGGGCAGTGGCAACTTCGCCACACGGTGTCCGCCAGCCGCACGAGCGATGCGAGCCGCCCGGCCGCCGGGCTGGCGATGCGGGCCTGCGTCGCAGCGGTCGCACGCAGCGCGTCGTGCCGGGCGCTTCGACGCGGGCCCGCGGAGCAGGCTGCGCCGCGGCCAAGGACAAGGCCAGGAAAAAGAAAAGGGCCCGGTCGGCAAGGACCGGGCCCTTCTCGTCGATTCCTGGTCGGGGTGAGAGGATTCGAACCTCCGGCCTCTACGTCCCGAACGTAGCGCTCTACCAGGCTAAGCTACACCCCGAATGGCTTGGATGCCCGGTCACCGGGCAAGCCCGTGAGTGTAGCAAACACCCGGGCAGGCGACCAGGGGCCTGCCCGACGCGCCTCAGGACTGGCGCTGCAGGCTGTAGTCGCACAACGCGAGCAGCGCCTGGCGGTACGGCCCGGCCGGCATGGCCTGGGCGAGCTGGCGCGCCTTGCCGAGTTCGCGCTGCGCGACCGCATACACCTCGTCGAGGGCACCGCATTCCTGCACCACCTGCAGGATGCGGGGCAGTTGCTCGGCGCTGCCGTTGCGGATGGCCTGTTCGATCAGCTCGCGCTGCTGCGCGTTGCCGCGCTGCATCGCGACAATCAGCGGCAGCGTGGGCTTGCCCTCGCGCAGGTCGTCGCCGACGTTCTTGCCCAGCTGCTCGGAGCTGCCGCTGTAGTCCAGCGCGTCGTCGATCAACTGGAACGCCAGGCCCACCGCGCGGCCATAGCCGGCGGCGCTGCGCTCGACGGCGTCGGGGCATCCGGCGAGCACCGCGCCGATGCGCGCGGCCGCCTCGAACAGCATCGCCGTCTTGTCGTGGATCACCCGCATGTACTGCTCGACCCCGAGCTGCGGGTCGTGCATGTTCATCAATTGCAGCACCTCGCCCTCGGCGATCACGTTGGTCGCGTCGGCCAGGATCTGCAGCACCCGCAGGTTGCCCGCGGCCACCATCATCTGGAAGGAGCGCGAGTACAGGAAATCCCCCGACAGCACGCTGGCCGCGTTGCCGTAGGCGGCATTGCTGGTCTGCCGGCCGCGGCGCAGTTCCGACTCGTCGACCACGTCGTCGTGCAGCAGCGTGGCGGTGTGGATCATCTCCACCACCGCGGCCAGGTCGTGCAGGTGCTCGCCGTCGTAGCCGTGGGCGCGCGCCACCAGCAGCAGCAGCGCGGGGCGCAGCCGCTTGCCGCCGGCTCCGACGATGTAGCTGCCGATGGCGCTGATGAGCTGCACCTGGGAGGACAGGGCGCGTCGGATCGATGCGTCGACCTGCCGCATGTCCTGGGCGATCGGATCGAGGATGGTCGGAATCGAGGCGGTGGAGGTCACGAAAGGCGCGGGTTGGCAAGGCGGCGCCAGCGGGCGACGCAACGGCTACCGGATTCTAATGAGCGCCGCCGGCGACGGTCCGGCTCCCGCCCCGACCCGCTCCCCGCCCGGGCTTTTTGCTATGATGAGGGGTTCGTCGCGCAGGTTGCGCTGCGAAGCAACGTTTTTCATCGGGAGTCCATCCATGTATGCGGTCATAAAAACCGGCGGCAAGCAGTACAAGGTCGCTGCCGGCGACAAGATCAAGGTAGAACAGATTGCCGCAGACGTTGGCCAGGAAATCGTGCTCGACCAGGTGCTCGCCGTGTTCGACGGCGCCGACACCCGGTTGGGCAACCCGCTGCTCGCGGGTGCTGCGGTGAAGGCCAAGGTTCTGGCGCACGGGCGCGGGGAAAAGGTGCGCATCTTCAAGATGCGCCGCCGCAAGCACTACCAGAAGCACCAGGGTCACCGGCAGAATTTCACCGAACTGCAGATCGAAGGCATCGCGGCCTGAGGAGCGAACGACATGGCACAGAAAAAGGGCGGCGGCTCGACTCGCAACGGCCGCGATTCCGAGGCCAAGCGGCTGGGCGTGAAGGTGTACGGCGGGCAGGCCATCGCGGCCGGCTCGATCATCGTGCGCCAGCGCGGCACGCGTTTCCACCCGGGCTCGAACGTCGGCGTGGGCAAGGACCACACGCTGTTCGCGCTGGTCGACGGCACGGTGGAGTTCAACCGCAAGGGCCGGCTCGACCGCCACTACGTCAGCGTCGCCGCGCTGCCCGCGCAGAGCTGAACCCAGTCGGCGCGGCGCGGGGCCGGCGCCGTGGCCGAACCTGAAGCCGCCGAAGCCGGCGCCTGGCTGAAGTGAAATTCGTCGACGAAGCGCAGATCGAGGTGTTCGCCGGCAAGGGCGGCAACGGCTGCATGTCCTTCCGCAGGGAGAAGTTCATTCCCTTCGGCGGACCCGACGGCGGTGACGGCGGCCGCGGCGGCCACGTGCGCGCCGAGGCCGACCCCAACCTGAACACCCTGATCGACTTCCGCTACCAGCGGCTGTACAGGGCGCGCAACGGCGAGCACGGCCGGGGCTCCGACCAGTTCGGCGCTGCGGGCGACGACCTGCTGCTGCGCGTGCCGGTGGGCACGCTGGTGCGCGACCTCGAAAGCGGCGAACTGCTGGCCGACCTGGCCACGCCGGGCCAGCAGGTGATGCTGGCGCAAGGCGGCCAGGGCGGGCTGGGCAACCTGCGATTCAAGTCGAGCACCAACCGGGCGCCGCGCCAGAGCACCCCGGGGCAGCCCGGACAGCAGCGCCGGCTGCTGCTGGAGCTCAAGGTGCTGGCCGACGTCGGCCTGCTGGGCCTGCCCAACGCCGGCAAGAGCACCTTCATCGCCGCGGTGTCGAACGCCCGCCCGAAGATCGCCGACTATCCGTTCACCACGCTGCACCCCCAGCTGGGCGTGGTGCGGATCGGCCCGGGGCGCAGCTTCGTCGTCGCCGACATCCCGGGGCTGATCGAAGGCGCGGCCGAAGGGGCCGGGCTGGGCCACCAGTTCCTGCGCCACCTGCAGCGCACCCGGCTGCTGCTGCACCTGGTGGACGTGGCCCCGCTCGACCCCGATGCCGACCCGGTGCGCGACGCGCGCAGCGTGGTGGCCGAACTGAAGAAGTACGACCCCGAGCTGGCCGCCAAGCCGCGCTGGCTGGTGCTCAACAAGCTCGACGTGCTCGAGCCCGAGGCGCGTTCCGCGCGCGTGGCGGAAATCCGCCGCCGGTTGCGCCACAAGGGTCCGCTGTACGCCATCTCCGCACTGGCCCGCCAGGGGCTGGAGCCGCTGCTGCGCGACATCGACCAGGCGCTGCGCGGCCAGGCCGGTGGCGCGCCCGACGCGCCCGACGCGCGCGACCCGAGCGACCCGCGCTTTGCCAGCGATGAGCCAGCCGATCGATCCTGAACAGCCGGCGGTGGTCGCCCAGGCGCGACGGCTGGTGGTCAAGGTCGGCTCCAGCCTGGTGACCGACGAGGGACGGGGTATCGACCACGCCGCGGTGGCGCGCTGGGTGCAGCAGATCGCCGGGCTGCACGCGCTGGGCAAGGACGTGATCCTGGTGTCCAGCGGCGCGATCGCCGAGGGCATGAAGCGCCTGGGCTGGACCCGGCGACCGCGGGAGATCCCGCAACTGCAGGCCGCCGCGGCGGTCGGCCAGATGGGGTTGGCGCAGGCCTACGAAACGGCCTTCAGCGCGCGCGGCCGGCATTGCGCGCAGATCCTGCTGACCCACGCGGACCTGGCCAACCGGCGCCGCTACCTGAATGCGCGCAGCACCTTGCTGACCCTGCTCAGCCACCACGTGGTGCCGGTGATCAACGAGAACGACACCGTGGTCACCGACGAAATCAAGGTCGGCGACAACGACACCCTGGGGGCGCTGGTGACCAACCTGGTCGAGGCCGACGCGCTGATCATCCTCACCGACCAGAGCGGCCTGTACTCGGCCGACCCCCGCCGCGACCCGCAGGCCCGGCTGGTGCGCGATGCGCGCGCGGACGACCCGGCGCTGGCCGACATGGCCGGCGGCGCGGGCAGCGCCGTCGGCAAGGGCGGCATGCTGACCAAGGTGCTGGCGGCTCGGCGCGCGGCGCAGAGCGGAGCCCACACGGTGATCGCCAGCGGACGCGAGCCCGAGGTGCTGCTGCGGCTGGCGGCCGGGCAGGCCATCGGCAGTTGCCTGCGCGCCGGCAGCGGCAAGCTGGCGGCGCGCAAGCAGTGGATGGCCGACCACCTGCAGGTCGCCGGTCGGGTCACGGTCGACGCCGGCGCCGCCAGGCGGCTGCGCGAAGGCGGCGCCAGCCTGCTGCCGGTCGGAGTGACCGAGGTCGCCGGCGAGTTCGAGCGCGGCGACGTGATCGAGGTGGTCGACCAGCAGGGTCGCGAAGTCGCGCGCGGCCTGAGCAACTATGCGGCTGCCGAGGCCCGCTTGATCCGCGGCGCGCCGACCGCGCGCATCGAGTCCATCCTGGGCTTCATCGAGCAGCCCGAACTCATCCACCGCGACAACATGGTGCTGCGCCCTTCGCGGGGCTGAGCCCGGCGCCCCGCGTCACGGCCGCACGAAGGCGGGCGTGCGCATGCCGGCGCGCAGGCGTTGCACCAGGTGCGCCGCGTCGCCGGCCGCCCACTTGCCGCTGCACCAGTAGCCGCTGTCCAGCACCGCATGCACGTCGGAGTTCGACTCCGCGTGGATGCGCAGCCAGGTGGTCGACGGGTTGGCCACCCAGCGGCCCTCGCCCCGGCTCCACGTCGCGTACACGTGCCAGGTGTCGTCGCGGCAGTCGATGCCTTCGTAGCTGACGTTGCGGAACCCCGAGGGGCTGCGCACCACCAGTGTGTAGCGCACCAGCGAGTGCCCCACCCGGCTGACACTGGCCGGATCGACCAGGAAGCGCAGGTCCGAGCCCGCCGGCAGGACCACCGGCAGCATCGATGCGTCGGTGGCCGGGGGCGCGGCCGGAAGCCGCACCACCGCCGCCGGCTTGGACTGCGGCGAGCGCAGCGGCAATCCTTCGACGCCGCCGCCCTGCTGCTGCGCCCGGGCGGCGGCCGGCGCGCCCAGCGCCAGGCCCGCGAGCACGAGCACCGCGACCGCACCGCGCGGAATCATTCGCCGGCCAGCTCCGGCTGCAGTTCGCCGCGCAGCCCCGGCGCCGCCTGCCCGCGCTGGTGGCGGACATGCGCGCGCAGGAAGCGGGTGCGCGGCTCCTGGCGCGGCAGCAGGTGGGAGAGTTCGCTCAGTGCCTGCTGGTACACGGCGCGTTTGAATTCGATCACGCTTTCCAGCGAAACCCAGTAGTCGTTCCAGCGCCATGCGTCGAATTCCGGATGGTCGGTCGCGCGCAGGCAGACGTCGCTGTCGCGCCCGGTCAGTCGCAGCAGGAACCAGATCTGCTTCTGACCCTTGTAGGTGCCGCGGTGATCGCGGCGCAGGTACTGCTGCGGCACCTCGTAGCGCAACCAGTTGCGCGTGCGGCCGAGGATATGCACATGGCAGGGGCGCAGCCCGACCTCTTCGAACAGCTCGCGGTACATCGCCTGCTCGGGGTTCTCCCCGGCGTGGATGCCGCCCTGCGGGAACTGCCACGAGTGGCCGCTGATGCGCTTGCCCCAGAACACCTGGTTCCTGGGGTTGAGCAGGATGATGCCGACGTTGGGACGATAACCCTCTCGATCCAACATGGCCGATGCCCCCGTTCTTCTAGAATGTGCCTCAATTATAGGCCGCCGGCCGCCCGCCGCGACACCCCCGACAGTCCGGCCCGCGGCAGTCCGCGCCCCCTGTCGGCAGCGGCACCGCCGCCTGCAACTCCTGACCCACGCCAAGTTCATGCGCGCTTCCCGTTTTTTCATCTCGACCCTCAAAGAAGCCCCGGCCGACGCCGAAGTCGTCAGCCAGGCCCTGATGCTGCGCGCGGGCATGATCCGCAAGCTGGCCGCCGGCCTGTACACCTACATGCCGCTGGGACTGCGCAGCCTGCGCAAGGTCGAGGCGATCGTGCGCGAGGAGATGAATCGCGCCGGCGCCATCGAGCTGCTGATGCCGGTCGTGCAACCGGCCGAGCTCTGGCAGGAGAGCGGGCGCTGGGAACAATACGGACCCGAGTTGCTGCGGCTGCGCGACCGCCACCAGCGCGACTTCGTCGTCCAGCCGACTTCCGAGGAGGTGATCACCGACATCGCTCGCGGCGAGCTGCGTTCATGGCGCCAGCTTCCGGTGAACTTCTACCATATCCAGACCAAGTTCCGGGACGAACGACGGCCGCGCTTCGGGGTCATGCGGGCACGCGAGTTCACGATGAAGGACGCCTACTCCTTCGACCGCGATCGCGCGGGCGCGCAGCGCAGCTACGACGCCATGTACCAGGCCTACCGGCGGATCTTCGAGCGCTTCGGCTTCGAGTTCCGCGCCGTCGCCGCCGACACCGGGCAGATCGGCGGCTCGCTCAGCCACGAGTTCCACGTCATCGCCGACACCGGCGAGGACGCGATCGCCTATTGCCCGCAATCGGACTACGCGGCCAACGTCGAGCTGGCCGAGGCGCTGCCGCTGCTGCCCCAGCGCGGCGCCGCCGGCAAGCCGCTGCAACGCACGCCCACGCCGGACGCCGCCAAGTGCGAGCAGGTGGCCGAACAGCTGGGAATCCCGCTGCAGGCCACCGTCAAGTCGGTGGTGCTGGCCACCGAGGACCCCGCCGCCGGGACCCAGCTGGTGCTGCTGCTGGTGCGCGGCGACCATGCGGTGAACCAGGTGAAGGTGGGCAAGCTGCCCGGCCTGGAGCAGGCCCGCATGGCCAGCGAGGAAGAAATCGTGGAGTGGTTCGGCTGCCGGCCGGGATTCATCGGCCCGATCGGAACCGCGCGGCCGCTGCGGGTGATCGCCGACCGCACGGTGGCCCACATGCACGACTTCGTCGTCGGCGCCAACGTGCCCGACTTCCACTACACCGGGGTCAACTGGGGGCGCGATCTGCCCGAGCCCGAGGTGGCCGACATCCGCAATGTCATCGAAGGCGACCCCAGCCCCGACGGCCACGGCCGGCTCGCGATGTGCCGGGGCATCGAGGTCGGGCACGTGTTCTACCTGGGCACCAAGTACTCGCAAGCCATGCAGGCGAACTACATCGACGAGGCGGGACAGCCACGGCCGCTGGAGATGGGCTGCTACGGAATCGGGATCACCCGCATCCTCGGCGCCTGCATCGAACAGAACCACGACGCCCGCGGCATGATCTGGCCCGAGGCACTGGCGCCCTTCGAGGTCGTGGTGTGCCCGATCGGCAGCGACCGCAGCCCGGCCGTGCGCGAGGCCGCCGAGGCCCTGCTGGACGATCTGCTGGCTGCCGGCTTCGACGCCGTGCTCGACGATCGGGGGCTGCGCCCGGGGGCGATGTTCGCCGACTGGGAACTCATCGGGGTGCCGCACCGGCTGGTGGTCTCCGAGCGCGCGCTGGCCGCGCACACGGTCGAATACCAGCACCGCCGCGACAGCGCCGCGAGCAGCGTGGCGCGCGGCGAGGTGCTGCAGCGCCTGCGCGCGCGGGCGCGGCGCGACTGAGCACCGGTCGGGCCGCATCGAGCCCCCTGCGATGGCTTCCAGGCGCGTCCTGCCGATGCTGTGCGCAGCGCTGCTCGGCGCGGCGTTGCTGGCGCCGCCGGTGGCGCTGGCCGGGGCGCAGCGCGAGGAAGTCCTGTCCGATGCGGTGCGCCTGGCGCTGGCGTCGCAGATCGCCGACGACAGCGATCCGACCCCGCATTTCCACGACCCGCAGCGCCTGGTGCACTACGTACTGTGGCTGGCCACCGAGTCGTCCCGGCTGCGCAAGCGCATCCCCGACCACGCGGCGCGGCTGGCGCTGCTGCGCACCGTCTGGTACGAGGCCACCCGCGCCGGCTTGCAGCCCGCGCTGGTGCTCGGGCTGATCCAGGTCGAGAGCGGGTTCAACAAATACGCGATCTCTTCGGCCGGCGCGATGGGCCTGATGCAGGTCATGCCGTTCTGGACCACCCAGATCGGCAACGGCGACAAGCTGGCGCTGTTCCGCATGCGGGTCAACCTGCGCTACGGCTGCGTCATCCTGCGCCACTACCTCGACGAGGAGCAGGGCAACCTGTTCTACGCGCTCGGGCGCTACAACGGATCGCGCGGCCGCTCAGCCTACCCGGACGCGGTGCTGGCCGCGCGCCATGCCTGGCGGGTTCGCCTGTCGCGACCGGGCTCGCCGGCCGCGCCCGCGCCACAGCGCGTGCTGGCCCAGCGCTGAGGCGAAGGCGCGGCCCGGCTCAGCGCCGCTCGCCCGCGCCTGGCGGCGCAGGCTGCTGCGGCTCAGCGCCCGGCGCCCGCGCCTGGCGGCGCAGGCTGCTGCGGCTCAGCGCCGGAGCAGCCCGGC
>JAJZVU010000068.1 GCA_021845505.1 Pseudomonadota bacterium | reverse complement strand
CAGTTGCCGCGCCGCCGGAGTGACCGCCACGCGCCGGCCGGGCGCGCGCGCCGCCGCCGCGGCCGGGCGTGCCGGCTCGGCTGCGGCCGCCTGATCGGCCGCAGTGCCGGCCGCAGTGCCCACCGCCTCGCCAGCGGCCTCGCCGCCCGCCGGCCCCGACGCGTCGCCGGGCTGCTCGGGCGGCGCCTCGCCTTCGACCTCGATCCACGCCACCGGGGAGTCGGGCTGCAGCACGTCGCCCTTGCCCAGCAGTCGCTCGACCAGCACGCCGGCCTCGCCGGCCGGGACCTCGACCACCGACTTGTCGGTCTCCAGTTCCAGCAGCATGTCCTCGGCGCGAAAGCTCTGCCCCGGCTCGACCAGCCAGTTCACCAGCCGCGCGCCGTCGAGCGATTCGCCGATGCGCGGAACGACAAAGGGTTTGCGGTAACTCATAGTCCGGCTCCTTCCCCCAGGCAGCCGGCGAGCTGCTCGAGGATCAGCAACATGGCGGTGCAATCCTGGTCGGCGCGCCCGAAGGCCGGCGCCATGCCGAACAGCTCCAGCGCGCTGGCGCCCAGGAACAGCGGCGCGCCCAACTCGTGCCCGAGCTGCAGCCCGAGCGACAGGTCCTTGTGCCCCAGCGACAGCGGAAAGTCCGGCGTGAGGTCTCCCGCCAGCACCTTCTTCGGGAAGTTCACATTGATCTGGCCGCGCCCGGCCACGGTGTTCTGCAGCACCTCGACCGCGGCAGCGGTGGCGATTCCCGCCTTCCTGGCCAGCGTCAGGGTCTCGGCGGTCAGCACCATGCCGACCATCGCCATGTAGTTGTTGATGACCTTCATGCGGATGCCGCTTCCGGCCTCGCCCAGGTGCAGCACCTTGTCGGCCATCGCGTCGAACAGCGGCCTGGCGCGCTCGAAGTCCTCGGCCGCGCCGCCCGCCATGACCAGCAGCTTGCCGGCGCGCGCGTCCGCCGGGGTGCGCCCGACCGGCGCGTCCATCATGCGCAGGCCGCGGCGGCGCAGCTCCTCGCCGATCGCCAGGCTGCTGCGCGGCAGGATGGTGCTCATCTCCAGCACCAGGGTACCGGGCCGCGCATGCGCGGCCACGCCCCCGCTGCCCAGCAGCACCTCGCGCACATGTTCGTCGCGCGGCAGCATGGTGATGACCACCGAGGCCCGCGCGCAGGCCTCGGCGACATCGGCGCAGGCCTTGCCTCCGGCCTCGGCGAACGCGCTCACCTTGGCCGGGTCGACGTCGAAGCCGTCGACGCCATGGCCCGCCGCCAGCAGGCAGCGGGCCATCGGCCCTCCCATCGTGCCCAGGCCGATAAAGCCGATCGTTTCCTTCATGACCCCTGTCCTTGGTCGGTCCCGCCCATGGCGGCGGCTCGCGCGGCGCGCGTCAGCCGGAGAACTGCACGAATTCGGTGATCGCCTCCTCCGGCTCGCGCACGTAGAAGGCCTTGGATCGGCCGCCCCGCAGCACCCGAGGCGGCGACACCACCGCGTAGCCGGCCTGGCGCACCTGCTCGTACACCGCGTCGACATCGTCGACCACGAAGGCCATGTGGCTGTAGCCGAGGTCGCACTGCGGGCGCGCCCGGGTGGCTCCCTGCGGGGTGTAGTACTTGAACAGCTCGACGCGATGGCTGCCGTGGCGCAGCATGGCCCAGCGGATCACCGCGCCCGGCAGGCCCACGACCTCGCCCAGCGCCGGCTCGTCGCGATGATCCATCTCGCCTTCGAGCTCGAAGCCGAGGAAGTCGAGGTAGAAGCGCTTGGCGCGCTCGAAGTCGGTCACGCAAACGGCCGTGTGGTGGATGGTCAGCAGCGAGTCCTGGAGTTTCATGGCAGTCTTCCCGGGGGAATGCATCACCGCGCGTCCTGGCTTCGGCCGCGCCGCGAGTCCATCGCGCGCAGCGCCTTCTCCACGCCGGCCGCGTTGGCCAGCGCGGCCTGTTCCAGCACCCGCGACACCACCGGCGAGGACAGGCTGCCGGTGACATGGACGATCTCATGGTCGAGGTCGTCGAACAGCCGCGACTGCGCCTCGCTGATCAGCCGCGCGCCGATCGAGGTGCCGCGCGCCGTCTGCTCGGCCACCATCAGCGCGTTGGTCTTGGCCACGCTGGCGCCGATGGTCTGCCAGTCCAGCCCGGCGACGTCCAGGCTGCGCAGGTCGATGACCTCGGCATCGATGCCGGTGCGCTCGGCCACGTCGCAGCACACCCCGACCATCGGTCCGTAGCTCAGGATGGTGCAGCGACTGCCCGCCCGTGCCACCCGCGCCTTGCCCAGCGGGACGATGTAGTCCCAGTCGCCCGACGGCACCGGCCCGCTCTGCTTGAACAACTCGCTGTACTCGACCACCAGCACCGGGTCGTCGCAGGCCAGCGCCGCGTTGAGCAGGCCGATGTAGTCGTAGGGGCGCGAAGGCGCGACGATGCGCCACCCCGGGTACAGCATGAACAGCCCGCTGGCGTCCATCGAGTGCTGCGATCCGTAGCCGGTGCCCGCCGACACGCGGCTGCGCACCACCACCGGAACCGGGAAGGATCCGCCGAACATATGCCGCACCTTGGCGATCTGGTTGAACAACTGGTCCGCGGCGACCAGCGAGAAGTCGGGGTACATGATTTCCACCACCGGCCGCATGCCGTTGAGCGCGGCGCCCAGCGCCATGCCGGTGAAGCCGTTCTCGCAGATCGGCGTGCCGATCAGCCGCTCGGGGAAGCGCTCGCCGATGAACTTGGTCGCGCCGGCGGTGCCGCCCCGCAGGTGGTGCACATCCTCGCCGAGGATGATGATGCCGTCCATCCGCTCCATGTTGCGCAGCATGGCCTGGGGGATGGCGTCGATGAAGCGCATGTCCTCGAGCTCGCTGGCCTCGCGCTGCTCCAGCTCGACGCTGCGCAGGCCCGCCAGCTCGCTCAGGTCGCCGCGGATGCCCTCGTCGACGCTCTGGGGATCGGGCCACAGCGCCGGCACGATGCGCGCCTTGCGCTCGTCGCCGTAGTGCTCGATGAGTTGCCCGAGCGCGCCGTCCAGGATGTCGTCGGCCCGCTGCTCCAGGCGCGCCAGCTGCTGCTCGTCGAGCAGCCCGCGCTCGCGCAGCTCGCGCGGGTAGGCCTGCACCGGGTCGCGCGCCAGCCAGCTCTCCTCCTCGGCCTTGTCGCGGTAGCCGAAGGCGCTGCCGCGCAGCGCCCCCGACTGGTGCAGGTGGCGGTAGGTCTGCGCTTCCACCAGCACCGGGCCGCCGTCGCGCTCGATCAGCGCCTTGGCCTCCTGCATCGCCAGCCGCGCGGCGATCAGGTCCATGCCGTCGAACTCGATCGCCGGGACCCCCAGCGACAGCCCGCGCGCGGCCAGCCGTGTCTCGCGGGTCTGCTCCGACACATGGGTGGACACCGCGTACAGGTTGTTCTCGACAAAGAACACCGTCGGCGTGCGGTACAGCGCCGCCAGATTCATCGACTCGTAGGCGGCACCGTTCTGCATCGCTCCGTCGCCGAAGAAGGCCACCGATACGTCGGAGCGGCCGCGCAGCTTGTCGGCCAGCGCGTAGCCCACCGCATGCGGCGGGTTGCCGCCGACGATGGCGTTGGAGCCGAGGATTCCGGCCTCCGGGTAGCGCAGGTGCATCGAGCCGCCGCGGCCGCCGCAGAACCCCGGCTGCAGTCCGAGGATCTCGGCGTAGGTTCGGTACACCATGTCGCGAAAACTCTGCGGCACCGGTTGTTCCAGCGGGGAGTAGCCGGCTGGCGTCGCGAAATTCAGCACCTTGGCCAGGAACTGGTGGTGCATGCGGTGGGTGCCGTTGATCTTGTCGGTCGTCGCCAGCGCCGACATCGCGCCCACCGCGGCCCCGTCCTGGCCGATGCTCGAATGCGCCGGCCCGTGCAGGATGCCGGCCACGCTGAGCTTGAGCAACCGCTCCTCGAAGCGGCGGATCAGCAGCAGCTGCTCGAGCAGGCGCAGCAGCTCGGCGGGCGCGATCGAGTCCAGGTCTGCAGGGCTGCGCTCCAGGCGCCACCAGGGCGTGTCGACGCCTCGACGTTCCATGCGGGCTGCCACGGGTAGGTCTCCTCGGGTTTCGGTGGGGGGCGGGGACGAAGCGGCACGCCACAGCGCGTCGATTTCGTATCATTCAATGATCTTTATCGTATCATTCATCGATCCTTTGAACTGTCGGGTAATCCCTTAGTCCAGCGCGCCCGCTTACCATATGGCCACCACCATGGACCCAGCCCGATCCCCAGCCGCCACCGGCAGCGACCCCGACGAGGCCACGCCAGGCGCCGCGGCCGACGCGACCAGCGCGGTCGCGCGCTCGCTGGATCTGCTGGAAATGGTCATGCGCGCGCCCTACCCGCCGTCGGCGGCGCAGATCAGCGAAGAGCTCAAGCTGCCGCGCCCGACCGCCAACCGCATCATCGGCAACCTGGTGCGCATGCGCTTCCTCAAGCGCGACCCGCTGCAGCGCCGGCTGCTCGAGGGCGACCGCCTGCTCGAACTGGCGCTGGCGGTGCTGGCCCGCGCCACCCAGCGCGAGCCCGGCCACGAAATCCTGCGCGAGCTCTCGCGCCGCACCCAGGAGACCTGCAATGTCGGGGTCATGGTCGGCGCACGGGTGCGCTACCTCGACCGCGTCGAGGCGCACTGGCCGCTGGCGCTGCGCCTGGAGCCGGGCAGCGACATCCCGCTGCACTGCACCGCGCTGGGCAAGCTGCTGCTGGCCCACCTGCCGCGGGCGCAGCGCGACCGCTACCTGCGCAGCCTGGAGTTGACACGCCATACCCCCCACACCATCACCGAGGCCGCGGCGCTGGAACGCGAGCTCGAGCGCATCGTCGCCGAGGGCTGCTCGACCGACGACGAGGAATACCTGCCGGGGGTGATCGGCCTGGCCGTTGCGATCCCCGCGCGCGAAAGCCCGGCGTTGCTCGGCCTGGCGGTGGCCGCCCCCAGCGCCCGGGCCAGCGTGGACGAACTGCGCGGCCACCTGCCGCTGCTGCGCGACTTCGCGTCCCGGCTGGCCGCCTGTTACTGAAACGCGGGCCCGGCCCTGCGTTCGGGCAGTCGATGGAAACGCTTCCATCGCGTAGGTCGACCCCGGCCGACTGTCAAGGGGGTTTGCGACTACCCCTGGCTCTGGTCACAGGCCGTTGATTTTGGTACTTTTTCTTCTGGCGCAAAGACGGCTCCGCCGACCCGGCGACAGCCGGCGGCTCGCCGGGGGCCCTACGGGGCGCCAGTGCGTGGAAACGCTTCCACTGCCGGTTGCCGAAACCGGTGCGTATCGCGGGAGACCGGATGAACAAGCTGGCCCCCAAGCTCAGCGACGTGGCGCGCATGGCCGGAGTGTCGGTGGCCACGGCGTCGCGCGCCTTGTCGGCCTCGCCCCAGGTGCGCGACGACACCCGCGTGCGGGTGCGCCAGGCCGCGGTGCTGCTGGGCTACGTCGCCCACGGCGCGGCGCGCGCGCTGGCCGAGCAGCGCACCCGCACCATCGGCGCGGTCATCCCGACCCTGAACAACGCGATTTTCGCCAAGTCGGTCAACACCCTGCAGCAAGCGCTGGCGCGGGCCTCGTATGCGCTGCTGCTGGCCGCCCACGAGTACGACCCGGCCACCGAACTCGAGCTGGCGCGCCGACTGGTCGAGCGCGGCGTCGACGGCCTGGTCCTGGTGGGCACCGACCACGACCCGGCGCTGTACGCGCTGCTCGAGAAGTACCAGGTGCCCTACGTGCTGACCTGGGCGCTCGACCCGCAGCGGCGCCATCCCTGCATAGGCTTCGACAACCACGCCGCGGCGCTGCAGATCGCCCGCTACCTGCTCGAACTCGGCCACACCCGCTTCGCGATGATCTCCGGCCTGAGCTCCCACAACGACCGCGCCCGCGACCGCATCGCCGGGGTGCGCGCGGCGCTGCAGTTCCGCAACCTGGAGCTTCGCACGCAGGACATCATCGAGCGCCCGTACTCCTTCGCCAGCGGCCAGCAGGCCATGCGCGAACTGCTGGCGCGCCGGCCGGCGCCCACCGCGGTCGTGTGCGTCAACGACGTGCACGCGGTCGGCGCGCTGCTGGCCTGTCAGGAACTGCGGGTGGCGGTGCCGGGACAGGTGTCGGTGACCGGGTTCGACGACATGGACATCGCCGCCTACATCCCTCCCGGGCTGACCACCATGGGCGTTCCCAAGGCGCAGATGGGCGAGGCCGCGGCCGAGTACCTGCTGGCCCGCCTGGCCGGCAAGCCGGTGCGCGACACCACGGTGCTGCAGCTGCGCTGGGTGGTGCGCGGCAGCACCGGGGCGCCGCCCGCCGGCTGAGGGCGCGCCGGCGCGGTGCCCGCCCGACGGGCGGCTTATGCTGTGCGCTGGCGCCGTCTTGGCGCGAACCTCCGACGATGCAGCATGCCCCAGTCCTTTGACGTCATCGTGCTCGGCGCCGGCATGGTCGGCGTGTCGGTGGCGGTGCACCTGCAGCAGCGCGGCCGCGCGGTGGCGCTGCTCGACCGCAAGCCCGCGGGCAGCGAAACCTCGATGGGCAACGCCGGCCTCATCCAGCGCGAAGGGGTGTTTCCCTACGCCTTCCCGCGCGACCTCGGCACCCTGCTGCGCTACGCGACCAACACCGCGCCCGAACTGCGCTACCACCTGCTCGACCTGCCGGCGCTGGCTCCGTTCCTGTTTCGCTACTGGCGCAACTCGGCGCCTGCGCGCCACCGCCGCATCGCCGGCCACTACGCCACGCTGATCGAGCACTGCGTCGCCGAGCACCGCGAACTGGCTGCGCAGGCCGGTGCGCTGCACCTGCTGCGACCGGCCGGCTGGATGCGGGTCTACCGCAGCCAGCGCCGGCTGCACGCCGCGCTGCAGGAAGCGGCCGACTGGCAGCGCGATTTCGGCGTGGCCTGCGAGGCCTTCGACGCCCACGCGCTGCGCCGCGCCCAGCCGGCGCTGGTCGGCCCGCTGGCCGGCGCGGTGCGCTACCTGGACGCGGTCCCCTGCACCGACCCGCAGGGACTGGTGCAGGCCTACGCCGGGTTGTTCGAACGCCTGGGCGGCACCGTGCTGCAAGGCGACGCCGCCACGCTGCGCGAGGGCTGGAGCGTCGAGTCGGCGCAGGGCACGCTGAGCGCGCGCGAGGTGGTCGTGGCGCTCGGCCCGTGGGCGCTGCCGGCGACCCGCAGGCTCGGCCTGCGGCTGCCGCTGGCGGTCAAGCGCGGCTACCACATGCACTACGCCGCCGGCGACGGGCCGGAGCTGAGCGAGCCGGTGCTCGACGCCGAGGTCGGCTACCTGCTGGCGCCGATGCGCCGGGGCATCCGGCTGACCACCGGCGCCGAACTGGCGCGCCTGGACGCGCCGCCGACCCCGGTGCAGCTCGGCCAGGTCGAGCCCCGCGCGCGCGAACTGCTGGCGCTGGGGGACCGGCTGGACGAGCAGCCATGGATGGGCCAGCGACCCTGCACTCCCGACATGCTGCCGCTGCTCGGCCCGGCCCCCGGGCAGCGCGGACTGTGGCTGGCGCACGGCCACGCCCACCACGGATTCACCCTCGGCCCGGTCAGCGGGCGGCTGCTGGCCGAGATGATCTGCGGCCAGCCCACGCTGCTCGACCCGACACCCTTCGCGCCTGCGCGCTTTGCCTGAGGCTGCTGCGACCCGACCATGACACTGGACATTCGAGTCAACCAGCCGATCGACGCCGACGCCTTCGTCGAGCTGCTGCGCGCCTCCACGCTGGCCGAGCGGCGCCCGGTCGACGACCGCGCCTGCGTCGAGGGCATGCTGGCCCACGCCGACCTGACCGTCACCGCGTGGCTCGACGGCCGGCTGGTGGGCATCAGCCGCGCCGTCACCGACTTCCACTACGCCTGCTATGTCAGCGAGCTGGCGGTGGACCTGCGGGTGCAGCGCCAGGGAATCGGCCGCGCGCTGCTGCGCGCCACCCAGGCCCAGCTCGGGCCGCGCTGCACGCTGCTGCTGTTCGCCGCGCCGGCCGCCGACCGCTACTACGAACGCATCGGCATGACCCGCAACCCGCGCGGCTGGATGCTGCGGCGCGACCAGTCGCTGGCCGACGACTGAAGCGCCCGGCGCGCTTGCTCAGAGCTGCACGCCGCGGGTCGGCGCGCCACCTCCTCGGGCGTGCCCATGCGCCCGGTGGGGTTCAGCGCCACGCGGTCTCCCGGCTCGATGTGCAGCACCGGCTCGGAAGGCGAGGCGATGGTGTGGAGGCAGCGCCCCTGCACCTCCTCGCTCTGGCGCTGGGTGCTGCCCACGCGGCCGCGCGCCACGCCTCGGAGGTGCATGATCGATTGTTCGAGCCAACTCATGCTTTGCCTCCGTTTCTTTCAGTCTCTATACCAAATGGCCGCAGAGTGTACGTGCGGCCTGCGAACCGTGCAGGCCCCGCGCAAGCTCGCGCCGCGCCGCCCCCGGGCACCGCGAAGGCCGCGGCGGAGGCGTGTTGTTACACAGGAGTCT
>JAJZVU010000067.1 GCA_021845505.1 Pseudomonadota bacterium | reverse complement strand
TACTACGGCACGGACCAGGACCCGGATCTGCGCGACCCTATGCACACCGTCACCACGCGCGACCGCTACGCCCTGGTGACCGTCGCCGGCCAGCAGTACGCGATCGCCGACATCGGGCTGCGCATGCTGGCGCCGCGCGAGCTGTTCCACGCGCAGGGCTTCCCGGGCAGCTACGTGATCGAGTACGGCATCGACGAGCGCGGCCAGCGGCTTGAGCTCACCAAGACCGCCCAAGTGCGCATGTGCGGGAACAGCGTCGCACCGCCGGTGGCCGCCGCACTGGTGCGCGCCAACCTAGGCGAGCTGGCCATCAGGAGAGCAGCATGACCTACCACGACCGCGACCGCCGTGCTCGGCCCTGGACGCCCGAGGAACTGCAGCGGGTTGAGGCGCTCCAGGAACGCCGCCGCAAGGCCAAGGAAGGCATGAAGCGCCATGGCGCCGATTGCGACATTCTGGCCGAGCGCGAGCGCGTGATCCGCTTCTGGAAGGAGTGCGCACAGGAGAACGCCGCCTATCTGCCGCATGACGGCGCCTGGTGGTCGACGTTCCTGCGCGGCAAGCAGTGGCGCTCACTGCTGATGCCGAAGCTGCGCGCGTGGATCGAGGCCAAGCACGCGGCGCGCCAGGCCGCGTACCAAGCCGACCTGCAAGCCGGCATCGAACGCATGCGCGAGCTCAAGGCCGCGAAGCTCGCCGAGAAAGCACGCGCCGCGTCCCCGCAGATGGAGTTGCCCCAATGACCGAACGCCCGATCCTTTTCACCGCCCCGATGGTCCGCGCGATCCTCGACGGCCGCAAGACCCAGACGCGGCGCGTGGTGAAACCGCAGCCGATCTACATCTGCCCCAAGGGACCAGCCGGGCTGCCCGTGCTGTCTTCACAGCCAAACTTCGCCGACCAGAACACCATCCCCTGCCCCTACGGCATGCCCGGCGACCGCCTTTGGGTGCGCGAGACCTGGGCTCGCGACGGCGAAGACGGAACCCTGATGTTCCGGGCCGACCTGGGCTTTGGTGGCGATGCCGACGATTGGGAGCGTGGCCGATTCGAGGGTGTGCCGCGCTGCCGCTGGCGCCCGAGCATCCACATGCCCCGTTGGGCCAGCCGCATCCTGCTAGAGGTCACCGGCGTGCGCGTCGAGCGGCTGTGGGAGATCAGTCCGCCAGACGCCGAAGCCGAGGGCATCGTGTACGAAATCCGCGCCCCAGGAATGGGCCGCGGCGGTCGACCAGGGTGGGGCTGGGCCGAGAACGAATACGCCGGCAGCGCGGTGCACGGGTACGAACTGCTCTGGAACCAGATCCACGGCCCCGGCTCCTGGGACGCCAACCCCTGGGTGTGGTGCGTGGAATTTCGGAGGATCGAGCAGTGACTGAGCACGCGAAACCCTATCTCCGCCGCTGTTCTACCTGTGGCGCGCTGTTCAGCACCGCGGCACCGGGCGCGGCTTGGTTCAACCGCAAGCACAACCCGCGCTACATCCACCCAGGCTGCCAGACGCCAGGAAAGGACTGGAAGCCCGCGAAGTCGACGGACCCTGAGAAATGAGCCTGACGCTCTCCCGCGCCGAGCTCCACGAGCTCACCGGCTTCGAGCAGCCCAAGCGCATGATCGGCTGGCTTGGGGCGCGCGGCTGGGTATTCGAGCCGCCGGCGCGCCGCGGTGATGTCCCCAAGGTGGACCGCGCGTACTATCTGGCGCGCATGTCGGGGCGTAACGACCAAGGCGTGCAGCGCGTCGAGCCGTCCTTCGACTTCATGCTCCATCCGTCATGATCCGCCACCGCGCAAGGCCTGACGGCCTTCCCTACCGCGTCTACGAGCGCCTGGGCTCGCGCGTGTATTCGATCGGCCACAAGGCCAAGGACGGCCGCTGGACGTTCCGGCTGCAGTGCGCGGCCGACGACCGCGCGAAGATCGCCGAGTTGCGCCGCCAGGCCATCAAGCGCGCCACCGAGCTCGGCGAGGCGGCACCCTCGGAAGGGACCTTCGGCGCGCTGTGCGACGCCTGGAAGAAATGGCAGGAGTCGCTGCCCGAAAGTTCCGACAGCAAGTTGGCCAGCTCCACCTTCGCCGAGAACAAGCGCGAGATCGATCAGCTGAAGAAGGCGTTCGGACGCACCATGGCCGAGCACCTGCAGCGCGCGGACGCCTACCGCTACCTGGACGCGTGCCTGGTCGCGCGCGACAAGAAGGGCGACCTGCGCCCACGCCCGGCCAAGGGCAACAAGGAAATCTCGCTGGCGCACAAGATCCTCGAGTGGGGCGTGCGCCGGCAGTGGCTCGCGGCCAATCCGTTCAGCGGCGTCGAGAAGTTGGCGACCTCGAGGTCCGACCGCTTGGTGAGCGATTCCGAGATGGCGCTGGCCTTGGAGGTCGGCCGCACGATGGGAGGGCCGCAGTGGATCTGCGCGCTTGCGCTGAAAACCGCGTGGCTATGCCTGCGGCGTTCCGTCGAAGTGCGCGCCCTCACGCGCGACATGATCGAAGACTCCGGCATTGCCTGGAAGGCCGCCAAGCGGCAGCGCCGTCAGGGTGAGCTGATCGGGCTGATCGAATGGAGCCCGGAGCTGCGCAGCACCATCGACGAAGCCCTGGCGGTCAAGCGCCACAAGCTTGCCGGCAGCTGGTACGTCTTCGGCAACCTCGACGGCCAGAAATACACCAAGGGCGGCTGGAAGGCGACGCTGGCCAAGCTGATGACCGAATGCATCGCCGAGGCAGCGCGCCGCGGCATAGCATTCCAGAAATTCAGCCTGCAGGACTGCCGACCGAAGGGCGTCACCGAGAAGATGGCGCGCGGCGATCGAGACACCGTCGACGCCACGATGCACACGTCCGAGCGCATGGTGCGCCAGGTCTACGATCGACGGCGCGTGCGCGTGGCTAAACCGGCGCGCTGAGGGCCGTTCGCAGGAGCCATATTCCAAACTTTGGAATATGCAATGCAAAACGGGCTAGCGCTTGAACGCTAACCCGTTGAATTTGCTGGCGGAGTGGACGGGACTCGAACCCGCGACCCCCGGCGTGACAGGCCGGTATTCTAACCAACTGAACTACCACTCCACTCGTCACTCACTTGCTCCTCTTCCCGAGGGCAAGACCATCATTCTCGCCCACGGCGCACCTGGCTGTCAAGGCCCGCCGAGCAGCCAGGGCGCCAGCGCGAGGCCCGCCCACAGGCCGGCGACCGTCGCGACCTGGCTGGCGGCGAGCCAGGCGCTGAAGCGCCACGAACGCGCGGTGGCCGAGGCCAGCACCTTGCTGATGCTGTTGGAGCTGAACGCGGCGGCGACGCAGGCCGCGGCCAGCGGGGCCGGCAGCATGCCGGCCGCGTGCAGTTGCAACGCCGACACCGCCGACGCGTGGGCATCGGCGAAGCCGGCCAGCGTGGTGGCCACGAGCACCCCGCCGCCGCCGAAACGCCGGCGCGCCAGGTCGGCGACGAACAGCACCAGTCCGAGCACGCCGGCGAACACCAGCGCGCCGCGGGCGCTGAAGGGCTGGCCGGCCAGGCTCAGCGGCCGCGACGCGTCGCCGGCCTGGCGCCTGGCCTGGCGCCTGGCCTGGCGGCTGCCCCACCACGCCGCGCCCACGGTGACGCCGGCGGCCAGCAGCAGCCCCGGCGCGAGCCGGCCGAGCAGCGCGGGCGACACCACCGCGGCCATCACGGCCAACTCGGCCACGGTGGCCACGTTGGACCACAGAGCCCCCGCCAGCGCCGGAGCGAAGGCCTCGCGCTGCCGGCCCGCGCGCTGGGCCAGCGCGGCGATGGTCGCGGTGCTGGAGACCAGTCCGCCGAACAGTCCGCTGAGCGCCAGCCCGCGCTCGGGCCCCAGCCAGCGCAACGCGACATGGCCGAGGCTTTGCATGAGCATCAGCAACACCGCCAGGGTCCACAGCAGATGGGGATTGAGCCCGCCCAGCCAGCCCAGGCCGCGGTCGGGCAGCAGCGGCAGCACCACCAGCACCGCGGCGGCCAGCAGCAGGGCGTGCTGCAGTTCCTGCTCGCTGAGCACCCGGCGCGCGAAGCCGTGCAGCCTGGCCTTGGCCACCAGCAGCAGCACGCTGAGCACCGCCAGCGCCGAGGCCAGCGCGGGCTGGCGCATGGCCAGCGCGCCCAGCAGCAGGCTGAGCAGCAGCGCCAGTTCGGTGGTCAGCCCGGGATCGTTCGTGCTGGAGCGCCAGTAGCCGGCCACCGCCAGCGCCGCCACGCCGAGCAGCGCCGCGGCCAGCGCGGCCGCGCCCAGGCGCTGGGCCACCGCGCCGGCCAGCGCGGCGAGCGCGAAGCTGCGCAGGCCGGCGCTGGACTGCTCGTCGGGCTGGCTGCGCTCGCGCTCGATGCCGATCAGCAGCCCGGCGGCCAGTGCCGCCACCCAGCCAAGAGGCTCGTGCAGGCTCGGATCCATGCGCCGATTCTCGCGGCACCGCGCCCGCGCGCAAGCGATCCAGGTCAAGCCTCGGCGTCGGCCCGCGGCCGCGGCGCCTGTCGCGCGGAGCGCGCCGCGCCGCTGCGGTTCCAGGCGTCGAACAGCGCCATGCCTGCGAGCATGCAGCCGAAATACTCCCAGCGGTCGGCGCGCAGGCTGAGCAGGTTGAGCAGCGCCGGCCCCGGGCAGACCCCGCACAGCCCCCAGCCGACACCAAACAGCAGGCTGCCGACGACCAGCCGGGGGGTGATCCCGGTCACTCGTGGAAACTCCAGCATGCCCCCGAGCAGCGGGCGTCCGCGCCGCAGCGCCAGGCGCAGCGGAACCCAGGCCGCTGCCACGGCACCGGCCATGACCAGCGCCAGGCTGGGATCCCAGTGGCCGGCGAGGTCGAGGAAGTCCAGCACCCGGCGCGGATCGACCATGCCCGAGAGCATGAGCCCGAAGCCGAACAGCAGGCCCGCGCCCAGCGCCAGCAGATGGGTCGCGCGCCGGCTCAGCGGGCGCTGGTGCGGCGGCGCGGCGACGTGCGGCTCAGCCGACATGGCGCACCACGTAGACCGTCAGCATGCCACTGGACATGAACAGCGCCACCGCGACCAGCGAGCGCGGCGACAGGCGGGGAATTCCGCACACCCCGTGGCCGCTGGTGCAACCCGAGCCGAGACGGGTTCCGAAGCCGGTCAGCAAGCCGGCGGGGACCAGCGCAGCCGCCGGCAATCGATGGCTCGCGCCGGGAAAATGACCTGCCAGCGCAAGCCACAGCGCGCCGCCGAGCAGCGCGCCGCCGAGGAACCAGGCGCGCCAGGCCTGCATGCGCGCGCCGTACAGCGCGTCGTGCAGCAGCCCGCCGGCGATCCCGCTGCACCCCATGACCTTGCCGGCACCCAGCGCCAGGATCCCGGCGGCCAGCCCGATCAGCACCCCGCCTGCCAGCGCGGCCGGCAGGTGCCAGGCCGATGAATCGAAGCCATGCAACATGGCGCGCCCCCGCTCGGCGACCGGATCCTCCGGCCAGATGGAGCGCATTGTCGGGGGCCCCCGACATATACTGCTATCAGTATTTATACGGGGATCGGGGCCTACAGGCTCAGCGCGACGCGCGAGCCGCCCGCTGCAGCACCTGCTGCGCCTGGCGCTCGGTTCCCACCGACTGCGCCAGCGGCGCGCGGCACAGCCCGGCCCATTGGTAGCGCAGGTTCTCGTAGAGCTCGGCTGTCGCCGGGAAGCGATCGAGCACGGCGCTCAGCTGCGGCTGCATCGGCAGCTGCTCGAGCTGCTCGGCGATGCGCCGCACCAGCAGGCGGTACTGCGCGGGGTCGGGCCGCCGGCCGCCGCTCTCGATGCGTTCGAGCAGCCAGGCCAGCGCGGCCAGGCCCTGCAACTGCGGTGCCAGCGCGACCGCGCCGACGGCGGAAGAAGTGGATTGCGACATGGCAGTGGACGTAGGACCTCGAGGCTTTGGCAGATGCGGCCGTGCCGGGGGTTTTCAAGGGGCGCGGGCGCCGCGCGGGGCGGCGGCCGCGCCCCCCGCGTCAGCTGGACACCAGGTCCTGCGCGCGGATCGGCAGCGTGCGCACGCGCTTGCCGGTGGCGGCGAACACCGCGTTGGCCAGCGCCGGTGCGATCGGCGGCGTACCCGGCTCGCCCATCCCGCCCGGAGGATGGTCGCTGTCGACGATGTGCACGTCGATGGGCGGCGCGGCGTCCATGCGCAGCATGCGGTAGGTGTCGAAGTTGCCCTCGACGACTCCGCCGTCGCGCAGGCTGATGCGGTCGAGCAGCGCCGCGGTCAGTCCGTAGATCACCGCGCTTTGCAACTGCGCCTTCACGGTGTCGGGGTTCACCACCTGCCCGCAGTCGACCGCGCAGGTCACGCGATGCACCCGCAGCTCGCCGTTGGCGGCGACCGACACCTCGGCGACCTCGCTCACATAGCTGCCGAAGGAGTGGTGCACCGCGATGCCGTGGTGGTGCCCGGCCTCGAGGGGCTTGCCCCAGCCGGCCGCCCGCGCGGCCGCGTCCAGCACGCGCAGCGCCCGCGCATCGCCGTGCTGCAGCAGCCGACGGCGGAACTGGTAGGGATCGGCACCCGCCGCATGCGCGAGTTCGTCGATGAACGACTCCACGGTGAAGGCGGTGATCGAGTGCCCGACCGAGCGCCAGAAGCCGACCGGGACCGGGGTGTTGCACATCACGTAGCGGGTCTGCGCGTTCGGCAGCGCGTACGGCAGCTTGACCGCTCCCTGCACCGAGGTGTCGTCGATGCCTCCCTTGACGTACTGCGGGAACACGCGCGAGAAAATCGACGGGCCGACGATCTTGTGGCTCCAGGCCTGCACCTGGCCGTCGTCGCCCAGCGCGGCGCGCAGCAGGTGCAGGTTGGCCGGGCGATAGAAGTCGTGCCGGGTGTCGTCGTCGCGCGTCCACACCACTTTCACCGGGCGCGAGACGGCCTTGGACAACTCGACCGCCTGGGCGACGAAGTCCTGCTCGAAGCGCCGGCCGAAGCCCCCGCCGAGCAGGGTGGTGTGCACATGCACCGCGTGCTCGGGCAGGCCGGTGATGCGGCTGGCGACCATCTGGTTCAGGCCCTGCGCCTGCGTGGGCCCCCAGATGTCGACGCGCTCGCGCTGCACGTGGGCCGTGCAGTTCATCGGCTCCATCGTCGCGTGCGCCAGGAACGGCACGCTGTAGCTGGCCTGCAGCACCTTGGCGCCGCGCTGCGCAGCCGACTGCAGCGCCGCGTCGCCGTCGCCGACCTTCCACGCGCTGGCTCCGGGATGCTCGGCGGCCTGGCGGAACATGCGATCGATGGCGGCGTCGTCCAGCGCGGCGTTGGGGCCCATGTCCCAGTCGATGCGCAGCGCGTCGCGTCCCTTGCGCGCGGTCCAGAAGTCCTGCGCCAGCACGGCCACGCCGCCGCTGATGCGTTGCACCGAATGCACCCCTGGAACCGCGCGCGCGGCCTGGTCGTGCACCGCGCGCACGCTGGCGCCGAAGGCCGGCGGCTGGGCGACGCAGGCGACGAGCATGCCGGGCACGCGCACGTCGAGGCCGAACACGGCCTGTCCGGTGGTCTTCTCGGGGATGTCCACCCGCGCCAGCGGCCGGCCGATCAGCCGCAGATCCTGCGGTCGCTTCAGCGCCACGTGGGCGGGCAGCGGCAGGCGCGCCGCGGCATCGGCGAGTTCGCCGTAGCTGGCGCGCTGGCCGGCCGGGCCGTGCACCACCCCGCTTTCGGTGCGGCAGTCCGAGGCCACCACCTGCCAGCGCTGCGCCGCCGCCTGCACCAGCAGCGCGCGAGCGGTCGCGCCGGCCTGGCGCAGCGGCAGCCAGGAGCTGCGCACACTGGTGCTGCCGCCGGTGGCCTGCATGCCGATCAGCGGGTTCTTGTAGGCGGCGTGCGCTCCGGCCTGCTCCAGGCGCACCTTCGGCCAGTCGGCGTCCATTTCGTCGGCCAGCAGCATGGGCAGCGAGGTCATGACCCCCTGCCCCATCTCCGACTTGTCGACCACCAGCGTGACCTGGTCGTCGGGAGTGACGCGGATGAAGGCGTTGGGCGTGAAGGCACCGGGTTCGGCCAGCGGGTTGTCGGGCGTCGGCGCGTCGCCGGCGGCGCGCGCCGACGCCGGCAGGTACAGCCCCAGCAGCAGTCCGCCACCGGCCAGCGCCGAGGCCTTCAGGAACTGCCGGCGCGAGGCGGCGGGCGAGGCGGCGGGCGCCGCGCCGTCGATCGGGTCGTGCGACATGTTCAGGACTCCTGGCCGAGAGCGCGCGCGGCGTCGTGGATGGCCGCGCGGATGCGCCCGTAGGTTCCGCAGCGACAGATGTTGCCCGACATGAACGCGTCGATGTCGGAATCGCTGGGATGCGGGTTCTGCCTGAGCAGCGCGCTGGCCGACATGATCTGCCCCGACTGGCAGTAGCCGCACTGGGGCACCTGATGGGCCACCCAGGCCTGGCGCACCGCCTGCGCCTGGCGATCGTGCAGGCCCTCGATGGTGGTCACGTGCATGCCCTGTACCGACGACAGGGGAATCTGGCACGAGCGCACCGCGTTGCCGTTGAGATGCACCGTGCAGGCGCCGCATTCGGCGATGCCGCAGCCGAACTTGGTGCCGGTGAGTTCCAGATGGTCCCTGAGCACCCACAGCAACGGCGTGTCGGGACTGACGTCGAGGGAATGGGGCTTCCCGTTGACGGTGAATTCGATCATGGGGTTCTCCTGATTGGGCGCGGCGCCGGCGCGGCGGCGGCGCCGGCGCGACGCGGCTGGCGGGCCGCGCGGGCCCGGGGCAACCTCGCCGATTCCAGGAAGAATCTTAAGGCTACGCTGAACAAGCCGCTGATTTCAGCCCAGTGACGGCATGCGGAGAGAGCAGTTGCACATGATGAGATCGACGGGGCGGGATGAGACGATTTCGAGCCGCTCGGTGGCCATTTCGGC
>JAJZVU010000031.1 GCA_021845505.1 Pseudomonadota bacterium | reverse complement strand
ACCTGCTCGGGCCTCTGGCCGCGCCCCAGCCGGCCGCGGCGGCGCAGCCGCAACCGCCCTCCGCCCCCGCCCCCGCCTCCGCCCCCGCCGCGGCATCGAGCGCCCCGCCTGCGGCCTCGAGTGCCAGCGCGGCCGACACACGCCGGGAGCCAGCGGCGGCCGCAGCGGCCGCGCCGGCGGCCCGGCCCGGCGCCGCGCCGGGCTGGCAGCTGCGCCTGGGAGGCTTGCGGATGCAAGACGCGCAGTTGCGCTGGCAGGACGCCACGGTCAGCCCGGCCGTCGATTGGCAACTGGGCATGCCCCGCCTGCAGGTGGGACCCGCAGCGTGGCCGCTGGCGGGCAAGGTGCAGGCCAGCGCGGCGCTGCAGGGACCGCACGGCCTGCAACTGCGACTGCAGGGCTACGCCAGCGCCACGGGCGACGACGCGCAGGTCGAGCTGCAAGGCCTCGATCCTCGGCTGGCCCGACCCTACGCCGCCGCGTTGCTGCACGGCGGGGCGGTTCCGTCGGGCACGCTGGACGCGCGCCTGGACCTGCACTGGGCCGCGCCGACTCTGCGCGTCGACATCGCCGACGCGCAATGGCAGCGCTTCAGCTGGCAGCCCGGCACGGCGGCCGCCGGCAGCGGACCGCGCGCCAGCCGCATCGTGCTGCGCCAGGCTCGAGTGGACTGGAGCCGCGCGCAGCCACTGCGCATCCGCGTCGGCGACCTCGACGTGCAACAACCGGCCAGCGGACCGGGCTCGGGGGTGCGCGCGGCCGACGTGCAGCTGCAGCACGCCAGCATCGACCTGCAGTCCCATGTCGTGCAGCTGGGCATGCTGCAGGTGCTGCGCCCGCAGGCCTCGCTGGCACGCGACTCCAGCGGCCGCTGGAGCTTCGCCCAGCTGCTTCCGCCCGGCCTGCTCGGCAAGGCCGCCGCGCCGGCCGCACGGCCGGCCGCACCGTCCGGGCGGGCGGGCGCGCCCGCCAAGCCGTGGAGCGTGGTACTCGACCATGCCCAGGTACGCGGCGGCAGCGCGTACCTGTCGGACACCTACCCGGCGCAGCCGGTGGTGCTGGCGCTCAGCGGAATCGACGCCGATCTGCGCCACGCGCAATGGCCGATGCACGGCCCGGCGGCTTTCGACCTGCAGGCGCGCATCCGCGATGCCCGCCAGGCGCCCGCGGCCCGGGGCAGCGCGCCGACGGGCGGCCTGCTGCGGCTGCAAGGCCAGCTGCAGGCCGCGCCCTGGCGGGTGCGCGCCACGCTGCACGCGCAGTCGCTGCCGGCGCAGGTGGTGGCCAACTACCTGCCGCCGGTCAACGCCCGCCTGCTGCGCGCCAGCGCCAGCGCCGACGGCCAGCTCGACCTGAGCCTGGCCAAGGGCGGGCCGGCGGTGTCCTTCGCCGGCACGGTGGGCCTGCGCGACGTCGCGGTCGACACGATCCATCCCGAATCCAGCCTGCTCGGCTGGCGCTCGCTGCAGCTGCAGCAGCTGCGGCTGCGCATGCGGCCGCGGGCCACCCCGGCGACCCGGCTGGACATCGGCCAGGTCGTGCTGCACACCTTCCATGCCCGGCTGGCGCTGAGCCGCCAGGCGCGGCTGAACGTCGCTGAAATCCTCCACCCGGGCGCGGCCGCGCCGGCGCCCGGGGGCTCGGCGCCGCGCTCCGCCGCCGCGCCGCCGTCACACGGCTCCGGCGGCCAGTCCGGCGGAAAGTCCGGCGGCATGCAGGTGCGCATCGGCGGCATCACGCTGGACGGCGGACGCATCGACTGGAGCGACCATTTCGTGCAGCCGAACTACTCGGCCAGCCTGACCAAGGTGCAGGGGCACATCGGCGGCTTTGCCTCCGACTCCCCGGGCCAGGCCGAGGTCGACCTGCGGGGCATCGCCGAAGGCACGGCTCCGGTGGCCGTCGCCGGCAAGGTCAACCCGCTGCTGAGTCCGCCGCAGCTCGACCTGCGCGGGCGGGTCGACGACCTTCAGCTCGCTCCGCTGACCCCCTATTCGGTGCACTACGCCGGCTATGGCATCGAGCGCGGCCTGCTGTCGATGGACGTGCACTACGACATCGACCCCGGCGGCCGGCTGCAGGCCGACAACCGGCTGATCCTGCGGCAACTGACCTTCGGCCCGCAAGTGCCCAGCCCGAGCGCGACCAAGCTGCCGCTGCTGCTGGCGGTGTCGCTGCTCAAGGACCGCAACGGCAACATCCACCTGGACATCCCGATCTCCGGGTCGCTGCGCGACCCGGAATTCAACCTGGGCTCGGTGATCGCCGAGGCGGTCGGCAAGCTGCTGTTGCGCGCGGTGACGGCCCCGTTCTCGCTGATGGCCCATGTGTTCCAGGGCAAGGCCCCGCCGCCGCGGCTCAACGTGGTCGACTTCCCCCCCGGCTCGGCGCGCCTGCAAGCCGCCGAGCGGCCGAAGCTGGCCGACATCGCCACCCTGCTCAAGGCCAAGCCGCAGCTGGTGGTGACCATCACCGGCCAGGTGTGCGGCGCCAGCGAGGCACTGGCGTATCGCCAGCAGGTGCTGGAGCGCCGCCTGCTCGCGCAGTGGAAGAGCCACGCACCGCGCGCCGAGCTGTACGCCCATGCCAAGGCCACGCAGGTCCCGGCCTCGGCGCGCGAGCAGGCGCTGGCGGCGCTGTACCGCAGCACCGCGCTGCCGGACAAGCCGCACGACGTGCTGGGGCTGGCGCGCAGCGTGCCGCCGGCGACGATGGAGCGCCTGCTGCTGCAGTCCATCCCCGACGGCAGCAGCTACCTGCAGGCGCTGGCGATGCGCCGCGCGGTGGCGCTGCGCGACGCGCTGAACGACCTGGGGGTGCCGGCGCTGCGCCAGTTCATCGCCGCGCCGCTGCTGCTCGACGCCTCGCACAAGGACTGCCAGCCCAGCGCGCGGCTGAGCGTCAGCCTGCCCTGAGCGGCCGGCGCGCAGGCCTTCGGGAGGCCCGGACTTGCGCGGGAGCAAGCCCCGGGGAAATCCCCGTCCCGGGTGGCCGATGGCCTCTTGACTCGGCACTGCCGCGGATCTAGATTGGAACCGTCGCGGAGGTGCAGCCACCGCGGCGCACGGCCCGGGTCCAGCTCGGGCCAGGCAAGCCAAGCCCGGCACTCGGTGCCGGGTGCGATACCCGGCAGCAAACCCGGGCATCGCGGTGAACCGGGCCGCGTCGCCTTCGATGGCGCGCGGCCTTCTTGCGTGCAGCCTTCCTTTTGGATCGGCCGATCCGGCGCATGCATGCTGCATGCTGCCGCGCAGCCAGGAGTTCGACGCCATGCATGCCGAAGACCCGATCGACACGGCTCCGATGCTCGAGACCATCACGCTGGCCGGGGGCTGCTTCTGGTGCGTCGAGGCCGCGATGCTGGCGCTCGACGGCGTGCTCGAGGCCACCAGCGGCTACGCGCAGGGCCATGTCGAGCAGCCGACCTACGAACAGGTGTGCGGCGGCCGCACCGGGCACGCCGAGGCGGTGCGGGTGCGATTCGATCCGAGCCGGCTCAGCCTGCGACGGCTGCTCGATGTGTTCTTCACCATCCACGACCCGACGACCCTGAACCGCCAGGGCGCCGACGTCGGCCCGCAGTACCGCTCGGGCATCTACTTCGAGCAGCCGCAGCACCGGGCGGCGGTGCTCGAGTACCTGCAGGAGCTGCGCAACGAAGGCGTCTACGGCTCGCAGCCGATTGTCACCGAGGTCGAGCCGTTGAGGGTATTCTGGCCCGCCGAGCCGTATCACCAGCGCTATTTCGAACAGCACCCCGAACAGGGCTACTGCCAGGTGGTGATCGCCCCGAAGATGGCCAAGCTGCGCAGGAATTTCGCCGGGCAGTTGGCGCAGCAGGACTGAGCCGGCCGGCACCGCCGGCGCACCGCGCTCAGGCCAGGTCGGCGACCCAGCCCCGCAACTGGCTGCGCGACGGCACCCCGATGAACATGCGCGCCTGCCCGCCACGGGTCTTCCAGACCATCACGGGCACCCCGAACAGCCGCTGGCCGCGGTAGATCTCCAGGTTGCGCTGCAACAGCCGGCGCGTCGCCGGCTCGATGGTCCGCGCCGGCTCGATGCCCCCTCCGGGCTGCCCATTGGCGGCGAAGTCGTAGTCGCGCTCGTTGGTCTCGAAGGCCCGCAGGCGGTCGGGGGCCTGCAGCATCGCCGCGGCCTTGGGCAGGCTGCTGGCGGTGAGCATGCCCAGCACCACCCAATGCACCTGCAGGCCGCCGCCGGCCACCAGCGGCTGCAATTCCAGGTACAGGTGGTGGCAATAGGGGCAATTGGGATCGAAGAACACGTACAGGCGGTGGGGGCCGCCGCCCTGCCGGATGGTGGTCGCGCCGGCCAGCGCGGCCAGCAGCGAGGCGGCGCGCGGCTCGGACTGCGCTCGCGCGGCCTCGGCCAGCGGCAGCGCCAGGCCGCCCGCGAGCAGCGAGCGCAGCCACGCGCGGCGGCTGATGGCAGGATGGCTGCAGGGCCGGGGCATCGGCGAGTCTCCGTTCAGGGCGCTGCCACGCATTGTGGCATCGCCCGCGAGTTCGCGCAGCGCGCACCCGAACGCGCGCGGCAGCCGGGCGTTCAGGGAGCCAGCCGCTGGCGCGTCCATCCCCCCTGGGGGGCGAGCCGATAGGCCAGGCGGTCGTGCAGCCGCGACGGCCTGCCCTGCCAGAATTCCCAGGCCTCGGGCAGCAGCCGGTAGCCTCCCCAATGCGGCGGGCGCGGCGGGTGCAGGCCGAAACGCGCGCCGAACGACGCCGCGCGCTTGACCAGCACCCCGCGGTCGGCGATCGGCTGGCTCTGCTCGGAGGCCCATGCGCCGATGCGCGAAGCCAGCGGGCGGCTGGCGAAGTAGGCGTCCGACTCCTCGGCCGAGGTCTGCTCGACCCGGCCCTCGATGCGCACCACCCTCTCGAGTTCGACCCAGTGGAACTGCAGCGCGGCCAAAGGGTGCTGCTGCAGTTCACGCCCCTTGCGGCTGTGGTAGTTGGTGTACCAGACGATCCCCCGCGCATCCACCCCCTTGACCAGCACCACGCGGGTCGACGGCCTGCCGTCGTCCCCGACGGTGGCCAGGGTCATCGCGTTGGGCTCGGCCAGCCGCGCCTGCACGGCCTCGGCCAGCCAGCGCTCGAACTGCCTGAGCGGGTCGGGGTCGGCGTGCTCCTCGTCGAGTTCGGCGCGGGTGTAGTCCTTGCGGAGTGCTGCCAGTTCGTCCATCGCTGCTGGTGTCGGAAGGGCCCGTGGCCAAGGCGCTCAGCGGGGGAGTTCGGTCGATCCCATGAGGAAGCGGTCGACCGCGCGGGCGGCCTGTCGGCCCTCGCGGATCGCCCACACCACCAGGCTCTGGCCGCGGCGCATGTCGCCCGCGGCGAACACCTTGGGCACGTTGGTCGAATAGCCGCCGGCGTCCTCGGTGCCGGCCTGCGCGTTGCCGCGGGCGTCGCGCTGCACGCCGAAGGCCTCGAGCACAGTCGGCAGCGGGTGCACGAAACCCATCGCCAGCAGCACCAGGTCGGCCTGCAGCGTGAACTCGCTGCCCGGCACTTCCTGCATGCGGCCGTCCTTCCACTCCACCCGGCAGGCCTGCAACTGGCGCACCCGGGCCTTGTCCTTGCCGGTGCCGGGCAGGAAGGCCTTGGTGGCCACCGCCCAGTCGCGCGCGCAACCCTCCTCGTGGCTGCTCGAGGTGCGCAGCTTGATCGGCCAGTACGGCCACACCAGGGGCTTGTTTTCCTGCTCGGGAGGTTGCGGCAGCAGCTCGAACTGGGTCACGCTGGCCGCGCCGTGGCGGTTGCTGGTGCCCACGCAGTCGCTGCCGGTATCGCCCCCGCCGATCACCACCACATGCTTGCCCGCGGCGTGGATCTGGCCGCGCAGCTTGTCGCCGGCGTTCACCCGGTTCTGCTGGGGCAGGAATTCCATCGCGAAATGGATGCCGTCGAGATCGCGCCCGGGGACCGGCAGGTCGCGCGGCTGCTCGGAGCCGCCGGCCAGCAGCACGGCGTCGAAGTCGTCGAGCAGTTCGCGCGCGCCGCGCCGCTTGCGCGCCAGGTTGGTCACGCTGGCCCCCGGACCGTCGGCGGGCATGTCGCCGACCAGGGTGGAGGGCTCGAAGCCGACGCCTTCGGCGCGCATCTGCTCGATGCGGCGGTCGATATGGCCCTTGTCCAGCTTGAAATCCGGAATGCCGTAGCGCAGCAGGCCGCCGATCCGGTCGTTCTTCTCGAACACCGTCACGTCATGCCCGGCGCGCGCCAGTTGCTGCGCGGCGGCCAGCCCGGCGGGCCCGGAACCGACGACGGCCACCCGCTTGCCGCTGCGCCTGGGCGCCGGCTGCGGCTGCACCCAGCCCATCTCCCAGCCCTTGTCGATGATCGCGTGCTCGATGGACTTGATTCCCACCGGCGCAGCGTTGATCCCCAGCGTGCAGGCGGCCTCGCAGGGCGCCGGGCAGATGCGGCCGGTGAACTCGGGGAAATTGTTGGTCGAATGCAGAACCGCCAGCGCCTCGCGCCACTGCCCGCGCCATACCAGGTCGTTGAAGTCCGGGATGACGTTGTTCACCGGGCAGCCGTTGTTGCAGAACGGGATGCCGCAGTCCATGCAGCGCCCCGACTGCAGCTTGGCCTTGTCGTCGGGCAGCTGGTGGACGAATTCCTTCCAGTTCTTCAGCCGCGCGGCAGGCGCCTCGTAGCTCTCCTCCTGCCGTTCGAACTCCATGAAGCCGGTGATCTTTCCCATGTCGTTTCCTTGTTCGCTGCCGGGCCGGCGCGCCGCCGGCCCGCGTCGGTGTCACTTGGCCGCAACCTGGGCCGCGGCCTGCGCCTTCGCGGTCGCCGCCTCGGCTTCGCGGCGGGCGCCGATCTCCCCCAGCGCCCGCTTGTACTCGTGGGGCAGCACCTTGACGAAGCGCCCGCGCGAATGCTCCCAGTTGTCCAGCAGTTCGCGCGCGCGCAGGCTGCCGGTCCAGCGGTGGTGGTCGCGCAGCAGGGTGCGCAACTGCTCCTCGTCGGTGCGCCCGCGATGCCACAGCGCCTCGGCCAGGGTCGCGCGCTGCTCGGCGTCGGGCAGCACCTTGTCCAGCGTCACCATCGCCGGGTTGCAGCGCCGCGCGAAGTCCCCGTCGGGGTCGTAGACATAGGCCACGCCCCCGCTCATGCCGGCGGCGAAGTTGCGCCCGGTCTGCCCCAGCACCACCACCGTGCCGCCGGTCATGTACTCGCAGCCGTGGTCGCCGGTGCCTTCGACCACCGCGGTGGCGCCGGAGTTGCGCACCGCGAAGCGCTCGCCGGCGACGCCGCGGAAGAACGCCTCGCCCTCGATCGCGCCGTACAGCACGGTGTTGCCGACGATGATGTTGTCGGGCGCCTCGCCGCCGAACTCGATGCTCGGGCGCACGACGATGCGCCCGCCCGACAGGCCCTTGCCGGTGTAGTCGTTGGCGTCGCCGATCAGGTACAGCGTGATTCCGCGCGCCAGGAAGGCGCCGAAGCTCTGGCCGCCGGTGCCCTCCATCTGGATGTGGACGGTGTTGTCGGGGAGCCCCTCGTGCCCGTAGCGCCGGGCCACCTCGCCCGACAGCATCGCGCCGACCGTGCGGTTGACGTTGCGCACGTTCTGGATGAACTGCACCTTCTCGCCCTTGTCCAGGGCCGCGCGCGAACGCTCGATCAGCGTCAGGTCCAGCGCGTGCTGCAGCCCGTGGTCCTGCTCCTCGACCTGCCGCACGGCGACCTCCGGGCCCAGCGACGGCTTGTAGAACACCCGCGAGAAGTCCAGCCCGCGCGCCTTCCAGTGGTCGATGCCGGCGCGGGTGTCGAGCAGGTCGACGCGGCCGATCAGCTCGTCGAAGCGGCGCACCCCGAGCTGGGCCATGATCGACCGCACTTCCTCGGCGACGAAGAAGAAGTAGTTCACCACGTGCTCGGGCTTGCCGGAAAAGCGCCGGCGCAGCTCCGGATCCTGGGTGGCCACCCCCACCGGACAGGTGTTGAGGTGGCACTTGCGCATCATGATGCAACCCTCGACGACCAGCGGCGCGGTGGCGAAGCCGAACTCGTCGGCGCCCAGCAGCGCGCCGATGACCACGTCGCGCCCGGTCTTGATCTGGCCGTCGACCTGCACGCGGATGCGCCCGCGCAGCCGGTTGAGCACCAGCGTCTGCTGGGTCTCGGCCAGCCCGATCTCCCACGGCGAGCCGGCGTGCTTGATGCTCGACAGCGGCGACGCCCCGGTGCCGCCGTCGTGGCCGGCGATCACCACGTGGTCGGCCTTGGCCTTGGCCACCCCGGCCGCCACCGTGCCCACCCCGGACTCCGACACCAGCTTGACGCTGATCGAGGCCCGCGGGTTGGCGTTCTTCAGGTCGTGGATCAGCTGCGCCAGGTCCTCGATCGAATAGATGTCGTGGTGCGGCGGCGGGGAGATCAGGCCGACCCCCGGGACCGAGTAGCGCAGCATGCCGATGTAGTCGGACACCTTGCCGCCCGGCAGCTGGCCGCCCTCGCCCGGCTTGGCGCCTTGCGCCATCTTGATCTGGATCTGGTCGGCGCTGGACAGGTACTCGGCGGTGACCCCGAAGCGCCCCGAGGCGACCTGCTTGATGCGCGAGCGCAGCGAATCGCCGGCCTGCAGCGGCACGTCGCTGACCACCCGCTGCGCCCCGAGCACGCTGCCCAGCGTCGCGCCGTCGCCGATCCCCGACGAGCCGCTGCGCATCTCGCTGCGGTAGCGCAGCGGGTCCTCGCCTCCCTCGCCGGTGTTGCTCTTGCCGCCGATGCGGTTCATCGCCACCGCCAGCGTGGCGTGGGCCTCGGTGGAGATCGACCCCAGCGACATGGCTCCGGTGGCGAAACGCTTGACGATGGCGCTGGCCGGCTCGACCTCCTCCAGCGGGATGGCCCGCGCCGGGTCGACGCGGAACTCGAACAGCCCTCGCAGCGTGAGCATGCGCCGCGACTGGTCGTTGATGATCTGGGCGTATTCCTTGTAGGTCTGGTAGTTGTTCGAGCGCGTCGAGTGCTGCAGCTTGGCGATCGCGTCGGGGGTCCACATGTGCTGCTCGCCGCGCACCCGCCAGGCGTACTCGCCGCCGGCGTCGAGGCTGTCGGCCAGCAGCGGGTCGTCGCCGAAGGCCTCGCGATGCAGGCGCAGCGCCTCCTGCGCCACCTCGAACACGCCGATGCCCCCGACCTGCGAGGAGGTGCCGGTGAAGTACTTGTCGATCAGTTCCCCGGACAACCCGACGGCCTCGAAGATCTGCGCCCCGCAATAGCTCATGTAGGTGGAAATGCCCATCTTGGACATCACCTTCAGCAGGCCCTTGCCGACCGCCTTGATGTAGTTCTGGATCGCCTTGTCGGGGCCGAGATCGCCCGGCAGTTCGCGCGCCAGCTCGGCGATGGTGTCCAGCGCCAGGTACGGATGCACGGCCTCGGCGCCGTAGCCGGCGAGCACCGCCAGGTGGTGCACCTCGCGCGCGCTGCCCGTTTCCACCACCAGCCCGGTCTGCGTGCGCAGCCCCAGGCGGATCAGGTGCTGGTGCACCGCGCTGGTGGCCAGCAGCGCGGGGATGGCCACCCGCTCGGCGCTCAACCGGCGGTCGGTGACGATCAGGATGTTGTGCCCGCTGCGCAGCGCGTCGACCGCCTCGGCGCAGATCGACGCCAGCCGCGCCTCGATGCCCTCGTGGCCCCAGGCGACCGGATAGCAGATGTCGATCTCGTAGCTGTGGAACTTGCCGCCGGTGTGCGAGGCGATGCTGCGCAGCTTGGCCATGTCGTCGAAGTCGAGCAGCGGCTGGCTGACCTCCAGGCGCATCGGCGGGTTGACCTGGTTGATGTCCAGCAGGTTCGGGCGCGGGCCGATGAACGACACGAGCGACATCACCATGCTCTCGCGGATGGAGTCGATCGGCGGGTTGGTGACCTGGGCGAACAGCTGCTTGAAGTAGCCGTACAGGGTCTTGGGCCGGTCCGACAGCACCGCGAGCGCGGCGTCGTTGCCCATCGAGCCCACGGCTTCGTCGGCGTTGCCGGCCATCGGCGCCAGCAGGAACTTCAGGTCCTCCTGGGTGTAGCCGAAGGCCTGCTGGCGGTCGAGCAGCGAAAGCGGCGAGGCCGCATCCTGGCCCACGTGCTCGATGTCGTCGATGCGGATGCGCAGGTTCTCGATCCACTGCCGGTAGGGGCGCGCCGCCGCGAGCTGGTCCTTGATCTCCTGGTCGTCGACGATGCGCCCGGCCTCCATGTCGATGAGGAACATCTTGCCCGGCTGCAGGCGCCACTTCTGCACGATCTGGCTTTCCGCGACCGGCAGCACCCCGGCCTCGGAGGCCATGATCACCAGGTCGTCGGAAGTCACCAGGTAGCGCGCCGGGCGCAGGCCGTTGCGGTCCAGCGTGGCGCCGATCTGCCGGCCGTCGGTGAAGGCGATCGCCGCCGGGCCGTCCCACGGCTCCATCATCGCCGCGTGGTATTCGTAGAAGGCGCGCCGGCGCTCGTCCATCAGGGTGTGCTGCTCCCACGCCTCCGGGATCATCATCATCATCGCGTGCGACAGCGGGTAGCCGGCCATGACCAGCAGCTCCAGGCAGTTGTCGAAGCTGGCGGTGTCGCTCTGCCCGGGGTAGATCAGCGGCCACAGCTTGCGCAGGTCGTCGCCCAGCACCGGCGAGCTCACCGCCCCTTCGCGCGCGCGCATCCAGTTGTAGTTGCCGCGCACGGTGTTGATCTCGCCGTTGTGGGCGACCATGCGGTAGGGGTGGGCCAACGGCCATTCGGGAAAGGTGTTGGTCGAGAAGCGCTGGTGCACCAGCGCCAGCGCCGAGACCACCCGCGGGTCCTGCAGGTCCAGGTAGTACTGGCCGACCTGGTCGGCCAGCAGCAGGCCCTTGTAGACCACGGTGCGCGCCGACATCGACGGCACGAAGTATTCCCTGCCGTGGCGCAGGTTCAGTCGCTGGATGGCGTGACTGGCGACGCGGCGGATGACGAACAGCTTGCGCTCGAGGGCGTCGGTGACCATCACGTCGGGGCCGCGACCGATGAAGATCTGGCGGATCACCGGCTCCTTGGCGCGCACCGCGGGCGACATCGGCATGTCGCGGTCGACCGGCACGTCGCGCCAGCCCACCACCTGCTGCCCTTCGGCGCGCACCGCGCGCTCGATCTCCTGCTCGCAGGCCAGTCGCGAAGCCGACTCGCGCGGCAGGAAGATCATTCCCACCCCGTATTCGCCCAGCGGCGGCAGTTCGACCCCCTGCTGCGCCATTTCGGCGCGGTAGAAGGCGTCGGGGATCTGCAGCAGGATGCCGGCTCCGTCGCCCATCAGCTTGTCCGCCCCGACCGCGCCGCGGTGGTCCAGGTTCTTCAGGATCAGCAGGCCGTTGCGCACGATGTCGTGCGACTTCTGGCCCTTGATATGGGCGACGAAGCCGACTCCGCAGGCGTCGTGCTCCTGCGCCGGACGATACAGGCCATGCCGTGCCAGGGCCTGGATTTCGGATTGCTCGGGCTGGTGCTGCATGGTCTGCTCCACGCTGGGGAATGGCTGGAGCGAACAATCTACTGCAATGCAGCAGACCGGGCAAGCCTCGTTTCATTGATCCGTCCCCTTTTATTGCCGGAGGCTGCCGCCAGCGAGCACTAAATGGGGACGGATCAGCTGCGAGGCTCCCCGCTGCGAGGCTCCGCGCTGCGCGGCCGGCCCCGCCGCCTGGGCTGCAGGTCGCGGCCGATCTGCTGGCTCGCCCACGCCAGGTAGCCCGCATCGCCCAGCACCCCGGCGCCGCGCAGCGCCTGCTGCAGCTGAGCCCAGGGTTGGCGCGCCGCCGCGGCGGCCAGCAGCCCGGCGTAGGCGGCCTCGCGGGCGTAGGGGGTGTTGCCCAGATCCCAGTACGGCGCGGCTTCGCGCAGCCAGTTGCTGCTGTGGCGCCCGGTGTGGTGCCCCAGGCTGCTCCACGGCCAGCTCGCCGCATCGGCGGCGACACCCTCGAGCTCGGCGGCCAGGTCCACAGCGCACAGCGCCGCGAGCAGCCAGCGCTGCGGCTGCAGCAACGCGCTGCGGTAACGCCCCTGCCACAGCGGCGCGCGCTGGCCGCGCCGCCGGCTGGCGCAGCGCGCCAGGGTCTGCATCAAGCTCGACAGCGCCGAGCAGTCGCGCGGCGTCAGCACCAGCCAGACCGCCTGCGGAAGCAGGCAGTAGCCGTGCACCTGCACTTCCCTGCGCGCAGCGGTCTGCGCCAGGCGCTGCAGGTAGTCCTGGTAGTCGGCGGCCTCGCCGAAGGCGGTGGCGCTGGCGCGCTGCAGCACCAGGTGCGGCTGGCCGGCGAGGCAGAGGCGGGCTTGGCGTGCCATGCGGGCGATTGTGCGCCACTGCGCGCCCGCCGCAAGTCAGCCCGCGGGTTCGGCCGCCGCCAACCCCCGCCAGCGCAGGCCAGCCTGCGCGATATCCTGCCCCTGGCGCAGCGCCTGCTCGGGATCGGCGGCGTCGAGCACCGCGCCGATCACGGCGACGCCGTCGAGACCGCAATCCAGCGCGGCGGCGGCCCGCTGCAGGCTGATTCCCCCGATTCCCACCACGGGATACAGGGGCTTGCAGCGCCCGACCCAGCGGCGCAGGCGCGCCAGGCCCAGCGGCGGGTGGGCGAGCAGCTTGCCGCTGGTCGGCCACACCGGGCCGAGGGCGATATAGCTGGGACGCAGCGAGTGCGCGCGCGCGATTTCGGCCGGGTTGTGGGCGCTCACCCCCAGCCGCAACCCGGCCTGGCGCAGTCGCGCCAGGTCGGCCGGGCGCGGCAGGTCGTCCTGCCCGAGGTGCACGCCGAAGGCTCCGCTGTCCAGTGCCAGCCGCCAGTGGTCGTTGACCAGCAGCTGCGCGCCGTGTGCGCGCGCGGCCTCCACCGCCGCGCGCACCTGGGCGCGCAGCTCGGCCTCGGGCAGCCCCTTGGCGCGCAGCTGCACCGTGTGCGCGCCGGCCCGCAGCGCGCGCGCCACCCAGTCGGCGTCGGGCAGCACCGGGTACCACGCCGGCGCTCGAAGCAGCGGCGCGAAGGCCTCGGTCTGCGCCAGTTCGTCGTGCAGCTGCGGCAGGTCGGAGCTGTCGGGCGCAGCGGCGGGGTTGGCCATCGCCCGGCCGTCGGCCGCGATCCAGGCCCCGGCGATCGCCGCGTGGGTGCGCGACTGCGCCTCCACCGCGGCCTGCAGCAGGTCGCCGCGTTGCACCAGCGCACCGGCCAGTGCAGAGGCGTGCACGCAGCCGGTGCCATGCACCCGGCCGCCGGCGCCGTCGGCCAGCCGCGGCACGGCCAGCGCCACCAGCCGCTCGCGGGTACACACCCAGTCGATGCTGCTCCCGCCCTGTGCGTGCCCGCCCTTGAGCACCACCGCCTGCGTGCGTCCGTGCCGCAACCATCGTTGGCGCACCGCGCGCAGCCAGGCCGGCGGCGGCGGACCTTCGAGCTGCCAGGGATCCAGGCCCAGCAACTCGGCCGCCTCGACGCGGTTGGGGGTGATGACATGGCTGGCGCGAGCCAGCCGCAGCAAGGTGTGCGGCTGCGCGCGCAGCAAGGCGCGCGACCCGGCTGCCGCGCCGAGCACCGGATCCCACACCACCGGCACGTCGAGCGCCTCGCACAGCCCGGCCACCTCGGTCGCGACGGCGTCGCTGCCCAGCATGCCCAGCTTGATCGCCGCCGGCGGCGCCTGCCGCCGCACCACCGCCAACGCAGCGCGCAGCGTCGCCAGCGGGGTGGAGGAAATGCGTCGCACCCCGCCGCGGTCCTGCACCGTCAGCGCGGTGCACACGCTGGAGCCGTGCAGCCCCATCGCCTGCCATACCGCGAGGTCGGTCCCCAGCCCGGCGCCGCCGCTGGGGTCGTGGCCGGCGATGCTCAGCAGCGCGGTCGCGATGCTCAGCTCCCCTGCCGGGCCTGCTGGCCGGCCTCGTGCCAGAAAGGCATGCCGACGACCGGGGTCGATGCCTGGGCGGTCTGGCGCTCGGGCATGATGCCCCCCAGCCAGCCGTCGCGCCCGGCGCGCACCGCGGCGGCGAAGGCGCCGGCCATGCGCACCGGATCGGCGGCTTCGGCGACCGCGGTATTCAGCAGCACCGCGTCGAAGCCGATTTCCATCACCTGCGCGGCGTGCGACGGACGGCCCAGGCCGGCGTCGCAGACCAGCACGGCGTCGGGCAGGCGCTCGCGCAAGGTGCGCAGCGCCTGCAGGTTCTGCGGCCCGCGCCCCGAGCCGATGGGCGCCGCCCACGGCATCACCGCGGCGACCCCGCAGTCGAGCAGCCGGCGCGCCAGCACCAGGTCGTCGGTGGTGTAGGCGAACACCGCGAAGCCCTCGGCTGCCAGCACCCGCGCCGCCTCCAGCGTGCCGAAGGGATCGGGCTGCAGCGTGTAGTCGTCGCCGATGACCTCCAGCTTGATCCAGTCGGTGGCGAACAGCTCGCGCGCCATGCGGGCCAGGTTCACCGCCTGCTGCGCGCCATGGCAGCCCGCGGTGTTGGGCAGCAGCCTGCCGCCGAGCTCGCGCACCCTCTGCCAGAACGCCTGGCCACCGCCGCTCTCGGGCTGCAAGCGGCGCAGCCCGACGGTGAACACCTCGGCGCCGGAAGCGGCGGCCGCCTGCGCCAGCACCTGCGGGCTGGGGTAGTGGGAGGTTCCCAGCAGCAGCCGCGAATGCAGCCGCACGCCGGCGACCGTCCAGGCATCGGACGGCGGCGCCGCGGCGACCGCCGCGGTCGCGGACGCGGCCGAAAGGCCGGGCTGGCCGGCCGATCGCGGCTGCGGCTGCGGCTCGGGGGTCGGCTGGCCGACGCCCGCAGCCGCGGTGATTTCGGTTTCCATGCTGTCTCCAGGTCGCTGGCGGGCGGTGGATGGGGGTGGGTGGTGGGGGACGCTGCCCGCGGGGTCACCCGCCGACCACCGGCGCGACGATGTCCACGCAGTCGCCGTCGGCCAGCGGCTGCTGCGCCCAGCGTGCACGCGCGACAAAGCTGCCGTTGACGGCGCAGGCGAAGCCCCCGCCGCGGCTATCGAGCTGGCGCTCGGCCAGCAGCTCGGCCAGCGTCGCCGCGCCGCTGCGAACGACCTGGCCGTTGACCGACAGCTGCAGGCTGCGTGGGCTTTCAGGCGGCATCGGGAAGCTCCCCGGCCCGGCCCAGCCCGAGCTGTGCGGCCACCCCGGCCTCGGCCTGCTCGATCACCGCAGGCGCGATCAGGTAGCCGTGGCGGAACAGGCCGTTGATCCGCCACACCCCCTGGGCATCGGGCGCGGCCAGCGGCTGGCGATCGGGCAGCGCCGGGCGCAAGGCCGCGGCCAGCCGCAGCACCCGCGCCTCGCCGAATTCGGGATGCAGGCTGTACAGCGCGCTGCCCAGCTCGAGGGTCGAACGCAAGGTGATCGGCGCATCGTCCTCGCTGTCGAGCTCGGTGGCGCCGACGACAAAGCGTCCCTGCGGCCGCGGCGCCACGTACAGCGCGTAGCGGGGGTGGATCAGGCGCACCGGCCGGCGCAGCCGCACTCCCGGGGCGGCCACGGTCAGCACCTCGCCGCGCACCCCGTGCAGCCCGGCGATGTCGCCGCGGGCGCCGACTCCCCGGCAATCCACCGCGAGGTCGAAACGGTGCCGCGTGCCGTCGCGCGCGAGCAGCGCGTCGGGCAGCACGCGCTCGATCGGGCAGCGCTCGTGCCAGGCGCCGCCGCAAGCGGCCAGCGCCGCGTCGAGCGCGGCAGCCAGCGCGCTGTACAACTGGTCGTTGGCCAGCTGACCCTCCAGCGGAAGGAACAGCCCGTCGGCGAAGCGCCCGCCGAGCAGCGGCTCGAGCTCGGCGATGCGCTGCGCATCGGCCGGCCGCACCATCTGCTCGAACGGTTCGCCCGGCAGGTGGGCGCGCAGCAAGCCGCGGTAATGCGCCAGCGCGCCCCGATCGGCGGCATGGGCCACGACCAGCGTGCCTTCGCGGCGAAAGTACACCTGCTGCCCGCTGAGCCTGTGCAGCTCGACCAGCCACGACTCCCACAGTTGCAGCGAGCGCAACCCGAGCTGGTGGATGCGCGAATCGGCGGCCGCCAGTTCGGCGGTGGGCGAGAGCATCGCCGCGGCGGTCGGCCCGGCGCTGCCGCGATCGTCGCGGCCGGCGGCATCGAACAGGCTGACGCGCGCCCCGCGCGCCAGCAGCCGCCAGGCCAGCAAGCGCCCGGCCAGTCCGGCGCCGGCAATTCCCACATGGACCTGCATGGACAACCTCGTCGTCGCTGGATACGCGCGCCTGCCGTCGCGGCCATCGCGGCGGCGGGCAGCGCGTGGCCTGCCCTGCCCGCCTGCGCCGCGGCTACTGGTAGATCTCGCCGCCGGAGTGGCGGAACTCGGCCGCCTTGCGCGCCAGCTCCTCGCGCAACTGCTCGGCGCTGGCGCTGCTGTGCTGCGCGGCCGACGCCGCCTGGCGGATGTCCTGGCTGATCTTCATCGAGCAGAACTTGGGGCCGCACATCGAGCAGAAATGCGCGGTCTTGGCCGCCTGCTTGGGCAGCGTGGCGTCGTGGAAGGCGCGCGCGGTGTCGGGATCGAGCGCCAGCCGGAACTGGTCCTCCCAGCGGAACTCGAAGCGGGCGCGGGAGATCGCGTTGTCCCACAGTTGCGCGCCGGGGTAGCCCTTGGCCAGGTCGGAGGCATGGGCCGCGATGCGGTAGGCGATCAGCCCCTGCTTGACGTCCTCCCGGTCGGGCAGCCCGAGGTGTTCCTTCGGGGTCACGTAGCACAGCATCGCGGTGCCGGCCCAGCCGATGTTGGCCGCGCCGATCGCGCTGGTGATGTGGTCGTAGCCCGGGGCGATGTCGGTGGTCAGCGGCCCGAGGGTGTAGAACGGCGCCTCGTAGCAGTGCTTGAGCTCCTCTTCGACGTTGACCGCCACCATGTGCAGCGGCACGTGCCCGGGGCCCTCGATCATCACCTGCACGTCGTGCTTCCACGCGATGCGGGTGAGTTCTCCCAGGGTGTGCAGTTCGCTGAACTGGGCCTCGTCGTTGGCGTCGGCGATCGAACCCGGGCGCAGGCCGTCACCCAGCGAGAAGGTGACGTCGTAGGCCTTCATGATGTCGCAGATTTCCTCGAAGTGGGTGTAGAGGAAATTCTCCTGGTGGTGCGCCAGGCACCACTTGGCCATGATCGAGCCGCCGCGCGACACGATGCCGGTGACCCGGTTGGCGGTCAGCGGCACGAAGCGCAACAGCACGCCGGCGTGGATGGTGAAGTAGTCGACCCCCTGCTCGGCCTGCTCGACCAGCGTGTCGCGGAACAGCTCCCAGCTGAGGTCCTCGGCGACGCCCCCGACCTTTTCCAGCGCCTGGTAGATCGGCACCGTGCCGATGGGCACCGGGCTGTTGCGCACGATCCACTCGCGGGTCTCGTGGATGTGCTTGCCTGTGGACAGGTCCATCACGGTGTCGGCGCCCCAGCGGATCGCCCACACCATCTTGTCGACCTCGTCCTCGATGTCGGAGGTCACCGCCGAGTTGCCGATGTTGGCATTCACCTTGGTGAGGAAATTGCGCCCGATGATCATCGGTTCGATTTCCGGGTGGTTGATGTTGGCCGGGATCACCGCCCGCCCGGCGGCGACCTCGGCGCGCACGAACTCCCCGTCGATGGTGCGCGCCGCGTGGAACCAGCTGCCGCGATGCTGCCCGCCGTTCTGCCTGAGGGCCTCGGGCAGCTGCGCGCGCTGCAGGTTCTCGCGGCTGGCGATGAATTCCATTTCCGGCGTGACGATGCCGCGCCTGGCCAGGTGCATCTGGGTCACGTTGGCGCCGGCGCGGGCGCGCCGCGGCGCCGGCGGTTGCGCGAAGCGCAGCGCGGCGGTCGCGGGGTCGGTCTGGCGAGCGCGGCCGAAGTCGCTGCTCGGGCCGGCCAGGCGTTCGATGTCCTGGCGCGCGTCCAGCCACGCTGCGCGCAACGCCGGCAGGCCGGCGCGCACGTCGATTCCGCGCTGCGGGTCGGTGTAGGGCCCGGAGGTGTCGTAGACCCGCAGCGGGGCGTTCTTCTGCATCTGCGTGACCCCCGGCGCGGTCTCCAGCAGGGTGTCGGACAGCGAGATCTCCCGCCACGGCACCGGCACGCCGGCGACGTTGTCGAGGTAGATCTTGCGCGAGCCGGGGAAGGGGCTGCGGGTGATGCGGCTCGAAAGGCGCGCCGGATCGACGCTGCGACGGACTTCGGACATGGCTTGCCTCCTGGGACTGGGGAGCCTGCCGAAGCGCTGGAGCGACTTGGTTTCCTACGCGGGAATGACCCCGATCAGGTTTTGCGGATTCCGCCAGAGGCGATCTCAGCAGGCACCCACGGGGCGCCTGCACTCCGACAAGCATGGTTCAGTATAGACCGCATGCGCCGGGAATGCGAAGCGGCCCTCGGGCAAACCCCGCCGGGCAGTCGGGACCGCGGCGGCCCGGCCTGGCGCAGCTCAGCCGTGATCGACCTCGGCGTAGCGCTTGGCGCTGGCGGCGATCTCGGCGCGCGCCGCGTCGACCCCTGCCCAGCCGTCGGTCTTCACCCACTTGCCGGCCTCGAGGTCCTTGTAGTGGTTGAAAAAATGCTCGATCTGCCGCAGCAGCTCGGGCGCCAGGTCCTCGGGCGAGCGGATGTTGCGGTACACCGGCAGCAGCTTTTCCACCGGGACGGCGATCAGCTTGGCGTCCGGCCCGGCCTCGTCGGTCATGTTGAGCACCCCGACCGGCCGGCAGCGCACCACACAGCCATGCACCAGGGGAATCGGCGTGACCACCAGCACGTCCACCGGGTCGCCGTCCTCCGACAGCGTCTGCGGGATGTAGCCGTAGTTGCAGGGGTAGTGCATCGCGGTCGACATGAAGCGGTCGACGAACAGCGCGCCGCTGGATTTGTCGACCTCGTACTTCACCGGCGGCGCCCCGGCCGGGATTTCGATCACCACGTTGAAATCATCGGGCAGGCTCTTGCCGGCACTGACTTGCAGCAGACTCATCGCACTCGGTCCTCGTTGCTGGAAAACACCAGGCGGCGGCGCGGCGCGCGGCCGCGCGCGGCCGCGCGCCGCCGCGCCGCCGTCAGGGAGTGGCCTGCACCGCGGGCGCGGAGCCCGGCGGCACGACCGGCGTCTGGGCGGTGTTGCGGTAACTGTTCTGAAGCTGGATGGGGGTGATCATATCGAACAGCGTGACCACCTTCCTGACTCCCGACACCCCGGCGGCCACCGAGCTGGCCTCCTGGGCCTCCTGCTGGGTCACCAGCCCCTGCAGGTACACCACGCCGTCGGACGTGGTGATCTGGTAGGCCTGGGAGTACAGCTTCGGGTCGGCGATGAAGGCCGCACGCACCCTGGAGGTCAGATAGGTGTCGCGCGCCCGCTGCTCGAGCGACGAACTGGGCCCGACCTGCAGCATGTTGGCCACCGACTTGACGTTGGGCACCGCGGCGACGATGGCCTGCGCCTGCTGCTTGTCGGCGGCAGTGGGCACCTGGCCGGTGAGCAGCACCTGCTGGTTGTAGCTGTCGACGCTGACGTTGCCATGGCCCGCCAGCAGATCGCTGATGCGACCCGACGCGGTCATCTGGATGGTCTGGTCCTCGAGCTGCGAGCCGGCGGTGCGGCGGTCGGTGGCGACCATCGCGGTGCCGCCCACCGCGGCTGCGCCGAGCACGAAGCAGCCCTGCAACTGGGTGGCGGCCAGCGCCAGCGCCAGCAGCCAGCCGGCGCGCCGCAGTCGGCCGGCCGCCGCGGGCCGCGCCGGGCGATCGGAGTGGGTGGCTTGCATCATGTCGATTCCTCCGGGTTTCCCATCAAGGTCCAGTCGACACCGTCGCACAGGCAGTGCAGCATCAGCAGATGCACCTCCTGGATGCGCGCGGTGCGCTCGTGCGGCACGCAAAGGTGCACGTCGACGTCGCTGAGCAAGGCGCCCAGCTTGCCTCCCCCCTTGCCTGTGAGCGCGACGATCAGCATGTCGCGCTCCTGGGCCGCTCGCACGGCCTCGATGACATTGGGCGACGAACCGCTGGTGCTGATCGCCAGCAGCACGTCGCCGGGCTGGCCCAGCGCGCGCACCTGGCGCGCGAACACCTGCTCGAAGCCGTAGTCGTTGCCCACCGCGGTCAGGATCGAGCTGTCGGTGCTCAACGCCACCGCGGCGAGCTCGGGGCGCTCGCGCTCGAAGCGCCCGACCAGCTCGGCGGCGAAATGCTGGGCATCGGCCGCCGAGCCGCCGTTGCCGCAGGCCAGGATCTTGCCGCCGTTGCCCAGGGTCGTGGCCAGCGCCTCGACCGCCTGCGCCAGCGGCGCGGCCAGCAGCGACGCCGCCTGCAGCTTGAGCTGGGCGCTTTCCTCGAATTGCTGGCGGATGCGGGGTTCGAGCATGGCTTGCGGATCGGAGACGACAGGTACGCATTCTTCCACGATTCGGCTGCGCTGCCGCCGCCAGTTCGGCGGACGGCTGCGCGCGCAGCGTTCAGGCGCAGCCCGCCGCATCGAACGCGCCGCGGATCCAGCGCCAGCGCGGGCCGTCGACCGCGACGACGTCGAAGCGGCACGGCGACTGCGCCCATGCCGCGCCGGCGGCGCACAGGAAATGCCTGGCCGCCCGCACGATGCGCGCGCGCTTGCGCGCGTCCACGCTCGCCGCGGCACCGCCGGCGGCGCCGCCGCTGCGGCAGCGCACCTCGACGAACACCAGCGTGTCGCCGTCGCGGGCGATGATGTCGATCTCCCCTCCCGGCGCACGATAATTGCACTGCAGCAGCAGCAGGCCCCGGAGCTGCAGGCGACGCCGTGCCAGTTCCTCGACCTGCCGCCCCAGGCGCTGACGAGCGGCCTCGACCGGGGTCGCCGAGCCGTGCCGAAGCGGCCCGCCCTGCCCGCCCTGCCCGCGCCGACCACCCTGACCGCCCCGACCCTGCCGCAGATTCATCCGCGTCGCTCCAGCCCCACGATCGCCTGCCGACATGCCCGACACGCCAGCGTCCGCCACCCCCGCAAGCAGCGGTGAACGCCCGCAGCTGCTGCGCGCGCTGCTTGCCGCTGCCGATGCATTGTGCGCCGGCCAGCAAATCCCCAAACCCTGCCTGTTGATGGTGGCCACGCCGATCGGCAATCTGGCCGACGTGGGGCTGCGCACCCTGGCCTGGCTGCAGCACTGCGACCTGGTCGCCGCCGAGGACACGCGGGCGGCGCAACGGCTGCTGCGCGCCTGGGGCCTGGATCTGCCGCTGCTGCGCGCCGACCGCCATCGCGAACAGGCAGCCGCGCAGTCGGTGCTGGCCGAACTGCAGGCCGGACGGCGGGTGGCCTTTGTCAGCGATGCCGGCACGCCGGCGATCCGCGACCCGGGGGCGCTGCTGGCGCGCTGCGCGCGCGCCGCCGGCTTCCCGGTGCTGGCGCTGCCCGGGCCGAGCGCGGTCACCGCGGCGCTCAGCGCCAGCGGACTGGAGCTCGACGACGGCTATGTGTTCGCCGGCTACGTGCCGGCCAGCGAGGGCCGGCGGCGCGACTTCCTCGCCGGCGCGCTGGGCTGCTCGCGCACCCTGGTGTGTTTCGAAACCCCCCACCGCATCGAAACCACGCTGCAGGAGTTGCTGCGGCTGGCGCCGCAGCGCCAGCTGCTGCTGGCCAAGGAACTGACCAAGCAGTTCGAGACCTACGTCGACGGCGACCCGTCCGCGGTGCTGCAGTGGCTGCGCGCCGACCCCCGGCATGCGCACGGCGAGTTCGTGCTGGTCATCGCGCCGCAGCCGGGCGCGTCGGCCGAGCGGGCCCTGTCGCCGCAGGCGCGGCAGTGGGCACTGCGCCTGGCGCGCGAGCTGCCGGCCTCGCGCGCCTGCGCGCTGGCCGCCGAGATGAGCGGCGCGCCGCGGCGCGAGCTCTACGACTGGCTGCTGCGCCAGCCCGGGCTGCGCGACGCCGACGCCGACGCCGACGCCGACGAGCCGCCGCAGCGCTGAGCAGGCGACGCGGTGCTCAGCACGCCGGCTCCTCGGCGCCGGCCAGGCGCCGTCGCATCGCCTGCAGCCGCGCCAGCGCCTGCGCCTTGCCGTCGGTGGCCGGAAGTTCGCTGCGCAGTTCGCCGAGGAAGCGGCTGGGCTCGCAGGCCCGCCCGCCGCGCCCGCGGCCGCGACGCTTGCGGCAGTGGCTCAGCGTCAGGGTCTGGCGCGCGCGGGTCACCCCCACGTACATCAGCCGCCGCTCCTCCTCCAGCCCGGCTTCGCTCAGCGGGCGCTCGTCGCTGTACAGCGGCAACATGCCCTCCTCGCAGCCGGCCAGCCAGACATGCGGCCACTCCAGCCCCTTGGCGGCATGCAGGGTCGACAGGGTCACCGCGTCCTGCTGTTCGCCGCGTTCGCCGAGCTGGGTGATCAACGCCACCGTCTGCGCGATGCGCTTGAGCCCGACGCCGTCTTCCGCCGCCTTGCGCCCGATCCAGTCGCACAGATCGTTGACATTCGACCAGCGCTGCGCGGCCTCGCGCGGGTTGTCGGCGCTGTCCTGCAGCCACGCCTCGTAGCCGATGGCCTGCAGCAGTTCGCGCAGCAGTTCGCCAGCCGGCTCGCTGCGCTCACGCCATTCGATGTCGTGCAGCAGGCGCGCGAACTCGCGCAGCGCGTCGGACTGCCGCGCGCCGACCGCGGCGACCACGGCGTCGCGAAACAACGCTTCGAACATCGACACCTTCCACTGCGAGGCAAAGGCCCCGAGGGACTTCAAGGTCGAGGCGCCGATGCCCCGCCGCGGCGTCGTCACCGCGCGCAGGAACGCCGGGTCGTCGTCGGTATTGGCCAGCAGCCGCAGGTAGGCGCAGACGTCGCGGATTTCTGCGCGCTCGAAAAAGCTCTGCCCGCCGCTGACCAGATAGGGAATGTTGGCCCTGCGCAGCGCCTGCTCGATCGGCCTGGACTGGTGGTTGGCGCGGTACAGCACGGCCACCTCCGACCATTTGCAGCCGCGCCCGCCGCGCAGCGCCTGCAGGCGAGCGACGATGCACTCGGCCTCGTCGTCCTCGCTTTCGGCCTCGCGCAACTGCACCGGCTCGCCTTCGCCATGCTCGCTCCACAGGCGCTTGGGATAGAGCTTGGGATTGCTGGCGATCACCGCGTTGGCGGCGCGCAGGATGGCGTTGGTCGAGCGGTAGTTCTGCTCCAGCTTGATGATCCGCAGGTCCGGGTAGTCCTCGGGCAATCGTCGCAGGTTGTCCAGTGTCGCTCCCCGCCACCCGTAGATGCTCTGGTCGTCGTCGCCGACGGCGGTGAAGCGCGCGTCCTGGCCCGCGAGCAGCCGCAGCAACTGGTACTGGGCGTCGCTGGTGTCCTGGTATTCGTCGACCAGGATGTAGCGCAGCCGCTGGTTCCAGCGGCTGCGCACCGCCTCGTGCTGCTGCAACAAGCGCAGCGGCAGCACCATCAGGTCGTCGAAATCCACCGCCTGGTAGGCCGCCAACGCCTGCTGGTAGCGCTCCCACACCCGCGCCGCCTGCAGCTCCTCGGAATCGGCCGCCTGCTGCGCCGCCTGCTGCGGCTGCAGCAGCGCGCTTTTCCACTGGCTGATGCGCCATTGCCAGGCACGCGCCTGCTTGATCTCGGTCGTGCCTCCGGCCTCGCGCAGCAGCCCCGCGACGTCGTCGCTGTCGAGGATGGAAAACTGCGGCTTGAGCCCCAGCACCTCGGCGTCCTCGCGCAGGATGCGCACCCCCAGCGCGTGAAAGGTGCAGATCACCAGTTGCTGCGCCGCCTTGCGATCGTCGAGCAGCTCGCGGGCGCGCTCGCGCATTTCGGCGGCCGCCTTGTTGGTGAAGGTGATGGCGGCGATTTCCCCGGGTGCATAGCCGACGCGCAGCAGGCGCGCGATCTTGTGGGTGATCACCCGGGTCTTGCCGCTGCCCGCGCCGGCGATCACCAGGCAGGGACCGCCGAGATGGGACACGGCGAGTTCCTGGGCGGCATTGAGCATGCGAGAGTTCCTCGAACGAAGGGATGGGCCGCGCCGGGCGCGGCGTCGGGTCGCGCCGGCCGCGCCGCCCGCGCGGGCGCCGCCCGCCGCGGCGAGCGCTCAGCGCCCGGCGTGGGTGCGCCAGCTGTCGTACTCGGCCTGCTGCCCCAGCCTGCGCAGCCACACCGGGGCCAGCGCCTCGATGCTGGCCGGGCGGGCCACTCCCAGCTCGGGCGCGAAACCCGCAAGCGTACCCGATGGCACGCTGGGCACGCGCATCGAGTCCAGGTTGTCGCGGCTCATCAGCGGACCGCCGGGAGCCCATTCCATCAGCCACGCCAGCGCGACCGCAGCGACATGCGGCAGCCCGATCACCGGGCGCCCGCGGCCGCCGCGCACGCCGGCCATCGCGCCGGCCAGCCGCGCCAGCTCACCGAGGGTGTAGACCTTCGGTCCGCCGAGTTCGTAGATGCGCCCGATGGTCTCGCGACGGCGTGCGCCGACCAGCGAGGCGGCGATCGCCTGGGCGACATCGCCCACGTGGACGGGGGCGAAGCGCTGCGACGCGCCGCCCAGCGGCAGCAGCGGCAGGCGGCGCTGCAGCGAGGCGAACAGGTTGAGGAAGCGGTCGCCCTCGCCGAACACCACCGACGGGCGGAAGATGGTCCACTGCAATCCCGGCTCGTCGGCGCGCACGGCGGCCTCGCCGTCGCCCTTGGAGCGCAGGTACATCGAAGGGCCGTGGCTGTCGGCGCCCAGCGCGCTCAGGTGCACCAGTCGCGGCACGCCGCACGCCGCGCAGGCCTCGGCGAGCTTCTGCGGCAGCCGCACGTGCGCGCGCGCGAAATCGGCGCCGTAGGGGCGGCCGCGCCGCCCGTGCAGGATGCCGACCAGGTTGACCACCGCATCCCTGCCCTGCACCAGGCGCTGCAGCGTCGCGCTGTCGAAGGTGTCGATCTGCACCAGGTCGACGGTGGGCAACGGCAGCAGGTGCCTGGCGCGCTCGCGGCGGCGCGTGGGCACCAGCACGCGGCTGCCCGTCGCGGCAAGCCGCGCCACGAGCTGCGAACCGATGAACCCCGAACCGCCGAAGACAACGAAGTTGGGCATGGATGTGGCCGGTTGGTGGAAGGCCATGCCGCAAACACGCTGCGCCGCGAGGCAGGCACGGCAGCGTGCATCAGGGCATGGGCTGCGTGTCGGACAGGCGCCGCGGGTCGACCAGCGCCAGCCGCGATTGTAGGGATTGCGAACGACCGTCCAGCAAGGCGGCGTATACGGTCGCGTTGGCCAGCACCCGCTTGACGTAGTTCCTCGTCTGGGTAAAGGGAATGCTCTCGACGAACACCGGGCCATCCAGCGCCGCATGCCCCGGCAGCGGCATCGCGCGCCAGCGCTGCGAGTGCACCGGACCGGCGTTGTACCCCGCCGCGGCCATCGCCTGCGAACCGTCGAAACGCTGCAGCAGCATGCCCAGGTAGGCCGAGCCGAGGATCAGGTTGGTGCGCACGTCGCTCAGCGAATCGGGGTCGGGGCGCGCCAGCCCCAGCTTGCGAGCCACCCAGTCGGCGGTACCGGGCATCAATTGCATCAGGCCGTCGGCTCCGGCATACGAGCGGATGCCGGCTGCGAAACGCGACTCCTGGCGCATGATGCCGTAGATCAGGGCCTGGCCGACTCCGCTGCTGCGCGACGCCGCCTGCACGGCGCTGCGGAAGGGCATCACGTAGCGCTGCCGCCAGTCCACCGCATGCTGCATGCGGTCGCTGGCCCAGATGCACAGCAGCCAGGCACGGCGCGAACACGCCAGTTGCGCTGCCGCATGCAACTGCGGGTCGCCCGCCGAACGCAGCGCGAAGTTCCATTGCCAGGCAGCCGGCGCGTACGCCCCGATGCGATACAGCAGCAGCGCGCGTTGCACGTCGACGTTGCGGCTTTGCGCCAGCATCTGTCCGCCGTCGAGCACCGGCAGCGGCCCCGCCGGGATGCGCAGCGGCCGGCCCAGGGCCTCGGTGGCGAGCTGGCCGTAGTAGCTCCAGGGCTGCGCCAGGCCGCGCCACAACAGCCTGGCGCGCGCGACGTGGCCGGTGCGGCTGAGCGCCACCGCGTGCCAGTACAGCGCCTCGGCGTCCTGCCCGTCGGCTTGCAGCAGCGCGCGCGTGGCCGCAACCGCGAGCTTCCAGTCGGCCGCACGCAGCGCCGCGCGCAGGCACCATTTCCAGGTCTCGGTGTCGGGCTGCCACGCCGCGCCCAGCGCGCGCGCCTGGCCGAACAGCACATCGGCCTGTGGCAGCAGTTCGACCGACGCGGTGCGCGCTGCCACCCAGGCGATCTGGGTGCGCCGCGCCACCGGCAGCTCGCGCAACGGTCCCTGGATCAGTTGCATGGCCTGCCGCGGATCGGCGTGCGCCATGCGCAGCAACGCCAGCACCAGCATGCGCCGCTGCAGCGCACCGGCGCCGATGCCGTGGCGCACCGCGTGCAGCGCGACCCCCAGCGGATCGTCCGCCGCGCGCCTCAGCGCAGCCGCGGCAGCGGCCGGCAGCCACGGCAGGAAGTCCATCGCCTGTGACTGCCGGTCGGCGGCGAAAAAGTCCCGCAAGCGCTGCCACAGCTGCTGCTGGTCGATCAATCCGGCTCGCAGCAAGTCCTTCGCCGCGGCGTTGCAGCCATATCCGCCAGCCGGGTCGCTGCGCCACAGCTGCAGCACCTGCTGGCTGGTGTCGAGCCCTTGGGCTGCGTGGCGCGCTTGCGCCGCCAAACATTCGAGCTGGGAATCGTCGCCGTGGTACCCGGCGTACACACTCAGGAATTGCGGCCAGTCGCGGCGCTGCGCAAGTTGCTTCAACCACTGCTCGCGCAGCAGCCGCAGCGGCAGGCTGCCCGGCCAGGCGCTGGCGTAGGCGTCGAAGTCGGCTTCGCTCGCCTGCTGCAGCCGCGGCTGCAGCGCCCAGTAGGCGACCCACGGTTCGAGCGGACTGCCGCGCAACGCCGGCAACGCCGACAGCGCGGGCTGCGCGTCACCGCGCTGGAAGCCCTGCCAGGCCTGGCGCGCCAGCGACTCGGCCTGCGCGTCCAGGCGGGCCGCAGCCGGCAAGGCCACGCGCGGCGGCGCCGCGGGTCGCAGCGGCGCAGCCGCCGACGCGGCCGTGGCCGTGGCCGTGGCCGAAGCCGTGGCCGAAGCCGCAGCGGACACCGCCGACGCAACCGCGCCGCCCGGTGCCGAGGCCGCCTGCACCGGAGCGAACACCGCCGACAGGCCCAGCGCCACCAGCAGCCCGCTGCAATACCGCAGCGGGTCGCGAGCACGCGCTGCGCGCTGCGCCACAAGACGCCCGGCCAGGTCTGCCGCGGCCACGCGCAGCGAAGCCGCCCAACCGCACACCCCCTCGACCGGCACAATATCCCCCGAACCCTTCCCTGGCGCCATAACCTCAAGCTTAACGTGAGCATGGACTTTGCGACACCCGACGCGCTGCCGGCTGGCGACCGCAGCCGTGAGCAATTGCGTCAGGCGCTGCGCGCCCTGCGCGACGGCCTGCCGCAGCGCGTCGCGCGCGAGCGCGCGCTGGACACCGCGCTGGCCGCCCAACTGCGCGCCACCGCGGCGCACTGCATCGGCGCGTATTGCCGCAGCCGCGGCGAATACGACGCGCTGGCGGTGCTGCAGCGAGTCGGCGCCGAGCTGCGCTGGCCCTGGCGCATCGCGCTGCCGGTGGTGCAGGCCGAGCGCCGCGCAATGCGTTTTTGCGCGTGGCAGCCGGGCCAGGCGCTGCGCCGCGGCGCCTACGGCATCGACGAGCCGGCCGATTGCACCGAGGTGGTGGAACCCGACCTGCTGCTGCTGCCCTGCCTGGGCTTCACGGCCGCGCGGCTGCGGCTGGGTTATGGCGGCGGCTACTACGACCGCTACCTGGAGCACCGGCAAGTGGTGCGAACCATCGGCCTGGCCTTCGACGCCTGCCGTGTCGAGGGCCTGCTGCCGCAACCCCACGATCGCCTGCTCGACCTGGTGTTGACCGAAAGCGGCCGCTACCCCGCGCGCTGAAGGCGCCGCCGGGTCGACCCGTTCCGTCCCCTGCACAGCCTGCCATGCACCGGCCCGCCAGCACGCCCGAGCAGCCGCAAGAACCCCCGGCGCTGCGCGCGGAAACCCTGCAACACACCCCGCAGGGCCAGCCCTACAGCGCGCGCTACGGCGATGTGTACGCCAGTCGCAGCGGCGCCGCGGGCCAGGCGCGGGCGGTCTTCCTGCAGGGCTGCGGACTGCTCGAGCGTCCCGCGGCGTGGTGCGGCCTGCGCCAGTTCGTCGTGCTGGAAGCGGGTTTCGGGTTGGGAACGAACTTCCTGGCCACCTGGCGGGCCTGGCGCGACGACCCGCAACGGCCGCACCGGCTGCACTACGTGGGGATCGAACTCCACCCGCTGTCGGCGCCGGACCTGCTGCGCGAGTGCGCCGACCCGCAACTGGCCGAACTCGCACGACACCTGGCGGCGCAGTGGCCGGCCGCGCTGCCCGGGCTGCACCCCGTTTCGCTCGACGGCGGCAGCGTGCAGCTGCTGCTGGCCTTCGGCGACATCGGGCAGTTGCTGCCGCGGCTGCGCCTGGGGGCCGATGCGGTCTACCTGGACGGCTTCGCACCGGCGCGCAACCCGCGCATGTGGAGCCGCGAAGCGTTGCTGGCGCTGACCGGGCTGTGCAGGCCGGGCGCCCGGCTGGCGACCTACAGCGTGGCTCGCCCGGTGCGCGACGCGCTGGACGAGGCCGGCTGGGAGTGGCGCAAGCTGCCCGGCTACGCCGGCAAGGCGCAGCGCCTGCAGGCCCGGCTGCGCGCGCCGGGCGCGTCCTCGCGCGCGCGCTCGCCCCGCGGCGCGCCGGGCAGCGCGCTGGTCATCGGCGCGGGGCTCGCGGGCGCCGCCTGCGCGCAGGCGCTGGCCGGCCGCGGATGGCAGGTGCGGGTGCTGGACGACAACGGCGCCGCCGGCGCGACCTCCGCGCTGCCCGCCGGGCTGGCGCACCTGCGCCCCGCGGCGCTCGACGAGCGCCTGGCACGCCTGAGCCGCAGCGGCCTGGACTGGCTGCGGCTGGCGCTGCCGCCGCAGTCCGCCGCCGCGCTGCTGTGCGGCGACGCCGTGCTGATGGCGGCGCAGCAGCCGCGCCTGGCGGCGCTGCACCGCCACGCGCAGGACTGGGACGCTCGCTGGCTGCGGCTGCTCGAGCCGGCGCAGGCCGCTGCAGCCAGCGGGCTGGCCGATGCGCCGCGCGCCTGGTGGACGGCCGGCTCGGTGGTCGCGGCCGGGGCCTTGTGCCGGGAGTGGCTGCGCGCCGAGGGCATCGAACTGAGCGCCGGCCGCCGCGTGCACGCCGTGCGGCGCGACCGCGCCAGCCGGATGTGGCAGGCACTCGACGAGCAGGGCGCGCTGCTGGCGCAGGCCGAGGTGTGCGTGCTGGCCTGCGCCGCGGGCGGCCCGCAGCTGCTGCGGGCCAGCGGGCTCGACGCACCGGGAATCCCGACCCTGCACCTGCAGGCCGGGCGCGGCTTCCTCGTCGCTGCGGACGCGCTGGGCGCGCTGCGCGGGCTGCGCGCCGGGGTGATGTCGGGCTGCTATGCGCTGCCGTTGCCGGCCGCCGCGGTCGCGGCCGCCGCGCTCGACCCCGAGCGCCGCTGGCTGTTCGTCGGCGCGACCTACGAACACGCGGGCCATCCGGCCTGGTCGCAGCAGCAGGCGTGGGAGCACATCGGCGCCGGGCTGCGCCCCTGGCTCGGCGCCGACCCCGGCGCCGCGGGCGGCTGGCCCGCGCATCCGCCGCGGCAGGGCTGGAGTTTTCGCGGCGAGCGGGCCGGCGCCGCAGACCGCCTGCCGCTGGTCGGCGACTGGCCCGCCGGCCGCGACGACACGGACCGCGGCCTGTACCTCAGCCTGGGCATGGGCTCGCGCGGCCTGCTGTTGTCCGCGCTGGCCGCACAGTGCATCGCCAGCGACATCGAAGGCGAACCCGCGCCTCTGGAAGACGACCTGCTGCAGGCGGTGCACCCGTTGCGCGCTGCGCTGCGCCGCCGCGCTGCGCCCGCCGCGGACGCTACGCCGCGCCCAGGCCCGGCACCAGCGAGCCGGGAGCCTGCGCCCCGCGATGGCGGGCGGTGAAGTCGAGCATGCGCTGCACCGAAACCCTGGCGCGCGCGGCGAGTTGGGCATCCAGCGTGATCTCGCCGCTGCCGCTGCGCAGCGCGTGCTCCAGGCCGCGCAGGCCGTTCATCGCCATCCACGGGCAATGCGCGCAGCTCTTGCAGGTCGCGCCGTTGCCGGCGGTCGGCGCGGCGATGAAACGCTTGCCGGGGTTCTGCTGCTGCAACGCGTGGAACATGCCGGTGTCGGTCGCCACGATCAGCGTGTCGGCCCGCGACTCCCGCGCCGCCTTGAGGATCTGCGAAGTCGAGCCGACCACGTCGGCCAGCGCGATGACCCCGGCCGGGCTCTCCGGGTGCACCAGCACCATCGCGCCCGGGTATTGCTGGCGCAGCAGCTCGAGCTCCAGCGACTTGAACTCCTCGTGCACGATGCACGCCCCCTGCCACAGCATCATGTCCGCGCCGGTCTCGCGGCGGACGTAGTCGCCCAGGTGGCGGTCGGGCGCCCACAGCAGCTTGCGCCCTTCGCGGTGCAGCGCGGACACGATGTCCAGCGCGCAACTGGAGGTGACCACCCAGTCGGCGCGGGCCTTGACCGCCGCGCTGGTGTTGGCGTAGACCACCACGGTGCGGTCCGGGTGGGCATCGCACCACGCGGAGAACTCAGGCGCCGGGCAGCCCAGGTCGAGCGAACAGGTCGCTTCCAGCTCGGGCATCAGCACCCGCTTGTCGGGAGACAGCATCTTCGCGGTCTCGCCCATGAAACGCACGCCGGCGACGACCAGCGTCGATGCCGGATGCGCAGCGCCGAAGCGGGCCATTTCCAGCGAATCGGCGACCGTTCCGCCGGTCTGCAAGGCCAGGTCCTGCAGGTCCGGATGGACGTAGTAGTGCGCCACCAGCACGGCGTCGCGCTCGGCCAGCAACTGCCGGCACCGGGCGAGCAGGGTCTCGCGCTCGGCCTCGCCGGGCTCCTCGGGCACCTGCGCCCAGGCCTGCTGGGTGCCGGCGAGCGGACTCGGCACATCGATGGGAAAAATCGCGGGCATGTTCAGGCTCCGGCAAAGCGCATCGAGTAATCGGTGGCGACGACGTCCTTGGTCAGCTTGCCGATCGATATGCGGTCGACTCCGGTGCGCGCGATCTCCGCCACGGTGCCGAGGTCGACGCCCCCCGACACCTCCAGTTCGGCGCGGCCGCGGTTGATCGCGACCGCGTCCCGCATTTGCTGCAGGTCCATATTGTCCAGCAGGACCATGCGTGCGCCGGAATCGAGCGCCTGCCGCAGTTGCTCCAGGCTCTCGACCTCGATCTGCACGAACACCCCGGCAGGCGCGAGGGCATGCGCGCGCTCGAGCACCGCCGCGATGCCACCGGCCGCGGCGATGTGGTTTTCCTTGATCAGGATGCCGTCGTACAGGCCCATGCGGTGATTGTGCCCCCCGCCGACGCGCACCGCGTACTTCTGCGCGTACCGCAGCCCCGGCAGGGTCTTGCGGGTGTCGACGATGCGCGCCCGCGTCCCCGCGACCGCGGCGACGTAGGCCGCGGTGCGCGTGGCCACCCCCGACAGCAGCTGCAGGAAATTGAGCATGCTGCGCTCGGCGGTCAGCAGCGAGCGTGCCGCGCCGTGCAACTCCAGCACCACGTCGCCGGCCTGCACCTGCGCGCCCTCGGCGACCAGCCAGCGCACTTGCGCCCGCGCATCGACCTGGCGCAGCACCGCGTCGACCCAGGGCCTGCCGCAGACCCGCGCCGGCTCGCGCGCCAGCACCCGCGCCTGCCCCTGTTGCTGCGGGTCGATCAGCTGGGCGGTCAGGTCGCCGCTGCCGACGTCCTCGGCGAGCGCTCCGCGCGCATCGCGCGCGGCAATGTCCGGCAGATCCGGCGGCTGGCTGGCGGGTAGGCTGGAAGCGTCCATTGCGCTGGGTCGACGAAGTGCAAAGGAACAAGTGTAGGCGCGCCGGCCCGGCGCCTCTCGCGCAGGCTCGAACACTGGCGGTTGTACAGGGTTTCCCCTGATACGGAAAGGGGTGCCGAGCCTTGACAACAGTATATTAGTAAATACTAATATTGACCCAGCGCAACCCGAGAAACCGCCATGACCCAGGCCGTAGACTTGCCTCGACTCGATCGCAGGCCGCCCCAGCCGGCCCATCCGTCCGCCTGTACCCCGGCGCAACCCACGGCTTGCGCAGTCGCGCCGATCGGCCGCCGCGAGCTGCTGGGCGCCTGGCGCGGCGCGGCCGACTGCCGCAATTGCGGCGTTCGGCGCATCGCGCTGTTCGGAGCGCTGGCGATCGACGACTTCGAGAAGATCCACCAGGTCATCGACGACATGCAGTACGCGTCGGGCCAGAACGTGTTCCGCGAAGGCGAGCAGGGCCAGTACCTCTATACGGTCAAGACGGGCTTTGTCAAACTCGAGCGCCTGCTTCCCGATGGCACGCGCCGCATCACCCGGGTGGCCCGGCGCGGCGACCTCATCGGCCTGGAGGCCTTCATCGCACAGCCCTACATGCACCATGCGTCGGCCATCGGAACCGTGCGGTTGTGCCGCATCCCGGTGGAGTTGATCCGCTCGCTGGAAGAGCGGGTGCCCAACCTGCGGCTGGAATTCCTCGAGCGCTGGCACCGCGCGCTGCGCGAAACCGACGAGTGGGCGCTGCTGCTGGGCTCCGGCGCGATGGCCTCGCGCATGGCCCGGTTGCTTCTGCGGCTGGCCGAACCCGAACTCAACGACACCATCGTGCTGCCCAAGCGCAGCGACCTGGGCGCGATGCTCGGTGTCGCGCTGGAGACGGCCAGCCGGACCATCGCCGACTTCGAACGCCGCGGGCTGCTCGAACACGTGGGACCGCGCTTGTTCCGGGTCAACCGGCAGGCGCTGCAGGACCTGATCAGCCCCAGTCGGCTGGCCGCCTGAGCGGCGTCGGCGCGGCGCGCCCCGCAGGCCGCGTCAGGCCGCGTCGGCCCAGTCGACGATGCCCTGCCACTGCTGCAGGTCGCGCTCGGCCTGCGCGTCGCGCAGGTCCCACAGCGTCAGGCCGTGGGCTGCCATATGGGCGTAGTTGGTCGTCGGCCGCAGCATCGCCAGCAGCGGGTACGGCAAGCCCTGCAGGAATTCGCGCAACTGCTCGGCCGCGCGTGTGCGCTCGTCGACCCGCATCCCCACCAGCCCGATGCGCAGCCGTTGCAGCTTGCGCTCGCCGGCGACGCGGTCGAGGAAATCCTGCGCGGCATAGATGTCGAACACCGAGGCCTGCACCGGAACCAGCAGGTGGTCGGCGGCCTGCAGCACCGCGCTCAGGCGTCGTCCGTGCAACCCGGCCGGGGTGTCGATCACCGCATGGGTCGTACCCTGCGGCGGACGGGCCACCTCGTCGGGCCCGACCTTCCAGCCGGCGATCTCCGGCAGCTGCCGGCCGCGCAGCGAAAGCCACAGCCGGGAAGACTGCTGGCGATCGGCATCACCGAGCATCACCCGGTGGCCGCGCCGGGCCCAATAACCAGCGATCTGCGTGGCCAGGGTCGACTTGCCCGCGCCACCCTTCGGATTGGCCACCACCAGAACCGGCATGACACCCTCCCCGGTCGAATTCCCGGACTCCCGGACTCCCGGACTGGCCGCCGCCGCGGATCCGGGGCATCGCGGACGGCCCGGCCACTTTAGCAGGCTGCCGCAATGCCGGAGGGATCGCGACAGCCTGCCCGCGGGCCTTCGCCGCGCGTGCGCGCGACCTGCGGCGCGGCCGGCGCCGCGGCACAATGTGCGTGGCCGCGACAGCAGCGGCCGCGCCTTCGAGACCCGCCAGCCATGTTCAACCCCAGCAAGGACCAGGTCCGCCATTTTTTCATCGACACCTGGCGCAAACGCGACAGCGGGGTGCTGACCCCGCTGGAGGCGCTGGCGCTGCGCTGGATCGACGAACATCCCGAATACCACGACGAGCTGCAGGCGCCCGACGCGCTGCAGCGCGACTACAGCGTGCAGGCCGGCCGCAGCAACCCCTTCCTGCACCTGTCGATGCATCTGTCGATCAGCGAACAGGCGTCGATCGACCAGCCGGCCGGAATCCGCCAGGCCCTCGAACTGCTGGCGGCTCGCCGGGGCGAGCACCAGGCCCACCATGCGGTCATGGAATGCCTGGGCCAGATGCTGTGGACGGCCCAGCGCAACGGCCTGCCGCCCGACGGCGCGGCCTACATCGACTGCGTGCGCCGCGCGGCGACCGGCGACTGAGCGCAAGGTCGGACCGCCACGGCCGCCGCCGGCTCAGGCGAGCGGGGCCGGTCGCGCGTAATGCCGGCTCACGCGCCGCTCGAGCCACTGCAGCAGCAGGTTGCGCGCATGCAGGCGCTGCCGCGGCTGATCGACCTGGGTGCAACGCCGGTGCAGCGCCAGCGCCTGGCCGTCGCTTGCCGAGTGCGCCTGCAGGAAGCGCTCCAGCTCCGAGTCCTGCGCCAGCGGCCCGGGCTCGCGCATGCCGGCCCAGTGGCAGGCCAGCGCCCCGGCCCAGGTCCGGATCTCGCCGCCGGCGACGGGCAGGATGCGCCGACCCGCGACCCAGCCCGGGAAGTCCGCGGCGGGCATCGGGCGCGCCAGGCCGAATCCCTGCCCCAGATGCGCACCGAGCAGCCGCGCGACCTCGATCAGCCCCTCGTCCTCCAACCCCTCGACCACCGTGCTGCGGGCGAACTCGTGGCCGATTCCGATCAGCGTCGCAAGCAGACGGATGGTCTTCACCGGCTGGCGCGGCAATTGCCGGATCAGCCCCTGGTCGATTTTCACGGTATCGATGGGCAGCGAGGCCAGCCGGGTCAGGCTGCTGTAGCCCGAGCCCAGGTCGTCGAGCGCCAGCCGCACGCCCAGCGCGTCCACGCCGTGCATCGCCTCGCCGCCGCGCTCGACTTCCATTTCCTCGCTTTCCAGCACCTCCAGGGTCAAGTGGCGCGGAGCCACCTCGGCAACGCGCAGCGCCTGCTGGATCCAGTCCGTGCAATCCGGATGGGCCAGCGTGACCGGCGACACGTTGATCGCGATGTCCAGATCCATGCCGGCCTGGCGCCAGTCCCGCAGCAGACCGAGCGCCTGGCGCAGCCCCTGGCGGAACAGCGCGTGCAACTCCTGCTCGCCGAAGGCGGGCAGGAATTCCCCCGGGGTGTAGATCCTGCCGTCGGGGGCCTGCAGTCGCGCCAGCGCTTCGACCTTGCCGAGCTCGCCGCTGCGCAGGTCGGCGATCGGTTGCACCCACATGCTCAATCCCTGGCCGTACAGCCATTCGCGCAGGCAGCGCACCTGCGCCGGCTCCATCGGGCGGTGCCCGCGAGCGGTGGCAGCGAACAGCGAGTCGAAACGGCTGCGCAGCAACTCCAGCCAGGAGCGCGCCCAGGTCGACGAGAACTGGTGCACATGGCGGCCGAACAGCATCACGACGCTGTCGGTGTCGTCGCCATCGGCGATCGGCAGCGTCGCCGCGCTGCGCCAGCCGTGGCGCAGCGCCATCGCACGCCAGCGCTGCAGGCGCGGGTCGCGCAGGTAGGCGTCCACCACCTGGACCTCGCGCACGAACCAGGCCAGCGACAACGGCCCGCGCTGGGCGTCGGGGTCGGGGTCGGGGTTGAGGTTGGGGTGCAGGTGGCCGGCCTGCAGGGTGTCCAGCACCTCGGCGAGGCCGGCTCCGGCCCCCGCCTCGACTCGCAGCACTCCATGCTCGTCGGGGCGGAACACCACCGCCAGGCAGATGCCCGGCAGGCCGCACAGCGCCTGCAGCGCGGCGGGCAGCTCGTCCACCCAGCGCGCCCGGGGGTTGATCGGCGCGCGCAGGATCGCGGCGTAGGCGTCCATCGTGCGATCGATGGCGCTCAGCTGGGTCTGCACGTCCAGCCGCAGCCTGGCCGTGGCCACGCGCAGGATCAGGTAGCGCTGCCGCGCCGACAGCAGCGACTGCTCGAGTTGCCCGCGCAGCAGGTCCTCGTACAGCGCGAAGGTCCTCTCGATGCTCGCCCCCGACAACCCGACCAGCGCGTGCACCTGGCCGAGCCCGCGCGCCCTGTCCTGCAGCGCCTGGGCCGTCGTCTGCGGGTGCAGCAGGAAGCGCAGATGGGCCGCCTGCGCCGACCGCAAGGCCTGCATCTCGTCGCCTTCCAGGCAGCCCAGGATCTGCGCATGCTCCGGGTGCTGCGCCAGTTCCTCGTAGAACGACGAGGCGAACGCCGTCGCCACCCGCTCCAGCGATGGCGCATCCAGCGCGCGCAGCAAGGCCTGCGCGCGCTCGTCGAAGGCGTCCAGCGTGTGCTCGGTGCGTCGGTCGCGGGCCTCTTCGAGCGCCGGGCCGATGCGCCACCACGCCTGGCGATCGAACTTCTGCGACTTGCACGAATACATCGCCGCATCGGCCAGCCGCAACAAGGTGTCCGGCTCGTCGGCGTCCTGGGGGTACAGCGCCAGCCCCATGGTCATGCCCACGTCGACATGGCGGCCCTCGCCCAGGTCGAATCCATGCTGCACCGCACCATGCAGGCGCTCCAACGCGGCGTGCAGCTCGGCCAGCGCGCTGTCCGGACGCAGGTTCTCGAACAGCACGACGAACTCGTCGCCACCCAGGCGCACCAGGAAATCCGCCTGCCGCACGCGCTCGCGCAGCGCCTGCGCGAGTCGCTGCAGCAGCAGGTCGCCGGCGGAGTGGCCGAAGCGGTCGTTGACCCGCTTGAAGTCGTCCAGGTCGAGCATGCCGATGGCCAGCGCGCTCTGGCGCCTCTGGGCATGCGCCAGCGCCCTCGGCAGGTGCTCCTCCAGCGCCAGGCGGTTGGGCAGGCCGGTCAACGCGTCGGTGCGGGCGCGCCGGCTCTCGCTGGCCTGCAGGTGCTGCAAGGTGCGCTTGCGGTCGAGTTCGTCCAGGCCGTGGCCGAGCAGCGCAGCCACCTGCTCGCAGGCATCGCGGGTCGTCTGGTCGAACAGCCCCTCGCGCCCGGCGACGAATTCCAGCACCCCCCAGATGCGGCCGTTGCGCCGCACCGGGGTGTCGAGCAACGCGACCCACTGGCCGGGGCGCAGCATCGGTGCCGCCGCGCCCTGCCGACCCGGCGCGTCGCCGGCCTGGTGCACCAGCGTGGCCTGTGCGCGCCAGGCCCGGGCCACCGCCGCGTCGGGGTCCCCGGGGTCGACGCCGCGGCCGTCGCGAAACACCAGCTCCTGGGGTTGCTCGCTGGCCCGGCCGAGGGCGTGCAGCGCGCCTTCGGCGTCCAGGCAGCCCAGCCAGACCGACGAGAACTCGGTGCCCTCGACCAGGCTCTGACACAAGCGGCTGATCATCGCGGCCTCGGTGGCGCTTTGCAGCAGGGAATTGCCGGCCGCGGCCAGCGCCCGATAGACCGCCTGCGCACGCTGCAGCCGCTGCGCCTGCGCCTCGCGCTCGGTCACGTCGGAAAAGGTCCACACCGCGGTCTGGCCATCGGGCAGCAGGCGGCCGCGCACGTCGAACAGCACGGTCCTGCCGTCGGCGTGCAGCAGGCGCACGTTGGCATGGCTGGTCGACCCGGTGGCCTGCAGCTCGGCGTAGGCCGGCACGCCGCGCGCGAACTCGGCGTCGTCCGGGTAGAGCATGCGCGCGCTGCGCCCCAGGAAGTCGCCGGGGTCGCGCCCCAGCAGGCGACCCATCGCGGTATTGGAGGCGACGATGGTCCGCTCGCGCGCGACGAGGATTCCCGAGGTGGTGTTTTCCAGCAGTGCGTGCTGCAGGTCCAGCGCTTCGCGCTCCCGCGTGACGTCGCGCAGCACCGCGACGAAGTGGCTCGGGCATCCCTGCGCGTCGAGCACCGGGTCGACGTGCAACTGGTTCCAGAAGGGTGTTCCGTCCTTGCGCAGGTTGCGGATCTGGCCGTCGTAGCTCCGTCCCGCGGCCACCGCTTCGCGCAGCGCGCCCAGGCTGGCCGGGTCGGCATCGGGCGCGTGCAGCAGCGCCAGGCTGCGCCCCATCACCTCCTCGGGCAGGTAGCCGGTGATCGAGCTGAAGGCGCGATTGACCTGGATGACATCGCGCCGGGCGTCGAGGATCGACAAGCCGTCGGACAGCGCCGCCACCGCGGTGTCGAGCAGGTGCAGCCGCTGGCTGCGCGCGATTCGATCCAGGCCGTGGCCCACGTCGTCGGCGAGTTCGCGCAGCACCCGCTGCATCGGCGGGTCGAAAGCCACGTCGTCGCCGCGGTACAGGATCAACAACCCCCAGCGCTGGCCGCCGCGCCGCACCAGCAGCGTGGCGCTGGCCTTCAGGCCCAGCGCGTGCGCGCGCTGGCGCCACGGCGCCAGCCAGTCGGCGCGGAAGTCGGAGTTGAAATGCGAGCGGCTCTCGCGCCAGGCGCATCCGGCCGGCCCCTGGCCGTCGGGCCGGTCGGGGTCGATGGACATCGACAGCCCGTCCGAATAGCTGGTGCGCCCGGTGGCCACCTCGACCTGAAACCGGCCCTGGGCGTCGGGCCGGGCGACCAGCGCCAGCGCCAGCTTGCCTTCGTCGACCGCCAGATCGCACACGGCCTGCAGGAACAGCCCTTCGTCCTCGAGCTGCGCGGCGGCCTGGTTGACCTGGGCCAGGAAGGCCTGGAGTTCACCGATGCGCGCCAGCATCTTCGACGCGAGGACCACCTCGTCGTTGCGTCGCGCCAGCTGGCGCAGCAGCGAGGTCATGCGCCACGCCGACGCGGCGACCAGCGCCAGCAGCAGGGCCATCGCCGATGCCATCGGCAGCTCGGAGCGCCCGGTGATCGCGCCCCAGGCGGCCAGCACGGCCAGCAGCACCAGCGCAACGAACAGGGTGTAGCGCGCTCCGGTGCGCGAAGCGACCCAGCGCTGCAAGGAATCGAGGTATCTGGTCATGCCCGTCAGCTGGCGGCCCTGCGCCGAAAGTGGCGGCGCGATGCCCTGCCGCGGCGTGGGACGCGCGGCGGCCGGCATGGCGCGGGCCGCCCGGCGCCGCGGCATCTGCCGCCCGGCTCGATTCCAAGCTTAGTGCTCGAATGGGCTGGCGCTTGCCGTGCTACGTGAGGTATTTCACGGCGGAAGCCAAACTATTTGTCACAGCTGATCGGGCGCGTCGTCGCCCGGCCACACGCGCGGCCAGGCTCGCCGGCCGAGCGCCGGGTCGCCGCGCGGGCGCGCGCAGGCGGTCCGGCCAGCGCCGCCTCGGGCGGCACCGGTCGCGGCGCCGCCCGCCCGGGGTCAGAACTTCACCTGGGACGGGAAGCGGGCCGGAGGGATGCCGACCAGGTTCTGCATGTTCTTCAGGATGTCGGCCTGGATCTCCCCCTTCGCCCGGGCACCGGCGATCCAGGCGTTCATGTGCTGCAGCAGGGTATCGCCGACGGTCTTGTCGACGGCTGCCGTCACGTCCGAGGTACTGACCGGATCGGGGATGTACATGGTCCCGACCTGGGGCTGCAGCTTGAGCAGCGGTGCCGCCAGCAGCACCACCAGCACCTGGCAATCGGCGCGGCCGGTCTGCACCGCCAGCGTGGCTTCGCTGGACTGGGCGAAGCGCATGATCTGCGCCTTGGGCAGGGTCGCCGTCGCGAAGGCATCCTGGTTCGACCCCAGATCCACCGCGATGCGCATGTGGGGCTGGTTCAACTCCGCCCAGGTCTTCACCGCGACTCCCTTCCTGCAGACCGCGGTGAAGGTGTTGTGGAACAAGGGATTGGAAAAGTCCAGCACCTTGCGGCGCGCCGGAGTCGGGCCCGCCCCGAACATCACGTCGATCTTGCGCGACTGCAGGTCGAGCACCGCATTGCCCCAGGTCGTCTCGACGAACTCGACCTTCACTCCCAGGCTCTTGGCGAAACTCCGCGCGAAATCGGGGCAGAAGCCTTCCCACTCGCCGGTCTTCTGGTTCTTCTCGAAATAGGGAATCGCGGCGGCCACCGCGCCGGTGCGCAGCACCCCGGTGTGCAGGACCTCGTGCAGCACCGCGTCGGTGTCCTCGGCGAAACTCAGCCGGGTCGTGGTGGCACCGGCGAGCGCGAACAGCGTCTTGCAGAAATCGCGTTTATTCATGGGAACTCCTCGGTTTTCGGGCAATGGTCTGGCGGCGAGCGAAAACACCCCCGCCGGCAGTCTAAGCCCCGCCCCAGGCGCTGACAATCGCGCGAACACCCGGCGGCGCGGGCGCTGCGATCCCACGATATCGCCTGGGCGATCATGCAATCCGTCGAGCGCTGCCGTCGAAACGACGCAATTGCCGCCGACCTCGACGCATTGCCGGCTTCCGCCTGCCTGCGCCCCGCCCTAGCATCGTCCGACAGCTACGAATGGAGGCCATCATGGGCGAGCGCAGCACCCCCAGGGTCCTGGTCCTCGGCGCGGGCAAGGTCGGCAGCGCGGTGGCCGACATGCTGGCCGAATTCCTGCAGGCGCAGGTGACGCTGGCCGACCGCGTCGCGCAACCGCGGCCAGCCGTCGACCCGCTGGTGCGCAGGCAGTCGCTCGATGCCGGCGACGCCGCGGCGCTGGCCGCATCGCTGGCCGGCCACGACCTGGTGATCAATGCGCTGCCGTACTACCTGGCGGCCCAGGTCGCGCGGGTGGCCATCGAGCGCGGGGTGCACTACTTCGATCTCACCGAGGATGTCGCCGCGACCTCCGCGATGCGCCGGATGGCAGCCGATGCCCGCAGCATCGTGATGCCCCAGTGCGGGCTCGCGCCGGGTGTGATCGGCATGCTGGGAAATGAATTGGCCAACGCGTTCGACACCCTGCACGACCTGCGCCTGCGGGTCGGGGCCCTCACCCGCAACGTGACCAACTCGCTGCGTTACAACTTCACCTGGAGCATCGACGGGGTGATCAACGAGTACTGCAACCCCTGCCAGGCGATCGTCCACGGCCAGCCGTGCAGCGTGCAGGCGCTCGAGGGCTACGAGACCTTCAGCCTGGGAGGCGAGGAGTTCGAGGCCTTCAACACCTCGGGCGGCCTGGGCACGCTGTCCGAGAGCCTGCTCGGTCGGGTGCGCAACCTGGACTACAAGACCATCCGCCATGTCGGCCACCGCGACGCGATGGCGCTGCTGTTGCACGACCTGCGGCTGATCGAGCGCCGCGACCTGCTGCGCCAGGTGCTGGAGAACGCGGTCCCGCACAGCCGCGAGGACCTGGTCATCGTGTTCGCGTCGGCGCAGGGGCTGCGCGACGGCCGCCTCGAGCAGAGCACGCGCTCGGCGCGACTGTACGGCGCCCTGCTGCGCGGCGCCTCGCGCACGGCCATCGAACTGAGCACCGCGTCGGGCGTGGTCGGGGTGGTCGAGCTGGCGCTGGCCGGCAAGCTGGCCGACCGGGGCTTCATCGGCCAGGACAGCGTGGCCTTCGGCGACTTCCTGCGCACCCGCGCCGGGCGCTACTACCAGCCGCTGCAGGCACCGGGGCAGGCACCGGCGCAGGCGCCCGCGCCGCTGGCGGCCTGAGGCTGCCCACGCGCGCTCGCCGCTGCCTGCGCAACGCCGGCACGCAGCGGCGAACGCGCCGCCTGGTGCACACGCAGCGGCGAACACGCCGCCTGGTGCACACGCAGCGGCGAACACGCCGCCTGGTGCACACGCAGCGGCGAACACGCCGCCTGGTGTATCTTGCGCTTGCCCCGGGCGCCGCCGGTGCGCACCGCGCCGGGCCGCCGCGTGCCTGCATCCCAACGATTCCATGCAACGATCGGTCGCTGTCCTCGGAGCCGGAATGGTCGGCACCGCTTGCGCGCTGGAGCTGCAGCGCTGCGGCTTCGCGGTCACGCTGGTCGACCCGCGGCAGC
>JAJZVU010000030.1 GCA_021845505.1 Pseudomonadota bacterium | reverse complement strand
CGCCGCCGACTACCTGCACCCCGACCGCAAGACCCACCTCCAATACACCACCACCAGCCCCAAGCTGCACCAGGTGCTCGGGGTCGAAACCCCGGTGTTCGACTGACAACCCCGGCGTCGGCCGGCCCGCGCGGTCAGCGCGGCATGCGCCGCAAGCGGCGCCCGCCGATCCAGCGCATCGCCAGCGCCACCCAGCGCCGGGACCCCGGCAGCCAGGCCACGTCGCGCCGCGCGCGCATCGCCGCGACGATGCCGCTGGCCACGCGCTGCGGGCTGGTCCACAGCGCCCCCTTCGGGGTGAAGGCGGCGGTCAGCGGCGTGTCGACCCAGCCCGGCCTGACGCACAGCACATGCACCCCGCGCGGGGCCAGGCGCTCGCGCAGTCCCCGCAACACCGCTTCGAACTGGTCCTTCGCAGCGCCGTAGAGGTAGTTGCCGCGCCGCCCGCTCTCGCCCGCCGCCGCGCCGATGCCCACCAGCATGCCGTGCCCCTGCTGTTCCAGGCCCTGCGCGGCGAGCAGCGCCAACGCCACGGCGCTGGTCGCGTTGGTGTGCAGCACGCGCAGCGCCTGCTCGACCGAGGCGTCGCAAGCCGCCTGCTCGGGCAGGCTGCCCTGGGCGATGAACACCACGTCGACACCCCCCAACGCCCGCTGGGCGCGCTCGAACAGCACCGCGTGGCCGTCCAGCGCATCGAGGTCCGCGCAGCAGCCGTCGACCACCCGCCCCGGCCCGGCGCGCACCCGCAGGTCGCGCAGCACCGCGTCGAGCCGCGCCGGGTCGCGTCCGACGGCATAGATCTCGCACCCGGCCTGCAGCAGCAGGCGCTGCGTGGCGTGGGCGATCGCCGAGGTCGCGCCGAACACCAGCACCCGTCGCATCGGCCAGATCGGAAGGTTCATGGCTGCGGCCTCATGGCGACACGCGCCTCCAGAACGCCGATCCGAAGGCCGGGTCGACAAAGCGCCCGAAGGCCTCCCAGCGCGGAAAACCGGCACGGAACATCGCCGGCGGCATGCGCGAGTCCTTCGCCGGGTACAACGCGCCGCCGGCCGCGCGCACCACGGCGTCGAGTTCGGTGAACAGCCGCAGCGTGGCTTCGCCGCGGTGGGCGAAGTCCAGCGCCAGCGTGGCCCCGGCGCGGGCGAACGACAGCATGCCCGGCGCGGGGTGGTCGCCCAGCCGCTGCAGCGTGCCGAACAAGGCGCGCTGGCCGCTGCGCGCGACGCGTCCGAGCAACGCCTGCGTGGCCTCGCGCATCGAGCGCTCGGGCAGCGCGCATTGGTACTGGTGGAAGCCCGCTGGGCCGTACAGCCGGTTCCACGCGACGACCCGGTCCGCCGCGAAAAAGTACCGCTCGTAGTGGGTCAGGCGCACGCCGGCACGCTGGCGGGCGCCGGCCGCGCTCCAGTAGGCGGCATTGCCCGCCCGCACGCTGGCCGCGCCGAGCAGCGACCACGGCAGCGGCGGCACCCAGGCGCGGAACCGGGGTGGCGCGGGCAGCTCGGCCAGCGCGGGAGCATCGCGCGCGCCGACGAGCACCCCGCGACCCAGCGCGCGCCCGCGTGCCAGGCCGTCGACCCAGGCGCGCGCGTACGGCCACTCGGACTGCGCCGCGGCACTCAGCTCCCAGAATTCGTCCAGGCTGCGAAAACGCGCGCTGCGGGTGTGCACGAAGGCGTTGGCCACCGGCCGCAGGCGCAGGCTGGCCCAGGTGATCAAACCGGTCAGCCCGAGGCCGCCGATGGTGGCTGCGAACCAGTCGGGGTTCGACCCGGCGCTGCACAACAGCCGGGTGCCGTCGCTGCGCAGCAGTTCCAGGGCCTCGACATGGTGGCCGAAGCTGCCCGCGCCCGGATGGTTCCTGCCGTGCACGTCGTTGGCGATGGCGCCGCCCACCGTGACCTCGCCGCTTCCCGGCAGCACCGGCAGGGTCCAGCCGCGCGGGATGCTCTGCCGCAGGATCTCCCCCAGGCTCAGCCCCGACTCGCACTGCAGCACTCCGCGCAGCGGGTCGAAGTCGACGAAGCGATCCAGTTCCGCGGTATGCAGCAGGGTGCCGCGGTCGACCTGGCAGACATCGCCGTAGCTGCGGCCGCGGCCGTACGGCAACAGCGGCACCGGCAGCGTGCTCACCGGGGGCAGGTCGGCATCGCGGCGCTGCACCCGCAGGTGCAGCGTGGCCGGCAAGTCGCCGACGCGTCCCCACGAGCCCAGGCGCTTCATCGCGGCTGCGCCGGCGCCGGGCCGCCGCGGCGCGGCACGACCGGCGCGCACGCCAGCGTCGCGCGGGCGTGGTGCGGATGCGGTCGCGGCAGTCGAGACGGATGGTGAAGGCGCATGGCGGGCAGCGCGCGCTGCGGAGGGTCGCGCGAGACCGCGCAAGCGTAGCACCGCGGCGGCCCGGGCAGCCCGCGCGCCCTCAGGCGCGACGAGCCAGCAGCGCGCGGTAGATCCCCAGCACCGACTCGGCGGCCGCATCGATGGCGAAAGTCGCGCGCGCCCACTGCTGCGCCCGGCTGCCCAGCGACTGCCGATACGCCTCGTCCTGGGCCAGGCGCTGCAGCGCGTCGGCGATCAAGGCCGGTTCGGCCCGCGGGATCGCCACTCCGGTGACCCCATCGATCAGCGCGTCGGCCGGCGGGTCGCGCACCGCGACCACGCTGGGCACCCCGAACAGCGCGGCCTCGAACACCGGCCGCCCGGCTGCGTCCAGGTGGGAAGCGAAGCACAGCACGTCCAGTCGCGGGTAGATCTCGCGCACGTCGCCCACGAAACCCAGGAAGCGCACGCCATCGCGCAAGCCCTGGCGGTCCACCCGTTGCCGCAGATCGGCGGCCACGTCGGGGTCGAAGCCCAGGCTGCGCAGCGCGCGTCCGCGCAGACCCGCCACCCGGCGCACGCCGACTCCCGCCACCAGGCACTCGACCGCGACGCCGCGCTGGCGCAGCAGCGCGATGGCCTCGATCAGTTCATGGATTCCCTTGTGGCGGGCCAGCAGCCCGACGTATCCCACCCGCAACGCCGCCTGCGCCGCACGTGGCCGCGGCAGCCGCGCGGCCCGCTCGGCGGCCTCGTCGAGCGCCAGTCCGTTGTGCACCACGTGCAGCGGAAGTCCCTCGGCCAGCGTGCGGGCCACCGTCTGGTCGATGGCCACCACCGCGTCGGCGCGCCGGCGCAGCCAGCGATCGACCAGCCGGGTGCGCCAACCGCTGCCGGGAGCGCGCTGCAGCGATCGCACGTGGACCACCAGCGGGGCGCCGAACATGCGCCTGGCCAGCAGCCCCCAGGGCAGCACGGTGATCTCGTTGACATGCACCAGGTCGAAGCGCTCGCGTCGAAGCCGCCACAACGCCAGCAGCGAAGCCGGCAGCAGCGCGATCTCGCGCAGCACGATCAGCCAGCGCAGTCCCCGGTAATGGCCGTAGCGGGTGTTGTCGAACTGGCTCAGTCCGCGGCTGGCATGCACCTGCATGCCCGCCTCGGCGAAGGCACGGGCGGCCGCGCCGGCCGGAACCAGCACGCTGGCGCGCACGCCGCGCTCGCGCAGCCGGGAATGCAGCTCGATGAGGCTTTTCGCCGACCCGGTGAAGCCCGCCGAGCAGTGCACGTACAGCACGCGCAGCCCGCCGCAGGCCTCGCCGGCGCCCGGCGCGTCCGGGCTGTGCGCTGCGCCGGCGGGCGTGCTCACCGCAGCGCCCCGGCGACCGCTGCCCGCAGCTGCAGGCTGACCTGATCGGAGTTGAGGACCTGCGCGGCGCGCTCGGCGTTGCGCTTGAAGCGCAGCAGGTCGCCCTCGCGCAGCGCACGCAGCCGCGCCGCCAGCGAGGCCGGCTCGAAGTCCTCGGCCACGACACCCAGGTCCCAGCGCTCGACCAGCGACCGCATCTCGGGCGACGGCCCGATGGCCACGCCCAGGCGGGCCTGGATGAATTCGAAGAACTTGTTGGGCAGCGCGTGACGGTAGTTGAAATTCACCGGCGGCAGCAGGAACACGCCCAGGTCGTAGTCGTTGATCGCCTCGGCGATGCGCTCCATCGGAACCGGGTCGCGCAGCCGGATGCGCGGGTTGCCGGCAGCGCGCCGGCGCAGTTCCTCGAGGTAGACCGGGTCGAAACCCACCAGCATCAGGTCGAGGGTGAAGCGCTCATCGAGCAGGTCCATCAGCGCCAGCGTGCGCTCGATCCGGCGCGCCCGCAGCGCGATGCCGTGGTGCACCAGCCGGATGCGCCCGGGTTGCGGCGGCCGCAGCGGCAGGTCCTGCTTCGCCGGGCTGTTGTACACGACCTCGGGGTGCAGCCCGTAGTGGGCGCTCCAGGCCTGCGCGATGCCCTCGCACACCGTCATCGAGCCGCTCACCGCAGGCAGGTAGCTGCGGCACAGATGCTCGACGTAGCCCCGGCGGAACACCCGCCAGCGCAGCGAGTCCTCGAACTCCCGCGGGGAATACTCGTGGGCATCGAACAGCACCGGCGCGCCCGCCGCGATGCGCAGCGCCAGCGGCAGCGCGGCGATGTCGTTGGCCAGCACGAGGTCGAAGCGGCGGCCGCGCAACGCGGCCAGCGCCTGGCGCACCGGCGCTTGCGACCAGTATTGGGCCTCGTAGCGCCTGGCCAGCAGACGCAGCGCCAGCCCGATGCGGCCGGCGCGGCTGCGCGGCGGCGTCTGCAACTCGATGAACTCCGCATCGACCGCGGGCGGCGCCGGCGCGTGGCCGGCCACCGTCAGCTCGTGCTCGCCGCTCAACGCGCGCAGCTGGCGCATCACCCGCGGATCGCTGCCGATGGGAGAGAACGACAGGACGAGCAGCCGTGCCATCACGTTGCGCGCAGCGGCTGGAACACCAGCGCATGCCAGCGGCAGAAGTTGATCCAGCGCCAGGCCTGCCAGGAGAAGCCCACGCGCCCTTCGAGCATGGCGTCGAAGGTGCGCAGCATGCGCGACTGGTCGAGGAAGTCGACGCCGATGTCCTCGGACAGCCAGGCGCGTGCCTGCGGCGCCAGCCGGCGCAGCCAGTCCTGTTCCGGGGTGGCGAAGCCGATCTTGTCGCGACGGTCGAGGATCGCGTCGGGAACGAGTCCCCGCATCGCCGCACGCAACAGATGCTTGGTCTGGCCGTCGTCGGACAACAGATAGTTCTCCGGCAGCGAGAACAGGAACTCGGCCTGCTGCAGCGTGAGGAAAGGCACCCGGCTTTCGACCGAGAAGCGCATGGAGTTGCGGTCGCCATGGCGCAGCAGGCCCGGCAGGCCACGGCGCGTCGCCGACAGCGCCAGCTCGCCGACCAGCCTGCGCCCGCGCAGGCTGTGCGCCGGCCGGCGCAGCGGGAAGGCGACCTGCACGCCCCTTTCGCGCAGCGTCGCGGCGTCGATCCAGTCGGGGTCCAGAGCGCCGGAATGCAGGGTGCGCAGCCGCTGGTACAGCGCTCCCTGCGCATATTCGGCGGCCGTGGCCTTCAGCGCGTACCCCAGGCTGCGACCCGGGCCCTTCGACCAGTTGCGCAGCAGGCGCAGCCCGCGCAGCCACTCGCCGCGCTCCATCAGGCTGCGCATGCGCCGCCCGGGATAGCCCAGGTAGCCGGCATGCAGCTCGTCGGCGCCCTGCCCGTCCAGGGTCACCGTCACGCCCTGCTCGCGCGCCAGCCGGAACACCCGGTACTGGGCATAGATGCTGGTGCTGCCGAAGGGCTCGCCCTGGGCGCGGATCAGGTCGTCGAGGTCGCGCGCCAGCTCCTCGGGCTCGACCTCGACGCGGTGCGAGGTCGCGCCGACCCGGGCGTTGACCAGGTCGACCCACGATTCCTCGGACAACGGAGACCCGCGGGCGATGAAACTGAAGGTGTGGATCGGCGCATCGGGCTCGAGGTGGCGCATCGCGCACACCACCGCCGACGAGTCGATGCCGCCCGACAACGCCGCGCCCAGCGCGACGTCGCTGCGCAGGTGCATGCGCACGCTGTCCAGGAACAGCTCGCGCAGCCGCGCCGCGGCGTCGGCGAAGGACAGCGTGCAGGTCTGCGCGACGTCGGGCTGCCACCACGGCAGCGCGGGACCGAGCACCGCGCCGCGCAGGTCGTAGCTGCGGATGGTTCCCGCCTCGAGCTGCTCGATGCCGGCGACGAAACTGCCCGCGGTCGAGTCGTAGTCGCCGTGCACCAGGTAGTCGTAGCAGCGTTGCAGGTCGAGCTCGGCGCCCCGGCCGCGCAGCGCCAGCAGCGCCGGAAGCTCGGAAGCGAAGCCGAACCAGCCGGCATGGCTGGCCAGGTACATCGGCTTGATGCCGAAGGCATCGCGCACACAGTGCAGGCGGGCTTCCTGCAGGTCGGCGACGACAAAGGCGAACATGCCCAGCAGCCGGGGAAGGCAGTCGCGCCCCCAGCGCGCCCACGCGGCGAGCAGCACCTCGGTGTCGGACGCGGTGTGGAAGCGCTCGCCCAGCCCCTGCAGTTCCTCGCGCAGCTCGCGGTAGTTGTAGATCTCGCCGTTGAACACCAGCAGATAGCGCCCGCAGGCGCTGCGCATCGGCTGGTGCCCGCCCGCCGACAGGTCGATGATCGACAGCCTGGCATGCCCGAGCCCGAGCACGCCGTCGCGCCGGAGGATTTCCACCCCGCGGTCATCCGGTCCGCGGTGGCGCAGCAGGTCGAGCGCGGCGTCCAGCCGGGGCTGCACCGGCCACAGCGCATCGGTGCTGAAGGCGCCGGCGATGCCGCACATCAGCTGGGCCTCCGGCGCCCCGCGTTCAATCGATGAACTGACGGTGCCATAGCTCGAGGCTGAGCAGCGCCCACAGGTTGCGGCCGTAGGCGCTCTGGCCGTCGAGCGCGGCGTCGATCGACAGCCCCGGTGCCAGGTAGGGCCTGGACCTCGCGGCCGCCGAGCCGAGCAGGTCGCCCAGCAGGTCCCTGGCGCGCCCTCCGCGGCGCAGCCACAGGTTCAGCGGCACCGGAAAGCCCATCTTGTCCTTGCGCTCGCGGATCGCCTGCGGCAGGTCGGCGTGGAAGATGAACTTGAGCAGCCGCTTGAGCTCGCCGTTGCGGAACTTGATGTCGGCCGGGATGGTCGCCGCGAACTCCACCAGCGGGTGGTCGAGGAAGGGCACGCGTGCCTCCACGCCATGCGCCATGCTCATGCGGTCCTCGACCTGCAGCAGCGCCGGCAGCAGGGTCTTGAAGTCGAAATGGGTCATGGAGTCGAAGTACGACTCCTTGCCCACGTTGTGCCCCCAGAAGATTTCCTGGAACTCGGCGAAAGTCGCCGCCTGGTCGATGACCCCGGGCGCGAGGATGGGGCCGAAGGTGTTGGAGCGGTTGACCAGCCGCCAGTAGCGGGCATCGCGCTCGCCGAACAGCCCGCTGGACCAGAACTCCTGCAGCATCGGCTTGTACTGTCGCAGGGTCTCGAGGTTGGGGATGATCGACTCGTAGGTGACGACGTAGTTGCCGTTGTGCAGCGTGCCCTCGATCGCCCCCTTGATGCACTGCTCGAAGTAGGCCACCAGGTAGCGCGCGTAGCCGCCGAAGATCTCGTCGCCGCCCTGCCCGCCCAGCACCACCTTGAGGTGCTCGCCGACCTTCTTCGCGACCATGTACTGGGGAAACGACCCCGGACCGGCGGTCGGCTCGTCGAGGTGCCAGATGACCTTTTCGATGTGGTCGACGAAGTCCTGCTCGCCGATGTCGGCCACGTGCAGCTGCATCGAGCTCTCGTCGGCCAGCGCCGCCGCGTAGCGCGACTCGTCGTAGGCGTGGCCGTCGAGGAAACGGCCGTTGAAGGCCTGGAAACGCCCGTCGGGCCGAACCTGGCGCGCCAGCGCCGCGAGCAGGCTGGAATCGACCCCGCCGCTGACGTAGCTGCCGACCTCGACGTCGGCCCGCAGGTGCATGCGCACCGAGTCGTGCAGCAGCTCGCGCAGCCGCTCGGTGAACCAGCGCTCGGTGTGCGAATAGTCGATGTCGTAGTGCACGTTCCAGTAGCGCTGGGGCTGCGGAGCCTGCCCGGGCACGACGCTGGCATGGTGCGCGGCCGGCAGCTTCCACACCCCGTCGATCAGGGTCTTGTCGCCCAGGCAGAACTGGAAGGTGAAATAGTCCGACAGCGCCCGCGGGTTGGTCGCGCGCCGGCCGAGGAAAGGCAGCAGCGCCTTGATCTCCGACGCGAAGTACAGCCCGGTCGGGGTCTGCGCCCAATACAGCGGCTTGATGCCGAAGCGGTCGCGCGCCAGGAACAGCCGCTGCTCGCGGGAATCCCAGATCGCCAGCGCGAACATGCCCCGCAGCCGCTGCAGGCACTCGCTGCCCCAGCGTGCGTAGGCGCGCAGCAGCACCTCGGTGTCGGAATGGGTGCGAAAGCTGTCCGCGCCGAGTTCGGCGCGCAGCTCGACGAAGTTGTAGATCTCCCCGTTGTAGACAATGGTGTAGCGCCCGTCGTCGCTGTGCATCGGCTGCGCGCCGGTCTCCAGGTCGATGATCGACAGCCGCACGTGGCCCAGTCCGACCCGCCCGTCGGAGCTCAGCCATTGCCCGCTGCCGTCGGGGCCGCGGTGGCGGATCGCATCCAAGCCCCGCGCAAGCTCTCGCCCGCCCGAGGGCAGAGATCTCGCCTGAGAAACCAGGAAGCCGAAGAAGCCACACATCAGACACCTCGCCCGCTCGAAGGACGCGCACCTCGCATGCGAAGACACTTGCCCAGGACGCCATGCAGCCGCCGTCGTGCACTGGTTGAGGACCTCAGCACTCGCACCGCGTAGGGCTTGAGGACACGACGCGTCGGCTCCGGAAGCCTCCGCCACATCGGCCGCAACAGCCTGCCCAATCGCCCGCCAACTGGATCTTCCCTGCGAAAGACCGCCCTCTCCGTGCGATAGAGCCTCCCATACGTGCGCTCGCGATAGATGCGCAAGGTCGCGCCCGAGCGCATCGCGCAGAAACTCAGCAAGCGCTCATACATTCCGTGACTCACTCTCTCCCAATGGAACACTCCGGTGAAGTACGAGGCGGCGGCTTCGGCCATGCCTAGTCGCCACGACTCATCGTGAACAAAGCGAGCCACTGCCGCGATTAACTCCTCGGTGTGATTGAAATCAACGACAATTCCGGCACCCGATTGCTCCATGATCTCGGCAACAAAGGACGTATGGTTGGCTAGTATCGGACGCCCCGCAGCCATGTATTGCGACATCTTATTCGGGCAGCAATTCTTATAATTTTCGCCGAATGGAGTGTAGGGTATGAGGCCGACATCTGCTTCCGTGATCGCAGCCACGAGTTCGCGCTCCGAAACCGGGTCGGGAAACAAAATTCGGCTTCCCAGCAGCCCTGTCTTGTCTGCGAGTCCCAACATTTCCGCGCGAAACACACTCATCGGCCCGCGCAACAACAAAACGGCCCTCGGATCCATCCTTGGCCATGCGAGGATCAGCTCCTCGAGGCCACGTCGCGCAGCGAAATTTCCCTGGAATAAGAAACGCACTGCCTCATCATTTCTCCGCGGGCCGGCCATTTCCCCCTCAATTCTGGCTGATCGCGGCTCGCAGTTCGCCACGACATCGAATGGCAGGCCTGTGTTCGACGAAAGCAATCGCGCCAGCCCACTGGACACAGTCTGCGCATGGTTTACATGCCGCACCAGTCGACGTTCCAGGTCGAGCCAGTAGTCACGCTCGAATTCCCAAGCGTCAACATCCGATGCTGCCCAATATTCATGGGCATCGTAGAGCACCGGAACGCCGTACATGGCCTTCAAGATCAGTGCAGGTACCAGGGTGTCGAGATCCGTGGCGATGACTGCTTGAAACCCCCGCAGCGTCTCCGCCTGCGCAAGCAGCGTTGCAGCTACGTCACGAAAATGCTGAAGGTACCAGCGAAAAGCCTGTAAACGAGGGCCTTCCACTGGCGACCCAAAATATTCAATAATCGAAGCATCACCAGTCTGCACGATCTGGTTCCAAAACAGCAGCTCAGCCAATGCCGCCTGCCCCCCCTCATCCTTCGAGACGAGCCGCCGCATGCGTGCCAACTCTGCAGTCGATGGTGGCCGCTTCGAGCTCGCCATCACAAATCCACTATCGGCGCTCTCTTCCAGGCTCTCGCGCGGCTCTGCCTGAAGGACGCCCATGCGCGTCACACACAGGCCGTCCGGAACGCCACCGGCAATCCAGTCCAGACGCGGATCCAACGCGGGGCGATGCGCACATAAGAGCAGGACATTGCGCTTGCCCCGGGAGAGGGTCAAGCGGCGTGTGGGGCCAGCGCGCTTGCGTCGTAACTCGCGGAGAATATGGGTATCGAGTCGCCGAACGAATGTTTCAATCCAATATTCGGGGTTTGCGATGATGTCGTCGTATGCCCGGCGCACAATGCGCTCACGGTGGTTGTCGTCGCGCAGGATGACCAGGACTTGATCGATATTCGAAGCGTCACGCTGCAGTTCAACGTAATGAAGCCCTGCCTTGAAGATCCCGGAATATTTCCCCGGATACATGATCTGCAAGGTACGCGTGGCCGCCGCCTCGAAATGGCGAGGCGATATCTGACTGTATGCAATATTGCCTTCGAGGTCGGCCAACTCCGCCAGGTACAGCTCGGCATAATCGGCGTCCTCCCGAAAGCTACCATGCCGCCTTTCAATTTCCTCGCAGCGCGCCGCAAGATCACCGGCCAGATCAAATACGCTAGCGGCTGACTCAACCCCCAGAGTTGCCTTGCATTTGGCAAGAAAATTTAGCCACGCAACGCCTCCGAAGCGATCCTCCCAACGGCTTGAAATATCGAGCCGCAGCCCTTCCCCCTGGAGTAGACGCTCTACCTCATGACCAATCTGTCGCTTCTCGTAAGCCAGCCTTCCAAAGGAAAGCGGCTGTATTGATCCACGATAACCAATATCAATCGATCGTTCTGAATCGGGGGCCTGGATACTGCGCAGGCTCGGGGTAACGTACCCTGTCAGCATGCGAAGAAATCGCGCACTTCCAACCTGCTCCGGAGGATAGATCAAAGGAATCGCCTCTGCTGGAAGACAAGTCAGAATGAGGTCGAAACCGACGTCACCGATATAGGCGGCAAGCTCTCGAAAACGATAATTTTCGTCCTGCTTCATCAGGACTTTCACCCCCCGAAACGCCTTTAATGGAATATCCAGGAACTGATCGATGCTGCGCAGATTGTCGACGTTGTACGATATCGAATTATGCAGAACCACAACATCGAAGGATTCGAGATTGAAATGCTCCGACAGCGATAACGCACCGCCGTTGCGACCATGCTCGTAGAGGTTGACGACACTCACTGAAAAAATCGAACATGATTGTAGAAAGGCTACATTCTCGGGAACAGTCGAGATCCCAGTCGGCTCGTAAAAACAGAGGACAAGCACCGCAGCAGGAATTCGACCCGGCATGGCGCTGGTCGTGGGGAAGACAGGTGTCTGTGCGATGGTCATCTGCTAGCCCCTTGGATTAAGTGACGCTGAGGAGGATGCTGCCGGATACCCGATGCCGCGGGCTCACGGCCGCTTCAACCACTTCACCGCCAGTCGCAGCGGTGACTTGAGAACCCTGCGCAAAGGCCGCGGCAGCGCGCACCATACCGGGTATGCACGGCGGTGCGCGCCGCGCAGCGCGGCACCCCACGACGGCGGCAGGCCCATGAAGGCCTGGTAGATCATCGGCGGCTGCGAACGCAGCGGCGCGGTCGACAGCGGCAGCGTCGCGCCGCGCCCGGGCGAGCGCTCGGCCGGCTGCGCGCGCGCCGGCAGCGCCCGCAAGGACGCCTGAACTTCGGAGTCGACCCGCGCGACGAACTGCCTGTAGCCGAAGCGCCCCGAGGCGATCACGTCGTCGTAGGCGCGGCGCGCCATCGCGTCGACGAAGGCGTCGTCGGCCAGCTTGGCGAACACCTCGTCGAGATTCGATCCGTCCTTCGCCAGCGGAATGTAATGCCGCCCGGGCTCGACCACTCCCGAATAGTTGCCTTCGAACAGCACCAGCACCGTGCCGGCCGCGATCGCCTCGAACACCCGCGGCGAGACCTGGTTCATCAGTCCGGGGATTTCCAGCGGGCGCACCAGCTGCTCGTAGGCGCCGCGCTCGTCGAGGTGCGCGGCCTGCGACCGCAGCTGCGCGAGTTCGTGCTCCAGCTTGCCATCCCAGTCGAACACGTTGCTGCCCGATTCGCAGCCCAGCATCGAGCGGCAACTCGCCATGAAGTCGTACCAGGCCGGGCCGTAGATGCGCTGCTCCTCGGTCCATCCGATGTCGCAGGGAATGCCGCGGGCCTGACAGTAGGCCCGGACCATGCGCCCGACCTCGACCTTGTCGAAACCCAGCTGGCCGTAGCGCACGGGCAGCGGCCGCCCGCGATAGCCGACGACCAGCCTGCGGGTCGACGGCGGCGCGAAGTTTCCCCCGGTATCCATGTGCTCGGACACATAGCCGGTCAGCACGCTGACGAAGCGCACCCCGGGTAGCTCCTGCGGCGGGTAGACGGTCGCCACCCCCGCCTCGGGAACGACGGTGAACACCAGCTGGATGCCCAGCCGGCGGATCCAGTACCAGGCGCGCCGGGTGTGGTCGTATTCGTCCTGGATGAACAGGTACTTGAGCCCCTGGTAGCGTGACAGCGCCTCGGCCGCCGACTCGGAGATCTGGTCGAAAGGCAGGCGGACCGAGTAATGGATGGCTACCGCATCGAACAACGACAGGTCGACGTCGAAGTCGGTGTCGGGGTCCAGGTTGCCGAAAAAGGTGCGGAATCCCGAATAGCGATGGAAGGCATCGATGTATTCGTAGATGGTGTTGGTGTAGGTGGTGATCGCGCCGTAGAGGAACAGCACGTTGCACCCACGCCCGGGCTGCGGCGATCCGGCTTCGCCGCCTTCGCGCACTCCGTCGGCCCGAGCGCTTGTCTCGCCGCGCATACCCGCTCAGCCCTGTGCCTGTGCCATCTGCTTGCGATGCTGGTCGATGCACGACTGGATCAGCCCGCGGTGGGACCTGGTCCACTCCACGGTGCGTTCGATTCCGCTGCGCATGTCCACGCCCGCGCGAAAGCCCAGTTCGCGCTCGGCCTTCTCGGTGGACGCAAAGCGCTTGCCGGAACGGTCCCAGTCGCGCGCCGGGCGAAGTTCCACCGGGGTCGGATTGCCGGTGAACTCGTTGATCAGGCTGGCCAGCTCGAGGATGGTCGTCTCCTTGCCGGTGGCCAGGTTGTAGACCTCTCCCGCCCTTCCGCGCAACGCGCAGGCCATCAGCCCGCGCGCCATGTCCTCGACGAAAATGAAGTCACGGCTGGTGTTGCCGCCATTGTCCAGCGGCAGCGCCTCGTGCTGCAGCGAGCGCCAGACGAAGCTCGGCGTGACATTGCGCCAGACGGTGTGCACGGTGCCGCGCCAGCGGCCGGCACCGAGGATTTCCCGCGGCCCGTAGACATTGGAAAAGCGCGCCTTGACGAAGGGCAGCCGGTAGCGCTGGAAATAGTAGTTCCCGTAGAGCTCGCCGATGATCTTGGAGATCGAGTAGGGGCTGTCGTGGTACAGCGTGACCGGCTGGTCCTCGGTGGTCGCGCTGGGAGCGTCGTAGGTCTTCTCGGCCACCGCGCAGGCCGCCGCCGCGTACACCACCTTCTTCAGGCCGGCGATGTCCTTCAGGCGATCGAACAGCTTCAGCGAGGTCAGGGTGTTGTTGTCGTGGTCGGCGAAGGGGTCGGCGATCGACGACTGGTTGCCGTGGTAGCAGGCCAGGTGGAACGCGAAGTCCAGGTCTGCGGGCAGCGCGGCCAGGATGCGCTCGTCGGTGATCGATCCGTACACGAAGCGCACCCGCGGGTCGTCGGGGATGTTGGACACGTCGGAGGACAGCAGGTTGTCGACCACGACGACCTCGCGCGGTCCCTGCCCGAGCAGCATGTGCACCAGGTTGGAGCCGACGAAGCCGGCGCCACCGACGACCAGGACCTTCGCCCCGGCGAATTGCAGTTCGTCCATGATGATTCGCTCAGCGCCCGGCGGGCTGCTTCAGGTGGGAATAGACATCGGTCACGCCGTGGGCGTCGTACCAGGCGAGTTGCCGGCGGATGATGTCCTCGAACGCGAACCGGGGTTGCCAGCCGAAGGCGGCACGCGTCGCCGACGCGTCGAGCGCCACCACCGGCACGTCGTCGGCGCCGGCGGGCACCACCGGCACCTCGGGCCGTCCCAGGCCGAGATGATCGGCGACGATGTCGAAGATCTCGCGGATGGTATGGGCTTCGCCGGTCGACAGATTGAACACGCCGCTGGGCGCGCCGTCGGCGATCGCCAGGTCCATGAACCGAAGGAAATCCTGCATGTCCAGGAAATCGCGAGCGGTGTCGGAACAAAAGCACGACTGTCCCGCCTTCAGGCGCTTGTAGAAGGTCGGGATCGGTCCGATCGCCAGCCTCGGGCCGGTGACATTGGCCAGGCGCAGGCTCAGCGTGGGCACTCCCGACAGCAGCAGGAACTGCTCGCCCGCGGTCTTGGTGATGCCGTAGCTGGTGAAGGGGGCGCTCGGGTGATCGGCCGGGATGGGCAGCTGCCGCGGCCGCCCGTAGCACAGCGCGGTCTGGAAGTTGACCACGCGGCGCACGCCGTGAGCGGCCGCCGCCTTCGCCACGTGGGCGCTGCCGAGCACGTTGGTGCGCGTGTCCTCGGCCCAGTCGTCCGGGTCCTTGTACGACGCGGCCGAATGGATCACGACCTCCGGCGCGAACCGGGCGAAGCACGCCTCGACGGTGGCGGAGTCGGCCACGCTGCCCTCGACCAGGGTCAGCCCGTCGACCTGGGGCACGAGTTCGCGCTTGCCGGTGGCGAAATTGTCCAGCACCAGCAGTTGGTGCCCCTGCGGCAACCAGTGCTCGAGCAGGTTCGAACCCAGGCAACCGGCTCCTCCGGTGATCAGGATGCGCATGGCCTGCCTCTCCTCACTTGCCTTCCTGGATGCGCAGGTGGGTGTACTCGCCCAGTGTGCCATGCGCGCGGTAATAGGCCACCGCCTCGGCGACCGTGGTCGACAGCGGAGTGAACTCGATCGCCCCGAAGTCGGCGAAGGTGCGCGAGGGATCGAGCAGGATGGAGAACACGTCGTCGGGCGCGAGCTCGCGCACCTCGGCCTGCGGCCGCCCCGGCACGTCCATCGCCTCGACCACGGCGTCGTACAGCTCCTGGATCGCCACGTCGGTGCCGGAGGAGAAGTGGTAGGTGCCGTGGCCGACGCCGTCCAGGGCCTGCAGCGTGGTCCTGGCCAGGTCCTTGACGAACACGAAGTCGCGGCGCGAACGGGTGACAAAGCAGGGCTTGCCGTCCTTGAGCCGCTGGTAGAAGATCGGCAAAGGTCCGCCGACGTTGCGCGGGCCGATGACATTGGCCAGGCGGAAGGTCACGAAATCGATGCCCGACAGCTCGATGTACAACTCGTTGGCGGTCTTCGAGATCGCGTAGCTGCTGCCGCCGGGGTTGCGCGGATGGTCGAGCCGGATCGGCTGCTGCATCGGCTTGAGGCCGTAGCACAGCGCGGTCTGGTAGTACACGAAGCGGCGCGTGCCGACCTTCTTCGCCAGGTCGACGACCATCGCGCCTCCGACACAGTTGGTCAGCGTGTCGTTGTACCAGTCGTCCGGGTCCTTGTACGAGCAGGCGGCATGCACCACCGCGTCGGGACGCAGGTCGTGCATCAGCTGTTCCATCAGCGGCTTGTTGGCGATGCTGTCGACGATCACCGTGAGCCCCGGATGGTCCGCGAGATGCTCGCGGCGCCCGGTGGCCAGGTTGTCGATCACCGTCACCTGGTCGCCTCGCTCGAGCAGCATTTCGGCCACGTGGGAGCCGATCTGCCCCAATCCGCCGGTTACGAGTACTTTCATGTTCGCCTCTGGGTTGTCAAGCTGTCATTGGGTGGAAGGGCGGGCTTCGTCGAGCAGGTGCTCGACGACCCGTTCGGCGGCATGGCCGTCGCCATAGGGTTGCGCGCTCGAGGCCACGCCGGCGCCGCCGAGCGCATCGCGCACCGCCGCGACGATGGCCTGCCGCGACGCGCCGACCAGCCGGTTGGCGCCCGCCTCGACGGTCTCCACCCACTCGGTCTCGTCGCGCATGGTCACGCAAGGCACGCCGTAGAAAAAAGCTTCCTTCTGCACGCCGCCCGAATCGGTGACGATCGCCGCTGCGCCCTGCTCCAGCGCCACCATGTCGAGGAAGGCCAGCGGATCGACCAGCCGCGCGCCGGCCAGCAGATCCAGCCAGCCGCGCTCGGCCAGCAGCTTGCGGGTGCGGGGATGCAGCGGAAGCACCAGCGGCGTGCCCTGCGCGATCTCGCCCAGCGCCTGCGCGATGGCCTGCAGGCGCCGGGGATCGTCGGTGTTCTCGGCGCGGTGGCAGGTCGCCAGCACATAGCCGCGTTCGCGCAGCCCAAGGCGGCGCAGCGCGTCGCTGCCGCCGCGGGCGCGCTCGCGGTAATACAGCGACACGTCGTACATCACGTCGCCCACCTGCCGCACGCCCTCGCGGATGCCCTCGGCGGCCAGGTTGGCCACCGCGGTCGCGGTCGGGCACAGCAGCAGCGCCGACACGCGGTCGGCCAGCACGCGGTTGACCTCCTCGGGCATGCGCATGTTGAACGAGCGCAGCCCGGCCTCGACATGCGCCACCGGAATGTGCAGCTTGGCAGCCGCCAGCGCCGCCGCCAGGGTCGAATTGGTGTCGCCGTACACCAGCACCCAGTGCGGGCGCTCGCGCTGCAGCACCTCCTCCAGCGCCTCCAGCATGCGCCCGGTCATCGCCCCGTGGCCGCCTCCGGAGATCGACAGGTTGTAGCCGGGCCGCGGAATGTCGAGCTCGTCGAAGAACACCTGCGACATGTTGTCGTCGTAGTGCTGGCCGGTATGCACCAGGACTTCGTCCACCTGCCGGGCGTAAGCGGTGCGGATGACCCGCGACACCGCGGCGGCCTTGATGAACTGCGGCCTGGCTCCGACCACGGTGACGATGCGCATGGCTCAGGCAACCCTGCCGAGCAGTTCGACCACCGCGTCCTGGTCTTCGGCGCGCAGATCGGCCCCCATCGGCAGGCTCATCACCGAGGCAGCCAGGCGGTCGGCCACCGGCGTGGGATCGCCCCCGCACAGCCCGTCGTAGGCGCTCTGGCGGTTCAGCGGAACCGGATAGTGCACGGCGCTGGGCATGCCGGCGTCGGCAAAGCGGCGCTGCACGGCGTCGCGATCGTCGAGCAGTACCGTGTACTGGGCGTACACGCTGCTGCGATCGGCGCGCTGCGCCACCCGCGCGATGCCGCGCTCATCGAGCAGCCGGTCGTAGCGCGCGCCGATGCGCGCGCGCTGCTCGACCTCCCAGTCGAAGCGCGCGAGCTTGGCCAGCACGATCGCGCACTGCAGCGTGTCCATGCGCCCGCCGACCCCGATCCGGGTGTGCACGTAGCGCCGGCTCTGGCCGTGCACCCGGATCTCCCGGCAGGCCTGCGCCAGCGCGTCGTCGCTGGTGAAGATCGCCCCGCCGTCGCCGTAGCAGCCCAGCGGCTTGCTGGGGAAGAAGCTCGTGCAGCCGATCGAACTCAGGTTGCAGCTGCGCCGCCCCTTGTAGCTGGCTCCGAAGCTCTGCGCCGCGTCCTCGATCACGTGCAGGCCGTGGCGTGCCGCGATGGCGTTGATCTCGTCCATGTCGGCCGGCTGGCCGTACAGGCTCACCGGCATGATCGCGCGGGTGCGCGGCCCGATGTGCCGCTCGATGTGCCGCACGTCGATGTTGCAGGTGTCGGGCTCGACGTCGACGAACACCGGGCGCGCGCCGAGCAGCACGATGACCTCGGCCGTGGCGACGAAGGTGAAGGGGGTGGTGATGACCTCGTCGCCCGGCTGGATGCCGATGGCCATCAGCGCGATCAGCAGCGCCTCGGTTCCGCTGGCCACCGTGACGCAATGCGCGGCTCCGGTGCAGGCCTGCAGCGCGCCCTCGAGCTCGCGCACCTCCGGCCCCATGATGTACTGGCCATGCTCGAGCACGCGGTCGATGCGCTGCTGGATGTCGGCCTGCAGTGCGCGGTACTGGGCCTTGAGATCGATGAAGGGAATGCTCATCCGGAAATCTTTCGCAGGGTAGTGCCTTCGAGTTGATACATCGCTCCGGTGTGCGGGCACCGGTAGCCGCCCTCCCCCCGCAGCGGCAACGGGATCTGTTCCCCGTACTCGCTCATCCAGCCGACCTGGCGCGCCGGCACGCCGACCATCAACGCGTAGTCGGCGACATCCCTGTGGACCACGGCACCGGCGCCGACGAAGGCGAAACGGCCCACCGTGACCCCGCAGACCACGGTGCAGTTCGCCCCCAGCGTGGCGCCGCGGCGCACCAGGGTGTCGCGGTACTCGCTCTTGCGCTCGATCAGAGCGCGCGGATTGTAGACGTTGGTGAACACCATGCTCGGCCCGCAGAACACCCCTTCTTCCAGGGTGACGTTGTCGTAGACCGAGACATTGTTCTGGATCTTGCAATTGTCGCCGATCGAGACCCGGTTGCCGACGAACACGTTCTGCCCCAGCGAAACCTTGCGCCCGATGCGCGCGCCTGCGCACACATGGACGAAATGCCAGACCCGGCTGCCTTCGCCGATGCTGGCGCCTGGGTCGACGATGGCCGACGGATGAATGCTCACTGCGGGGTCCATGCAAGGGTCCTTGATCGTTCCACGGGCTTCACGCCATCGGGCGGGCGCGGCGCGACCGCGCCCGCCCGGTCTGCCATCGCTCGCCGCGCACGCCGCCCGACGCCGCGCCGCGACCCGCCGGCTTCAGAACTCCAGCGGCAGGCTGACCGTCCTGGCATCGCGTGCCGACAGGTAGGCGGCGATGATGATCTCCAGCGACTTCAGGCCCTCACGCCCGTCGGTCTCGGGTTCGGCCGCGCCACGCATCACGTCGACGACATTCTTGTAGTACAGCGGGTGTCCGAAGCCGTAGACCGAGGCAGTCTCGTAGTTGGCCTCGGAGATCTGCGCGTCGTAGTCCCGCGGCTCGGCGAACTCCCACAGCTGGATGTCGTTGACCGCCACGCCGCCGACCCGCACCGAGCCCTTCTCGCCCAGGATGGTGATGCTGCCCTCGAGGTTCTTCGGGTAGGTCAGCATGGTCACGCTCATCGAGCCCAGCGCGCCGTTGCGCCATTTGACGTTGAGCACGCCGGTGTCCTCGACCTCGATGTCGCGGGTCGTGCTGACCATGCACTGCACCTGTTCCACCGGCCCGATCAACCAGTCCAGCAGGTCCACGTAATGGCTGGCCTGGTTCATGAATGCGCCGCCGTCGAACTCCCAGGTGCCGCGCCACTTGGCCTGGTCGTAGTACGACTGCGGGCGCGCCCAGAACACATTCAGGTGCACCATGTGGATGCGCCCGAAGCGCTTCTCGTCGACCGCGCGCTTGAGCAGCTGCAGCGTGCGGTTGCGACGGTTCTGCTTGACCACGAACAGCCGCACGCCGGCCTCGTCGCAGGCCCGCACCATGCGCACCCCGTCCTGCCAGCGCGTGGCCATGGGCTTCTCGGTCATCACGTGCACCCCGGCCTTGGCCGCCAGGATCGCCTGCTCGGCGTGCAGCCCGCTGGGCGTGCACAGGATCGCCAGGTCGAGCGTCTCGGTCGCCAGCAACTGCTCGAGGCTGCGGTAGCCCGGCACCCCATGCGCCTGCGTGTGCTGGTCCAGCACCTGCGCGTCGGTGTCGCACACGGCGACGAGTTCGACATCCGCAGAGTGCTTGTCGATCGAGCCGAAATGGTTTTTCGAGATGCGGCCGCAGCCGACGACCGCGACGCGGATCCTGCGGTCCTGGATGATGGGGTAGTTGTGCATCATGATGTCGGGCGCCGCGCCGCCTCAGAGTCGAAACACGGTGAAGCCCGCGCCGGTGGCATCCCGTCGGTCGTACAAGGCCTTCAAGTCGGCCAGCACCGGCCTTTCGCCGCGGCACATCGAGCGCAGCGCCGGCAACTCCAGACCGCGAAACTGCTCATGCCCGACCGCCACCACCAGCGAGTCGACCGGGCGCTGCGCGTCGATGACGCCCAGTTCGATTCCATACTCGGCGCGGACTTCGTCGGGCAGCGCCCAGGGATCGGCGACCACCACCTGCACGTTCCACTTGCGCAGCTCGGCGACCAGGTCCGCGACCTTGCTGTTGCGGATGTCGGGGCAATTCTCCTTGAAAGTGATGCCCATCACGCCGACCGTGCTGCGCGCGACGTCGATGCCGTTGCACAGCATCAGCTTGATCACGTTGCGCGCGGCATACCTCGCCATGTTGTCGTTGATGCGGCGCCCGGCCAGGATGACCTGCGGGTGGTAGCCGACTTCTTCGGCCTTGTGCGTCAGGTAATACGGATCGACCCCGATGCAATGCCCGCCGACCATCCCCGGCCGGAACGGCAGGAAGTTCCACTTGCTGCCGGCCGCCTCCAGCACCTCGGTGGTGTCGATTCCCAGGCGGTCGAAAATCACCGAGAGCTCGTTGACCAACGCGATGTTCAGATCGCGCTGGGTATTTTCGATCACCTTCGCTGCCTCGGCGACGCGCACGCTGGAGGCGGGGAAGGTTCCGGCCCGGATGATGCCGGCATACAGCGCATCGACCTGCCTGGCCGCCTCGGGCGTCGAGCCGCTGGTGATCTTGCGGATGGTGGTCAGCGTGTGCACCTTGTCGCCGGGGTTGATGCGCTCGGGGCTGTAGCCGCAGAAGAAGTCGCGGTTGAACCTGAGCCCCGAATGGCGCTCCAGCACCGGCACGCAGACTTCCTCGGTGCATCCCGGGTACACCGTGCTCTCGTAGACCACCACGCCGCCCGGCCGCAGCGCCTTGCCGACGGTCTCGCTGGCCTTGACCAGCGGGCGCAGGTCGGGCCGGTTCGCGCGATCGATCGGCGTCGGCACGGTGACGATGAACACCCCGCAGTCCTGCAGGTCGGCCGCATCGCAGCTGTAGCGCAGTTGCGTGGCCCGCGCCAGGTCCTCGGGCAGCACCTCCAGCGTGTGGTCGCAGCCGCGCTGCAACTCGTCGATGCGTTCGCGGTGGATGTCGAAGCCGACGACCGGACGCAGCTTGCCGAACTCGACCGCCAGCGGCAGACCGACGTAGCCCAGGCCGATGACGGCGATTTTCTCGGAAGACAGGTCCATATCCAGGTTCAGATGGCTTGCACGGGCACCACGGCTGGCGCGCCGCCCGGGTCATTCATAGGAGGCGCACTCCGCGCTGTGCAGGAAGCCGGCTGCCAGCCCCACCAGCGATTCCGGCATTTCCACGGCGAAGCGGAAACTCCGGTTCAGCAGATCGTAGCGAACCGCCGCGCCGAGCATCTCCGCTGGCCCGCCACCATGCAGGCTCAGGCTGACCACGTATTCACCCGGTCCGATCTGGCAGGGATTGAGCGCGAGCTCGAGATAGCGTACCCCACCGACGGCCACGTCGAATTCCTCGACCGCGCCGATGATTCGCGCAACGCAGGTGCCGAGATGGTCGAAAATCACCATGCCGAGCCGGCAGGAATACCGATCGGCCACCTCGCCGGTCACCGCGCAGACGAATTTGGCCGGCCTCAGCGAAATCAGTTCATCGCTTTCGCCGCGCTCGGTGACGATGCTGAAGCCGGAGAATTTCAGTCCGAGGCTGGAATCCCAGCGCGACAGCCCGCCGCGCGCAGTGAAACGGAAGCCCTCCGGCCTGACCTCGGGCAGATGGTGGTCGACCTGGTGGGGCATGAACTCCGGCGCCTGCAGGCGCAATCCGGCGGGGCGCTCGAAACGCAGCCGGGCTTGCGCGGCGACCGCCGCCGCGGCCGCGCGGGCTTCGGCCGCGGCGGCGGGTTCGCCGGCGCCCGGCTGCACGACCGGCGGCGGCAGGATCAGGGTTTCCGACTTGCCGTGCATGTACTCCTCGTAGGCCTTGACCACGGCGAAGGCCTCCCCGCGCATGCGCAGCCTTCCGCCATCGAGCCAGAGCACCTCTTCGCACAGTTCGAGCACCTGCTGCATCGAATGCGACACCAGCAGCATCGTGCAGCCCGAGCGCACCAGCCTTTCGACGCGCCGCTTGGACTTGGCGACAAAGTAGGCATCCCCCGCGCCCAGGACCTCGTCGACAATCAGGATATCCGGCCGGATGGCCGTGGCCGCGGCGAACATCAAGCGGGCCTGCATCCCCAGCGAGTAGGTCTTGAACGGCTGGTCGATGAATTCGCCGAGTTCGCAGAACTCGACCACCTCGGCCAGCGCCTGCTCGTATTCGGCGCGTGGCAATCCGTTGTACTGCAACGCCGCCTTCACGTTCTCGCGGCCGGTGTACTCTGGATGGAAGCCGATTCCCGTGCTCAGCAGCGCCTGCACCCGCCCCTGCACCTGCACCGTGCCGGCGCTGGGGGAAATGGTTCCGCAGATCAGCTTCAGCAGGGTCGTCTTGCCCGCACCGTTGCGTCCGATGATGCCGATGCGCTGGCCGCGGCGCACGGCCAGCGAGATGCCCGACAGCGCGACGAACTCACGTGCCGGGCTGCGCGTGCGAAATCCCAGGCGGCGAAGCCCCAGCACGTCGACCAACTGGTCGCGCTGGCTGTTGTGCAAGCGATAGGTCTTGTCGATGGATTCGAGCTGGATGGCAAAGTCGGCGTCAGACATAGTCAAAGAAAACGAACTTCATGCGACGAAACATCGCAAAGCCACCGACAAAGCACACCGGCACGAGCAGCAGGACTCCGCTCAGCGCAGGCACACTGGGCCACGTATTGTAACAAATGAGGTCCTGGAAGCAGAACACGAAATACGCGAGGGGGTTGGCATAGATGATGATGCGCAGCAGGTGCGGCATCATCGCCGGCGTATACGCGTAGGGGCTCAACACGAAGAGCAGCATGATAAGCAGGCCCAGTCCGTGCTGGACGTCCTTGGCCACCAGCGCGAACAGCGAAAGCACCCAGCCCAGGCCGACCGTGAACATCAGCAATCCGACCCACAGCACCGGCACGAAGACGAAGGCCTTCCAGCCGGTTCGGCCCAGCGCCAGCCCGGCCAGCAAGGTCGCGGTCAGCGCCACCAGGCCGCTGATCTGCGCGGCCAGCGCCGCGCGCACCGGGATCAGTTCCGCCGGGAACAAGGTGTTCTGCAGCAGCGTGCGGTTGGTCGACAGCGCGCCGGTCGCGGCGTTCAAGGCCTCGCTGAATGCCATCAGCGGTATCAGCCCGGAAAAGATCAGCACGACGTACCCCGTCGAACTCAAGCCCGCGGGCCGGACCTTGAATACCACCGTATAAAGGCCCGCGTAGATCAGCAGCTGCATCAGCGGGAAAATACCGGCCCATAGCGATCCGAAGACCGATCCGACATAACGCTGGCGTACGTCGTGGGAAACGCCTTCGAGCACGCTGGGCCAGTATCGAAACAGGCCGCGCATCTCCCGCAACAACGATCCACCCCGGTTCATGAGCTCAGCGCTCCCCGCGCCATCGCGCGCCAGTCGAGCAAGGATTGCAAACCATCCTCCAACAAGATCCGTGCCTGGAAATGCAGGTCGCGCAGGGCCCGCGTCGTCGACGCCACCCTGGCCATGACCTGCGGTCGTCCGCTGGGCAGCCGCACGGCCGGCAGCTTGCACGGGTGCAGGGCCGACAGCAGGGTGGCGAGCTCCGCGATGGTCGTGCCGACACCGGTGCCCACGTTGTACCCGGCCTGTGTCGCGTCGGCCTGCATCGCCAGCAGATTGGCGCGCGCACAGTCGCGCACATCGATGAAATCCAGCAGTTGCGTGCCGTCGCCGTGCACCGTCGGCGCCTGTCCCTGGTCCAGCGCATTGAGCATACGCGCCACCACGCCCAGGTATTCCCCCTGTTCGTGCTGGCGCTGCCCGTAGACGTTCATGTAGCGCAAGGCCACGTAGCCGAACTGCCCGCGCTGGCGTCGCGCATGGCCGGCCAGAGCGCGCAGCAGGGCCTCGCCGCAGACCTTGCTCGCGCCGTAGAAGTCCCCGGGTTCCTGCGGGTGGGATTCGGGAACCGGCGTCTCGCGCACGTCGCCATAGACCGATGCCGACGACGAGTAGACCAGGCGACGCACGCCCGTGCGGATCGCCGCCTCGGCGACGTTCATCGTACCGACCACATTGACGTCGAAGGCGGCCCTCGGGTATTCGAGGCTCTGCAGCAACCAATGCGCCGCCAGGTGGAACACCCCGTCGGCGCCCCGCATCGCGCGCTCCAGCATGTCGCGATGCAGGATGTCGGCCCCGTCGTCGAACACCCTGCACCGAGGATCGCGCAACGCCGCCGCGAGATTCGCCCGGCTTCCTCTGGAGAAATTGTCGTAGACCAGCACCGAACTCGCGCCGGCGTCCAGCAACTGATCCACGACGTGCGAGCCGATGAAGCCGGCCCCTCCGATCACCACAAACCTGCCCGATTCGATCTGCATAGCCCAGTCAAGCCCTGAAGAGGCACGCCCCCGCCCATCGCGCGCTGCCGACGGGTCCTGCAAGCGAGCAGTCCGCTATTCCAACCCTGTCGGCCGCGCCCCCGCCGAGGCTCGCGCCCAATGCTGTCGCTGCATGCTCAGATGCCTGCGCCAGGCCGGCGGGATCCGCTCGAAGGCCCGCCCGGCCCTGTAGCCGGCGTATTTGACCAGGGTGCGCAACGCCGCCTGCGGCAGCAGCCAGGGCGCATGCCGTCCCAGGTAGACGAATTCGGAGCGCAGGAAGCGCAGCCCCTCGCCTTCGGGGCGACCGAACTGCTCGAGCAGCCACGACTGCTCGCGGTGCAGCACGCCGATGTCGAAGTACCTGCGGAACTCCTGCGCCAGCGTGTAGGCGTGCGAATGATAGACCCTGGCCTCGGCCACGTAGGCCACTGCCCGGCCGGCCTGCAGCGCCTTGGCGGCGACGAACATGTCCTCGGAGACGATCACCCGGGACGGAAAACCGCCGAGCCGACGCAGGTCGTCGGCGCGATAGGCGCAGAAGGAGTCCGACGTGAACGCGGCCTTCAGTCCGAGCGCGCGCGCGTCGTCCAGCGTGCGCCGCTGGCTGTCCTGCGGATAGTTGAACCAGCGCGCATGAGCCTCGATCGGCCCGGCCTCGCGCCGCGGCAACTGGCGCCCGTAGGCCACCGCCACCTCGGGGTCGTCGAAGGCGCGCACCAGGCACTCGAGCGCCCACGGCTCGGCCAGTTCCGCGTCCTGCGTGAGGTAGACCAGGATCTGCGCGTCGCGGCAGAGTTCGGCTGCCATCTGCCGCGTCCCGCCATGGTCGAAGTCGCGCGCGGCGATGCTCGTCAGCTCGAAGCCACAAGCCTGCGCGACGCCCTGGCTGCCGTCGCTGGATTGCGAGTCGACCACCAGCACCCGCTCGGGGCGCAGCGTCTGTCGGCCGATGGCAGCCGCCGCGCGCCGCCATGCCTGGCCGCCGTTGCGTACCGGAACGATCAGCGCGGTGCGCATCGATGCGCTCGCGTCGGCGCGGCCTCAATAGGCATTGCGGTGCACCAGGCCCTTGAACACGGTCAGGAAAATCAGCTTCAGGTCGAGCGCGAGCGACCAGTGCTGTATGTACAGCATGTCGTACTCGACGCGGCGCCGCATCTTCTCGGGCGTCTCGGTCTCCCCGCGGTAGCCGGCGACCTGCGCATAGCCGGTGATTCCCGGCTTGACCATGTGCCTCGACGCGTAACTCGGAATCTGGTCGATGTACAGATGATGGTGCTCGACGGCGTGCGGCCGCGGCCCGACCAGCGACATGCGACCCTGCAGCACATTGATCAACTGCGGCAACTCGTCCAGGCTGCTGCGCCGCAGCAGCCGACCGAGCCGGGTCACCCGCGGATCGTCGCGCGTGGCCTGCGGCAACTGCCCCTGCGCCTGCTGCGCATGCAGGCGCATGGTGCGGAACTTGTAGATCACGAACTCCCTGCCCGACCAGCCGATGCGCTTTTGCTTGAACAGCACCGGACCCGCGGAGTCGAGTTTCACCGCCAGTGCGATCAGCAGCATCAGCGGGCTGGCCAGCGCGAGGAACAGCCCGCCCAGCAACAGGTCCTCCACGCGCTTGACCAGCCGATTCAGGCCCTCCATCGGCGACACCGACAGGTCGAGCATGGTCACGCCCGCGATGTCGGTGACCGCGTGATTGAGCAGTTCATAGCCGTACAGGTCGGGCACGTAGCGCACGTTGGCGGTGCTGTGACGCAGCGCGTCGAAGGTGGCGCGCAGGTATTCCTCGTCGCGCAACGGCACCGCCACCCAGACTTCATCGGGCGGATGCGCCTCGACATAGGCCTGCAACTGGGGCAACAGGCCGCAGCCGTGCAAGCCGGCGTCGCTGGGCTGTTCGCGCACCCCGAACCAGGCGGACACCCGAAAACCCAGCCCACCCCGCGCCCCGGCCAGCTCGCGCAGGCGGCTCGCCGCCTCGCCGTCGCCGACCAGGTACACGGTGCGCACGTTGTAGCCGCGGCTGCGCGCCCAGCGCAGCCCCAGGCGCAGTCCGGCGCGGCCGCCCGCGAGCAGCACCGCGGCCAGGCTGAACCACGTGCCCACCCACAGCCGCGAGTAGTCGGCGCCGATCTTCAGCACGAACAGCAGGCCGCTGAGCAGCAGGAACACGATGAACCAGCCGACCCACAGCAGGCCGATCTCGCGGCCGATGCTGCCGGCACGCCAGCTGCGGTACATGCCGAGTTCGATAAACGTGAAATACGCCAGCAGCAGCGCGATCACCACGGTCGTCACCTGGCTCGGACTCAGCTGCACGCCCCCGAAGCGGATCCATGCGGCGGCGAGCGCGGCGACGACGATCACCAGCATGTCCGCGGCGCGCTGCAGCAGCGACAAACCGCTGGCGAATTCCTTCAGGCGGCCGCGGGGCAGAGGCATCGGCAGGATACGTCGGGGGCTCGGTGGACGCGGCGCGGTGCGCACTGCGGAGCGCGCAAGCCGCAAGCCGCAAGCATAGCGCCTGCGCGCCGCCGCGGCGCCTCGGGCCTGTGCGCCCACGACGCCCGCGGGCAGTCCCCGCAGCTCAGCCCGCCGCGCCGGCGTCGGGCGGCGCCGTGACGCTGAACAGGAGGTCGGGGGCGCGCCCGCTGCGCGGACCGCGCCCCAGGCTCAGCGAGCCGGAGCGATCGAGCATGCAGACCCCGCGCTGCAGGTGCACCGGTTGCGGCGCCGCCTGGTGCCGCACCCAGGTTCCGTTGCGGCTGGTGTCGGCCAGCATGTAGCAGCCATTGCGCCAGACGATCACCGCATGCTGCCGCGAAATCTGCGGGCTGTCGATCACGATGTCGGAGCGGGCGTCGCGCCCGATGCGGATCGGCCGCTCCGGGGTGAAGCTCAGGTGGATGCGCCCGTCCGGGCTGCGCAGGTTCACCCACAGTGGGTCGGCCACCTTCGGCCCGCCCACTCGCTCGCCCTCCAGGCTCCACACATGGCCGACATGGGCGAAGGCCGGCGCCGGCAGCGCAGGACGCGCCCGCGCAGCCAGTTCGGCAGGCAGCGCATCCACGACCCCGTGGTCGAGCAGGGTTTCGTCGCCTTGCGCGGCGGCCGCCAGCACCGACGCGCGCAGCAGGGTCTCGCCCTGGTAGGTCGGCGGCCGGCACAGCACGGCGCCGCTGCTCAGGCCGATTTCCATCGGAAGTTCGAATTGCGCGTCGACGTTCAGGCACCACGAGCGCAGTTCCTCGCGCAAGGCCCAGCTCGCGCGCAACGCCTGTTCGGCCTGGTCGAACAGCACCAGCAGCGAGCTGCCTTCGCTGCGCACCACCAGCCCCGACAGCGCCGCGGCGCGGTGCGCCAGGCGATTGACCGTCAGCTCCAGGAACTGGCGCGCCCGCACCTCGCCCAGGCTGAGGAACAGCGGCTGGGTGCTGCCCAGCGTGGCGTGCAAGGCCACCAGCTGGGTGGCCGAGCGCAGTCCGAGCCAGCGGCGCAGCACGGCTCAGGCTCCGCGTTGACCGGGCGCCGCCGGCTGGGGACGCAGCACGCTGATCCAGCACTCCTGGCCCTCGTCCTCCGGCCGGTTGCCCGGCCGGCAGCTGCACAGCAGGTACCAGCCGGCGTCGGCCAGCGGATCGGTCGGCGAGCGGGCCGGCGCGGCGCGCACGCTGAACAGCTCGCCCGGCACCAGCGGCTCGCTGGTCACCACGCTGAAGCTGCCGTCCTCGTGCTCGCCCACCTGCATCACCAGCAGCGCCTGCTCGCGCCCACCGCTGGCCGGCTGCAGGGTCAGCGGGCGCGGCCGGAAGTGTCCGCGCGGATCCAGCAACAGCGCCTCGACCTGGATGCGCAGGCTCAGCGGGTCGCGCGCCAGGCCGCCGGGCGGCTGGCCGCCCGTCTCGGCGCTCGGCTTGGGCGCGGGGTCGCGCGGACCCCCGCCAGCATGCTGCCTCGTGGTCATGATCCGACTCCCGGCGACACTCGGTTGCGCCCATTGCGCTTGGCCTCGTACAAGGCCCGATCCGCCCGCTCCAGGACATCGCCGGCGCGCCGGTCCTGCGTCCCGGCGTGGGTCCAGCCGATGCTCACCGTCAGGCGCACCACCTCGCCGTCGGCGACCTGGAAGGCCGTGGCCTCGACCGCGGCGCGGATGCGCTCGGCCAGTTGCGGCGCCGCAGCGGCGTCGGCGCCCTGCAGCACGAGCAGGAATTCCTCGCCGCCCAGGCGGCCGAAGGGGTCGTCGCCGCGCCGCGATTGCTGCACGCTGTGCACGAACTGGCGCAACACCTCGTCGCCGGCGGCGTGGCCGAAGCTGTCGTTGACCTGCTTGAAGTGATCGAGATCGAGCAGCAGGATGGACAGCGGCGCCTGCGAGGGCCGGCCGCGCCGGCGCTCGAGTTCCTCGTCCAGCATCTCCAGGATGCGCCGCCTGCCGAACAGCCCGGTCAGGTGGTCGCGGGTCGCCAGCCGCTCGAGCTCGCGCTCCATGGCCTTGCGCTCGGAAATATCGCGCCAGATGCCCTCGACACCGGCGTATTCGCCCTGCTCGTCGCGCAGCGCCTGGGTGCTGATCGAAATATCGATGATCACCCCGTCCTTGCGCCGCATGCGTCCCGGAAAATCCTGCACGAAGCCCTGCTCGCGGATGGCCGCGACCAGCGCATCGCGCTCGGCCGGATCGGGATAGAAGGCCGCCGCGGGCAAGCCGATGATTTCCTCGGCGGTATATCCGAGGACTTTCTTCACCGCCGGGCACACATAACGGGTGATACCCTGCGCATCGGTGCGGTAGAACACATCCTGCATGGTGTCCATGATCCGCCGGAAATCCTCGTCGGTACGCCGCAGGCGCTGCTCCATCGCGGCCCGCCTGGACATGTCCAGGCAGGTCGCCAGCACCCCGGTCTCGCCACCGCAGTCGACCGGCGCGCTGGTGATCGCCAGCGTGAGTTCGGCGCCCGCGCAATCGAAGGCCCGCATGGTCGTCGGGGGGTTGACCCCGGCGCCCGCCTCGGCGCGCTGGATGCGGGCGAGGATCCGGTGGGCGTCGAGCGGGTGGATGAAATCGCGCACGTTGCGCCCGACCAGCGCGCGCTGCGAATCCGCCTTCAGCAGGCTCACCGCCGCCGCGTTGACGTAGCGCAGGCGCCCGCCGACCACCAGCATGACCGGCGCCGCGAGGGCGTCGACCCAGGCGGCCTGGGCAGGCAGGGCGGGCAAATCGGATTCGAGTGCGCTCATCGCGAAAATCGGTTGCGGGAACCGCCCGCCGCGGGCCGATCGTCGGCCAGCCGGCGGGCATTCGACAAAGCGGCCGTTGTTTCACCCCGATTCACGCGTTCGACGCGCTGCACGGCCACGCGGCGCCTCGCCCGTGCTACCCGGCTGACGCAAGTCTAAACAATGCGAGAGTTTCCCGGCTGTGAACGAATTCACGATCCGCCATCAATTCCCGCCGGCGCCTCGACCGGGTGTCGCACCCAAGCCGCGGCCCATCGATTACGCTATGCCACCATGAACAACCCCGGCCCCCTGCCCATGCTCGATGACCAGCGGGTGCGACGTCGAAGCCTGCGGCTCTTTGCCGTGGTGCTGGCCACGCTGGTTGCGATCACGGCCTGGTTCCTGGTGCTGACCTGGCGCGAGCAGCTGCGCAACCGCCGCGCCGAACTCGGGCAGACGGCGTCGATCGTGCAAGCCGCGGTTCAGAACCACCTGACCCGTTACGCCAGGGGCCTGGCGTTCCTGGCGGCGCAGATCGATTCGCGGGGCTGGCTCACCAGCCCCGGCGGGCTGCAGCAGGCGCTGGCGGATTTCTGCCGCACCGAACCGGCTGTCGCGCAATTGCTGGTGCTGGACTGGCGAGGCGACGCGGTCGCGCAACAGCCGCAGGCCGGCACGCAGCCGCAGGCCCTGCCTGCGCCCGCGGCACTGCGCTCGGTACAGCAACTCGCGCGCGCCCATCCGGGTTCGCTGCAACTCGGCCCCGCCGTGGCGCGACCCGGCAGCGCGCGGCTGTGGCTTCCGATGGCCTGGGCGCAGGCGACGCGCAGCGGGCAGCCGGGCTTCGTGCTCTCGGGCTTTCTGGACCAGCAGCTGGAAAACGCCCTCTACCGCGCGCTGCTGCAAGGCAGCGAGCGCTCGGGCCTGGTGCTCGGGCTGGCCGACTCCGAGGGCTATCTGCTGGGACGCTGGCCGCTGCCGCGGGGCACGCAGCTGGCGGGCTATTTCACCCGACCGCATCCGCAACTGCTGCTGCGCGGCGCGCCATCGGCGCTGGGCGGCGCCGCCGCGCCCGCCGAAGCCTACATCGGCGCGCTGTACCCGCTGGGCAGCTCCGGGCTGCAGGCCTTTGTCGTGACTCCGCGCTCCATCGTGGCGCGGGACTGGTGGCGGCGGGTCAGCATGCCGCTGGGGGCCGCGCTGCTGCTGGCCCTGGTACTGGTGTGGCTGCTGCGGCGCGAGTTGAGGATGCAGCGCGAATGGGTGGGCCAGGCGCGCAACTTGCTGCAGGAAAGCGAGCAGGCCCAGCAGGCGCAGCGCAAGGATTCGGCGCTGTTCGCGCAGATCCTGGACAACCTGCCCGGTGGCTTGATCGTGTTCGACGCGATGGGGATCGTCCAGTACTGCAGCCTGGGCTTTGTCCGCATGACCCGCCAGACCCAGTCGCCGCGCGATCTCATCGGGCAATCCTGGCGCGCGGTATGGGAGCTGATCGCCGATTTGCACGCCGGCGGCCAGGATGCGCTCAAGCAGGTGAAGATCCTGTTCCGCGAGCACCAGGCCGCGGTCGACGAGGTGTGGTTGAACGACGGTCGCATCCTGCTGCGGCACTACACCCCGCTGCTCGATCCCGGCGGTCGCTCGGCGGGCGCGTTGTGGACCATCCAGGACGTGACCGAGCGCAAACTGCAGGAACAGCAGATCCGCGAGCTGGCCGAGCGCGACTCGCTGACCGGGCTGAGCAACCGCGGCGCCTTCGAGAAACTGCTCGCCGAGACCCTCGAGCAGCGCCAGGACGTGGCGCTGGGAATCGCCGACCTCGATGACTTCAAGACCATCAACGACCGCTTCGGTCACGCGGCCGGCGACGCGTTGCTGGTCGAGGTGGCCACCCGGCTGCGCGGCGCGCTGCGGCTGTCGCGGCAGTCGCGCCAGGGCCGCGGCGCCGACATCCTGGCGCGCATCGGCGGCGACGAGTTCGCGCTGCTGCTGCAGGTGGGCAAGGACCCCCAGCGCACCCAGCGCATCGCCGAGCGCGTGATGGCCGCGCTGCGCGCGCCGATCGAGGTCGAGGGGCAGTTGCTGTCGGCCCGGCTGTCGCTCGGGCTGGCGCTGCGCGGCCAGCGCGAGGATGCGCAGACCCTGCTGCGCCAGGCGGACATCGCGCTGTATGCGGCCAAGTCGCGCGGCCGCAACCAGGCCTGCGTGTTCGACCAGACCATGCAGGCCGAGGTCGAGGCGCGCCAGGGCTGGCTCAGCGCCCTCGAGGGCGCGCTCGCCGCGGGACGGCTGCAGTTGCACGTGCAGCCCATCCTCAGCGTTCCCCGGCAGCGCGGCGGGCCGCCCGCGATCGCCCATGTCGAAGGCCTGCTGCGGCTGGTCGACGAGCACGGCAGGCTGCACACCGCGGGAGCCTTCGAGCATGTGCTGGACGAGCCTCGGCTGGCCGTCGCGCTCGGCCGCTGGGTGATGGAACAGGCCGCGCAATGGGTGGAACGCTGGCATGCCGGCGGGCTGGACCTGCACATGAGTGTCAACATCAGTCCGCGGCACTTCCTCGGGCCCACCTTCCTCGAGGACGTGCGCGAACTGCTGGGCCGTCATCCGCGCATGCGGCCGTCCAGCCTCACACTGGAGCTGACCGAGCACGGCGCGCTGCTCGATGGCGACGCCACGCGCCGGCGCATCGAGCATTGCCACGCGCTGGGCGTGCAGGTCAGCCTGGACGATTTCGGCACCGGAAGCGCCTCGTTGACCCACCTGCAGGCGCTGGCCGTTTCCACGCTGAAAATCGAACGTCGCTTCGTCAAGGACCTGCTGCACGATGCGCGCGACCTGAGCATCGCCTACGGCATCCTGCGCACCGCCCAGCTGATGGGCGTGCGGGTCGTCGCCGAAGGGGTCGAGACCCCGGAACTGGCGCGGGTGCTGGTGGCCATGGGCTGCAACCACCTGCAGGGTTACGCGATCGCCCGCCCGATGCCGGCGCTGCAACTGCCCGGGTGGATCGCCGAGTGGCAGCAGCGCCTGGGCTGGACCGCCGACCTGGGCAAGGGCAGCGTGCTCGGCCACGACGGCATCGAGGCCATCGTGTCGCTGGGCACGATGCTCAGGCAGTTGCTGCAAGGCGCCCTCGAGTCCGACGCCGAGGCCGCGTTGCGCGAGCCCGATGCCCACGCGCGCTGCGCGCTGGGCCTGTGGTGCCAGCATCATGCCGGTCGCTGGCGCCACCTCCCGCAGTTCGAGCAACTGGTGCAGCGCCACGCCGAGCTGTATGCGCTGGTCAGGCGCTGGCTCGACGAGCCGCTGGCGCGCCCGGGGCTCGAACTCGAGCTGCACATGGCCAGCGACGAAGTGCGCGAGCAGTTCTGGGCGCTGACCGTGCAGGGCGCGCCGGGAACGGTGTTCCAGCTGCAGCCGGCGGCGAGCTGAAGCGGCGTCGCCAGGCCTCAGGCGTCGTCGGGCCTCAGGCGTCGTCGGGCGTGGCCGTGTAGCCCGCTCGCTGCACCGCCTCGAGCAGCGCCGGCAACGGCGCGTCGCCGCTGACCTGCGCGCGCGCCTCGTCCAGGCTGACCTGGGCCGACTGCACTCCCGGCACCGCCTGCAGCGCCTTGGTGACGCTGGCCACGCAATGCTGGCAGCTCATGCCTTCGATCATCAGGTTGCGGGTTGCGGTCATCGCGGGTCTCCTTGACGGTGATGGGGAAGAGGATCTCGGGGATGGGGCCTCCGGGCCGCCGACCGGGGGGCCTTCGACTGGGGGGCCGCCATCGGCCCCGCCGGCCGGCGGGGTCGGCCGGGCGAGCGGCCCCTGTGCGGCCGCCTCGGCTGCCGCACCGGCGCTCCAGGCATGCATGCGCCGCAGCCGCAGGCTGTTGCCCAGCACGAACACCGACGACAGCCCCATCGCGATCGCCGCCAGCATGGGGCTGAGCTGCAGGTCCCACGGCGCGCCGACGCCGGCCGCGAGCGGGATCAGCAGCACGTTGTAGCCGAAGGCCCAGAACAGGTTGCCGCGGATGGTGCGCATGGTGTGGGCCGCCGCCTGCAGCGCTCCGATGACCCCACCCAGATCGCCGCGGGTCAGGGTCACGTCGGCCGCCTCCATCGCGATGTCCGTGCCGCTGGCCAGCGCCATGCCGACGTCGGCCTGCGCCAGCGCCGGCGCATCGTTGATGCCGTCGCCGACGAACAGCACCCGTCGGCCGCGGGACTGCAGCGCGCGCACCACCTCGGCCTTGCCTTGCGGCAGCACCTCGGCGTGCACCTCGGAGATGCCGACCTGCGAGCCCAGCGCGCGCGCCGCGCGCTCGCTGTCCCCGCTGACCAGTTGCACCTCGATTCCCAGCGCCTTCAATCCCGCCACCACCGCCGCGGCCTCGGCGCGTGCCGGATCGGAGATCCCCAGCACCCCCGCGGCCTGCCCGTCGCGCGCGACGAACACCACGGTGGCGCCCTCGCGCTGCAGCGCTTCCCCCTCGGCCAGCAGGTCGTCGCACGGCACGCCCAGCGACTCCAGGTAGCGACGCGTGCCCAGCGCGACCGGAACCCCTTGCACCAGCGCCTGCGCGCCGTGGCCGGCGCGCGCCTGGAAGGCCTCGACCGGCGCCCCTTCGACCCCGGCCTGTGCGGCCGCGGCGACCACCGCCCGCGCCAGCGGATGCTCCGACGCGGCCTCCACCGACGCCGCCCAGCCGAGCAGCTGGCGTTCATCGACCCCTTGCGCCGCCACCAGCGTGCCCAGTTGCGGCTTGCCGCGGGTCAGCGTGCCGGTCTTGTCGAGCAGCACGGTATCGACCCGCGACAGCGCCTCCAGCGCCTCGCCCTTGCGGAACAGCACGCCGAACTCGGCGGCGCGCCCGGTTCCCACCATGATCGCCGCCGGCGTGGCCAGCCCCATCGCGCAGGGGCAGGCGACGACCAGCACCGCCACCGCGGCCAGCAGGGCATGCCCCAGCGCGGGCGCCGGGGCCAGCCACATCCACAGCGCGAAGCTTGCCAGCGCGACCGCCAGCACCGCCGGAGTGAACACCCGCACCACGCGGTCGGCCAGGCCCTGGATGGGCAGCTTGCCGCCTTGCGCCTGTTCGACCAGCCGGATGATCTGCGCCAACACCGTGTCGGAGCCCACCGACGTCGCGCGCACGACCAGCAGGCCCTGCTGGTTCACGGTCCCGGCGCGCACCTGGCTGCCCGCGCGCTTGTCGACCGGGATCGGCTCGCCGCTCAACATCGACTCGTCCACATGCGACTCGCCCTGCAGCACCAGGCCGTCGACCGGCAGCCTCTCGCCGGGCCGCACGACGACCTCGTCGTCGCGCCGCACCTGGCCGATGGGCACTTCCTGCTCGCCTTGCGCGGTGCGCAGCCGCGCGGTGTGCGCCTGCAGGTGGGCCAGCGCGCGGATCGCCTGCGATGCCCGCCCCTTGGCCAGTTCCTCCAGGTACTTGCCCAGCAGCACCGCGGCGATCACCACGGCCGCCGAGTCGAAATAGACCTGCGTGGAATGGGGGGGAAACCATTGCGGCGCCAGCAGCACCACCATGCTGAACAGCCACGCCACGCCGGCGCCGCTGGCCACCAGGGAATTCATGTCCGGCGACAGGTGCCGGTAGGCGATCCAGCCGCTGCGGAAGAACCTGCGCCCGGGGCCCAGCACCACCACGCTGGCCAGCACGGCCTGCAACCAGTCGCCCAGCCGGGGCCACGGCGCCAGCGCGTCGAGCGCCTGGCGCGCGCGCGGCCAGAACATGCCCCCCATCGCCAGCACCAGCACGCCGCCGGCGGCCGCCAGCGCGATGACCACATCGCGCCGCATCGCCGCCAGCTGGCGTTGCTTGTGCCCCTCGGAGTCGGCGGCCGCGCGCACGACGTCGGGGTCGCGCAGCCTGACGGTGTAGCCGGCCGCCTGCACGGCGTCGAGCAAGGCCTGGGGCTGCACGCTGGCGGGAACGAAGCGCACGCTGGCGCTTTCCGCGGCCAGGTTCACATCGGCCTGCACCACCCCGGGCAGCCGGCGCAGCGCGCCCTCGACCCGGGACACGCACGAAGCGCAGGTCATGCCCCCGACGTCGAGCACCACGTCGGCGGTGCGAGCCTGGTACCCGCTGGCGGCCACCGCGTCGACCACCGCGCGGGCATCGGCCTGCGCGGGGTCGAAACGCACCTGGGCGCGCTCGCTGGCCAGGTTCACGCTCGCGCGCACCCCGGGCAGCGCGTTCAGGGCCGCCTCGACACGCGAGCTGCAGGACGCGCAGGTCATGCCGTCCACATCCAGCGCGAGCTCGCAGCGCTCGCCCTCGCCGCTCGGCGCCGGCTGGCGAGGCAACGCACCGGGCAGCGGCACGCTCATGGCGCAGCCCCGGCGAGCCGCGCGCCGCTGCCCGCGCCCGCGGGGGCATCCGGCTCCGCGGGCTGCGCGGATGCGGCGGACGCGGCTTCCTGCCCGCACAACGCGGCCAGGATCGGGCAGTCGGCCAGCGCGCCGTGCCCGGGGCAGGACTGCAGCAATTGCTCCAGTCCCGCGCGCAGGCTGCGCAGGTCGGCGATGCGCTGCTCGATCTGCCGCAGGCGCTGCTCGGCGATGGCGCGCACCTGCGCCATGTCGCCGGCGCCCTGGGCGTGCAACCCGAGCAGCTGGCGGATCTCCGGCAGCGAGAATCCCAGCGACTGCGCCCGCCGGATGAAATGCAGCCTGCGCACCGCCTCCGCGTCGTACAGCCGGTAGTTGGAGTCGGTGCGCCGGCTCGGCTCGACCAGCCCCAGGCGTTCGTAGTGGCGCAAGGTCTCGGGGGCCAGCTCGGCGCGGCGCGCCAACTGGCCGATGGTCAACGGGCGCTCGGTGGGCGAAGGGATGGACATGGAGGGATGGACATGGATCGGCCTCGGTGCCCAACATTATAGTTAATTGTAGTGTTTCGGGTTTGAGCTGGATCAAGGACCGGCGGCGGCGGCATGGCATACTTGAGCCTTTGCGCCCGCGCGGCGGGCGCCTGAACGATGAGCCTGCACACCTGGTTGCTCTACATCGCGACGGTCGGAGTGATTTCGGCGATCCCCGGCCCGAACATGCTGCTGGTGATGAGCCATGGCGCTCGCCACGGACTGCGCCGCTCGACCGCGACCATGGCCGGCTGCCTCAGCGCCCTGCTTCTGATGATGGGCATCTCCGCGGCCGGGCTCGGCGCGTTGCTGCAGGCCTGGCCGGCGGTTTTCGACACCTTGCGCCTGGTCGGCGCCGCGTACCTGGTCTGGCTGGGCGTGCGCACCTGGCGCTCTGCCGCCCGGTCCGGCGCGCAGGCCGCAACCCCGCTGGAGCCGGGCGCGGCCCCGCGGCCCGCCGAGCGCAGCGCGTGGGGGCTGTACCGCAACGGCTTCGCGGTCGCCAGCAGCAACCCCAAGGCCATCCTGTTCGCCGCCGCGCTGCTGCCCCAGTTCATCGATCCCCAGGCGCGTGCGCTGCCGCAGTTCGGCACCCTGCTCGGCAGCTTCGCGGTGATCGAAGTCAGCTGGTACCTGGTCTACGCGCTCAGCGGCGCCCAGCTCGGCCGCTGGCTGGGCCGCGTCGGCGTGGCGCGCGCCTTTGCCCGGGTCACCGGAGGCCTGTTCGTCGGCTTCGGCACCGCGATGGCGTTGCTGCACGACTGATCCGGGAACCGGCCCGGCCGTCCGCCGTCAGCCACCGCCCGCTGTCAGCGACCACCCGCCACCAGCCGCTGCAGTTCCGCCGTGTAGCAGGCCACGTTGCGCGCGTCGCCCGGGTCCAGGCCGCGCAGCCAGGCCGCGGCGCGCCCGCGATGCTCGGCCAGCCCGGCGTCGTGCCCGTCCAGCGCCCGCAGCAGCGCGGCGGCGGCGCCGTGGCAATCGAAGCCCTGGTAGTAATAGCCCAGCTCGCGCAGGGGTTCGCAGTTGTGCACCAGCGGGTAGCCGCCCCACAGCAGTTCGTAGTGCAGGTAGTTCTGCTCGTTCTCCCACTGATGGGAGATCACGCAGTCGCCGTGATGCGCCATCAGCTCGTAGGTGGCGTAGCGGGGCTCGAAGCGAGCGACGCCGTCGCGCACCACGTCCAGGCCGCGCACCAGCGCCGCGATCCCCTCGTGCTCGCGCCAGGCCAGCGCGTTGCACAGGCGCAGCGCCTCGATCGAGCCGGGCCGCTGGCGGTAGGCCAGTTCGCCGGCCAGCAGCGGGATCAGCGCGGTCTTCACCATGCACAGGTTGGGCTCGAAGCCGCACAGCCGCCAGCGCGCCCGCCCCGGGGCATAGCCGAACCGCGCCCCGGCAGCCAGTCCGGCGCAAGCCTGCTGCACGAAGAACGGGCTCCACAGATGCGGCAGTTCGCGCACCGGGCAGCGGGTGTTGACCTCCAGGTACGCGCGGCAGCTGCGCCGGTATTGCGGCAAGGTCCACACGGCGTCGCGCCGGCGCCGATCCCACAGGCCGGCCGGCGGCTGCGCGAACAGCGCGCGCTCGACGTCGATCACGTAGGTGTTGCCGACGTACATCGACACCAGGCGCCCGCCGCGCAGGCCGAACGCCTGCACCCACTCGGTGTCGAGTTGCGCGCTCATCTCGATCACCACGTCCAGAGCCTGCAGGGCCTCGTCGAGGCCCATCAGCGCAAGACCGCTCGATTGCAGCAGCAGGTCGGGGCTGAGCCGCGGGACCTGCGGCCGATTGGTCAACAGCACCGCCTGGCCCACCAGCGGACTGTGCCGCAGCGACTGCACGAGGAAGGCGCAGTTCTGGAAGATGCCGTTCTCCCAGATGGACTGCGCGCTCTCACGCACCGCCAGCGTCACCCCGACGCGCAGCGACCGCTTCATCGCGCGGCCGCCGGGGCCGCGGGCAGGCGCAGGTGCTGCGCGAGGCTGCGCTGCACCGACTCGCCCAGCGGGTGCAGCGTGGCCAGCCAGGCCAGCGCGCGGCAGCGCTGCCCGGACCAGAACGACGCCGGCAGGCGCCAGCCGGCCAGCAACGCGGCAGCGGCATCGGTGGCGTCGAAGTCGGCGTAGGACAACCCCAGCCCCTGCTCTCGCAGCGCCTGCGAGTTGTGCACCAGCGGGTAGCCGGCCCACAACACCTCGCACCAGTCGTCCCGCATCTCCTGCTCCCACTGGTGGCCGACGACGCAGTCCATGCGATGCGCGGCCAGGGCGTCCAGCACCGCCAGGCCCGGCTCGTAGCTGGCCAGGCCGTCGCGGGTGAGGTCGAGGTTGCAGGCCAGGGCGTTGAAAGTCGGGTGCTCCTTGCGCTCGAAGGTATGCAGCACCATCATGCAAGCCACGGCCTGCGCACAGCCCCGGTACGCCGCCTCCGTTGCCAGCATCGGCACCACGCAGTTGCCCACGACCGATGCGTTGGCTTCGGCCACCAGCACGCGCCAGCCGCGCTGGCCCGCCCGCACCCCGGGGACGAAACCCAGCGGGTGACCGGCACCGGCCAGTGCCTGTGCGCGGCGCTGGGCGAACAACGGCGACCACAGCCGAGGCATTTCCCACACCGGCGCGCGCGCCACGGCCTGCAGCATCGGCTGGCAGGTTCGGCGCAGCGCAGCGCCGCACCACACTTCGTCGATCGCCGCGTCGGGCCATGTCCAGCGCGGCGCAAGGCCGAACAGCGCGGGCTCCAGGGCATCGGCATAGGGGTTGCCGCGCAACACCTCGACGACCCGCGTGCCCAGCCTGCGCAGTCGGCGCAACCACTCGGCCGGCAAGGTGGCGTCGATGTCGATCACCCAGTCCAGTCGATGGGTCAGCTCGTGGGGCTCGGCCGCGGTCGCGCCCATGTCGGCCAGTTGCAGGCCCTGCGGCAGGCGCAGCGGCGCCTCGTGCACCAGCCACAGGCGCGACACCCCTTCCAGCCCCTGCAAGGCCATCAGCACGAACGCGGTGAACTGCCAGCGCGGGTCGTGGGCGATGTCGGCCTCGCCGCGTGCCGGCGCCGCGACCGCCACGCGCAGCCCCTGGTGGTCGGGTGTCGCTGCCGCATCCACGCCTGGCGCTCCCGGTCAGTGCAGCGGCCGCTGCATCAGCTCGTCGAGCAGCCGCGCGTAGGCGCGCAGCAGCCCGGGGTGATGCGGTCGGTAGCGGGAGATGATGGCGCGCTGGCGCTCGCGATAGGCCTGCCACCACCCGTCGTGCGCCAGCAGCGCGTCCTGCAGCACCCGCGCGCCCTGCCGCACGTCGTGTCCCGGGTAGTAGTAGCCGAGGCTGCGGCAGAGCTCGGCGTTGTGGATCAGCGGATAGCCCTGCCAGCAGACCTCCAGGTACAGGTAGTTCAGCGGATTGCCCCACTGGTGCGACACCACGGCATCGGTCATCTCCGACAGGAAGCTCGGCGTCTCGAAACGCCCGACGAAGGCCGCCTTGTGCTGGCGCACGAGATCCAGGTGGTTCATCAGCGCGACGAAGTCCTGGCTGCTGCCGGCGAAGCGCTCGCAGTTGGTGACATGGATGAAGCCGATCAGCCCAGGGCTGCAGCGATAGGCCTGTTCGGCGATGAGCAGCGGATAGAGGCAGAACTTGACCACGTCGACATTGGGTTCCATCACCGACAGGCGCGCCGCCTGGCGGCGCGGGCGGTACGCCCCGCCCGCGCGCAGCCCGGCGCTGCGCCGCTCGAGCAGCAGCGGATCCCACACAAAGGGCACCACCTCGGCCTGGCGCTGGCGCAGTACCTCGAAGAACCCGCGGTTGGTCTCGGCGACCTGCGGGACCATCCAGATCGCGTCGTAGCGCTGGTTGATGAACAGGCCGCCCGCCCACAGCGGCCTGCCGAACAGCACGGCCTCCATCGCCACGACATACTCGGAGCCGCAGCAGTACGACACCAGGCGGGTTCCGCGGCGCTTGAGGATCTCCGTCTGCGCCGCGCTGACCTGCGCGCCGAGCTCGATCAGCACGTCCAGCCGCTCGCACACCGCGTCGAATCCGTGCAGCGGCTGGCCTTCCAGCTGCGGGGGCAGCGCCGCCGCGTCCGCGCCCACGTCGACCAGGCAGGCCGATCGCACGTTCTCGCAGGCCTGCAGCGCCATGCAGAGGAAGATCGCGTTCTGCAGGATGCCGTTGCCCCACAGCCCTTGCGCGGCCTGGCCCGCGGCCACGCTGATGCCCACGCGCAGAACGCCGCGCGGTGCCGCGGGGCGCGGCGGCGCGGGCTGCTGCTCGACGGGTGCGACCGGTTGCGACATCGCGCTGGCGGGAGAGCCGCAGGGCGTCGGCCCTGCCGCAGGTGGTGGCTTCGAGGTCTGCGCGGGTCACGCCGGCGCAGCACGTCGCGGGCACTCTAGGAGCCGGCGCGACCGCGGGTCAATCGCTGCGCGGCCGCGCGGCGTCCGGTTCACGCCCGACTCACGGGTCGCTGGCATCGCTCTCACGGGCGGCGCGCGCGGCCCGTGACTGCCACGCGAGCGCCGCGCGAGCCCGGTGTTTGGCGGCGCGCCGCGGCACGCACGCGGACGTGGCGGTCCTCTAATGGCAGGCGGTGCAGGCTGGAGCGCCGGTCCGCAGCGGCGTGCAGGCCGGGCGGAGCCCGTCGCGCCGTTGCTCGGGAAGGCCACGATGTGAATCGGATCTACAGCCTGGTGCGAAACCGCCGCAGCGGCCTGGTCGTGGTCGCCTCCGAGCATGCCCGCCGCCCGCGCTGCCGGCGCGGCCTGCTGGCTGCGTGCATGACGTGGTGGATCGGCGTCGCCGCTTCGGCCGCCGCCGCGCCGGGGCGCCAGGTCCCGGCCGTCCCGGCGAGCCGGCCCGGCAGGCAGTGGTGCGCTGCGCGGCCTGCCCGCGCGCACAGGCGCCAGCCTGCCTTGGCGGCGCGCGGCAGCGAGTCCCGCGAGGCCCGGCGTTGCGAGCCGCGCGCGCAGGCGCTGCGGCCGGCCGGCATGGTGCTGTACCTGCTGCCGCCTCTGGATCTGCCAGCGGCCCCGATGCTGCTGCAGGCAGGTGCGCCACCGGCCGGCGCTGCACCGGCTGGCGTCGGGACCATCGCGCTCACCCCGCGCCCCGCACCGGCGCCCGCCGCGTTCCGCGGCACCCTGGCGTCGTCGGTCAGCAGCCTCAGCGTGGCCGTATCGACCACGACCAGCGCGCTCAACACCCTGTCGACCGCGACGGCCACCGCGACCACCAGCCTGAGCACCGGCCTGGGCGCGCTATCCACCTCCACCAGCAGCGCGATCGGCACGTTGTCGACCTCGACAGGTACTGCCACCACCAGCCTGAGCACTGGGCTCGGTGCGCTGTCGACGTCGACCAGCACCACGGCCGTCAACCTCAGCACCGGGCTGGGTACGCTGAGCACCTCGACCAGCACCGCGATCGGCGCGTTGTCGACATCCACCAGCAGCGCCATCGGCACGTTGTCGACTTCGACAGGCATCGCCACCTCGAGCCTGAGCACCGGGCTTGCGAGCGTGTCCACTTCGACCAGCTCGTCCCTCGGCGCGCTGTCCACCTCGACCAGCACCACGGCGGCCAGCCTGAGCACCGGCCTGGGCGCGCTATCCACCTCCACCAGCAGCGCCATCGGCACGCTGTCCACCTCGACAGGTACTGCCACCACCAGCCTGAGCACTGGGCTCGGTGCGCTGTCGACGTCCACCAGCACCACGGCCGTCAACCTCAGCACCGGGCTGGGTACGCTGAGCACCTCGACCAGCACCGCGATCGGCGCGTTGGGCACCCGTGTCGGCGCCCTTTCCGCCTCGACCAGCACCACGGCGGCCAGCCTGAGCACCGGACTCGGCGCGCTGAGCACCTCCACCAGCAGCGCCGCAGCCAGTTTGAGCACCGGCCTTGCGAGCGTGTCCACCTCGACCAGCACCACGGCGGCCAGCCTGAGCACCGGCCTGGGCGCGCTGAGCACCTCGACCCGT
>JAJZVU010000066.1 GCA_021845505.1 Pseudomonadota bacterium | reverse complement strand
GAGCGCCGGCCCGGCGGCCGCCGATTCCGCCGCCGCAGCGCATCCGCAGTCGGCGCTCGCGGCCGGCGCGGGCGGCCAGGGCGCCGCGGCGCCTCCGCCGGCGCACGCGGCGGCCGGCGCCTATGCCAGCGTGCAGGCGCAGGCGGTGTCGCTGCCGGGAAGCCCCGGCGCCGGCGTCGGCGCACCGGCGATCCCCGCGCAATTGCAGGCTCTGGTGCAGCAGCAACTGGCGACGCTGGCGCAGGGGGCGGTGGTCTGGGCCGGACAGGCCTGGCCGGGCCAGGAACTGGAGTGGCGCATCGAGCCCGATGACTCGGCGCCCGGTGCCGGCCAGGCCGCGCCGCCCAGGGCCTGGACCTCGGTGCTGCGGCTGGACCTGCCGCGCCTGGGGCGGCTGGTGGTCCACCTGCAGTTGAGCGGCCACACCGAGCTGAGGGTGCAGGTGGCTCACGACACCGGCGCCGCCGGCGCGCTGCGCGCCGGCGGCGCCGCGTTGCGCGAGTCCGTGACCCAGGCGGGTCTGCGCCTGGACGAGCTGTCGTTGCGGCCCTTGGGAGCCCAGGACCATGGTTGAGCCGCCGCCCCGGGCACTGCCCGCGCGCGAAGCGGTCGCGCTGCAATACCAGGGCGATGCCCAGGGCGCGCCGCAGGTGGTGGCCAAGGGGCGCGGGCTGATCGCCGAGGCTATCATTCAGCGCGCCCGCGAAGCGGGCGTCTATGTGCATGAATCGCCCCAGTTGGTGCAACTGCTGATGCAGGTGGACGTCGATGCCCAAATCCCCCCGGCCTTGTACGTGGCGGTCGCCGAGTTGCTGGCCTGGCTGTGGCGCCTGGAGCAGGACGCCGGGCATCGCGATGCGCGCTGAAGGCCGCGGTGGCCGCTCGGCCGGCCCGTGCCCCGGACGTCGGCCGCGATGAGCGCGGGACTGAGCGCGTCGTCGGCGGCGGAACTGGCACGCGCGGCGTTCCGGCGCCTGGCGGCGCTGAGGCTGCCGCCGACCCCCGAGAACTACAGCCGCGTGTGGGCCGAACTGGAGCGCGGCGGTGCGGTGCATCCGCCCGGCGAGCCGGCCTCGCTGGCCGCGCAGCACCCGCCGGCGGCGGGCGAGGGCGCCGCGGCAGCGCCGTGGCAGCGGCTGTGGGAGCAGGCCGTCCAGTTGGCCCTGCAGCCCCCCGCCGCGGGGCCTGCGCTGCGCCAGCGAGCCGCGCAGCTGCTGGCCGCTGCCCATGCCCCGCAGGCCGCGGGCGAGCCCCAGTCCATGCTGGCAGGCAACCGGCGGCTGTGGCAGGACTGGCGACAACTGCGGGTCGAGGAACAGCTGGCCGTCGATCGCATGCTCGAGCTGTTCGGGGCCATCGTGGGCCATCTGGACCAGGTGTTCGGCGGGGAATCGGCGATCGCGGCCGAGTTCGTCGAGCTGCGCCAGGCCGCCGCGCGCCCGCTCGACCCGGCGCGCATCGACGCCGCGCGTTCGCTGATCGAACCCTGGCTGCGCAGGCAGGCGGCGCTGCAGCGCAGCGCGCTGGAGGCGCGCAGCACCTCGCGCGAGGTCGTGGGCCAGGTGCTGCGCGGCCTCGACTCCTTCCTCGGCCAGAACCGGGCCTTCAGCACCTCGTTGCAGCAGGACCTGCAGCGCCTGCAGGGAGGATTGGAAGCGGAGCAGCTGGCGCAGTTGGCGCAGGCGCTGCTGCAGCGAGGCACCGATCTGCACCGCAGCAGCGAGGATTTCGCGACTCGACTGGAACAGGCGCAACAGCAGGCCGAGCAGGCCCTGCAGCGCATCCACAGCCTGGAGAGCGAGTTGCAGGCTGCCAGCCGCCAGTTGCTGGAGGACCCGCTGACCGGCGCGCTCAACCGCCGCGGGCTCGACGCGGCCTTCGCCCGCGACAGCGCGCAGGCGGCGCAGGCGACGCGGCCGTTTTCGGTGGCCCTGCTCGACCTGGATCACTTCAAGCAGGTCAACGACAGCTATGGCCATGACTTCGGCGACGAGGCGCTGCGCGGCCTGGTGCAGGTCGCCCGCAAGCTGGTGCGCCCCGGCGACAGCATCGCCCGCATGGGGGGCGAGGAATTCATGGTGCTCTTCCCCGACAGCGACGCCGTGTCGGCGCAGCGCGCGGTCGAGCGTTTGCTGCAGGGCTTTCGCAACCGCCGCATGCTGGTGCGCAGCACCGGCCAGCGGGTGGAATTGAGCTTCAGCGCGGGTGTCGCCGAGTTCCAGCCGGGGGAGGACTTCTCCTGTCTCTACAGGCGGGCCGACACGGCGCTTCGGCAGGCCAAGGAGGGCGGGCGCCAGAGGGTGTGCGTGGCGCCTGCGCAGCCGGCGCTGGCCGACGTGGCCGGCGCCGCCTGACGCGCCGGCGGCGCGCCGCCGGGCCGCGGTTGCCGCAGTGGCAGGGCGGGCCTTACCATGGCTCGACCGCCGGTGACCCATGCCAGAGCCCCAGCCCTTCGCAGAGCGCCATGCCAGGATTCTCGCCGTGCTGCGTGACGGGCGGGGGCCGCTGCCTTCGCCGAACGCGGTAGCCCTGCAACTCATGCGCCTGGTCGAGCGCCGCGACGTCGGGGTGTTCGAGGTCTGCCGGGTCGCCAAGGGCGACCCGGTGCTGGTGGGCAAGGCGGTGCAACTGGCCAATTCCGCGCTGTATTCCGGGTTGCGTCCGACCGCCGCGATCGAGGATGCGGTGATGCGCATCGGCGTGGCCGCGCTGGCGCGCCTGGCGGTGGGCCTGAGCCTGGTGCACAGCCCCGGCGCCAGGCTGGGGGATTTCGAGCTCGAGCCCTACTGGAGGCGCTCGCTGGCGCGCGCGTTGGCGCTGCAGCAGTTGGCCAGGCGGCTGCATGTGTTGCCGGTTTCCGAGGCCTTCAGCCTGGGGCTGCTGGCCGAGATCGGCCAGTTGGCGATGCTGGCGACCCTGGGCTCGCAGGGCCTGGGCGACGCGGCCGCGGTGAGCGAGCGGCGGGCCTGGCAGCGCAGCCGCTGGGGCTTCGACCAGGCCGAAGCCAGCGCGGCGCTGCTGCAGGGCTGGAGTTTTCCGCAGCGCCTGTGGTCGGCGCTGCTGCCCGATACGCTGGACGGCGAACTGCCGGCGATGGTCGAGGTCGCGCGCTGCCTGGCCTCGGCGCTGGACGCGCGCGACGCGGCGCGGGATTTGCCGGCGCTGTGCATCGGCGCGTTGCGCCTGGGCCTCGACGACGCGGCGCTGGTGGACCTGACCGATCGCCTGCGGGCCGACTTCGGCGAACTGGCGGCCATCCTGCAGCTGCCGGTGTCCAAGCAGCACGCGCACGACGAATTCGACCGCCTGCGGCGCAGCCTGGGAAGCCTGCCGGCCGAGGAGTCGCTGCAACCGGCCTGCGTGCTGCTGGCCGGGCCGCTGGCCGGAGCGCGCCAGGATCTGCTGCAGGCGCTGCGCGCCGAGGGCCTGACGCTGCTGGTGGAGCCCGACGTGGCGGCCGCGTTCGAGCGCGCGCGCGCCAGCCTGCCCGACGCCGTGCTGCTCGACGCCGACCACCTTCCGCTGGAAGCGGTCGAGCTGTGCCGGCAGTTGCGCGATCACGAAGGCGCGCGCATGTACCTGCTGCTGCTGGGCGACAGCCTGGGAGCCGAGGCCACGCTGCAGGCGCTGCGAGCCGGGGCCAACGACGTGCTGCCGGCGGCCGCCGCGCCCGACCTGGTGGTCGCCAAGCTGCGCCCGGGGCTGCGCGTGGTGCGGCTCATCGGTGCGCTCGAGCGCGAGCGCGCGCGCGCCCATGGCCGCCAGCGCGAGCTGACGGCGCTCAATGCCCGGCTGCGCGAGGCCGCCTACAGCGACGATCTGACCGGGCTGCCGAATCGCCGCGCGCTGGACGAATTCCTCGCCCGCGCCTGGGAGGACGCGCTGGCGCAGGGCCACCCGCTGAGTTGCGTGCTGCTCGACCTCGATCACTTCAAGCTGGTCAACGATACCCATGGGCACGACGTGGGCGACCAGGTGCTGCGCCAAGTGGCGCGGGTGCTGCAGCAGCAGTGCCGCGCCGACGACCTGCTGGCGCGCTGGGGGGGCGAGGAACTGGTGCTGGCCTGTCCCGGGGTGGCGCGCGACGTGGCCGCCGGGCTGGCCGAGCGCATGCGCCTGGCGGTGCAGCAGATCGATGGCGGGCTGCCGGCGGTGACGCTGTCGGGTGGGGTCGCGCAGGCTTCCGCGGCCGACGTCGACACCTTGGGCACGATGCTGCGGGCGGCCGACCACGCGCTGCTGCGCGCCAAGCGCCAGGGGCGCAATCGCATCGTGGTCGACGGCGCCTGAGCCGGCGCGGGCGCGCCGCGGCCGCCGCGGCCTCAGCCCAGATGCGGTGGCCGCAGCGGCTGGGCCTGCAGCTCGATGACGTGGATCGCCCGCGCCGTGTCCTGCGCGCGCGCGCCGGCACGGCAGGAAATCACACTGCACATCTCCCATGCGGTGCCGATGGCGCCGCCGCGATCGCGCTTGAGCGCGACCACGTGGCCGGCCGGCAGCGCCTGGTCGTACAGCACCCGCAGCACCCGGCCGGCGGCCTCGCCGACGAGCAGGGCCGGGCGCTCGGGTCCCGAGCCTCCGCTGCTGCGCAGCTGCACAGCCTCGGCGGCGTGGGTGCCGCGGTTGTCCAGCCGCACGGTGTCGGTCGCGGCCAGCAGGGTGCTCACCTGGGGGTCGGTCCAGTCGACTTCGGTCATGTTGCCCACGGTCGGGTCGTTGTCCCTGCGGATCATCGCTGCCTCTCCCCTGCGCCTGAGCATCCGGTCAAACCAGATAGGCGATGAATACCCCTTCGTCCTGCGCACCGCGCTGGCCGGGCCGGCACAGTCGCACCCTGTACGCGCGAGCCGGTGCATCCGGGCGCTCGGTATGCCGAACCAGCACGCGGGACGCCGCCGGCAGCATGCGCTCCAGCGACACGGTGAGCTCGCGCTCGCCCGGCGAGCTTGCGAGCAGCGCCGCCTCCAGCCATTCCGCGCTGCCGTCCAGGCTGAGCTGCAGGCCCATCGGTTCGCGCTGCAGCCACAGCGCCTCGAGCAACTGGTTGACCCGTCGCGCGGCATAGCTCCAGGCGCCGCGGCCCGGCTTGAGGGCGTCGACCACCGGCGCGCGCGATCCCTGGTTGGCCAGGTCGATCAGGCGCGCCAGTTCCTGGTGCCAGTGGTCGTGCCACATGCGCAGGTCGTCCAGGGTGTCGGCCATCCCCGGAAGGTCGACGAAACGCAGCCACACTCCGACGTCGCAGGCGAAGGAGCCGGCGGCCTGGCCCGGGTCGCCGTAGTCGGTGACCCCGTCGATGATTTCCTGCAGGTGGCGCTTCGCGCGCAGCCGCTCGCGCGCCCACATTTCGGCCACCTCGTAGTAGCTTTTGCCCTGCTGGTCGCCGATCATCGGCAGCATCACGGTGCGCCGGTCCATCGCGCCGGCCTCGGCGAAGCCGCTGCGGTCCACCGGAGCCGGGCGCAGCCAGTTGCGCAGGCGCGCCAGCAACGCGGCCAGCGGCGAAGACGAGCGGGGAGGGCGGGAGGCGGCGCGGTTCATGGGTCAAGCATACGCAATCCGCGCGCCGATGGTCGCGAGTATCGACCCGCGGTCGCTTCAGAGGAAGCCGAAGCGCACGGCGCCCCAGTGGCGCCCGCCGACGCTGACCGGCCGGGACAGTTCGCGCATGATCTCCCCGGTATCGCGGGCGTAGACCTGCAGCAGGAAATCCTGGGTATTGCGCGCGGACGCCAACCCGACCGGGTCGTTGAACAGCCGCCGCGAGCGGTTGCCCACCAGGTCGCGCTGCGGGTCGCCGGTCAGCGGTTGGTCGAAGCGGGAGTTGTGCACCGCCGCATAGCCGTTGCGGTCGACCAGCAGGACGAACACGAAGCGCTCGGAAAGCGCCTGGTAGCGATCCTCGATGGGCTGGATCTCGCGCTGGAACCAGGAGGTGAACCGCGTCTGGTACTTCTGCGGTTGGGTACCGGGCACGGCCTGGTACTGCTCGTCGAACAGGTCGCCCTCCGAAAGCTCCCCCTGTTGCAGCGCGAGTTGCAGGCGCTGTTGCAGCTCCTCGGTCACCTGCTCGAGGGTGCTGAGCACCTGGCTGACCTGGGAGTCGGTGCGGAAATGGGTGGCGAAATGGAACAGCTTCTGCGTCTTGTCCAGCGCCAGGTCGAGCGACTCGGCGATGCGCGCGCCGCGCTCGACCGCGCTGCGGGCGTCGCCGCGCACGCGCTCGGCCATCGAGCGGAAATGCTCGTTGACTCCGCGCAGCTGTTCGGACTGCCGCGACAGGTGGGCGGTGGCCTCGCTGCCTTGTCGCGCCACCCGGCTGACTCCGGAAGCGATGTGCTGGAAATGCTCGGCGATCTGCAGCATGTGCTGCTGGCTGCTGTCCATGCGCGACGAAAAGTCCTCGGTACCCCGCCCGACGAGCTGCAACGCGCTTTCGATCGATCCGACCGACTCGCCGATGCTGGCCACCGACTTTTCCGCGGTCTGCGCCAGCTTGCGGATCTCCTCGGCGACCACCGCGAAGCCCCGGCCCTTGTCGCCGACGCGGGCCGCCTCGATGTTGGCGTTCAGCGCCAGCAGGTTGGTCTTCTGGGCGATTTCCCGGATCACCGCCATGTGCTTGACGACTTCCCCGAAGCGCTGCTGCAGGCGCTCGACCTCGGCGCGGTTGCCGGCATTGTGCGCGACCAGCTCGCCGAAGGTCTCGCGCATCGCCTGGGTCTGCTGCGAACCTTCGGAGGCGAGTCCGTCGATGCGCGTGGTCTGCGAGTCGAGCTGTCGCAGTTCGCCCAACAATTGTTCTGTGCCGTTGACCAGTTGGTCGAATTCGGCGCCGACATCGGCCAGTTGTGTGGTATGTCGTTCGGCCTGCTGCTGGCTCTCGCCCAACGCGGCCTTGGAGTCGAAGCGCACCCGCGCGACCGCGAAGGCGACCTCGGTCGAGCCCTCGGTCACGACGTCGACGAGTTCGCGCTGCATCTGCAGCAACTGGCGTTCGGCGCTGGCCAGTGCCGCGGTCGCCGCCGGGCGCAGGTCCAGCGGGCGGCGTTCCAGCCAGGCCGCGAGGGAGGCCGATTCGGGAGAGGGATTCATCACGGTAGCCGATGGGGTCGGGGGTGCGTCAGGAGCGTTGCGCGGCGGCGACCACCTTGCGCAGCGCCGTGCCCAGTTCCTCGGCGACGAACTTGGGTACGTAGCCTTCGGCGCCGACACGGCGCGCGTGGTCCTCGTTGGCCTGGCCGGTCAGCGACGAATGGATGACCACCGGGATCTGCCGCAGGCGCTCGTCCTGCTTGATCTGGCGCGTCAGCGTGAAGCCGTCCATCTCGGGCATCTCCAGGTCGCTGAGCACCACGGCCACCTTGTCGGTGACCGGCTTGCCTTCGGCCTGGGCGTCGTGCGCCAGCGCGCGCAGCCGCTCCCAGGCTTCCTTGCCGGTCTTGGTCATGATGTAGGGGACGTGCATCGCCTGCAGGACCTTTTCGATCTGGTTGCGCGCGACAAAGGAGTCGTCGGCCGCGAGCACCACCGATCCGGGCGGAAGTTCCAGGCGCGGGCCGACATGCGAGGGGTCGACATCGGCCACGCGCGAGGGCAGCACGTCGCGCAGCACCCGCTCGACGTCGAGCACCAGCGCGAGGCGGCTTTTTTCGCTCTCGGCATCCAGGCGGGCGATGCTGGTGACCATGCCGCCGACCGCGTTCGCCTCGGCCGACAGCACCCGGCTCCATTCCAGTCGGGTGATCTCCTCGACTTCCTCGACGGCAAAGCCCTGCACCGAGCGCTCGTACTCGGTGACGATGAGGATGCTCAGGCTCTTGGGCTTGCAGCCGACCACGGCCGGCAGGTCGATGACCGGGACGATCTGGCCGCGGATGTTGGCCACGCCCAGCACATGCTGCGGCGCGCCCGGCATCGCCGTGACGGCGGGCATGACCAGCGCCTCGCGCACCTTGAACACGTTGATGCCGAAGATCTCGCGCCGGCCTCCAGGATCCTCGCCCAGCCGGAACAGCAGCAGCTCGAATTTGTTGGTCCCCGCCAGGCGGGAGCGTTCGTCGACTTCCTGCAGCACGCTGCTCATGATGGGTTCTCCAGGATGCCGGAGGCGGCGGTGCCGTCGCCGGTCGGATGGCTGGGGGAGGGCGCCTGCATCGCTCGGCGGGCGTCCAGCAGCGTGCCTTGCGCGCGGCCGAGCAGGCCACCCAATTGCTCGATACGCTGCACGGCGCTGAGCATGTCGCGTTCGAGCCCCCCGGAGTCCTCGCGGATCGACAGGGTCAGGTCGTCGATGCGTCTGGTGATCGACGCGGTCTTGCGGGCCAGGTTGCGCACTTCGTCGGCCACCACGGCGAAGCCGCGACCGGCTTCGCCGGCGCGCGCGGCCTCGATCGCCGCGTTGAGCGCAAGCAGGTTGGTCTGGCTCGCGACTTCCTGGATGCCGGCAGTCAGCTGCTCGACCGTCTTGACCGATTCGACGAACGAAGCCAGCTTGGTCTGGGTCGAGGCGATGAACCCGTTGAGTTCGCGCACTTCGCTCTCGACGCCCTGCAGCGTCTCGCAGCTGCGATCGACCGCCTGCGCTCCGGCACCGGCTGGGTCGCGGAGCTGCGAGCGTGGCGGCTCCCCCGGCGCCGGGCGCAGCGCCAGCAGGCGCTGCAACCAGGCTTCGGTGTCGATCAGGCCGATATCGCGCAGCGCCTGCTCGCTGCCGTCCCGCAGCCACGACAGCACCGCCTGCAACAAGGCATCGCGGTCGTCCTTCAAGCGCTGCAGCAAGCCCGCCCGGGTCTCGGGCGGGGCGGGCTCGCCGACATGCGACACGCCGGCGTCCGCGCGCCCTGTGGCGGCCGGCGCACGGGGATCCTCGGGGTTTGCGGGCGATTGCATGGCCGATCAGCGCGAAGTCACCGCCGAGCCTACATCCAGCGCGGCGAACCAGTCGATGAACCGCTGCACGTTCTCGCCGGTGTAGATCGCCCCGTGCTGCGGGCACAGGAAGTCGATGTCCAGCCGCGACACGCGCTCGCACCAGTCGCGCTTGGCCTGGTTGCTGGGCATCCAGCGGCGGTGGAAATACTCGGCATGGCGGATATGCTCGTCGAAGGCCTTGGGCGAGTCGACCTCGCGGCGGCTGACAAAGGGCTCGTGGCCCTGGGGCAGCAGCGCTGCGCCGACGTCGCCGCTGAACAACACCTTGGCGCTGGGGTCGTACACATTGAAATTGGCCGAGGAGTGCAGGTAATGCGCCGGCAGCACCTGCAGGCGCTCGGAGCCCAGCGGCAATTCCATGCCCTCGTCAGGGATCCCCTGGATGGTCGCATCGAGCGCCCCGTAATGGCGCACGAAGCTCACCCACAAGCGCGAGGTGTACCAGGTGATGCCGGGGGTGCACGCATTCCACAGCGGCAGGCTGGAAGCGATGTCGGGGTCCTGGTGGCTGACCAGCGCCGCCTCGATGCTCGACGGCGGCAGCACGTCGACCAGCGCGGCGAACACCTGCGGGAAGACCTCGAAGCCGCCCGGGTCGCAAAGCAGGGTGTGGCCGTCGATCTGGCAGGCCAGCACGTTGGAGTCGATGACCCGCGGCTCCTCCTGGTCGTAGATGATGTACCAGTGGTGCGAACCTTCGGAATAGAACTTGTGGGCTTTCACGGCAGGACCTTCTCGATGTGTTCGACATACTGGCGCAACAGGTCGCGCACCTGCGCCACGGCATTGTCCATGTCGGCCGACACCTGGGCCAGCTGGGCGCGGGCGTCGCCCTTGAGCGCGGCCTCGATGCGGCCGTTGACCACCACGTATTCCAGTTCCGCGACCACCGCTTCGAAACGCCCCAGCGCCTGGCGCAGACGGGTGCCGGCATGGCGGCTGCGGTCGTCGCGCGCTCGACGCTCGGCCCGCTGGCGTTCCAGGGTCTGCGCCAGACCGGGCGCACGCTCGCGCACCGCCTGCGGCAGGGTCTGCAGCTTGTCGGTGAGCGAGCTGTCGCGCAGGGTCTGCATGAAACCCAGCATCAGCGGGTGGATGGCCTTCTGCACCTCGCTGGCCGCCGCCTGCAACTGCTGCGCGCCTTCGCGGAAGGATTGCGCGACCACGCCGTAGCCGGCGAGCTCCTTGCCGTGGCGCTTGACCAG
>JAJZVU010000065.1 GCA_021845505.1 Pseudomonadota bacterium | reverse complement strand
TGCACCCGCCCTGCCTGGCGCGCCCGGCGCGCTCGCTGCTCCCGACCGGCCGGTCGGCCCGCCCGCTCGGCCGCCTGGTCGTGCGCGGGGTCGTGCGCCTGGTCGCCGGCCTGCTGGCCGGCGCGCTGCCCGCGGCGTGGGCCGGCGCGCCGGCGGCTGCGCCTGCCGCCGGCGGCGCGCCGCGCTGGGTGACGGCCTGGGAGGCCGCCCCCGAGTCGGTACCCGCAGGGCCCGGCGTTCCGGCGTACCGCAGGCCGCCGGCCTGTGGCGGGCGCACGCTGCGCCTGGTCGTGCTGCCCGAGTTGTCCGGGCGGGCGCTGCGCCTGCGCATCAGCAACCGCTGGGGAACACGGCCTTTGCGCATCGGTGCGGCGACGCTCGCCGAGGTCGCAGCCGGTGCGGCGCTGCGCCCGGGCTCGCTGCAGCCGGTGCTGTTCGACCACCTGCGTTCGGTGGTGGTGCCGCCGCACCAGGCCGTCTGGAGCGACCCGCTGGTGCGTGCGGTGCATGCCGGACGCTTGCTGGCGGTGAGCCTGTACGTGGCCTCGGCCACGCCGGCCAGCACCTGGCATATCGTCGCCGGGCAGGTGCAATTCCTGTCCGGCCCGGGCAACCGCACGGCCGACGCCTCGGCGGCCGGCTTCGGCGGCCGGCTGAGCTCGTATCTCTGGCTCGACCGCGTCGACGTCGAGCCCGCGCGGCCGGCTGCGGCGCTGGTGGCCATCGGAGATTCGATCACCGACGGCATGCGCTCCACGCTGAATGCCCACCGCAGCTGGCCGCAGCAACTGGCGGCGCGGCTGCGCGCGGCCGGCGTCGACGACCTGGCGGTGGTCGATGCGGGAATCAGCGGCAACCGGCTGCTGTCCGGCTCGGCCTGCTGGGGGCAGGCGCTGCGCCTGCGCTTCGCCCGCGACGCGCTGGGGCTTTCGGGGGTGCGCGCGGCGATCGTGCTGATCGGCATCAACGACATCGACTTCGGCTACACGCCGGCGCGCGCAGGCGTCGACTGCGACGCCCCGCACCTGCGGGTGCGGGCCACGCAGCTCGAACGGGCGCTGCTGGGGCTGGCGCGGCAGGCGCATCGCGCGGGAGTACGGCTGTACGCGGCCACGCTGCCGCCGGCCGAGCTGCCGCCGCAGCGCGAGGCGCTGCGCCAGCGGCTGAACGCCTGGATCCGCGGCAGCCGCGCCTTCGCCGGGGTGGTGGACTTCGACGCCGTGCTGCGCGACCCCGCCGACCCCACGCGGATGCTGCCGCGGCTGGACAGCGGCGACCACCTGCACCCGGGCGATTCCGGCTACGCAGCGATGGCGCGCGCAGCGTGGCCCGTCGCGCTGGAGGTGGCCGACCGCTCCTCACCGTCCCGCCTGTCCTCGCCGTCCCATTGGCGCGCCAGCGCATCGAGGGCGTCGAGCACCGGGGCGAGTTCCTCGCCGCGCCGCGTCAGGCCGTAGCTGACCTGCGGCGGAATGCTCGGCACGTGGACCCTGCTGACCACCCCCGCGCCTTCCAGCAGCCGCAGGCGAGCGGTCAGCAGGCGGGAGGAAATCCCCGGGATCGAGCGTTTCAGCGCGCCGAAGCGCTGCGGTCCCTGGCGCCGCAGCACCCACAGCACGTAGGTGGTCCAGGGACCCATCAGCAGGCGCAGCAGCGCGTCCATCGGGCACGAGGCATCGGCGTGGCGGCTCATCGGCAGGCTCCAGGCAGGATCGGCGAAGGCGAGGTGGTTACGAAATCGTACCTACTTTCCTTTGTCACCCGGGCATTGCATCATGCTGCTTTGCGCTTTTTCAAACAAGGAGTCCACAAATGGCCAAAGTCCTCGTCCTCTACTACAGCACCTGGGGGCATGTCGAACGCATGGCGCAGGAAGTCGCCGACGGCGCGCGCTCGGTGGCCGGAGTCGAGGTGAGCGTCAAGCGCGTGCCCGAGACCATGCCTGCCGAGACCCTGGCGGCGATCCACGCCAAGACCGAGCAACAGGCCCCGGTGGCCAGCCCGGGCGAACTGGGCGACTACGACGCGGTGATCTTCGGCACGCCGACCCGCTTCGGCAACATGTGCGGGCAGATGCGCACCTTCCTCGACCAGACCGGCGCGCTGTGGCAGCAGGGCAAGCTGGTCGGAAAGGTCGGCAGCGTGTTCGCCAGCACCGGCACCCAGCACGGCGGCCAGGAGACGACCATCACCTCGTTCCACACCACCTTGTTCCACCACGGCATGGTGGTCGTCGGGGTTCCCTACGCCTGCGCCGGGCTGACCAACATGAATGAGATCACCGGCGGAACGCCGTACGGCGCGACGACCATGAGCAAGGGCGACGGCAGCCGAATGCCCAGCGACAACGAACTGGCCATCGCCCGCTACCAGGGCCAGCACGTGGCGACCATCACCCGCAAGCTGTTCGGCTGATGGCCGCCGTCGTCGACGAGCAGACCGACTACGTCATCGTCGGCGCCGGCTCGGCAGGCTGCCTGCTGGCCAACCGCCTGAGCGAGCGCCCCGACATCGGGGTGTGCCTGCTGGAGGCCGGAGGCGAGCATCGCTCGCCGCTGATCGACACCCCGATGGGCCTGCCGCTGCTGTTGCGCGGTCGGCGCTACAACTGGTACTTGCAGACCGAGCCCCAGCGGGGCCTGGGCGGGCGCCGGCTGTACTGGCCGCGCGGCAAGGTGCTCGGCGGCAGCAGTTCGATCAACGCGATGATCTACCTGCGCGGCCATCCGCGCGACTACGACGACTGGGTTGCCGCCGGCAACCCGGGCTGGGGGTGGAGCGACGTGCTGCCGCGCCTGCAGCGCTTGCAGCGCCGTCCCGGCACCACCGCGGGCAGCGGACTGGCGGTGTCCGATCTGCGCAGCCCCAACCCGCTGAGCCTGGCCTTCATCGAGGCGGCCGCCGCCTGCGGGCTGCCGCGGCGGCTGGATTTCCACGACGCCGAGGACCCCGAGGGCTGCGGGCTGTACCGGGTCACCCAGGCGCAGGGCGAGCGCTGGAGCAGCGCTCGCGCCTTCCTCGACCCGGTGCGCCACCGCGCCAACCTGCAGGTGCGCACCGGCTGCCATGCCACCCGGGTGGTGTTCGAGGGCCGCCGCGCGGTAGGGGTCGAGTACCTGGGCGCACAGGGCCTGCGGGTGGTGCGCGCGCGCGCCGAGGTGCTGCTGTGCGCCGGCGCCGTGCACAGCCCGCAGCTGCTGGCGCTGTCCGGGGTCTTCGATGCGGCGCAGCTGCGCGCGCTGGGAATCGAGGTGGTCCACCACCTGCCCGGGGTCGGGCGCAACCTGCAGGACCACCTGGACATCACCGCCAGCATGCGCGAAACCTCGCATGCCGCGGTCGGCGTGGGCCCGCGCATGCTGCCGCGGCTGCTCGGCGCCACCTGGCGCTACTGGCGGCGGCGCGACGGCCTGCTGAGCAGCAACGCGGCCGAGGCGGGAGGCTTCGCACGCTCGCGCCCCGGGCTGGAGCGTCCCGACCTGCAGCTGCATTTCCTGCCTTCGCTGCTGCGCGACCACGGCCGCAAGCTGGTCTGGGGCTACGGCGTGACCCTGCATGTGTGCGCGCTGCGACCGGCCAGCCGCGGCAGCATCGGGCTGCGTTCTCCCGATGCGCTGGATCCGCCGCGCATCGACCCCGGCTATCTCGACCATCCGGACGACCTGCCGACGCTGCGCGCCGGCCTGCGCCTGGCACGCCGCGTGCTAAGCCACCCGGCGTGGGGGCCGCTGGCCGGCGCCGAGTCGACCCCGGGAGCGGCGGTGGGCGACGACGATGCGGCGCTCGACCGCTACATACGCGACCACGCCGAGACCATCTACCACCCGGTCGGAAGCTGCCGCATGGGCAGCGACGAACAGGCGGTGGTCGACAGCCGGCTGCGGGTGCGCGGCGTCGATGCGCTGCGCGTGGCCGACGCCTCGGTGATGCCCACGCTGGTCGGCGGGAACACCAACGCGCCGACGATGATGATCGGCGAAATGGCAGCCGACTTCCTGCTCGGCCGCGCCTGAGCGCGGCCCGCCTGCGCCCCGGCGCGCGCCGGCTCAGCCGTGCAGGCCGCGTTCGTCGGGCTCGTCGGTGGACGTGGAGATCACGCTGACCGAGCGGCCGTGCAGCCTGCGCCAGCCGTACAGCGCGTAGCCCGACACGGCGTACAGGCAGAACAGGCCGAACAGCACCAGCGGCGGCCGGTAGGCGATCAGGCCGATCAGCAGCACGATCAGGAACAGCGTGATGAACGGCACGCTGCGCCGCACGCTGACCGCCTTGAAGCTGTAGTACGGCACGTTGGTCACCATGCTCATGCCGGCGAAGGCGGTGACCGCGAAGGCCGCCCACGCCACCTGCGCGCCGCCGATGCGCGAGTCCGAGAGCACCCAGATGAAGCCCGCGACCAGCGCCGCGGCGGCCGGACTGGGCAAGCCCTGGAAGTAGTTCTTGTCGACCACGCCGATATTGGTGTTGAAGCGAGCCAGGCGCAACGCCGCGCCCGCGCAGTAGACGAAGGCGGCCAGCCAGCCCAGCTTGCCCAATCCGTGCAGCGACCACTGGTACATGACCAGCGCCGGCGCGGCGCCGAAGGACACCATGTCGGCCAGCGAATCGAAGTGGGCCCCGAATTCGCTCTGGGTGTGGGTCATCCGCGCGACCCGCCCGTCCAGGCTGTCGAGGACCATCGCAGCGAAAATGGCCGCCGCGGCCCGCTCGTAGTCGCGCCCCATGGCCATCACCACCGCGTAGAAGCCGGCGAACAGCGCCGCCGCGGTGAAGGAGTTGGGCAGCAGGTAGATGCCCCGCCGCCGCCGGCCGGTGCGCGGCAGGTCCTCGACCGGGTCGGGCAGGCCGGGGTCGAGGCCCGGTTCCTCGTCGTCGGCGGCGCGCGAGCGCGAGCGCGCGCGGTGTTCGGGAAAACGGCTGACGTTGCGGGCCATCGCCGGCTCCTCAGGCGACGCCGGCCGTCGCGAAGCGCGCCAGCACGCTGCTGCTGGCATGCACCTTGTCGCCGATCGACACCACCGGGACCGCATCCAGCGGCAGGTACAGGTCGACCCGCGAGCCGAAGCGGATGAACCCGAAGCGCTCCCCGCGCCGCAGCGCCTGCCCCGGAGCGACATAGCACAGCACCCTGCGGGCGATCAGCCCGGCCACCTGGACCACGGTGACCAGCCCCTGGGCGCTGCGCAGCACCAGCGCGTTGCGCTCGTTCTCCAGCGAGGCCTTGTCGAGGTCGGCATGGAAGAAGCGCCCGGGAAAATAGCTCACCTGGACGATCTCGCCGTCGACCGGGGAGCGGTTGGAGTGCACGTTGAACACATTCATGAACACACTGATGCGCAGCGCGTCGCGCTGGCCGTAGGGGTCCTGGGCGCGGCCGAGCGCGACGATGCGCCCGTCGGCCGGCGAGACCACCGCCAGCGGGTCGGCCGGCAGCCGGCGCGGCGGATCGCGGAAGAACTGCACGACGAACACCGTCACGATCCACAGGGGAATCGACCACCCCAGGCCGAACAGCAGCCAGGCCAGCAGCGAGGCCACCAGGCAGGCGGCGATGAAAGGCCAGCCTTCGCGGGCCAGGATGGGATGGGGATAGTCCATCCTCGAAGTGTAGCCGGGGCAGGCCGGGCTCCGCCGCGAGAGGCCCCCGGCGCGGGTGGCCGGGCTGATAAGCTTTGCCGCGGCCGCGCCGCGGCACACAACATCCAGGATTTCGCCCATGTCGCCCCATCCGCTTCCGACGCCTGCGTCCCCTGCCCCCCTCACGCCGCGCCGCGCGGCGCGCCGCGTTCGCGCCCGGCTGCCGGCCGGCGCGCTGCTGGCCTGTTGCGCGGCGTGCTTCGCCCCCGCCGTGCTGGCCGCGTCGGCGCCGCTGCGACCCGGCTTGTGGGACTACGCGCTGCAGACACGCACCGGCGACGGTCCGACGATGAACCTGGCGCAGATGCTGCGCAGCCTGCCGCCGTCGGCACGCCCGCAGGTCGAGGCCAAGCTGCGCCAGCAGGGCATGTCGATCAGCCGCGACGGCGGGCTGCAGATCTGCCTGGACGCGACCTCGCTGGCCTCCGGACACCCGCCCTTGCACCTCAACGGCGGCTGCAAGGCCCATTGGTCGCAACCCAGCCCGGGCGACTGGAAGTTCCGCTACAGCTGCCCGGCGTCCAAGGTGACCGGCAGCGGCAGCCTGCGCATCGCCTCGGCCACCTCCTACGCATCCAGCTACACCGTGGCCACGCCGCAGGGCGACATGTCGGGGCAGTCGCAGGCGCACTGGGTGGCGCCGTCCTGCGGCAGCGTTCCGCCGCTTCGCACTGCGCGCTGAGCGCGCCGCGACGTTGGCCCAGCGCCCCGGGAAAAAAACGCAACGACCCGGTTGCGTTTCATTAAATCCGAGCTATAGTGTCATCAACGGCGGTCGACGCGACCGCCCATTCGAGGAGAAGCCACATGAAAACCCCGCGAATCGCCCGCTCCGCAGTCATCGCCGCCGTCGCGCTGGGCATCGGCGCGGCCTCCCCGGCCTGGGCCGACGGCTGGCACGACGGAGACGGTGGCGGCGCCGCCGCGATCATCGGCCTGGCGGCCGGGCTGATCGCCGCGCCGCTGGTGTACGGCCAGGCACGGGTGGTCGCTCCGGCGCCGGTGTACGCCCCGCCTCCGGTGGTCTACGCGCCGCCGCCCCCCGCCTACGTCTACGCGCCGCCGACCTACGTCGCCGCGCCGGCCTACTACGGCAGGCCCGAGTGGCACGGCGATGGGCACCGCGACTGGCACCATGACCGCTGGCACGGCGAAGGCGACCGGTGAACCTGGCCGAACACGTCGCGGGTAGCACCGGCTCGCGCGGCGGGCGACCGTCGCGCGAAGCGGCGCGTCATCTGCGCGAGCGCATCCTGGAGTCGGCCACCGAACTGATGCTCGGCCAGGGCTACGGCGCGACCAGCATCGAGGCGGTGGCCAACCATGCCGGGGTGTCCAAGCGCACCCTCTACCACCGTTTTGCCGACAAGGGCGAACTGGTGCAGGCGGTGGTCGCCAGGGTGGTCGAAGGCGCGCGCGCCTCCAGCCTGGATGCCGCCACCGAGATCGAGCCGCGCGAGGCGCTGCGGCGCTTCGGGCTGGCGGCACTGCGCGCCGCGTTGACGCCCCAGGTGCTCGCGCTGTACCGCCTGATCGTCGCCGAGTCGCAGCGCTTTCCCGACCTGCTGCAGGCGGTGGCTCTGTCGGGCGGGCGCGCGCAGGCGGTGCGCACGCTGTCGGCGCTGCTGCGCCGCGAGCGGCCGGAGCTTTCGCCGGCCGAGGCGGACTTCGCTTCCCAGCAGTACCTGCAGATGCTGGTGTCGCTGCCCCAGTTGCGGGCGATGGGAATCGGCGAGCCGATGTCCGACGAGGAATGCCGGCAGTGGGTCGAGCGCAGCCTGCAGCTGCTGCTCCACGGCGTGGCCGGGCTGGCCCGCCCGGCCTGCTGAGACCCCGCCTGCCGGAATGCCGCGCCTGCGCGCGGCCGGACGCGGCGTCACGGCGCCGCGCCTGCAGGCGCGGCGCTGCCGTTCAAGGCACCTCGGCCGGCGCCGGGCCGCCCCAAGCCGGCCGAGCCCCCTCGGGGGGCAGCGAGCGCAGCGAGCGTGGGGGCCCGTCTCTTCGTCAGTTCTTCGACTTGTCGACCAGCTTGTTGGCCTTGATCCACGGCAGTGCACGCCGCGCGGCTCCGGCCGCGCCTGCGCGCGGCTGGACGCGGCGTCACGGCGCCGCGCCTGCAGGCGCGGCGCTGCCGTTCAAGGCCTCGTCAGTTCTTCGACTTGTCGACCAGCTTGTTGGCCTTGATCCACGGCATCATCGCGCGCAGCTGCTCGCCCACCACCTCGATCGGGTGCTCGCGGGTCAGCCTGCGGCGCGAACTCAGCGTGGGTGCGCCGGCGCGGTTTTCCAGGATGAAGCTCTTGGCGTACTCGCCGGTCTGGATGTCCTTCAGGCACTTGCGCATGGCGTCGCGGGTGGCGTCGGTGATCATCCGCGGCCCGCTGGTGTACTCCCCGTACTCGGCGTTGTTCGAAATCGAGTAGTTCATGTTGCCGATGCCGCCCTCGTAGATCAGGTCGACGATCAGCTTGAGCTCGTGCAGGCACTCGAAATACGCCATCTCGGGGGCGTAGCCCGCCTCGACCAGGGTCTCGAAGCCGGCCTTGATCAACTCCACCGTGCCGCCGCACAGCACGGCCTGCTCGCCGAACAGGTCGGTCTCGGTCTCCTCGCGGAAGCTGGTCTCGATGATGCCGGCGCGCCCGCCGCCGTTGGCCATCGCATACGACAGCGCGAGATCGCGCGCCTTGCCCGAGCGGTCCTGCGCCACAGCCACCAGGTGCGGAACCCCGCCGCCCTGGGTGTAGGTGTTGCGCACCGTATGGCCGGGGGCCTTCGGCGCGATCATGATGACGTCGAGGTCATCGCGCGCGACCACCTGGCCGTAGTGGACGTTGAAGCCATGGGCGAAGGCCAGCGCGGCGCCCTTCTTGGCGTGGGGCTCGACGTTTTCCCGGTAGACCTGGGCGATGTTCTCGTCGGGCAGCAGGATCATCACCACGTCGGCTCCCTTGACCGCGTCGTCGACGTCCTTGACCGTCAGTCCGGCCTTCTTCGCCTTGTCCCAGGAAGCGCCGCCCTTGCGCAGCCCCACCGTCACCTTGACCCCGCTGTCGCGCAGGTTCTGCGCGTGGGCATGGCCCTGCGAGCCGTAGCCGATGATCGTGACCTTCTTGCCTTTGACCAGCGACAGATCGCAGTCCTTGTCGTAATAGACCTTCATACCGACTCCTGCGGGCGAAAGTGGATCGGAACATTCCCACGAGCCTTTCGCCCGTCGTGTGTTCCAAAAAAGCGGGGACGGCCCTTGGCTTTTCTGGTTTCGTGGGAATGCGGGGCGGGGCCGCCCTCATTCGATGGATGGGGATGGACGCTGCCGGCTCAGACGCGCAGCACGCGCTCGCCGCGGCTGATGCCGCTGGCGCCGGTGCGCACGGTTTCCAGGATCGCGGTGCGCTCGACCGCCTGCAGGAAGGCGTCGAGCTTGGCCTCGTCCCCGGTGAGTTCGATGGTGTAGCTCTTGTCGGTGACGTCGATCACCCGGCCGCGGAAAATGTCGGCCATGCGCTTCATTTCCTCGCGCTCCTTGCCGACAGCCCGCAGCTTGATGATCATCAACTCGCGCTCGATGTAGTTCGCCTCGGTCAGGTCGACGACCTTGACCACGTCGATCAGGCGGTTCAGGTGCTTGGTGATCTGCTCGATCACGTCGCTCGAGCCGCGGGTGACGATGGTCATGCGCGACAGCGAGGAGTCCTCGGTCGGCGCCACCGACAGCGACTCGATGTTGTAGCCGCGGGCGGCGAACAGGTCGACCACCCGCGACAGCGCTCCGGGTTCGTTTTCCAGCAGGACCGCAATAATGTGTTTCATCGGCTGACTCCACCCCGGGCTTCGCGCGTCGCCGGTAAGCGGCGCCTGGCTCCGGGGTCCAGTGGCAACAAGCCGCCGCGCCGGCGGCGCGGCGGCAACGGATTCAGAGGTCTTCCGACCCCAGCAGCATGTGGGTGATGCCCTTGCCGGCCTGCACCATCGGCCACACGTTGCTCGTCGGGTCGATGACGAACTCGATGAACACCGTGCGGTCCTTCATCGCCAGCGCCCGGCTCAGCGCGTCGCGCACCTGCCCCGGCTTGTCCACGCGCATGCCGACGTGGCCGTAGGCCTCGGCGAGTTTGACGAAGTCGGGCAGCGAATCCATGTAGGAATGCGAATAGCGCCCCGCGTATTCGATCTCCTGCCACTGGCGCACCATGCCCAGGTAGCCGTTGTTGAGCAGCAGCACCTTCACCGGGGTGCCGTACTGCAGGCAGGTCGCGAGTTCCTGGATGTTCATCTGGATCGAGCCGTCGCCGGTGATCACCACGCACTCGGAATCGGGGCGCGCCAGCTTGATGCCCATCGCGTAGGGCAGGCCCACGCCCATCGTCCCCAGCCCGCCGCTGTTGATCCAGCGTCGCGGCTCCTCGAAGGGGTAGTACTGGGCCGCCCACATCTGGTGCTGGCCGACGTCGGAGCAGACGTAGGTCTCCTGGCCGCGGGTCAGCTCGTGCAGCGTCTGGATCACCAGCTGCGGCCGGATCACCTCGTCGGAGGCTTCGTAGCTCAGGCACTCGCGCTTGCGCCACTCGTTGATCTGCCGCCACCAGGCGGTCATCGCGGCGGCGTCGGGCTTGCGGCCCTCGGCCATCTGCTGCTCGAGTTGCTCGATCAGATCCGACAGCACCTCGCCGACGTCCCCGACGATCGGCACGTCGACCTTCACCCGCTTGGAGATGCTCGACGGGTCGATGTCGATGTGCACGATCTTGCGCTCGATCTGGGCGAAGTCCTTGGGGTTGCCGATCACCCGGTCGTCGAAGCGCGCGCCCACCGCCAGCACCACATCGCTGTGCTGCATCGCCATGTTCGCTTCGTAGGTGCCGTGCATGCCCAGCATGCCGAGGAACTTGGGATCGCTGCCGGGAATCGCCCCGAGGCCCATCAGGGTATTGGTGCAGGGGACCTGCAGCATGTCGGCGAGCC
>JAJZVU010000029.1 GCA_021845505.1 Pseudomonadota bacterium | reverse complement strand
CGCCCCGCGAGCCAGCGCTGCGGCCCCGCGGGCCAGCGCGCCATCCCCGGCCGCCAGCGCCGGCGCACCAGGCAACACAGCGGCAACGGGCACCGGGCGCTGAGGCCACGCGCCCGCGCCGCGCCGACGGCGTCGCCGGCAACTCGCGATCGTCATCGACGCGTCATCCAGGCGTCACGCGGCCGTCATGCAGCCACGCTGCAATGAAGGCTCATGTGGCCCGCATTCACGACCCTGGCTCAGCGCGGCGGCGCAGGCCTGTCCCGCCGCGACCTGCCGCCGCCGACACAGTCCGTCGCGCCGCCCGGCCCGACCGCCGGTCTCGCCGCCTCCGACGGCGTCGACGAGCCGGAGGCGCACCGCTACCGCACGCTGTGGCTGTCCGACGTGCACCTGGGTACCCGCGACTGCAAGGCCACGGTGCTGCTGGAATTGCTGCGCAACTGCCATGCCACGACCATCTACCTGGTCGGGGACATCATCGACGGCTGGCAACTGCGCAAGGGCTGGTACTGGCCGCAGGCCCACAACGACGTGGTGCAGAAGCTGCTGCGCAAGGCTCGCAAGGGCAGCCGGGTGGTGTTCGTGCCGGGCAACCACGACGAATTCGCCAGGCACTACGCGGGGCTGCATTTCGGCGGCATCGAGGTGCTCAGCGACGCCGTGCACCTGACCGCCGGAGGCGCCCGGCTGTGGGTGGTGCATGGCGACTGGTTCGACGGCGTGGTGATGCACGCCCGCTGGCTGGCCCACCTGGGCGACGCGCTGTATGTGTTCACCCTCAAGCTCAACCGCTGGCTGAACCATGTTCGCCACCGCATGGGCTTTTCCTACTGGTCGCTTTCGCAGTACCTCAAGGGCAAGGTCAAGAACGCGGTCAGCTACATCTCCCACTTCGAGCAGCTGCTCGCCGAGGAGGCCTCGCGGCGGGGCTGCGAGGGGGTGGTGTGCGGCCACATCCACCGCGCCGAACTGCGGCGCATCGGCTCCCTCGTGTACGCCAACTGCGGCGACTGGGTGGAAAGCCTGACCGCGGTGGCCGAACTCGACAACGGAGCGCTGCAGTTGCTGATGTGGACTCCCGCATCGGCCAGTCCGCGGGTGCTCGCCGAGCTGCTGCCGGGAGCGCGCGCGTGCGCATCCTGATCGCCACCGACGCCTGGAGCCCGCAAGTCAACGGGGTGGTGCGCACCCTGCAGACCACGGTCGAGCAGTTGCGCCAGCGCGGCGAACAAGTCGAGGTGATCGAACCCGGCTCCTTCGCCACGCTGCCCTGCCCGACCTACCCGGAGATCCGCCTCAGCCTGCTGCCCTACCGCGCGGTGCGCGCGCGGGTGCACGACTTCGACCCCGACGTGGTGCACCTGGCCACCGAGGGGCCCCTGGGGCTGGCGGCGCGGCGCGCCGCGCTGCGCATGGGAATCCCGCTGACCAGCGCCTACCACACCCGCTTCCCCGAATACATACGCCCTCGCGTGGGCGTGCCGCTGGCGTGGACCTACGCCTACCTGCGCTGGTTCCACGGCGCGGCTCGCACCACCCTGGTGCCCACGCGGGGAATCTGCGAGGAATTGCGCTTGCGCGGACTGCGCAACCTCGCTCTGTGGTCGCGCGGAGTCGATCTGCAGGTGTTCCATCCCCGCCCCGGCAGCCGGCTGTCGGGCCAGCCGCCGGTGTTCCTGTACGTCGGCCGCGTGGCCGTGGAAAAGAACATCGACGCCTTCCTGCGGCTGGACTTGCCGGGAACCAAGTGGGTGGTCGGCGAAGGGCCCGAATTGCCGCGCATCCGCCGACGCTATCCCGAAGCGCGGTTCCTCGGCCTGCTCAGCCCCGAGCGCCTGGCCGAGGTGTACTCGGGCGCCGACGTGCTGGTCTTCCCCAGCCGCACCGACACCTTCGGGCTGGTGCTGGTCGAGGCGCTGGCCTGCGGCTGCCCGGTGGCCGCCTATCCGGTCAGCGGCCCGCTGGACGTCATCGGCGACTCGGCCGCCGGAGTGCTGGACGAGGACCTGCGCAACGCCTGCCTGCAGGCGCTGCACGTGCCTCGCCACAATGCAGTGGCCCATGCCCGCCGCTTCAGCTGGGAGCGCGCCACCGAACAGTTCCTGTCGCAACTGCGCCGGGCCGCCGAACGCGAGCTGTGCGGCCAGCCGACCGGCGGGGATTGAGGGCGCTGGCTTGGCGTCGCCCTACAAGACCTCGGGCCTGCGGCGAGCCTGGGGTGCGTTGCGCAATTCGCTGCGCGGACTGCGCGCGGCCTGGCGCACCGAGTCGGCGCTGCGCCAGGAAGGCCTGCTCGCCGCGCTGCTGGTGCCGCTGGGCCTGTGGCTGGGCGACGACGGCACGCAGCGCGCGCTGCTGGTCGCCTCGGTGCTGCTGGTGCCGATCGTCGAATTGCTCAACACCTCGCTGGAATGCGCGATCGACCGCATCTCCCTGGAGCACAATGACCTCAGCGGACAGGCCAAGGACCTGGGCAGCGCCGCGGTGCTGCTAACCTTGCTGCTGTGCGCGGCGACCTGGGCGCTGGTGCTGCTGCCGCGCTGGCTGTGAGCCGTGCGCGGCGTAGGCGCGCCGGGCGCGCGGCAGCTTCGCCTTCTCAGCTAAGCCTCGGGCATCCCACCATGCATTCGGTCTGTGTGTACTGCGGCTCCCGCGCCGGAGCCGACTCCGCGTACGCGGACTGCGCGACCCGCCTGGGCCGCGCGATCGCCGAGCGCGCGATGACCCTGGTCTACGGCGGGGGCAGCGTCGGCCTGATGCACCGGGCGGCCGAGGCCGCGCTGGCTGCCGGCGGACGGGTGGTCGGCGTGACCACCGAACTGCTGATGCGGCGCGAGGTCGCGCACCAGGGCCTGAGCGAACTGCACGTGGTGCAGACCATGCACCAGCGCAAGAAAATGATGGCCGACTTCGCCGACGCCTTCATCGCGTTGCCCGGCGGCCTCGGGACCCTGGAGGAATTGTTCGAGATCTGGACCTGGCGCCAGCTCGGCTACCACAACAAGCCGGTGGGCCTGGTCAACTGCGAAGGCTATTACGACGGGCTGCTGGACTTCCTTGCCCAGACCCACGAACAGGGCTTCGTCTCTCCCGACATGCTCGGGCTGCTGCTGGTCGACCCCGATCCGCAGCGCCTGCTCGATCGCATCGCAGGCGCGCAACCGGTGTCGGAAGACCCCTGGTGGCGCATGCGCGAGAGCATCTGAGGCGCCCGGCGCCGTGGCTCAGACCGCGGCTTCGCCGGTCTCGCTGGTGCGGATGCGGATCACCTGCTCGACCGCGGTGACGAAGATCTTGCCGTCGCCGATCTTGCCGGTGCGCGCGGCCTTGACGATCGAGTCGATCGCCGGCTCCACCTGCTGCTCCTTGACCACCACCTCGATCTTCACCTTGGGCAGGAAATCGACCACGTACTCGGCGCCGCGATACAACTCGGTATGGCCCTTCTGGCGCCCGAAGCCCTTGACCTCGGTGACGGTCAGGCCGGTCACCCCGACCTCGGCCAGCGCCTCGCGCACTTCGTCGAGCTTGAAGGGTTTGATGATCGCGGTGATCTGTTTCATGGTTCGCCTCGTTGTCTGCCCCGGCCTTGCGCCGCCGCGGCCTGCGCCGCCATTGCGTCCACTGTAACCGATCCGTCCGTGCCGGCCGGCGCGGCCTGCGCCTCCTCGCGCCAGCGCGAGGTGATCGGGTAGCGCCAGTCGCGGCCGAATGCGCGGTGGGTGATGCGAACCCCCGGCGGAGCCTGGCGGCGCTTGTATTCGGCGATGCGCAGCAGCCGCAGCACCCGCTGGATGTCGGCCGCCGGAAGTCCCTGCGCCAGCATGTCCTCCACGCTGCGGTCGTTTTCCATGTAGGCCTCGAGGATCGCGTCCAGCACCTCGTAGGGCGGCAGGCTGTCCTGGTCGACCTGGTCCGGGCGCAGCTCGGCCGACGGCGGGCGCTCGATGATGCGATGGGGAATCGGCTCGACCTGGCCGGCGGCCAGCGCCTGGCGGTTTCGCCAGCGGGCGAGATCCCACACCAGGGTCTTGCGCACGTCCTTGATCACCGCGAACCCGCCGGCCATGTCCCCGTACAGGGTCGCGTAGCCGGTGGCCATCTCGCTCTTGTTGCCGGTGGTCAGCACCATCGAGCCGCTGTTGTTCGACAGCGCCATCAGCAGCACGCCCCGGATCCGCGACTGCAGGTTCTCCTCGGTGGTGTCGCCGTCGCGCACGCCGAGCAGCGGCCGCAGCGTGGAGCGGAAGGCCTCGAACATCGAGGCGATGTCGAGCTCGCTGTGCCGCACTCCCAGGCGCCGCGCCATCTCGCGCGCATCGTCCAGCGACATCGCCGCCGTGTACGGAGAAGGCATCATCACCGTGTGCACCCGCTCGGGCCCCAGCGCGTCGACCGCGATGGCCAGCACCAGCGCCGAGTCGACCCCCCCGGACAGCCCGATCAGCACCCCGGGAAAGCCGTTCTTGAGCACGTAGTCGCGGGTTCCGCTGACCAGCGCGGACCAGGCCTGCTGGTGCAGCGAGGCCGGCTCCGCCATGTCGCCGGGCAAGGCGCGCGCGCCGTCGAAGCGCGCCAGCACCAGGCATTCCTCGAACTGCGGAGCGCGCACGCAGGTCTCGCCGCCGCAGTCCAGCACGAAGGATCCGCCGTCGAACACCAGCTCGTCCTGTCCCCCGACGCAGTGGGCGAACACCAGCGCCATGTGGTTCTCGCGGCAGCGCAGGCGCATCACCTGCTCGCGCTCGGCGCTCTTGCCCAGGTGGAAGGGCGAGGCATTGAGCACCAGCAGCACCTGCGCGCCCGCGGCACGCGCGCGCCTGGGCGCCTGCTCGAACCAGGCGTCCTCGCAGATGTTGACTCCCAGCCGAACGCCCTGGCAGTCGAACACCAGCGGCTCGCCGGCGCTGGCGAAGTAGCGGCGTTCGTCGAACACCTGGTAGTTGGGCAGCTCCAGCTTGCCATAGGTCGCCTCCACCCGCCCGTCGCGCAGCAGCGAGGCCGCGTTCCAGCGCAACGGGCGCTGCGTCGATGGGGTACGCTCATCGGCGGCCGCGCCCGGCACGTGCGGGTGGCCGACGACCAGCGCCAGGCCGGGCAGCCGCCGCAGCCTCAGCGCCAGGTCGCGCAGCGTGCGCTCGACCGCCTGCATGAAGGCCGGGCGCAGCAGCAGGTCCTCGGGCGGATAGCCGGTCAGCGCCAGCTCCGGCGTCAGCAGCACGCTGGCGCCTCGGGCATGGGCCTGCTCGGCCAGCCCGGCGATGGCGTCGGCGTTGCCGGCGAGGTCGCCGACCGTGGGATTGAATTGGGCAATGGCAATGGACAGGGGCATGGACGAGGATTTTCGCATCGACATCACCGAAGGGGTGGATTCGATCGACGCCGCGCAGTGGGATGCGCTGGCCGACGCGACCCCCGGCACCACGGTGTTCCAGCGCCACGCCTGGCTGTCGGCGCTGCAGGCCAGCGGCTGCGCGCTGCCGCAGACCGGCTGGCAGCCGCTGGCGGTGCAACTGCGCGACGCCGCGGGGCGGCTGGCCGCGGCCTGCGTGGTCTACGCCAAGGGACACTCGATGGGCGAATACGTGTTCGACTGGAGCTGGGCCGACGCCCATCGGCGCGCCGGCCTGGACTACTACCCCAAGCTGCTGCTGGCCACTCCGTTCACCCCGGCCACGGGGGCGCGGCTGCTCGGGCGCGACGAGGCCGCGCGCGGCGCGCTGCTGCAGGCCTTGCTGCGGCTGGCGCGGGCCAGCGCGGTGTCGTCGCTGCACCTGCTGTTCCTCAGTGCCGACGAACGCCGGTTGTGCGAACAGGCCGGGCTGATGCTGCGCACCACCGTGCAGTTCCACTGGCGACAGGCCGACCCGCCGTGGCCGGATTTCGAGTCCTTCGTCGCAGCGATGAACCACGACAAGCGCAAGAAGCTGCGCCAGGAACGGCGCAAGGTCGGGCACAGCGGGGTCGCGTTGCGCCGGCTGCACGGCGGGCGGATCGACGAGGCGACGTGGCGGCTGTTCGTGCGCTGCTACGAGCAGACCTATGCCGAGCACGGCTCGATGCCGTACCTGAACCTGGACTTCTTCCTGCGCCTGGGGCGCACGCTGGCCGATCGGGTGCTGCTGGTGGTCGCCAGCCTGGACGGCCAGGACATCGCATGCTCGCTGGTGCTGCTCGACCCGCAGCGCAGGCGGGCCTACGGCCGCTACTGGGGCGCGCTGCGCCACGTTCCGCTGCTGCACTTCGAGCTGTGCTACTACCAGCCGCTGGAGTTCTGCATCGAAAACGGCTACGAGGTGTTCGAGGGCGGCGCCCAGGGCAGCCACAAGATGGCGCGCGGGCTGCTGCCGGTGTCGTGCACGTCGGCGCACTGGATCGCCGACCCGCGGCTGCACGCGGCCATCCGGTCGTGGCTGGGACGCGAGACCCCGCTGCTCGAGCAGCAACTCGAGGAACTGCAGGCCCATACCCCGCTGCGCCGCGACGACGCGCCGGCACCGCGGGCCGAGCTGATGTAGCGCCTTCAGGCCGGGCCGGCGGGTTGCCGGCGGCGCAGCAGCAACTCGGCCTGGACATGGCCCAGCACTCCGGCGCAGGCCAGCTCGAGCAGGTCGAGCACCCGCTCGAAGGCCTCCGGCCCTCCGAGATAGGGGTCGGGGACCACCCGGCTGCCGGCACGCGGCGCGAAGCTCATCGCCAGCCTGAGCTTGTGGCGCAGGTCCTCCGGACAGGCGAAGTGCAGCGCCTGCAGGTTGTCGTCGTCCATCGCGACGATCAGGTCGAATTCGTCGAAATCCCGCCGCGTCACCCTGCGCGCCCGCAGGCCGCCGAGGTCCAGGCCGCGCAGCTGCGCGTGGTGGCGGGCGCGCGGGTCGGGGGGCTGGCCGAGCTGGTAGTCGTGGGTTCCGGCCGAGTCGATGCGCAGCCGCGAGGCCACTCCGGCTTCCTCGGCGGCGGCGCGAAACATCTGCTCGGCGGTCGGCGAGCGGCAGATGTTCGCGGTGCAGCAAAACAGCACCGCATACTCCGCGCGCGCCGCCTGCGCCGCCGGCGCGGACGCCTGCTCGGGGCCGCCCGCAGCGGCCTTGCGCAACCAGCGCCGCAGCCACGCGCTAGCCATTGCGCGCATCCAGGTCGTGGTCGAAGCCGGCGCCGAACACCCGGCGACGCAGCTCGGCAAGCTGGTCGCGCACCCTGGCTGCCTGCTCGAATTCCAGGTTGCGGGCGTGTTCGAGCATGCGCTTCTCCAGGCGCCGGATCTCCTTGGCCACGTCCTTTTCGTCCAGGCTCTGCAGCCGCGCATGCTCCTGGTCGGCGCGCGCCTGGGCGCGTGCCCCGGCCGACGAGGTGTCGAACACCCCGTCGATGAGTTCACGCACTTCCTTGGTGATCCCCCGCGGCGTGATTCCGTGCAGGCGATTGAATTCCAGCTGGCGCGCCCGCCGGCGCTCGGTTTCGCCGATCGCCCCGCGCATCGAGTCGGTGAGCGCGTCGGCGTACAGGATCGCCTTGCCGTGCACGTTGCGGGCGGCGCGGCCGATGGTCTGGATCAACGAGCGCTCGGAGCGCAGGAAGCCCTCCTTGTCGGCGTCCAGCACCGCGACCAGCGACACCTCGGGGATGTCCAGGCCCTCGCGCAGCAGGTTGATCCCGACCAGCACGTCGAACTGCCCCAGCCGCAGGTCGCGGATGATCTCCACGCGCTCGACGGTGTCGATGTCGGAGTGCAGGTAACGCACCCGGACACCGTTGTCGGCCAGGTATTCGGTGAGCTGCTCGGCCATGCGCTTGGTCAGCGTGGTCACCAGCACGCGCTCGCCGGCATCGACCCGCAGGCGGATCTGCCCCAGCAGGTCGTCGACCTGGCTGGACGCCGGACGCACCTCGATCTCCGGGTCGACCAGCCCGGTCGGCCGCACCAGCTGCTCGACCACCTCGTCGGCATGCTGCTGCTCGTAGGGCCCGGGGGTCGCCGAGACGAACACCGCCTGGCGCATCTTGCGCTCGAATTCCTCGAATTTCAGCGGACGGTTGTCCAGCGCCGACGGCAGCCGGAATCCGTAGTCCACCAGGGTCTGCTTGCGCGCGCGGTCGCCGTTGTACATGCCGTTGAGCTGGCCGATCAGCACGTGGCTCTCGTCGAGGAACATCACGGCGTCGGGCGGCAGGTAATCGACCAGGGTCGGCGGCGGCTCGCCGGGAGCCGAACCGGCGAGGTGGCGGGTGTAGTTCTCGATGCCCTTGCAGTGCCCGATCTCGCCTAGCATCTCCAGGTCGAAGCGGGTGCGCTGCTCCAGGCGCTGCGCCTCCACCAGCTTGCCCATCGCGCGCAGTTCGCGCAGCCGCTGCTGCAGTTCGACCTCGATGCGCTGCACCGCCTCGAGCACGCGCTCGCGCGGGGTCACGTAGTGGCTGCTCGGATAGACGGTGAAGCGGGGAATCCGCTGGCGCACCGCGCCGCTCAGCGGGTCGAACAGGCTCAGCGCCTCGATTTCGTCGTCGAACAGTTCGACCCGCACCGCCAGTTCGGCGTGTTCGGCGGGGAAGATGTCGATCTGGTCGCCGCGCACCCGGAAGCTCCCCCGCACGAATTCGGTGTCGTTGCGCTTGTACTGCATGCGAACCAGCTGGGCGATGAGCTCGCGCTGGCCGATGCGGTCGCCGCTCCGCATGGTCAGGATCATCGCGTGGTAGTCGGCCGGGTTGCCGATGCCGTAGATCGCGCTGACGCTGGCGACGATCAGCACATCCCTGCGCTCCAGCAGGCTCTTGGTCGCCGACAGCCTCATCTGCTCGATGTGCTCGTTGATCGCGCTGTCCTTCTCGATGAACAGGTCGCGCTGCGGGACATAGGCCTCGGGCTGGTAGTAGTCGTAGTAGCTGACGAAGTACTCGACCGCGTTGCGGGGAAAGAATTCCCGGAATTCGCTGTACAACTGCGCCGCCAGGGTCTTGTTGGGGGCGAACACGATCGCCGGCCGTCCCAGCCGGGCGATCACATGGGCCATCGTGTAGGTCTTGCCCGAGCCGGTCACCCCGAGCAGGGTCTGGAAACTCAGGCCATCGCGCAGGCCCTGCACCAGCGCGTCGATCGCCGCCGGCTGGTCCCCGGCCGGGGGATAGGGCTCGTGCAGCTGGAACGGCGAGCCGTCGAAGCGCAGCAGCGGCGGTGAGTCGGAATCGGCAAGGGCGAGGCGGGCCATGGCAGCGGGCCCCCGGGGCCGCACAGCGGCGCCGGCGGCCGGGGGCTAAAATGCGCATTTTGCGGCAAACGCGCCGGCGGCGCCCGCGGCTAGGCGGGCCCGGCGGTTCTGGGGGAGCCGGGCCGGTGTCGGCTGGCTTGCTGGCTGGCTGCCTCGCCCGCCCCGCGCCGGCTGGCCTGGCGCCCGGCGGCGGCACGACGACCCCCGGGCCTGGAACCGCCTTCCGATTCCCAACCACCGTACCTTCATGAGCGCTTCCCTGTTTTCCGCCGTGGACATGGCTCCACGCGACCCCATCCTGGGCCTGACCGAACAATTCCAGGCGGACCCCAATCCCTCCAAGGTCAATCTGGGCGTCGGGGTGTACACCGACGAAAACGGCAAGCTGCCCCTGCTGGCCTGCGTGAAGGAAGCGGAGAACCTGATCGCCGAAAGCCCGAAGCCCCGCGGCTACCTGCCGATCGACGGCATCGCCGCCTACGACCAGGCGGTGCAGTCGCTGGTGTTCGGCGCCGATTCGGAACCGCTGCGCAACGGCCGCGTGGTCACCGCGCAGGCGCTGGGCGGCACCGGAGCGCTGCGCGTCGGCGCGGACTTCCTGCGGCGCATGAACCCGGCCGCCAAGGTGCTGATTTCCGACCCCAGCTGGGAAAACCACCGCGCGCTGTTCGAGGCGGCCGGCTTCGAGGTCGGCACCTACCCCTACTACGACGCGGCCGCCCGCGGCGTCGCGTTCCCCGCGATGCTGCAGGCGCTGCGGGCGGCCCCGGCCGGCACCATCGTCGTGCTGCACGCCTGTTGCCACAACCCCACAGGCTACGACCTCGACGGGGCGCAATGGCAGCAGGTGATCGAGGCGGTGCGGGCGGCCGGGCTGATGCCCTTCGTCGACATGGCCTACCAGGGCTTCGCCGAGGGCATCGCGGAGGACGGCTCGCTGATCGGCCGGCTGGTCCAGGCCGGCCTGAGCTTCTGCGTCGCGTCGTCGTTCTCCAAGAGCTTCTCGCTGTACGGCGAACGCGTGGGGGCGTTGAGCATCGTCTGCGGCAACCGCGACGAGGCGCAAAAGGTGCAAAGCCAGCTCAAGCGGGTGATCCGCTCCAACTATTCGAACCCCCCGACCCATGGCGCGCAGATCGTCACCATGGTGCTGTCGACGCCGGCGCTGCGCGCGCAGTGGGAGCAGGAGCTGGGGATGATGCGCGAGCGCATCCGCGGCATGCGCTCGGCGCTGGTCGAGCGGCTGAAGGCGCACGGGGTCCAGGGCGACCTGGACTTCATCGTCCAACAGCGCGGAATGTTCAGCTATTCTGGACTCAACCCCGAACAAATGGAGAGGTTGAGGAAGGAATTCGGCATCTATGGCATCAGCACCGGGCGTATCTGCATCGCTGCGCTGAACCCAGGCAATGTCGACTATGTGGCCCGGTCGATCGCCGCGGTGATGAAGTAAGTGAACCAATCGGAGGCCCCGGCGGCCTTCGTCGCCCCCGGGTGGCCCCCGATCCCCCTCGTTCCGGCAAGGAACTACAATTGGTGCAGCGCATCATGAGGGGAGTCGGATGATTTACGATTGGTACGAGTCGCAACGGGCGATCCTGAGCCCGTTGGCCGACTTCGCGCAAGCCGCGTCGAAGTTCTACACCAACCCCCTGTGGCCGCTGTCACAGGCGCCGAGCATGCAGCGGGTGTCGGCCAGCTACGAGCTGATGCACCGCCTGCTCAAGAGCTACGAAAAACCGCAGTTCGGCATTGCCTCGGTGCGCATCGGCGAACGCGACGTGGCGGTGCAGGAGCAGGTGGCCATCGACAAGCCCTTCTGCCGGCTGCTGCGCTTCAAGCGCTACAGCGACGACCACGAGGTGCTGCGCCAGCTCAAGGGCCATCCGACGGTGCTCGTCGTGGCGCCGCTGTCGGGCCACCACGCGACCCTGCTGCGCGACACCGTGCGCACCTTGCTGCGCGACCACAAGGTCTACATCACCGACTGGGTCGACGCCCGCATGGTGCCCACCGAGCACGGGACCTTCCCGCTCGACGACTACGTGGCCTACGTGCAGGAGTTCGTGCGCCACATCGGCCCCGACGTGCATGTCATCTCGGTCTGCCAGCCGACGGTCCCGGTGCTCGGAGCGATCTCGCTGCTGGCTTCGGCCGGCGACGTCGCCCCGCGCACCATGGTGATGATGGGCGGCCCGATCGATGCGCGGCGCTCGCCGACCGCGGTGAACAACCTGGCGACGACCAAGAGCCTGAAGTGGTTCGAGTCCAACGTGATCTACCGCGTCCCGGTCAACTACCCCGGCGCGGGGCGCCGCGTCTACCCCGGGTTCCTGCAGCACACCGGCTTCATGGCGATGAACCCGGACCGCCACATGCAGTCGCACTACGACTTCTTCCTGCACCTGGTGCGGGGCGACGACGGCGACGCCGATGCCCATCGGCGCTTCTACGACGAGTACAACGCGGTGCTCGACATGGACGCCGACTACTACCTGGACACCATCCGCACGGTGTTCCAGGAGTTCGCGCTGGTGCAGGGCAGCTGGCGGGTCGCCGGCGAGCCGGTACGGCCGCAGGACATCCATGCCTCGGCGCTGCTGACCGTGGAGGGCGAGCTCGACGACATTTCCGGCGCCGGGCAGACACAGGCCGCGCACGACCTGTGCACCTCCATCGCGCCCGAGCACCGGTCCCACTACACGGTTCCGGGGGCCGGGCATTACGGCATCTTCTCCGGCAAGCGCTGGCGCGAACTGGTCTACCCCAGGGTGCGCGAGTTCATCGCCCGCCATCGCCAGTCCGGGCAGATCGCCGAGCCGGTGGTGGCGCGCCGTCGCCGCAGCGCCTGAGGGCCGCGCGCGCGCCGGCCCACCGTCGCCCCGGCCAGTCCCGATGAGCCCCGACGCCCTGCTCGAGAGACTCGACGCGGCGCTGCCGCAGACCCAGTGCAGGCGCTGCGGCTATGCCGATTGCCGGGCCTACGCGCAGGCGATGGTCGACGGCGAGGCGATCAACCGCTGCCCGCCCGGCGGCGCCGAAGGCGTGCTGCGGCTGGCGACCCTCACCGGCCGCGCGCCGCTGGCGCTGGACCCCGGCTGCGGCGACGAGGCGCCGAGGCGAATCGCCCGCGTCGACGAGTCGGCCTGCATAGGCTGCACACTGTGCATCCAGGCCTGTCCGGTGGACGCGATCGCCGGCGCGCCGCGACGCATGCACAGCGTGGTGGCCGACTGGTGCACCGGCTGCGAGCTGTGCCTTCCGGCCTGCCCGACCGACTGCATCGCGATGCACGCGCCCGCATCGCTGGCGCATGCCACCGGCTGGCAGGCCTGGAGCGCCGGCCAGGCCGAAGCGGCCCGCCGGCGCTACCTGGCACGCCGGCAGCGCCTGGCGGCCGCGGTCGCCGTGCCCGCGGCCGCGCCCGCCCCCGACCCGCAGCGCATCCGCGCCGCGCTGGAAAGGGCCCGCCAGCGCCAGTCGGCACGACCCGTCTGAAGCCGCGACCCGCCACGCCCGCTCCAGCGCCCATGCCAGCCTCCGCCACCTCCGCAGCCCGCGCCGCCCGCGTCGAAGCCCTGTTCGCGCGACTGCGCCAGGCCGACCCGCACCCGCGCAGCGAGTTGCACTTCCGCAATCCCTTCGAGCTGCTGGTCGCGGTGGTGCTGTCGGCGCAGTCGACCGACGCCGGGGTGAACAAGGCCACTCCCGGCCTGTTCGCCCTCGCCCCCACCCCGCAGGCGATGGTGGAACTGGGCGAGCCGGGCGTGGCCGAACGCATCCGCACCATCGGCCTGTACCGCACCAAGGCGCACAACGTGGTGGAGCTCAGCCGCCTGCTGGTGGAGCGCCACCAGGGACAGGTGCCTTCCACCCGCGAGGCCCTGGAGGCGCTACCCGGAGTGGGCCGCAAGACCGCCAACGTGGTGCTCAACGTGGCCTTCGGGCAGCCCACGCTGGCTGTCGACACCCATGTGCTGCGCGTGGCGCAGCGCCTGGGGCTGGCGCGCGGCAAGACCCCGCTGCAGGTGGAGGAGGAATTGTCCCGCGTGGTTCCCGCCGCCTACGCCCACGACGCCCACCACTGGCTGATCCTGCACGGCCGCCACGTCTGCAAGGCGCGTCGTCCCGAATGCTGGCGCTGCGCGCTGAGCGACCTGTGCCCGTATCGCCCGAAGACCCCGCCGCCGCGCTGACGCGAGCGCGCCGGCGGCTGCTGCTGGCGTGTCCGGCCGCGCTGGCGCTGCGCCCCGCGGCGGCGCGCCAGGCGCTGGAGGTGCGCGACGACAGCGGCCGCCTGGTACGCCTGGCGCGCCCGGCGCGACGCATGGTCGCGCTGTCGCCGCAGCTGGTCGAACTGTGCGTGGCCGCCGGCGCCGCCTCGCGCCTGGTCGGGGTGGTGCGCGGCCCCGACATGCCGGCCGCGACCCGTCGCCTGCCGGCGGTCGGCGATGCCTTCGGCATCGACCTGGAAGCGGTCGCGATGCTGCGCCCGGATCTCATCCTGGCCTGGCGCAGCGGCACGCCGCAGCGCCAGGTGGCGACCTTGCTGCGCCTGGGAATCCCGGTGTACTGGAGCGAAACCCGCAGGCTGCGCGACGTCGCCTCGACGGTGCTGCGAATCGGCACCCTCGCCGGCACCGAGGCGGCCGCGCGCGAATGGGCGCAGGCCTATGCGCGGCGCCTGCACGCGCTGCGCCAGGCGGCGCGCGGCCTGGCTCCGGTGCGCGTGTTCTACCAGGCGTGGTCGGCGCCGCTGATGACCATCGGCGCCGATCAGCTGATCGACCGTGCGATCCGACTGTGCGGCGGGGTCAATGTGTTCGGCGATCTGCGCGCGCCGGCGCCGCAGGTCAGCCGCGAAGCCGTGCTCGCCCGCGACCCGCAGCTCATCGTCGCCGCCAGCACGCGGGCCGACGCCTTGCGCGGCTGGCGCGCCTTCGGGCAGATCTCGGCGGTGCGCCATTCCCGCCTGGTGCTGCTCGACCCCGACGCCCTGCCGGCGATGGGCCTGCACGTGCTCGACGGCGTGCAGCAATTGTGCCGGGCCATCGAAGCCACGCGCCGCGGCCTGGCTCGCTGACCGCCAGCGGCGGCGTTGCGCGCAGCCCGCCCGGACCCGTTCAATCCAGCGCCAGCCACAGGTCGCCGCGCCCGCTGCGCTCGATGCGCTGCCACGCGCAGTCGTAGACCGCCTGCAGCGTGTCGGCCTGCAGCACGTCGGCCGCGCTGCCGGCGAGCCAGCGGCCCTCGGGAAGCAGGGCCAGCACGTCGGTGGCCAGCGAAGCCACCCAGTTCACGTCGTGGGCGCTGAACACCAGCGCGCGCTCGCCCGCCCGGGGCACCTGCTCGCGCAGCAGCCGCAGCAGCCATGCCTGGTGCCTCGGATCCTGGAAGCTCGCCGGCTCGTCGAGCAGCGCCAGCGCAGTGTCCTGCGCCAGCACCTGCGCCAGTGCCACGCGCTGGCGCTCGCCGGCGGACAGTCCGAGCAGCGAGCGCCGCGCCAGGTGCTGCGCGTCGACCCGCAGCAGGCATTGCAGCGCGCGCTGCGCGTCGGGCTGGCGCTGCGCCAGCATCACCGCGTCGAGCACCGCGATGCCGAAACGGTCATGCGGCAGCGCCGCCATGTAGGAGCGGCAGCGCGCCAGCTCGGCCGGCGACCGTTCGCCCAGCGGCCGCCCCTGCAGCCGGATCGGCGGCCGCCCGGGCGCGGGCAACCCGGCGAGCAGCCGCAGCAGCGTGGATTTGCCCGCGCCGTTGCGCCCGATCACCGCCCAGCGCTGTCCGCGCCGCACCTGCAGGCTCAGTTCGCGCGCCAGCACCTGAGCGCCCGCGCGCAGGGTCTGCGGCTGCAGTTCCAGCAGCGCCGGATCGGCCATCACGCCTGTCCGCGCAGCAGCAGCAGCACGAACACCGGCGCCCCGAGCAGCGCGGTGATCGCGCCCACCGGCAGTTCATAGGGCATCGCCACCGCGCGCGCGATCGCATCGGCTCCCAGCAGCAACGCAGCTCCCAGCGCCGGCACGGCCCAGGACTGCTGGCGCATGCGCTGCACGCCGCACAGGCGCAGCGCATGCGGGACGACCAGCCCGACGAAACCCACCGCGCCGGCCTGCGATACCGCGGCCGCGGTGGCCAGCGCTGCCAGCAGCACCAGCGCCAGGCGCATGCGCCGGACCGGCTCGCCGAGCAGCCAGGCCTGCTCGGCGCCCAGCGCCAGCCGGTCCAGGCGGCGGGCCGCCGCGCGCAGCGCGCCCGCCAGCAGCAGCGCGAGCAGGCACAGCAAGCCGCCGTGGCTGGCTCCCGACAGGTCGCCGACCAGCCAGAACACCGCGCCGCGCAGCGCGTGCTCGGGAACGAGCGCCAGGGTCAGCGTGGAGCAGGCCCCGCAGACCGCCGCCAGCATGGCGCCGATCAGGATCAGCTGCGCCGGCGCCTGCTCGTCGGTGGCGGCCATCGCGCGCCGCCCGATGAGCATCAGCGCGGCCAGCGCGGCCAGCGCCCCCAGCAGGCTGCCCAGGCCGAGCAGCCCGCCGAAGGCCACCAGCATCAGCAGAGCGCCGAGCCCCGCCCCGCCGGAGGCGCCGAGCACGTAGGGATCGGCCAGCGGGTTGCGCAGGACCAGTTGCATCGCCAGCCCGGCCTGCGCCAGCAGCGCGCCGACTCCGGCGGCGGCCAGTGCCCGCGGCAGACGCAGTTCGCGCACCAGCGGCCATGACCAGCCGGCGGCGCCGACCGCCAGCTCCAGCGCCAGCATGCCGGCCAGCGCGAGCGCGACCAGCACCGCCAGCACGGTGCTGCGCGGCGCCGTGCCGGCGGTCTGGGCGGCGGGCCAGGGGGCCAGGGGCAGGTTCATCGATGGACTCGCGAAGTGCAGGATCGTATTGCATGCCCGGGCGCGCGAACGAAATGCCAGTTATTAGCGGGACAGGACACTAGAATCGCCGCCATGGACCCAGCCGCCGATTGGAGCGCCCAGCTCGACCAACTGCAGGACAAGGTGGAGCGCCTGGCGCTGCGCCACGCCGAAGCGCGACGCACGCAGGCGCTGATGCAGCAACGCCTGCAGCAACTCGAGGCCGAGCGCGACAGCCTGCGCCAGCGCCTGGGCGAGGCACGCAGCCGGGTGGACCACCTGCTGGCCAGGCTGCAGCAGGACCAGACCGGACCCGCCGCGGGCGAGCTCGGGTGAACGCGCGCGATTGCGGCACGACGGCAAGCGGGAGGACCGATCGATGAGCACCACGGCGACCCTGGAAGTCAGCATCATGGGGCAAAGCTACGTGCTGGCGTGCCCGGAGGGCGAGCAGGAGGCGCTGCGCCGGGCGGTCGCCGAGGTGGACCGCGAGATGTGCAGCATCCGCGATCTCGGGCGCATCCGCGCGCGCGAGCGCATCGCGGTGCTGGCGGCGCTGAACCTGGCGCACGCCAAGCTGACGGGCACGCCTGCCGGCGCCGGCGAGCCGGCGCAATGGCCGGCCGAGCTGTCGGCGCGACTGCAGCGGCTGCAGCGCCGGCTGGACGCCGTGCTCGACGACGACGGCCAGCTGCTGTAGCCGCGCGGCGCGGGCTGTCGACGAAACCCGCAACGCCCGTACAATCCATGATGTCTGCCTGGCTGCGCCGATCAGGCATTTCTTGAACCGATGCGCTGTGCCTCGGGCTTGGAACATTCCGCATGGGCGCGCAGTGTCTCGCGCAGACGCTCCCGAAATGTGGTGACCTCGCCCACCTGTCCCGGAAGGGTTCAGGGATCCACGACCGGCGCGGCTCGGGCAGACTCCTCCGTCACCACGGGCGCCGCAGCCGCGCACCCGTCGTGCCTCCCGCAGTCGCGGCACGCCGCGGCCGCGCCCGCATCGACCTCGCCATGCTGCCACTCGTCTTCGTGCTGGAATTGATGTTGCTGGGCGCCTTCACGGGCTGCTTCGCCGGGCTGCTCGGACTGGGCGGCGGCATGCTGCTGGTGCCCTTCCTGACCTTCATGTTCGGTCACCAGCACTTTCCCGCGTCGCTGGTGGTGCACATGGCGATCGCCACGTCGCTGACGACCATCGTGTTCACCGCGGCCTCCAGCGTGCGCGCCCATCACAGCCGCGGCTCGGTGCAGTGGGGCATCGTGCGCTGGCTGGGAGTCGGAGCGCTGGTGGGCACCTTCCTCGGCGCGCACGTGGCCAGCCATCTGCACTCGGGCTGGCTGGCTGTGTTCTTCGGCTGTTTCGTCAGCCTGTCGGCGCTGCGCATGTTCCACGGCGCCAAGCCCGACAGCGCGCAGGCCGCGCAGCAGCGCGTGCCTGCCGGGCCGGTGGTGCTGGCCGTGGGCGGCGGCATCGGCGCGCTGTCGTCGCTGCTGGGTGCCGGCGGAGGCTTCATCACCATCCCCTTCCTGCGCTGGCGCGGAGTCCCGATGCGCAATGCGGTGGGAACCAGCGCCGCGACCGGGCTGCTGATCGCCATCGGCGGCCTGCTCGGCTACGTCACCGCGGGCCTGGGCGCGCAGGGGCTGCCGCCCTATTCGATGGGCTACATCTACATTCCCGCGCTGCTCGCCTGCTCGGTGACCAGCGTGATCTCGGCCCCGTTCGGAGCGCGCTTGTCGCACCGGCTGCCGGGGCACCTGCTGCAGCGCGTGTTCTCGCTGGTGCTGCTGACCCTGGCGACCTACATGCTCTACACCGGGGTCCGTCAGATGGGCTGGCTCGCCGGCGTCCACGCCTGAGGCACTGCGTGGCGACGGTCGAGCGCTGGGTGCTCGACACCAACGCGGTGCTCGACTGGCTGGTGTTCGACGATGCGGGCATGCGCGCTGCCGCCGACCGGCTGCGGCGCCTGCAGGCACGCTGGCTGCACACCCGGGAGATGCTGGACGAGCTCGACGACGTGCTCGGCCGACCGCTGCTGCTGCGGCGCGCCGGCGCGCCGGCGCAAGCGCTGCGGCAACGCGTGGCCGAGGCCAGCGCTGCGCACGGCGGCGTGGTGCCCGCGGCCGCACGCTGCCGCTGGCGCTGCGACGACGCCGACGACCAGATGTTCGTCGACCTGGCTGCGCACGCCAGCCCGTGCTGGCTGTTGACCCGCGACAAGGCGCTGCTCGCGCTGGCGCCGGCCGCGGCCGCGGCCGGCGTGCGCATCGCGCGCCCCGCCGACTGGAACGGCGGCAGCGCCTGAGCGCACGGCGCAGGCGCTCAGGCGGGAAGCGGCTGGCGCCGCGACCAGACGATCAGGCCGATGCCGAGGAAGATCAGCGGAATCGACAGCAGCTGCCCCATCGTCGCGCCGAACCACAGGTAGCCGAGGAAGGCGTCGGGCTGGCGGAAGAATTCGGCGGTGAAGCGCGCGACCCCATAGCCCAGCGCGAACCAGCCGGCGATGAAACCCCGAGGCCGCGGCCTGGAGCGCAGCCACCACAACAGCACGAACAGCAACACCCCCTCGAGGGTCAGTTCGTACAGTTCGGACGGATAGCGCGGGACCAGCGAACCCGACTCGGGATAGATCATCGCGCCAGGCCACCAGGCCGGCGCCGGGCGCCCCCAGAGCTCGCCGTTGATGAAGTTGCCCAGCCGCCCGAAGGCGATCCCCGGGGGGATCATCGGTGCGATGAAGTCCACCAGCTCCAGCCAGTTGGCGCGCCGCCTGCGGGCGAACCACCAGGCCGCGACCAGCACCCCCAGCAGCCCGCCGTGGAAGGACATGCCGCCGTCCCACACCGCGACGATCTGCGCCGGGTGATGGAAGTAGAAGCCCGGCTGGTAGAACAGCACGTAGCCCAGGCGTCCGCCGAGGATCACGCCGAGCACGCCTCCGAACAGCATGTCCTCGATGTCGCGCGAGGTCCAGCCGTAGGCGGCGTAGGGAGGGTCCTTCAGGCGGCGCCTGGCCAGCAGCCAGAAGCTGATGAAGCCCAGCAGGTACATGATCCCGTACCAGTGGACCTCCAGCGGCCCCACTCGAAACGCGATGGGGTTGAAGTCGGGATGGATGAGCATGACCGCAAGTGTACGGTGCCGGCGCGCCGGCTCGATGCCCACGCGCCTGCGCGGCGCCGCGCGCCGCCCGCGGGCGGACTGCCGGCGCGATGCACCGGCGCGCGCCGCAACGCGGCGCGCGCGCCTTCCGACGGCGCGCCGTCAGGGGGCGACTTCCGCCTCCTTGCGCCTGGGCTTGGGCTCGGCCTCGGAGATGTCCAGCCGGATCTGCCCCTGCTCGTCGATGTCCACGCTGACCCGGCCGCCGTCGACCAGCCGACCGAACAGCAGCTCGTCGGCCAGCGCGCGCCGGATGGTGTCCTGGATCAGGCGCTGCATCGGCCTGGCGCCCATCAGCGGATCGAAGCCCTCGGCAGCCAGGTGCTTGCGCAGCGCGTCGGTGAATGTCGCCTCGACCCGCTTCTCGGCCAGCTGGGATTCCAGCTGCAGCAGGAACTTGTCGACCACCCGCAGGATGATCGCCTCGTCCAGCGCGCGGAAATGGATGATCGCATCGAGCCGGTTGCGGAACTCGGGAGCGAACATGCGCTTGATGTCGGCCATCTCGTCGCCGCGCTCGCGCTTGCCGGTGAAGCCGATCGCCCCCTTCTGCATGGCCTCGGCCCCCGCATTGGTGGTCATGATCAGGATCACGTTGCGGAAGTCGGCCTTGCGCCCGTTGTTGTCGGTCAGCGTGCCGTTGTCCATCACCTGCAGCAGCACGTTGAACACGTCGGGGTGGGCCTTCTCGATTTCGTCGAGCAGCAGCACCGCATGCGGCTTCTTCGTGACCGCCTCGGTCAGCAGCCCGCCCTGGTCGAAGCCCACGTAGCCGGGGGGCGCGCCGATCAGCCGCGACACGGTGTGGCGCTCCATGTACTCCGACATGTCGAAACGCACCAGTTCGATTCCCAGCACGAAGGCCAGCTGGCGCGCGACCTCGGTCTTGCCGACCCCGGTCGGGCCGCTGAACAGGAACGAGCCGATCGGCTTGTCCGGCTTGCCCAGTCCGGAGCGGGTCATCTTGATCGCCGCGGCCAGCGCACCGATCGCCTCGTCCTGGCCGAACACCACGTTCTTCAGGTCGCGTTCCAGGTTGCGCAGCTTCGAGCGGTCGTCGGTGGTCACGCTGTGCACCGGCACGCGCGCGATCTTCGACACGATGTCCTCGATCTCGCCCTTGCCGATGGTCTTCTTCTGCCGGCTCTTGGGCAGGATGCGCTGCGCCGCCCCGGCCTCGTCGATCACGTCGATCGCCTTGTCGGGCAGGTGGCGGTCGTTGATGTACTTGGCCGACAGTTCGGCCGCGGCGGTCAGCGCCCCGGCTCCGTACTTGACCCCGTGGTGCTCCTCGAAGCGCGACTTCAGGCCCTTGAGGATCTCCACCGTCTGTTCGACGCTGGGCTCGACGACATCGATCTTCTGGAAGCGCCGCGACAGCGCCGCGTCCTTCTCGAAAATCCCGCGGTACTCGGTGAAGGTGGTGGCACCGATGCAGCGCAGCTGCCCGGAGGTCAGCGCGGGCTTGAGCAGGTTGGACGCATCCAGCGTGCCTCCCGAGGCGGCACCCGCGCCGATCAGCGTGTGGATCTCGTCGATGAACAGGATCGCATGGGGCATTTCCCGGATCTGCTTGATCACCGCCTTGATCCGCTGCTCGAAATCCCCGCGGTACTTGGTACCGGCCAGCAGCGCGCCCATGTCCAGCGAGTACACGACCCCGCCTTCGAGCACCGCCGGCACCTGGCCCTGCACGATGCGCCAGGCCAGGCCCTCGGCGATCGCCGTCTTGCCCACGCCGGCCTCTCCGACCAGCAGCGGGTTGTTCTTGCGTCGGCGGCACAGCACCTGGATCACCCGCTCGACCTCGGCCTCGCGGCCGATCAACGGGTCGATGCGGCCGTCGCGCGCCAGCTGGTTCAGGTTCTGGGTGAACTGGTCCAGCGGGGTCTCCTTGCCGTCGCGCTCCTCCTCCTCGGCCGCGGCAGCCGCCGAGGCCGGCTTGGCGGGCTCGAGCGGGTCGGCCTTGCGGATGCCGTGCGACAGGTAGTTGACCACGTCCAGCCGGGTGACCCCCTGCTGGTGGAGGTAGTACACCGCGTGCGAATCCTTCTCGCTGAAAATGGCCACCAGCACGTTGGCCCCGGTGACTTCCTTCTTGCCGTTGCTCGACGACTGCACGTGCATGATCGCACGCTGGATCACCCGCTGGAAACCCAGCGTGGGCTGGGTGTCGACTTCGTCGGTGCCGGGCACCACCGGGGTGTTGTCCTTGACGAAGTTGCTCAGGCTCTTGCGCAGGTCGTCCAGATTGGCCGAGCAGGCGCGCAGCACCTCGGCGGCCGACGGGTTGTCCAGCAACGCCAGCAGCAGGTGCTCGACGGTGATGAACTCGTGCCGCTGCTGCCGGGCCTCGACGAAGGCCATATGCAGGCTGACTTCCAGTTCCTGGGCGATCATGACACTCTCTCCTAGACGGCCTCCATCACGCACTGCAGCGGATGGCCGGCCTGCCGCGCCGCCGCCATGACCTGTTCCACCTTGGTCGCGGCGACGTCCTTCGCATAGACCCCGCAAACCCCCCTGCCGTGCTGGTGCACTCTCAGCATAATCTGGGTCGCGGTTTCGAAATCCTTCGAGAAATACTGCTGGATCACCAGCACTACGAACTCCATCGGGGTGAAATCGTCGTTCAGCATCACCACCTGGTACAGCGGGGGCGGCTTGAGCCTCTGCTCCTGGCGCTCGACCACCACCGCCGCGCCGGGGTTCACGCCGGGAAGTCTGCGGGGCTTGGACATGACAGGATTCTAGGATCGGAACAGCACCTCCGCCGCGACGGCGGCCTGATGGAGTCCATTGTCGGACAAAGTGCGCGATCCGTGTGGTCGCCCATCGCGGGCGACGCGCATTGTTGCCCCTGCGCAAACACCGCGCGAGCGGGCGTGCCAGGCTGGCGTGCCAGGCTGGCGTGCCAGGCTGGCGTGCAGGCGCCGGGCGGCGCCCGCGGCGCGGCGCGGCGCCGCGACGGGCGCCGCGCCGCCGGCGATCACATGTGCTCGATCATCACCTGGCCGAAGCCCGAGCACGACACCTGGGTGGCGCCGGGCATCAGGCGGGCGAAGTCGTAGGTCACGCGCTTGGACTCGATCGCGCGCTCCATCGAGCGGATCACGCAGTCGGCCGCCTCGACCCAGCCCATGTGGCGCAACATCATCTCGGCCGACAGGATTTCGGAGCCGGGGTTGACGTAGTCCTTGCCCGCGTACTTGGGAGCGGTGCCGTGGGTGGCCTCGAACATCGCCACGTCGTCCGACAGGTTGGCTCCGGGGGCGATGCCGATGCCGCCGACCTGCGCCGCCAGCGCGTCGGAGATGTAGTCACCGTTGAGGTTGAGGGTCGCGATCACGTCGTATTCGGCCGGACGCAGGATGATCTGCTGCAGGAACGCGTCGGCGATCACGTCCTTGACCACGATGTCCTTGCCGGTCCTGGGATTGCGGAAACTGCACCACGGACCGCCGTCCACCGGCCTGGCGCCGAATTCGTTCTGCGCCAGCGCGTAGCCCCAGTCGCGGAACGCGCCTTCGGTGTACTTCATGATGTTGCCCTTGTGCACCAGGGTCACCGAATCGCGCCCGTTGTCGATCGCGTACTGGATCGCCTTGCGCACCAGGCGCTCGGTGCCCTCGCGGGAAACCGGCTTGATGCCGATGCCCGAGGTCTGCGGGAAGCGGATCTTGGTCACGCCGAGGTCGCGGATCAGGAAATCGATGACCTTCTTCGCGCCGGCGCTCTCGGCAGCCCACTCGATTCCGGCGTAGATGTCCTCCGAGTTCTCGCGGAAGATCACCATGTCGACCTTCTCGGGCGCCTTCACCGGGGAAGGCACGCCGCTGAAATACCTCACCGGGCGCAGGCAGACGTACAGATCGAGTTCCTGGCGCAACGCGACGTTCAGCGAACGGATGCCCCCGCCGACCGGGGTGGTCAGCGGACCCTTGATCGACACCACGTAGTCCTTTACCGCCTGCAGGGTCTCCTCGGGCAGCCAGACGTCGGGGCCGTACACCCGGGTCGCCTTCTCCCCGGCGAACACTTCCATCCAGGCGATCTTGCGCCTGGAGCCGTAGGCCTTGGCAACCGCCGCGTCGACCACCTTGATCATCACCGGGGTGATGTCGGCGCCCGTGCCGTCGCCCTCGATATAGGGAATGATCGGCTGGTCGGGTACGTGCAGGACATGGTCGGCGCTCACGGTGATGCGCTGACCCTCGGCGGGGACGCGAATGTGTTGGTACATGGAGTTCTCCGGTGCAAGAAACCGAATTCTAGCGTTGCCGCACCGGGATACGCGAAGTCTTTTATAAGACACAAGACATGGATCAAAGCGGGGCGTCGGGCGCGGGCCGCGCGGTGCGCGCGACCGGCTGTCAACCGGATTTCCCCCGGCCGCGTTACGGCTGTGATCCTTGCCGGATCACTTTCCTCAGCTCAACACAGACTAGTCCATCATGAAAAAGATCGTTGCCGCCGTGTTCGCTCTGTTCTTCGCCACCGCCGCGCTGGCCCAGGCCGCCGCTCCCGCCCACAAGCCGGCCCACAAGGTCGTCAAGCACAAGGTCGTCAAGCACCCGATGGCCAAGAAGGCCGCGAAGAAGTAAATTCTTCGCCAGCATGGCCAGGCGGTGCGAGCCCATCGGCGGCGCGCACCGACCGGAAAAGGCGCCTGCGGGCGCCTTTTTCGTCGCCTGCGCCGCCGCACCGGCCGCGCCGGCCGCGCCGGCCGACCCCGACCCCGACCCCGACCCACACTGCGCGATGCCCCTCGACCCGCTGCTGCGTACGGCCACGATGACCGCCCTGCTGCTGGCGGCAGCGCCCGGCGCCCGCGCCTCGGCGCTGCCTCAGGTGCAGTTGCGGCTGGCCGGGCAGGCCATCGAGGCCGAGGTCGCGAGCACCCCGGCGCAGCGCGAGACCGGGCTGATGCGGCGCGCCAGCCTGCCGGCGGGTCACGGCATGCTGTTCGTCTTCCGGCGGCCGCAGCCCGTGTGCATGTGGATGAAGGACACCTACATCCCCCTCGGCGTCGCGTTCATCGCGGGCGATGGCCGGATCGTCCGCCTGGCCGACATGCAGCCGCTGACCCTGCAGGCGCATTGCTCCGGCGCCCCGGTGCGCTATGCGCTGGAAATGCAGCAGGGCTGGTTCGCAGCCCACGGCGTCGCCCCCGGCAGCACGCTGCAGGGGCTTGCCGCGCAGGCGGGGCCGCGCCGCTGACGCGGCGGCCCCCCCGATCAGCCCATCTGCGACTCGGCGAACTTCCAGTTGGCCAGTTTGTCGAGGAAGGTGGTGACGAAATCGGGCCGCCGGTTGCGGTAGTCGACGTAGTACGCGTGTTCCCAGACGTCGACCGTCAGCAGCGGCTTGTCGGCGGTGGTCAGCGGCGTGCCGGCGTTGCTGGTGTTGACAATGTCCAGGCTGCCGTCGGCCTTGCGGACCAGCCAGGTCCAGCCGGAGCCGAAATTGCCCACGGCCGACTTGTGGAAGGCCTCCTTGAAGGCCGCGTAGCTTCCCCACTTGCCATCGATGGCCGCGCGCAGCGGCCCGGTGGGCTCGCCGCCACCCTGCGGGCTCAGGCAATTCCAGAAGAAGCTGTGGTTCCAGACCTGGGCGGCATTGTTGAACACTCCGCCTGCCGGAGCCTTGCGAACGATGTCTTCCAGCGACAGTGCCTCGAACTCGGTGCCCTTGATCAGGTTGTTCAGGTTGGTCACGTACGCCTGGTGGTGCTTGCCGTGGTGGAACTCCAGGGTCTCGCGGGACATGTGGGGCGCCAGCGAATCCGGCGCGAAGGGCAATGCAGGGAGTTGGTGTTGCATCAGACGGCCTTTCGAGGTTGAGGGTTGAGCACACGCGCGCAACGGCCCTGGCCTCCAGCGCGCCGTTGCGCAACCACACGCGGCAGATTCTAGGAAGATTCCCCGTCGCCCGTGGCGGCCGGGGTCGCCAGCGGATGCGCCTGCGGCTGCGCATCCGCCAGCAGCAGGCGGGCCGCGGCGCCGGCCGTGGCCAGCAGCAATTCGTCGCCGGCGCGAAGCCGCGACGCGTCCTGCAGCAAGCCGCCGTCGGAGCGCCAGGCCAGGCAGTAGCCGCGACGCAGCGTGGCCGCCGGGTCGAGGGCGCGCAGCCGCGCGCGCAGCGCCTGCAACTGCTGGTCGCGCCGCTGCCTGGCCTGCGCTGCGGCCAGCAGCAGGCGACGCGCCAGGCCGTCGAGCCGCATGCTGCGCCGCAATAAATCGGGCCGGGGCTGCGCGACCAGGCGCTGTCCCCACACCAGCAGGCGCTGTTCGCGCTGCTGCAACGCGGCGCCGCATGCCTGTCGCAGCCGGTTCTGCAGATCGCGCAGCCGCCCTTCGGCGGGACGCAGCAGCGCCGCCGGCGCGGGCAGGCGCATGTGCAGGCGGTCCATCCTCTGCTGCTCGCGCGCCAGCCGCGCCTGCACCGCGTGGCGCAGCCCGCGCTGCAGCTGCTGCAGGCCGGCGAGCAGCTGCTCGCGCGGCGGCGCGCACAGCTCGGCCGCCGCGGTCGGGGTCGGCGCGCGCATGTCGGCGACGAAATCGGCAATCGTGAAGTCGGTCTCGTGGCCCACTCCGCAGATCACCGGGATGGTCGATCGCGCCAGCGCGCGCGCCAGGGCCTCGTCGTTGAACGCCCACAGGTCCTCGAGCGAACCGCCGCCGCGCACCAGCAGCAGCACGTCGACCTCGGCGCGTTGCTCCGCGCAACGCAGCGCGCGCAGCAGTTCGGCCGGCGCCGCCGCCCCCTGCACGCTGGCCGGGTACACCACCACCCGCAACTGCGGACTGCGTCGGCGAAGCGTGACCAGCACGTCGTGCAGCGCGGCCGCCTGCGGCGAGGTGATGATCCCGACGCTGCGCGCCAGTGCCGGCAACGCTCGCTTGCGCCCGCTGTCGAACAGCCCCTCGGCGCGCAACCGCTCCTTCAGACGCAGGAACTGCTCCATCAGGCTGCCCTGGCCGAAGCGCCGCATGGACTCGACCTGCAGTTGCAGCTCGCCGCGCGGCTCGTAGATGCCGACCTCGGCGCGCAACTCCACGCTCAGCCCGTCGCGCATCTCGAAGTCGACGAGTGCCGCGCGCTGGCGGAACATCACACAGCGCAGTTGCGAGGTCTGGTCGCGCAACGCGAAATAGCAATGCCCGCTGGCGGCGCGGGTGAAGCCGCTGATCTCGCCCTGCACGCTGACGACCCCGAAGCGCGCCCACAAGGTGTCGGCGAGCGCGCGCGCCAGCGCACCCACGCTCCAGGTCGTGCCCGGGGCCATTTCAGTCCCTCCGCGCGGCCGCGGCGGCCAGCAAATCCGCGGCTGTGCGGGCAAGCTGTCCACACAACCCAGCAAACCCGAGGCTCCTGGCCGGGGCGCCGCGCACGGGCCAGTCTTTCCGTGTAAGTCGTTGAATGGTCAAGATTTTTCCATGTTCAAAAAATGGTCACACGGATTCCCGCCGTGCAATCGCCGCGCGCCCACGCCCGCGGCCTCGCCTTACCCACATTGTTATCCACAGTTTTTTGGGATAACCCCTGCCGCCACGATGGGCGACCCAGGCTGCGGCGCATTACCATCCGCAGGCATCGATCCGCAGGCCGCCGCCGACGCGGCGCCGCAGCGGCCATGCCACCGATGGTTCCTTGGACAGGGGTAGCTATTTTGCTCAGTTTCGTCGAAGCCGCCGGCTGGCCGATCTGGCCGCTGATCCTGTGCTCCATCACCGCGCTGGCCATCGTGCTCGAGCGCCTGAGTTCGCTGCGCACGGCCAGGGTGCTCCCGCCTCGATTGCTGGACGAGGCGCTGGCGGTGTCGGCGACGACCCTGCCGGCGCCCGACACCGTGGACAAGCTCGAGCGCAACTCCCCGCTGGGCAGCGTGCTGGCCGCGGGCTTTCGCGCGGCCCGGCGCCCCCACGCCAGCGCGGAAAGCCTGCGCGAGGACATGGAAAACGCCGGGCGGGCGGTCATGCACCGGCTGCAGCACTACCTCAACGCCCTCGGCACCGTGGCCTCGGCGGCGCCGTTGCTGGGGCTGCTGGGAACGGTGGTCGGGCTGATCGAGATCTTCGGCTCGCAGACCGCCGGCAGCAGCAACCCGCTGCTGCTCGCGCATGGCATTTCGGTGGCCTTGTACAACACGGCCTTCGGGCTGATCATCGCGGTGCCCTCGTTGATGTTCTACCGCTACTTCCGCGGCCGCGTCGACGACTTCGGCATCGAACTCGAACAGGCGGCACGGCGCCTGGCCACCCATCTGCAAAGCCATGTCGACGCGGCGCGCGCCGCGCGCGGCTGACACGCGGAGTGCGCCGATGAATTTCCAGCGCCCGCGGCCCGACGACCCGGAGATCAACCTGATCCCGCTGATCGACGTGCTGCTGGTGGTGTTGATCTTCCTGATGATCACCACCACCTATTCGAGGTACACCCAGCTGAACATCGAACTGCCGACCGCCGAGGCCAATCCCGCCCACACCCCCGCGGGCAGCCTCGTCGTGGCGGTCAGCGCGGCCGGGCAGTACGCGGTCGACGGCCGCTGGCTGCAGGGGCGCGACGTGCCGGCCCTGGTGCGCGCGTTGAGCGCGGCGCTGCACGGGCGGCATGGCGTGCTGCTGGTGATCAGCGCCGATGCGCGCAGCACCCAGCAATCGGTGGTCAACGTGATGCAGGCGGCGCGGCTGCTCGGACTGCGCCGCCTGACCTTCGCCACCCAGCACGGCCCGGTGTCGTGACCCCCGCGGCTGGCGGCTGGCCACGCTGGTGGCTGCGGCGCTCGGCCGCGGCGTGCCTGCTGCTGCCGCCGGCCCTGCTGTTCGCAGCGGCGGCGGCGCTGCGACGCCGTGCCTGGCAGTCGGGCTGGCTGCGGCCGTGGCGGGCACCGGTCCCGGTGATCATCGTCGGCAACGTCACCGCCGGCGGCAGCGGCAAGACCCCTGTGGTGGCGTACCTGGCGCAGGCGCTGCGCGACGCCGGCTGGCATCCGGGAATCGTCTCCCGCGGCTACGGGCGCCGGCGCGCCGACGCGCGGCCGCTGGCGGTGCAAGACGACAGCACGCCCGAGCAGGTCGGCGACGAGCCCTTGCTGCTGCACCGCATCAGCGGCTGCCCGGTGTGGGTGGCGGCGCGGCGCGCGCAGGCCGCGCAGTGCCTGCTGCGCGCCCACCCGCGGGTCGACGTGCTGCTCGGCGACGACGGATTGCAGCATTTCGCGCTTGCGCGCGACTTGCAGCTGGTGGTGGTCGACGCGCGCGGGCGCGGCAACGGCTGGCCGCTGCCGGCCGGCCCGCTGCGCGAGCCGTGGGGCCGACCGCGCGATGCCACGCTGGGCCCGCCGCAGGCGCGCGCGGACTCGCCCGAGCCCTTTTTCGAGCTGCGCCGCAGTCCCGCCGGAATGCGCAACCTGGCCGACGGGCGGCTGCTGCAGACCGCGCAATTCCTGCAACGCTACGCTGCCGAGGATGTGTCGGCAGCGGCGGCGATCGGCCACCCCGGCCAGTTCTTCGACATGCTGCGCGCCGCCGGCCTGACCCTGCGGCACACGGCCGGCGCGCCCGACCACCAGGCGCTGCCGCCCGAGGTGCTGGCGCGGCTGCCGGGACAGATCCTGCTGACCGAGAAGGACGCCCTAAAATGCAGGCCCGGCCAACCGGGATTCGAGCGCCTGTGGGCGGTGCCTCTGCGCCTGGAGGTCGACCCCGCGCTGCCGGGCTGGCTGCTGTCGCGCCTGCGGCGCGATCAATCGAGGTCTTCCGATGGATTCACGCCTGCTTGACCTGCTGGTATGCCCGATCTGCAAGGGCCCGCTGCAGTACGACCGCGCGGCGCAGGAACTGCTCTGCCCGCGCGACCGCCTGGCCTTTCCGATCCGCGACGGCATCGCGGTGATGCTGGTCGAGCAGGCGCGGGAAACCCAGGGCGCCGCCGCCGCCGCCGATACCCCGGGCGCCGCGCCATGAAGGCTGCCGCGGGCGCCGCCGCCGCGGGGGAGCCGCGGTGGTGAAGGAGCCCAGCTTCACGGTGCTGATCCCGGCGCGCCGGGCCTCCACCCGGCTGCCGGACAAGCCGCTGGCCGACATCGCCGGGCTGCCGATGGTCGTGCGGGTCGCGCGGCGAGCCCAGGCCAGCGGCGCGGCGCAGGTGGTCGTGGCCACCGACGACCAGCAGGTGGCCGACGTCTGCGCGGCCCATGCGGTGCGCGCTCTGCTGACCTCGCCGCGGCACGCCAGCGGCACCGATCGCATCGCCGAGGCGGCCGAGCGGCTCGACCTCGACGACGACGCGCTGGTGGTCAACGTGCAGGGCGATGAACCGTTGATCGACCCCGAGCTCATCCGCGGTTGCGCGCTGCGCCTGCACGCCGACCCGCAGGCGCAGATCGCCACCGCCGCGCACCCCATCGAGCTGCCGCAGGCGATCGCCGACCCCAACGTCGTCAAGGTGGTGGTGGATTCGCAGCAGCGCGCGCTGCTGTTCTCGCGCGCGCCGATACCCTGGCGGCGCGACCAGTACGCCGATGGCGCGCCACCGCGCCTGCCGCCGCGCCTGCCCTTCCTGCGCCATCTGGGGATCTATGCCTTCCGGCTGCGCACCCTGCGCGCCTTCGCCGCGCTGCCCGCCTGCGAACTCGAGGGCGAGGAGGCGCTGGAACAGCTGCGCGCGCTGTGGAACGGCTGGCGCATCGCGGTGCTGTGCGTCGATCACGCCGAGGCCGCAGGGGTCGACACCGCCGAGGACCTGCGGCGGGTACGCGCGCTGCTCGAGCAGCGCGGGGGCTGACGCCGCCGCGGCGGGGCGCCGCGGGGTGCGTGCTATTCTGGTCCGGGGGCCGCAGCCCAGGCAGCCGAGCGGCGCGAGCGCAGCGTGCGCGTCCTGGCGGTGCATGCCACGTCATTCCAACAACGAGTTCCGGGAGTCTTCATGCGTTTGATCCTGCTGGGTGCGCCAGGCGCTGGCAAAGGCACGCAAGCCGCCAACCTGTGCGCACGCTACCAAATCCCTCAGATTTCCACCGGCGACATGCTGCGCGCCGCGGTGGCCGCCGGCACCCCGCTGGGTCGCCAGGCCAAGGCGGTGATGGACTCGGGCGCGCTGGTATCGGACGACATCATCGTCGGCCTGGTGCTCGAGCGCATCGCCCAGCCCGATTGCGCCCAGGGGTTCCTGTTCGACGGCTTTCCGCGCACCATCCAGCAGGCCGAGGCGCTCAAGCACGCAGGCGTGGGGATCGACTATGTGGTCGAATTCGACGTCCCCGACCAGGACATCGTGCAGCGCCTGAGCGGCAGGCGGGTGCATCCGGCGTCCGGACGGGTCTACCACGTCGACTACAACCCGCCCAAGTCGCCCGGCAAGGACGACCTCAGCGGGGAAGACCTGGTGCAGCGCGATGACGACAAGGAAGAAACGGTGCGCAAGCGCCTGCAGGTCTACCACCAGCAGACCCGCCCGCTGGTCGACTACTACGCCGCGTGGGAGGCCAGCGGCGACCGCGCGGCGCCGCGGCTGCGCCGCATCGCCGGGGTCGGCCCGGTCGACGAGGTCACCCGCCGCATCGCCGAGGCCTTGCGCTGACGCCGGCCGGCGCGCGGCCCGCGCGCCCACGCGGTGCGATGCCCGGGAAACCCCCGCGGCGCCTCGGGCCGCACTGCCATGTCCTTGATTCCGCAAGAGTTCATCCAGCAGCTGCTCGACCGCGTCGACCTCGTCGAAATCGTCGGCAAGTCGGTGCAGCTGAAAAAGGCCGGCACCAACTACAAGGGGCTGTGCCCGTTCCACGATGAACGGACCGCCTCGTTCACCGTCAGCCCTTCCAAGCAGTTCTACCACTGCTTCGGCTGCGGCGCCCACGGCAGCGCGATCGGCTTCGTCATGGCGCGCGCCGGCACGAGCTTCCCCGAGGCGGTGCGCGAACTGGCGCGCGAGGCCGGGCTGGAGGTGCCCGAGCAGGCCGTCGACCCGGCTTCGGAGCGCCGCTCCGCCGAGCAGCGCGACCACCGCCAGCGGCTGCGCGAGGTGCTCGAGCAGGCCGCGCGCTACTACCGCGACCGGCTGCGCGGCGACCAGCGCGCGATCGCCTACCTGAAGGGGCGGGGTATCGACGGGCACTCGGCCAAGCGCTTCGGACTGGGGTATGCCCCCGACGACTGGCAGGCGCTGGCGCAGGCCTTTCCCAACTACCAGGCCGACGTGCTGGTGGAGTCGGGCCTGGTGGTCGCGCGCGACGAGCACGGCGACAACCTCGAGCCGGCGCGCGCCAGCGGCGCGCGGGTCAGCCGGCGCTACGACCGTCTGCGCGACCGCATCACCTTTCCCATCCGCAACCTGCAGGGCGAACTCATCGGCTTCGGCGGGCGGGTGCTCGACCGCGGCGAGCCCAAGTACCTGAACTCGCCCGAGACCCCGCTGTTCCACAAGGGCGAGGAGCTCTACGGCCTGTTCGAGGCCCGGCAGGCGGTGCAGCGTCGCGGACAGGCGCTGGTCGTCGAGGGCTACCTGGATGTGATCGCGCTGGCGCAGCACGGCATCGGGAACGCGGTGGCCACGTTGGGCACCGCCTGCACCGCGGACCAGGTGCGGCGGCTGTTCCGCCACTGCCCGCAGGTGGTCTTCGCCTTCGACGGCGACGCTGCCGGACGCAAGGCCGCGAGCCGAGCGATGCAGGCCGCGCTGCCGGCGCTGGACGACACGCGTTCGGTGAAGTTCCTGTTCCTGCCTCCCGAGCACGACCCGGACAGCTTCGTGCGGGCGCATGGCGCCGACGCCTTCGAGCGCGAAGTCGCGCGCTCGCGGCCGCTGTCGGTGTTCCTGCTCGACAGCGTGGCCGACGGGCTGGCGCTGGACACCGCCGAGGGGCGCGCCCAGGCCAGCGTGCGCGCGCGCGACCTGCTGCGCCTGCTGCCGGCGTCCGCGCTGAAACAGCAGATCGCCGGCGAACTGGCGCAGCGCCTGCGCGCCGAGCCGCAAAGCCTGCTGGCCGACGCGCCTGCGCAACGCGGGCGCGCGCTGCCCGCAGCCGCAGCACGTGGCGCGGCGCCGCCGTCGCGTCACCTGCAACGCCCGCGCGCCGATCACCCGGCGACCGCGGTGCGGATCCTGCTCGCCCATCCCGAATTGTGGAACGACATCAGCCCCGCGCAACGCGACCTGCTGGTGGCGGCACCGGGCGCGGCCGGGGAACTCGCGCGCTGGCTGGAATCGTATCGGGAGGAACACCCCGATGCGAATGCGTCGCATCGCTGGGAAAGCCTGCGCGCCGGCGGTTGGCTGGAGGCGGCGCAGGCGCTGCGGGCTGGCGAGCTGGTCGAGCAGGACGCCGCGGCATTGCAGCCGGACCTTCGCGGCGCGCTGGCCAGCATCGAAATGGACTGGATCAAGCTGCGCCAGCAGGAACTGGCCGGACTCGGGCTCGCCGACCAGGCTTCGCGGCTGGAATACCAGAATCTGTCGCTGCGGCTGCGCGAACTCATGCGCGGGCTGCCGCGCCTTTGAGCCCCCGCCCGGGCTTGAAATCCCCCGGGCCGCCTATACTATGGGGTTTTGCGCAAACGAACGCCTGCAACAGGCCGGCGAGGGACCCGCGAGCGGCTGCGAGCCGCCTGGCCGGGCCTCCCCGCCAGCGGTTTCCCGACGGACTGCCATCCCGAAGGGCTGTGACCCGGCAAGCGCCGGGGCGAAGGCCGGGGCCGCCAGCTGGCGCCCCGGACGCGGCCGACGAAGGGCAGCACGCCGGGGCACCCTGCCGCTGCAGCGGGCGGCTTGGCCTATTCTTGTGACACGGCAGCCGTGTCCAGCTGCCGCCGGCGCCGCATGCGCAAGGAGCCTACGGGGAATCCGACTATGACCCAAGCCAAATCCGCCACCACCTCTTCCAGGGCTTCCTCGGGCAAGGGCGCGACCCAGACCGCGGCCAAGCCTGCCAAGGGCGGGAAAACCCCGAGCTCGACAGCCAGGCCGGCGCGCGCCGCGGCGAGCAGCGGCGCCGCGAAGCCCGCGACCGCGGCATCGCCCGCCAGGTCGCGCGTCGCGCCGGCGGCTGCGGCCGCCCCGGAAACGAAGCCCAAGGCGGCGGTGGCCAAGGCGGCCGAAGCGGAAAAACCTGCATCCAGGGTGGTGCCGGCGCGTCCGGCCGCGCCGGTGAAGGCCGCAGCGAAGGCCGCGCAGCCGAAGAGCGCTCCGGCCGACGACTTCAACGCCGGGCTGCCCGACGAGACCGAAGAGGCGGTCGCGCCGGCCGCGCCGATGCCGCGCGGGCGCCGGCCTTCGCGGGCGAAGGAAAAGCAGCTGCTCAAGGAATTCGGCTACGACGACTCCAACGTCACCGAGGAGGAGCTCGCGCGCCGCCGGCAGAGGCTGAAGAACCTGATCAAGCTCGGCAAGACCCGCGGCTTCCTCACCTACGGGGAAATCAACGATCACCTGCCGGACAACCTGGCCGATCCCGACCTGCTGGAAACCATCATCAGCATGCTCAACGACATGGGCATCGCGGTCTACGAGCAGGCCCCCGACGCCCAGACGCTGCTGCTGAACCAGCACGGCCCGACCACGTCGAGCGACGAGGAGGCCGAGGAGGAAGCCGAGGCGGCACTGTCCTCGGTGGATTCGGAGTTCGGCCGCACGACCGACCCGGTGCGCATGTACATGCGCGAAATGGGCACGGTGCAGCTGCTGACCCGCGAAGGCGAGATCGTCATCGCCAAGCGCATCGAGGAAGGCCTGCGCAAGATGATGCTGGCCATCTCGGCGTCGCCGGCGACGGTGGCCGAGATCCTCGCGATGGCCGCGCGCATCGCCAACAACGAGCTGCCGGTCGACGAGGTGGTCGACGGCATGGTTTCGGACGACGAATCCGACGACTACGTCGCCGAGGAGGACGTGGACTTCGCGCTGGCCGACGAGGCCGAGGAGGACGACGAGACCGCGGCCGCGGCCGCCAGTTCGGTCAAGCTCGAGGAACTCAAGGCCAAGGCGCTGGAGCGCTTCGCCCAGGTGCACGACGCCTTCATGAAGATGCGCCGCGCCTACGACAAGGACGGCTACAAGTCGCCCGCGTACCTGAAGGCGCAGGAGCAGATTTCCAACAGCCTGATGGAAGTGCGCTTCACGGCCCGCACCGTGGAAAAGCTGTGCGACCTGCTGCGCAGCCAGGTCGACGAGGTGCGGCGCCACGAACGCGAGATCCGGCGCATCGTGGTCGACCGCTGCGGCATGGCGCAGGAGGAGTTCATCAAGAGCTTCCCCGGCCACCAGCTCGACCTGCGCTGGGCCGAGCGCCTGGCCGGGTCGAGCAAGCCCTACGCGGCGGTGCTGGCGCGCAGCCTGCCGAGCATCCAGGAGCTGCAGCAGCGGCTGATCGACACCCAGAACCGGGTCGTCGTGCCGCTGGAGGACTTCAAGGAGATCAACGCCCAGATGAGCCGGGGCGAGCAGGAGGCGCGGGAAGCCAAGCGGGAGATGATCGAGGCCAACCTGCGGCTGGTGATTTCCATCGCCAAGAAGTACACCAATCGCGGCCTGCAGTTCCTCGACCTGATCCAGGAAGGCAACGTCGGACTGATGAAGGCGGTGGACAAGTTCGAGTACCGCCGGGGCTACAAGTTCTCCACCTACGCCACCTGGTGGATCCGCCAGGCGATCACCCGCTCGATCGCCGACCAGGCCCGCACCATCCGCATCCCGGTGCACATGATCGAGACCATCAACAAGGTCAACCGCATTTCGCGCCAGTACCTGCAGGAGACCGGCACCGAGCCCGATGCCGCGATCCTCGCCGAGAAGATGGACATGCCGGAAGACAAGGTCCGCAAGATCATGAAGATCGCCAAGGAGCCGATCTCGATGGAGACCCCCATCGGCGACGACGACGATTCGCATCTGGGCGACTTCATCGAGGACACCGGCATGCTGGCGCCGACCGACGCCGCGCTGCAGGCCAGCCTGCGCGACGTGGTCAAGGACATCCTGGACTCGCTGACCCCGCGCGAGGCCAAGGTGCTGCGCATGCGCTTCGGCATCGAGATGGCCAACGACCACACGCTGGAGGAAGTCGGCAAGCAGTTCGACGTGACCCGCGAGCGGATCCGCCAGATCGAAGCCAAGGCGCTGCGCAAGCTCAAGCACCCGACTCGTTCGGACAAGCTGCGCAGTTTCCTCGATTCGCTCTGAGGGCGGCGGCGTGGCGGTGGTCGCGATGCGCGGCAGCGGGCGCAGCGCCGGCAGGCCGCCGCGGCGCGGTTTTCACGCGCAAGCGGTGCCGGGCCGTTAGACTTGGGGGACCATGTCCAACCTGCGCAAGCCCGTCATCCGCACCGTGGTGTTCGCCGACGTGGTCGGAAGCACCGGGTTGTACAAGTCGCTGGGCGACACCGCGGCGGCCGGGCTGATGACCCGCGTGACCCGGGCCGCGGGCGAGGCCATCGAGCAGCAAAGGGGCCAGGTGGTGAAAACCCTGGGCGACGGCCTGCTCGCGGTGTTCGACGACAACACCGCGGCGGTGCGCGCCTGCTGCGAGGCGCAACGCCGGCTGGCGTCATGGAACCAGCAGGGCCCGACGCCGGGCGCGTTTCCGCTGAAAATCGGCCTGTCGCGCGGCCCGGTGGTGCTGACCCCGGGCGACTGCTTCGGCGATGCGGTCAACGCCGCGGCGCGGCTGTCGGGCTCGGCTGCCGGCGGCCAGATCCTGCTCGGCGAAGCGGTGACCGACGGCCTGCCGCTGGACCTGCAGGCGCGGCTGCGCAACCTCGGCTCGATCTTCCTGCGCGGCTACGAACAGCCGGTGCCGGTGCACCAGATCGAGTGGGACGCGGGCTGGCAGAACAGCCAGACCATGCCCCACCTGCCGACGGTGATCTCCAGTTCCAACCAGCGGCTGAGCCTGAGCTGGCTCGACGTGCACCAGGAAATGCCCGCGGCGCAGGGAGTGATGCACATCGGGCGCACCCAGGCCGCCGAGTTCGTGGTCAACGACATCCGGGTGTCGCGGCAGCACGCCCGCATCGAATGGCGCGGAAGCTATTTCATGCTGACCGATCTTTCCAGCAACGGGACCTGGGTGCGTTACGCCGGCCAGGACAACGCGCTCGCGCTGCGGCGCAACGAGTGCGTGCTGCACGGGCAGGGAGAAATCTGCCTGGGCGCCAAGCCCACCGATCCCACCGCCCCGACCGTGGTGTTCGAGGTCTTCGACCGCTAGCCCCGGCACGCTGACGCCCCTTCCGGCGGGCCGCCGCGACAGGCTGCGCGCCTGGGGCGGTGCATCGCCTTTCCCCGTGACCATGTCCGATCGCCAAGCCGACGCCTACGACCACGCCAGCCCGCAACGCACCGCGGTGGTGCTGTTCAACCTCGGCACCCCCAGCGCCCCGACCGCGCCCGCGGTGCGGCGCTACCTGCGCCAGTTCCTGTCCGACCGCCGGGTGGTCGAGCTGCCGCGAGCGCTGTGGCTGCCGCTGCTGCACGGCATCATCGTGCCGCTGCGCTCCCCGAAGACCGCGGCCAAGTACGCCCGGATCTGGAGCAGCGAGGGCTCGCCGCTGGCGGTGGCCAGCGCGGCGCTGCAGCGCGAGTTGCAGCAGGAATTGCAGCGGCGCGGGCACCGGCTGCTGGTCGCCCACGCGATGCGCTACGGCGATCCGGCGACTCCCGAGGTGCTGGACGACCTGCACCGCCAGGGGATGACGCGGCTGCTCGGCGTGCCGCTGTATCCCCAATACAGCGCGGCGACCACCGCGACCGCGCTGGATGCGCTGGGCGACTGGCTGCGCGGCCAGCGCCGGCAGCCCGGCCTGCGCTGGCTGCGCCAGTTCGCCGACCACCCCGGCTACATCGGCGCGCTGGCCGCCAAGGTGCGCGACCATTGGGCCGCGCATGGCCGCCCGCAGCGCCTGTTGATGAGTTTTCACGGCATGCCCCTGCGCACCCTCGAACAGGGCGACCCCTACCACTGCGAATGCCGCAAGACGGCGCGGCTGCTGGCGCAGGCGCTGGATCTGCAGCCCGAGCAGTTCCAGGTGACCTTCCAGTCGCGCTTCGGCGCCCAGGCCTGGCTGCAGCCCTATACCGAGCCCACCTTGCGCGAGCTCGCCCGGTCGGGGGTGCGGCGGGTCGACGTGGTGTGCCCGGGTTTTGTCGCCGACTGCCTGGAGACCCTGGAGGAAATCGCCATCGAGGCCAGGCAGGCCTTCCTGTCCAGCGGGGGCGCGGAGTTCCACTACATCGGCTGCCTGAACAGCGACCCGCGATGGGTCGGCGCGCTGGCCGACCTGGTCGAGCGGGAATTGCAGGGCTGGCCGACGCGCGACGCCGTGGATGCCGGGGAGTTGCGCGAGCGCGCGCAACGCGCCGCGGCGCTGGCCGGCTCCCGCTGAGATCGCCCGCCGCATGCCGACGCGCCTGCTGCATGCCGAACTGCCGCCGTGGGTGGCCGATGTGCTGGTGCTGCTGCTGGTCGCGGCCTGCCTGTTCTGGGGGCTCGAGCGGCCACCCATCCGCGACAACAACGAGGCGCTGTACGCCAGCATCGGGCTGGCGATGAGCCATGGCGGCTCGTGGCTGATCCCCCATCTGGACGGGGTTCCGTACATCGAGAAGCCTCCGCTGCTGTATTGGCTGATGGCGCTGGCGTACAAGGCCTTCGGCGTCGGCGCGTGGCAGGCGCGCCTGCCCGACGCGGCCGCGGCCTGGCTGACCAGCCTGGGCTGCATCGTGCTGGGCCGCCGGCTGCGCGCACCGCTGGCCGGCCGCAGCGCGGCGCTGATCGCCGGCACCGGGCTGGGCTGGGTGCAGATCGCCCGCACCATCCTGTTCGACCCGCTGCTCAGCGTGTTCTGGCTGAGCGCGCTGGCGCTGGTCGTGCTGGCCGAGCAGCGCGAAAGCCGCGCGCTGATGCGCTGGGCCTCGGTGGCGCTGGGGCTGGCGGTGCTCAGCAAGGGGCCGGAGGCGCTGGCGCTGCTCGGGCTGGTCGGCCTGGTGCAACTGCTGCTGTCCCCCGGGCCGCTGTCGCGCGGCAGGCTGTTGCGGCTGTACCTCGATCCCTGGGCGATCGGCGTGTTCGTGCTGGTGGCCCTGCCCTGGCAACTGCTGGCGGCCTGGCGGCAGCCCGGCTTCGCCTGGTTCTTCTGGATCAACGAGACCATCAACCGCTTCCTGGGCACCCGCATCCCCGACGACTTCCATCACGGTCCCTGGTGGTACTACCTGCCCCACCTGCTGATCGGCACCTTCCAGTGGACTCCGCTGCTGCTGGCGCTGGCGTGGACCCGGCGCGCCGGGGCGAGCCAGGTCGACGGACTCGAGCGCAGCGCGACCTGGGCGCGCAACGCCAGCCTGATCCTGCTGGTGTTCTTTTCCGCCTCCAGCGACAAGGGGGCGTACTACCTGCTGCCGGTGGTCCCGCTGCTGGCCTGGTGGGCCGGCGTGCGGCTGCAGCAACTGGCCGGCGACGCCCACGCGCTGCGCCGGCTGCTGCCGCTGCTGGCGGCCGGTTGCACCGCCTTCGGCGTGGCCGCGCTGCTCTTGTGGCTGGGAGTGATGTCGTGGCCCACGCTGCATCGGCAGGTGCTGCACAGCGGCATGCCTCCCAGCCTGTTCCCGCTGCTGTACGAACTGGTGCGGGCGCTGCTGGTGCTGTCGCTGCTGGCGGCCGGCCTGCTGCTGCTGGGCAGGCTGCAGGGCGGCCTGCTGGTGTTCGGGCTGACCGGGCTCGCGCTGACCCTGTTCGTCACCGAACTCCAGGTGGTCAAGGGGCCGCAGGCGTCCCAGCAGCAGGTCGCGCGCACGCTGCACACCCTGTTCCCCGACGGGCTGCGGATGTACTCCTGGCAGACCTTCGAGGACCACGATGCCTCGCTGGTGTTCTACGGACTGGGCCCGTTGCGGGTGATCGACAGCGTCAGTGCCGACCTGTGGTTCGGCTGCCGGCACGCCGGCGCCGCCTCGCCCTGCGTCGGGCCGTCGGCGCTGCGCCGCAGCAAGCGAGACGGGGAGCCGGTCGCGGTGTGGGTCAGCCGCGACCGCCTGGCATCCTTCCTGGCCAGCGGGCTGGCGATCGGGCTGCAGCCGCTGCCCTTCGACCGCAGCGTGGTGTTCATCCACCGCCCGCCGGCCCTTGAAACCCCTGCGGGCGCCCCCATGTCGAAGACTGATCCGACCCGCGCCCCGGTGGCGCGCCGATGAACCTTCCCGCCAGCCATGACCCCAGACAGCCAGACCGAAGCCCCCGCATCGCAGTGCCCACCCACCCCGCCACGGCCTGCCGCCGAGCCGGCGCAGGGCGCTGCCGAGCCCGGCAACGACGCGCTGGAGCAGGCGCTGAAAGCCGCCCAGGACGAACTCGACGCGCTGAAGGACCAGTTCCTGCGCGCCAAGGCCGAGGCGGAGAACGTGCGCCGGCGCGCCGAGGAGGAGGCTGCCAAGGCGCGCAAGTTCGCGGTCGAGGCGATGGCGCAGTCGCTGCTGCCGGTGAAGGACAGCCTGGAGGCGGCGCTGGCCGACTCCAGCGGCAGCATCGACGCGCTGAAGACCGGGGTCGACCTGACCCTCAACCAGTTGCGCTCGGCCTTCGAGCGCAACCGCATCGTGGAAATCCAGCCGGCCGCCGGCGAGCGCTTCGATCCCACGCGCCACCAGGCGATCGCCAGCGTGGCCAGCGAGCAGCCGCCCAACACCGTGGTCTCGGTGTTGCAGAAGGGCTACGTGCTGGCCGAGCGCACGTTGCGCCCGGCTCTGGTCACGGTGGCGGGCCCTGCCGAGGGGTCGTCCCCGGCGCAGGCTTCCTGAGCGGACGGCGAGCTCACATGCGCCTGCGGGCCCTTGAATCGGCGGCAAGTGCCTGCATCTGCAGGCGCAGCAGGCCGAGAGACGACACGGCACCCCACAAGGCAAGACCCACACCCGATATTCGGAGTTCAACATGGCAAAAATGATTGGCATCGACCTCGGCACGACGAATTCCTGCGTGGCCGTGATGGAAGGCGGCAGCCCGAAGGTCATCGAGAACAGCGAGGGCGCGCGCACCACGCCGTCGATCGTCGCCTACATGGAAGACGGCGAGATCCTCGTCGGGGCGCCGGCCAAGCGGCAGGCGGTGACCAATCCGCGCAACACCCTGTACGCGGTCAAGCGGCTGATCGGACGCAAGTTCGAGGAAAAGGAAGTGCAGAAGGACATCGGCCTGATGCCCTACAGCATCGTCAAGGCCGACAACGGCGACGCCTGGGTCGAGGTGCGCGGCAAGAAGCTGGCGCCCCCGCAGATCTCCGCGGAAGTGCTGCGCAAGATGAAGAAGACCGCCGAGGATTACCTCGGCGAGGAAGTCACCGAGGCCGTGATCACGGTGCCGGCGTACTTCAACGACAGCCAGCGCCAGGCGACCAAGGACGCCGGGCGCATCGCCGGCCTGGATGTCAAGCGCATCATCAACGAGCCCACCGCGGCCGCGCTGGCCTTCGGGCTGGACAAGACCGCGCGCGGCGACCGCAAGATCGCGGTGTTCGACCTCGGCGGCGGCACCTTCGACATCTCGATCATCGAGATCGCCGATGTCGAAGGCGAAAAGCAGTTCGAAGTGCTGTCGACCAACGGCGACACCTTCCTCGGCGGCGAGGACTTCGACCAGCGCATCATGGATTACATCGTCGCCGAGTTCAAGAAGGAGTCGGGGGCCGACCTGTCGAAGGACGTGCTGGCGCTGCAGCGGCTGAAGGATGCCGCGGAGAAGGCCAAGATCGAGCTCTCGAGCAGCCAGCAGACCGAGATCAACCTGCCCTATATCACCGCCGACGCGTCGGGGCCGAAGCACCTGAGCATGAAGCTCACGCGCGCCAAGCTGGAAGCGCTGGTCGAGGAGCTGATCGAGCGCACCATCGACCCCTGCCGCATGGCCATCAAGGATGCCGGGGTGAAGATCGGAGACATCTCGGACGTCATCCTGGTCGGCGGCATGACCCGCATGCCCAAGGTGCAGGACAAGGTGCGCGAATTCTTCGGCCGCGACCCGCGCAAGGACGTCAACCCCGACGAGGCGGTCGCGGTGGGCGCGGCGATCCAGGGTTCGGTGCTGTCGGGCGAGCGCAAGGACGTGCTGCTGCTCGACGTCACGCCGCTGACCCTGGGGATCGAGACCCTGGGCGGGGTGATGACGCCGATGATCAAGCGCAACACCACGATCCCGACCAAGCACACCCAGGTCTACTCGACCGCCGACGACAACCAGCCGGCGGTGACCATCAAGGTGTTCCAGGGCGAGCGCGAGATGGCCGCCGGCAACAAGCTGCTGGGCGAATTCAACCTCGAGGGCATCCCCCCGGCGCCGCGCGGCCTGCCGCAGATCGAGGTGACCTTCGACATCGACGCCAACGGCATCCTGCACGTCAGCGCGCGCGACAAGGGGACCGGCAAGGAGAACAAGATCACCATCAAGGCCAATTCGGGCCTGAGCGAGGACGAGGTGCAGCGCATGGTGCGCGACGCCGAGGCGAACGCCGCGGACGATCACCGCAAGCGCGAGCTGGTCGACGCGCGCAACCAGGCCGACGCGGCCGCCCACGGCGTGCGCAAGTCCCTGGCCGAGCATGGGGCCAAGCTCGATGCGCCGACCAGGGATGCCATCGAGGCGGCGCTGAAGGACCTGGACGAAGCCCTCAAGGGCGACGACAAGGACGCCATCGTCGCCAGGACCGAGGCCTTGATGAGCGCCAGCCAGAAGCTGGGCGAACAGATGTACGCCCAGCAGGCCGAGCAGGCGCAGGCGCCGGGCGCGCAGCCGGCGGGCGCCGGCGCGGGCGGCGCGGCAGGCGACGACAGCGTGGTCGATGCCGAGTTCAAGGAAGTCAAGGACGGCAAGGCGTGATGCGCCAGGCGTCGACGCGCCGTGAAGCCGGGCCGGCAGTGTGCGATGATGCACCCCGGCCGCGCCTCGGCGCGTTGCCCGAGTCGACCGGGAGGGTGCCGCGTGCACCCTCCCTTTTCGTCCTGATCACCCGGCAGGCTTGACCATGGCCAAGCGAGATTTCTACGAAGTTCTGGGGGTTCCCCGCGACGCCGACGAGGAGGCTTTGAAAAAGGCCTACCGCAAGCTGGCGATGAAGTACCACCCCGACCGCACGCAGGGGGACAAGGACAGCGAGGAGCGGTTCAAGGAGGTCAAGCAGGCCTACGAAACCCTCAGCGACCCGCAGAAGCGCGCCGCCTACGACCGCTACGGCCATGCCGGCGTCGACCCGTCGGCCGCCGGAATGGGCGGTGCCGGGTTCGGCGGCGCCGGCTTCGCCGACTTCGGCAGCATCTTCGAGGAGATCTTCGGCGGCGGGGCGCGCCAGCGCGGCGGCGCGCAGGTCTACCGCGGCGCCGACCTGAGCTACTCCCTCAGCCTGAGCCTGGAGGAGGCTGCGCACGGCACGACCAAGTCGCTGCGCATCCCCAGTTGGGACCCCTGCGCCACCTGCCACGGCAGCGGCGCCAAGCCGGGCACCAAGCCCAAGGCCTGCCCGGCCTGCGGCGGCAGCGGCGCGACCACCCAGCGCATGGGCCCGTTCGCGATGCAGCAGACCTGCGGAACCTGCGGCGGCAGCGGCAAGGTGATCCCCGAGCCCTGCCCGAGCTGCCGCGGCGAGGGACGGGTGCAGCGCCAGAAGACCCTGGAAGTGCAGATCCCGGCCGGGATCGACAGCGGCATGCGCATCCGCTCCAGCGGCAACGGCGAGCCGGGCCTGGGCGGAGGCCCCGCGGGCGACCTGTACGTGGAAATCCAGATCAAGCCGCACCCGCTGTTCGAGCGCCACGGCAACGACCTGCACTGCCGCATCCCGGTCGGCATGACCGCGGCTGCGCTGGGCGCGCGCATCGAGGTGCCGACCCTCGGCGGCAGCGCGGAGATCGAACTGCCCGAGGGAACCCAGTCGGGCAAGACGCTGCGGCTGCGCGGCAAGGGCATCAAGGGCATCCACGCCGCGCACTCCGGCGACCTGTACTGCCACATCGAGGTCGAGACCCCGGTGCGCCTGACCGAGGAGCAGCGCCGGCTGCTCGAGCAGCTCGACGAGTCCCTCAAGCGCGGCGGCGACCGTCACACCCCCAGCGGCAAGAGCTGGGCCGACAAGGTGCGGGCGTTCTTCAAGTGAGGACACGCGGCGCCGGGCGCGCCGCGGCCTGCGCTGGCGCGCCGGGGAATGCGACAATGCTGGTTTTCCGCTGACCCGCCGAGCCACGCCCGCCCATGGAAGCCGAACAACTCAACGCCCTGTCGTCCCAGCTGCGTGACCTCTCCGAGCGCACGAAGCTGCTACGGGGGTATCTTTGACTACGCTGCCAAGTCCGCGCGCCTGCGCGAGGTGAGCGCGGCGCTCGAGGACCCCAAGGTCTGGGACGACCCCCAGCGCGCCCAGGACCTGGGCAAGGAGCGCCGGGGGCTGGAATCGGTGGTGCTGTCCATCGAGCGCATCGAGCGCGAACTGCAGGACCACCAGGAACTCTTCGACCTCTCGCGCGACGAGGACGACGACGCCACGCTGCTGGCCATCGCCGAGGACCTGCGCGCCACCGGCGGCCGCGTCGAGGAACTGGAGTTCCGGCGCATGTTCTCCAACCCGATGGACCCCGGCAACTGCTTCCTGGACATCCAGGCAGGCGCCGGCGGCACCGAGGCCTGCGACTGGGCGGCGATGCTGCTGCGCCAGTACCTGCGCTACTGCGAGCGCCAGGGCTTCCGCGTCGAGGTGCTGGAGGAGTCCGAGGGCGACGTCGCCGGGATCAAGAGCGCGTCGATCAAGGTCGAGGGCGACTACGCCTACGGCAAGCTGCGCACCGAGACCGGAGTGCACCGCCTGGTGCGCAAGAGCCCCTTCGACTCCTCGGGCGGCAGGCACACCAGCTTCGCCAGCGTGTTCGTCTACCCGGAGGTCGACGATTCGATCGCCATCGAGATCAACCCCGCCGAAGTGCGCATCGACACCTTCCGCGCCAGCGGCGCGGGCGGCCAGCACATCAACAAGACCGACTCGGCGGTTCGCATCACCCACGTGCCGACCGGGATCGTCGTGCAATGCCAGAACGACCGCTCGCAGCACAAGAACCGCGCCGAGGCCTGGGCGATGCTGCGCTCGCGGCTGTACGAGCACGAACTGCGCAAGCGCCAGGCCGAGCAGCAGAAGCTCGAGGACAGCAAGAGCGACGTCGGCTGGGGACACCAGATCCGCTCCTACGTGCTCGACCAGAGCCGCATCAAGGACCTGCGAACCGGGGTCGAGATGTCCAACACCCAGAAGGTGCTCGACGGCGACCTCGACGACTTCATTTCCGCCAGCCTGAAGCGGGGCCTCTGAGCCCGCGGCCGCCGGCGGCCCGCCGGCCCCGCCCCGCCCGCTGCGGCACCCCACCTCCCGCCAGCACGAGCCCCATGCGCACCGACCAAGCCCCCGCGATCTCCCGCCTGGACTATGCCCCCGCCGCCTATGCCATCGAGCATGTGCAGCTGGAATTCGACCTCGACCCCGAGCGCACCCGCGTGAAAAGCCGCATGCAGGTGCAGCGCAGGCCGGGCTTCGGCGCCGACGCAGCGCTGCACCTGGACGGCGAGGACATCACCCTGCAGTCGCTCAGGGTCGACGGCAAGCCCTACGTCTACGCCCAGTCCGCCGGCGGCATCCGGCTGGACAAGCTGCCCGAGCGCTTCGAGCTGGAGGTGCTCAACACCTGCTCGCCGGCGTCGAACACCCACCTGTCCGGGCTGTACATGTCGGGCGGCGCGTTCTTCACCCAATGCGAGGCCGAGGGCTTCCGGCGCATCACCTTCTGGCCCGACCGCCCGGACGTGATGAGCCGCTTCAGCGTGGTGCTGCGCGCCGATGGCGCGCGCTTCCCGGTGCTGCTGAGCAACGGCAACCTGGTCGAGCAGCGCAGGCTCGACGACGGGCGCCTGCAGGCCTCCTGGGACGACCCCTTCCCCAAGCCCTGCTACCTGTTCGCGCTGGTCGCCGGACGGCTGGTCAGCCGCCAGCAGCGGGTGAGCAGCCGCGACGGCCGCCAGCATCTGCTGCAGGTCTACGTGCGCGAGGGCGACCTGGACAAGACCGAGCACGCGATGCGCTCGCTGGTGCTGGCGCAGGCATGGGACGAACAGCGCTTCGGCCTCAGCCTCGACCTCGAGCGCTTCATGATCGTCGCGGTCAGCGACTTCAACATGGGGGCGATGGAGAACAAGGGCCTGAACGTCTTCAACACCAAGTACGTGCTGGCCAACCCCGCGACCGCCACCGACGCGGACTTCCAGAACATCGAGTCGGTGGTCGGCCACGAATACTTCCACAACTGGACCGGCAACCGCGTGACCTGCCGCGACTGGTTCCAGCTCAGCCTGAAGGAAGGGCTGACGGTGTTCCGCGACCAGGAGTTCAGCCAGGACCTGGCCGCGGCCGCCGGCGGCGAGTCGGCGCGCGCGGTGCGGCGCATCGAGGACGTGCGCGCGTTGCGGGCACTGCAGTTCCCCGAGGATGCCGGCCCGATGGCCCACCCGGTGCGCCCCGACAGCTACGTGGCCATCGACAACTTCTACACCCCGACCGTCTACGAGAAAGGCGCCGAGGTGGTGCGCATGATGCAGACCCTGGTCGGGCGCGAGGGCTTCGCGCGCGGCCTGCGGGAATATTTCGCCCGCCACGACGGCCAGGCCGTGACCTGCGACGATTTCCTGGCGGCGATGGCCGACGCCAACCCCGACTCCGAGCTGGCGCGGCGGCGCGAGGCCTTCGCGCTGTGGTACTCGCAGGCCGGAACGCCGCGACTGCGCAGCCGCGGCGAGTACGACCCCGCGCGGCGCGTCTACACGCTGCACGTGCAGCAGACGTGCCCGCCGAGCGCAGGCCAGGCCGACAAGCAGCCGCAGGTGATCCCGCTGCGCCTGGGCCTGCTGGCGCGCGACGGCACGCCGCTGCGCATGCGGCTGGACGAACACGGCGAAACCCTCGGCGAGGCGCTGCTGGTGCTGGACCAGGCCGAGCACAGCTTCACGCTGCATGGAGTCGAGCAGCCGCCGGTGCCCTCGCTGCTGCGGGGCTTTTCGGCGCCGGTGATCCTCGACGACGACCTGGACGACGCGCAGCGCCTGGTGCTGCTGGCCCACGACACCGACGCGTTCAACCGCTGGGAGGCGGCGCAGCGCCTGGCGCTGGCGCGTCTGCTGCCAGCGGCTGCCGCCGGCAGCCCGCCGCGACTCGACCCCGCATACCTGGGCGCGCTGCGCGCGGTGCTGTCCGACCCGCGCCTCGACCCGGCCTTGCAGGAACTGCTGCTGACCCCGCCCGGCGAAGGCTACATCGCCGAACAGTTGCAGCTGATCGACCCCCCGCGCATCCACCAGGCGCGCCAGCAACTGCGCCTGCTGCTGGCCGAGGGCCTGCGCGACGACTGGCAGCGCGCGTGGCACCGACTGGCGCCGCGCCAGGGCTACAGCCCGGACTTCGCCAGCGCGGCGCGGCGCGCGCTGCGCAACCTGGCGCTGGGCTCGCTGTGCCTGCTGGGCGACGCGCCCTGGCAGGGCCGCGCCTACCAGGCGGTGAAGGACGCCGACAACATGAGCGACCGCTTCGCCGCGTTGTCCGCGCTGGTCGGCGCGCGCGCCGAACTGGCCGGCGCCGCATTGCAACGCTTCGCCTCGCAGTTCGCCGGCGAGCCGCTGGTGATGGACAAGTGGTTCGCGCTGCAGGCGGCCGCGCCCGGGGTGCAGGTCGACGAGGTGCGCGAGCTGATGCGCCACCGCGACTTCAGCCTGCGCAACCCCAACCGGGCGCGCAGCGTGATCGCCACCTTCTGCCAGGCCAACCCCGGCGCCTTCCACCGCGCCGACGCGGCCGGCTACGCGTTCTGGGCCGAACAGGTGCGGGCTCTCGACTCGATCAACCCGCAGGTCGCGGCGCGCCTGGCGCGGGCGATGGAACGCTGGCGCAAGCTGGCCGCCCCCTACGCCCAGGCGGCCGAGCCGGTGATCCGCGATCTCGCAGCCGACCCGGCGCTTTCGGCCGACTGCCGGGAAATCCTCGACAAGGCCCTGGCCTGAGCCCGACAATGTTTCGCCGGGGCCGGGCCGCGGCCCACTCACCACCAGGCCAACCATGTCCGACAACCCCGTCAGCCTGTCGCGCTGGCTGATCGAGCAGCAGCGCAGCCACGGCCACATCCCCGGCTCGCTGCGGCTGCTGATCGAGCAGGTGGCGCGCGCCTGCAAGCGCATCAGCCGCGCGGTCAACCGAGGCGCCGCCCAGGGCATCCTGGGCAGCCTGCCCAGCAGCAACGTGCAGGGCGAGGTGCAAAAGCAGCTCGACGTCATCGCCAACGACGTGCTGCTCGAGGCCAACGAATGGGGTGGCCACCTGGCGGCCATCGCGTCCGAGGAACTCGAACGCATCCACCCGATCCCCCACCGCTTTCCGCGCGGCGAATACCTGCTGCTGTACGACCCGCTGGACGGCTCGAGCAACATCGAGGTCAATGTCACCATCGGCACCATCTTCTCGGTGCTCCACCTCGACGAGGGGGTCGAGGAGGTGCAGGCCGCGCACTTCCTGCAGCCCGGCAGCCGCCAGGTCGCCGCCGGCTACTGCACCTACGGCCCGCAGACCACACTGGTGCTGACCCTGGGGCACGGCGTGTGCGCGTTCACGCTGGACGCCGACCAGGGCGGCTTCGTGCTGGCCCAGCAGGACCTGCGGATCCCCGCTGCGACCTCCGAGTTCGCGATCAACATGTCCAACATGCGCCACTGGGCGCAACCGGTGCGGCGCTACATCGACGAGTGCCTGGCCGGCCGCGAGGGACCGCGAGGCAAGGACTTCAACATGCGCTGGGTCGGCAGCATGGTGGCCGACGTGCACCGCGTGCTGCAGCGCGGCGGGGTGTTCCTCTACCCCTGGGATCGCCGTGAACCCCGGCGCGCCGGCAGGCTGCGGCTGATGTACGAAGCCAACCCGATGGCCCTGCTGGTCGAGCAGGCCGGCGGCCTGGCGATCGCCGGCAGCCAGCGCATCCTGGACATCCAGCCCGAGGAACTGCACCAGCGCGCCGCGGTGATGCTGGGCTCGCGCGACGAAATCGAGCGCCTGCGCCAGTACCACCTGGAGGCCGAGGCCGCCCCGGCCGCATGACCGGGCCATCAGGTATGATCGACGGTTTCGCGCCGGTGTAGCTCAGTCGGTAGAGCAGCTCATTCGTAATGAGAAGGTCGAGGGTTCGATTCCTTTCACCGGCACCAATAGACTCAACGACTTGGCCCGCCTCTTGGCGGGCTTTTTCGTTGCCGGGTTACGCCGGGGTTACGTCGGCTCGGGCTGCGCACCTGTTCCGGCCCTGTTCTCTGCTGCGGTTCTTGCGCTGCTCTCACGCCACAGTCCGGCGAGCGCCCCGCGCTTCCCGGCATGGCCTGCCTGCGCGGCGCAGCCTGTGCCGGTGGCACAGGCAAGCCGACAGGTGGGGCAGCGCTCGTCTGGGCCCGAGCCCTTCGGGGCGGTGGCCGGCGGGCGCCACGTGAGTTCTGAACACCATCCCTAGCAGGCCGTTGAAATACTGGCGCGCTGCGCCGTGATCGACGAGGATGTGGGGCAGTGACGAGCAACGGTGAGAGACGAGAGATGCGAGGAGCGGACGCGTACAACGAGGCGTTGTTCAGCACG
>JAJZVU010000028.1 GCA_021845505.1 Pseudomonadota bacterium | reverse complement strand
CGCCCGGGGCCGTGCCGCAGGGCACGCAGCTGCCGGGCCTGGACTTCGTGCGGCTGGCGCAGGGCCAGGGCGTCGCCGCGCAGCGGGTCGACAGCCCGGATCGGCTGCCCGATGCCCTGCGCCAGGCACGCGAGCAGCCGGGGCCCGCGCTGCTGGACGTGGTGCTGGACTGAACCGCGCGTCAGGACGCCTGCACGTACACCGGCTCGACCACCGCGTTCAGGCCGCGCAGTGCCTGCAGCCGCAGCACGTTGGATTCGGCCAGCACCGACCCGCGGGTCAGCAGCACCAGCCCGGAGGCGTTGACCAGGTCGCGCGCCAGGCACTGGCCGGCGCGCAGTTGCGCCAGCCCGAGCGCCAGTTCGCCGGGCGCCGGTTCGCGTTCCTGCCGGTGCGGCGAGTTCTCGGCGACGATGCCCAGGAACATCTCGAGGATGCGAGGGTCGAACTTGCGTCCGCCGTGCGCGCGCATGTGCTCGATCACCTCGGCCTCGTCGAACCGCGCCGGCGCATCGGGCGGCTTGTTGAGCATTTCGTCGTAGGTGTCGCAGATGCTCAGGATGCGCGCTCCGATCGGGATGTCCTCTCCGGCCAGCCGCCGCGGAAAACCGCTGCCGTCCCAGTGTTCGTGGTGCGCGGCGACCGCCGGCGCGCCGGCCTGGTACCACGGCAGGCTGCGCAGGTGGGAGGCGCCGATGTCGGCGTGGGACAGGATCAGGCTGCGGTCGGTCTCCGACAGCTCATCCCAGCGGGTGAACAGGCTCTGGCGCGGCACCCCGAGCATGCCGATGTCGTGGAACAGCGCGGCCTGGCGCAGCGCCACGTGGGACGCATAGGACACCTTCAGGCGCAGCGCCAGCAGGTCCACCAGCCTGGCCACCCGCCTGCCGTGCCCGCCCAGGTGGGGGTTGAAGGTGTCGACCAGCGAGCACAGCAGCGTCTCCACTCCGGCGCGGTTGGCGGTGACCTGCGCCTGCAACTGCTCGCGATCATCGGCCAGCGTGCGCACGTCGCGAGCCAGGCGGTTGGCCATGCCGATGACACCGGTGCTCGGCGGGGAATCGGATTGAATCGCCATCGTGACCTTCGCTTGGCTTGCAGGGAGTCCGGCGGGGGCCGGGTCTGCGCGCATCGATTGTCGCAAAAAAGCGGAGCTCGCGACCTTGGCCGCTTCACGCCGCGCAGCAGACCCTGGGCCTGCCGACGCTGATGACCCAGGTCAATGCGCTCCGGCATCGCCGGGACCACACTGCCGGGGACATGAAGGCCAGGATGCGCATCGCGTTCCTCGTCGCGGCGCTGGCTGCGGCGCTCGCGGCATGGGCGGCCTGGGGGCCGTTGCGCGAGCGGCTGTCGGGTGCGGGCAGGCCCGCCGCGACGATCGTGCTGACCGGCAACGTCGAGGCACACGAGAGCGTGCTGAGCTTTTCCAACGTCCAGGGGACGCTCACCCAGCTGTCGTACGACGAAGGCCGTCGCGTGGCCGCCGGCCAGGTACTGGCGCGCATCGACGACCGGGTGTACCGGCGCCAGCTCGCCATCGACCAGGCGGCGCAGGCGGTGGCGCTGCGCCAGCTGCAGGTGGCGCGCGGCAACCTGGCGGCGCAGCAGGCGACGCTCTTGTCCGACCGCGCCGACCTCGCGCAAAAGCGCGTCGACCTGCGCATCGCCCGCGGGCAGCTGGCCAGCGGCGCGGCGTCGCTGCAAAGCACCGAGCAGGCCGCCACCGCGGCCGCGCAGTCGGCGGCCGGGCTGCGCCGCGACACCGCGTTGCAACGGGTCGCCGGGGGCAACGTGGAGCTGGCCGCGGCGAGCCTGGAGGCGGCGCGGCGCAAGGTCGCGCTCGATCGCCTGGTCCTGGGCTACACCGTGCTGCGCGCACCGATGGCCGGGGTGCTGGCGGTACGCCAGGCCGAGCTCGGCGAACTGGCCGGTCCCGGAGTGGCGATCTACACCCTGGACGATCTCGATCACGTCTGGGTGCGCTGCTACCTGAACGAACTCGATCTGGGCCACGTGCGCCTGGGCGAGGCGGCCCAGGTGCGCGCCGACGGCGTGCCCGGCCATGTCTGGCGGGCTCGCGTGTCCTTCGTTTCACCGCAGGCCGAATTCACCCCGAAGACCGTGGAAACCCGCGCCGAGCGCGTGACCCTGGTTTTTCGCCTGCGGGTCGATGTCGACAACCCGCGCCACGACCTGCTGCCGGGCATGCCGGTGGAGGTCAGTCTGGCGCGCCTGCCGGTGCGGTGATGGCCGCCGCGGCCGGCGTGGCGATCCGCGCGCGGGGGCTGCAGCGCCGCTTCGGCGAGCTGCGCGCGGTGCGCGACGTGTCCTTCGAGGTGGCCGCCGGCGAGATCTTCGGCCTCGTCGGCCCCGATGGCGCCGGCAAGACGACGACCATGCGCATGCTGGCCGGAGTGCTGGGGGCGCACGCCGGGAGCATCGAGATCGACGGCGTCGACGTGCTCGCCGACCCCGAGTCGGCGAAGCTGCGCCTGAGCTACATGCCGCAGCGCTTCGGCCTCTACGAGGACCTGACGGTGGCCGAGAACCTGCGCTTCTACGCCGACCTGTTCGGCGTCGCGGCGGCCGAGCGGCGCAGCCGCGGCGCCGAGCTCATCGGTGCCGCCGGCCTGGCCGGCTTCGAGAGCCGCCTGGCCGGCCGGCTGTCGGGCGGAATGAAGCAAAAGCTCGGGCTGGTGTGCGCGCTGATCCACACGCCACGCGTGCTGCTGCTCGACGAGCCGACCACCGGCGTCGACCCGGTGTCGCGCCGAGACTTCTGGGCCATCCTGTATCGCCTGCGCGAAACGGGGGTGGCGATCGTCATGGCCACCGCGTACATGGACGAGGCCGAGCGCTGCACGCGGCTGGCGTTGTTCCACGCCGGCGAGGTGCGCTACTGCGACACCCCGGCGAGCTTGAAGTCGCGCATGCCGGGCGCGCTGCTGGCGGTCGGCGCCGAGCGTCCGCGCGAGCTGCGCGAGCGCCTGGCGCGCCTGCCCGGGGTGCTCGGCACCCTGCTGATGGGCGATCGGGTCCACGTACGGGTCGACGACGCGGCGCGGCGCATCGAGGACATCCGCGCCGCGCTGGCCGGGGAGCCGGGATCGAGCGTCTCGCCGGTCGAGCCCGGAATCGAGGACGTGTTCGTCGCCCTGCTCGAACAGCCCGCGCCAGACGCGCACGGCCAGCCGCGATGACCGACTCCGCCGGCCTGGCCGCGAACCGCGCGGCGCCCGACGCCCGCGACGCGGTGCGCGCGCTGGGACTGACGCGGCGCTTCGGCGACTTCACCGCGGTCGACCACCTCGACCTGCGCATCGCCCGCGGCGAGGTCATGGGATTCATCGGCCCCAATGGAGCGGGCAAGTCCACGACCATCCGCATGCTGTGCGGCCTGCTGCGTCCCAGCGACGGGCAGGCCGAGGTGGCCGGATTCGACGTGCGCGCGCAGGCGCAGCAGTTGCGCGAGCACATCGGCTACATGTCGCAGAAATTCTCGCTGTACGGCGACCTGACGGTCGCCGAGAACCTGCGCTTCTTCGCGGGCATCTACCGCGTGCCGCGGCAGTTGCAGCGCGAGCGGGTCGACTACGCGATCGCGATGTCGGGCCTGCAGGGCCGCACCGACGCGCTGGTGGCGACCCTGGCCGGAGGCTGGAAGCAGCGGCTGGCGCTGGGCTGCGCGATCCTGCATCGTCCGCCGGTGCTGTTCCTCGACGAGCCGACCTCGGGCGTCGAGCCGTCGGCACGCAGGCGCTTCTGGGACCTCATCCACGAGCTGGCGGCCGGCGGCGTGACCATCCTGGTGTCGACCCACTACATGGAAGAGGCCGAGTACTGCCACCGCATCGCGATGATCGACCGTGGCCGGCTGGTCGCCAGCGGCAGCCCCGGCGAGTTGCGCGCGCGCGGGCTGGGCGCCGACCTCGTGGAGATCGCCTGCGCTCCGCTGGGCCGCGCGCTGCAACGACTGGCCGGACTGCCGGGGGTCGTCGACGCGTCGATCTTCGGCGACCGCGTGCACGTGCTGCTGGGTGACGGCGCGCCGCCGCCGCAGCAGCTCGGCCGCCTGCTGCGCGAGGCCGGGCTCCAGGCCGGCGAGGCGCAGCGCGTGCCCCCGAGCCTGGAGGACGTGTTCGTGCGCCAGGTCGCGCGCGGCCACCGCGGGGAGGGCCCATGAACCTGCGCCGGCTGTTCGCCGTGGCGCGCAAGGAGGCGCTGCAGATCGTGCGCGATCCGCGCAGCCTGGCGATCGCGCTGCTCATGCCGTTGATGCAGATGGGCCTGCTCGGCTACGGGGTCAGCCTGGACATCCGCCACGTTCCGCTGTGCGCTCTCGACCAGGAGCACAGCCAGCTCAGCCGCGGGGTCGTCGCGTCGCTGACCGGCAGCGGGTGGTTCCGGCTGGTCGCGGCGCCGCGCGACGACTCCGGGCTGCGAGCCGCGCTGGACCGTGGCAGGTGCGCCGCGGCGGTGGTCGTGCCGCCCGACTTCTCGCGCAGCCTGGCCGCCACCGGCAGCGCGCCACTGCAGGCGGTGTTCGACGCCACCGATGTCAACACCGCCAATATCGCGCTGGGCTACCTGCAGGTCGCCGTCGCGCAGGAGAGCGCCAGGCTGCAATCGCGCGAGGCGGCCGCCACCGGGTCGGCCATGCCCGCGGCCGGCAGCATCGACCTGGAACCTTCGACCTGGTACAACGAAACCCTGGACAGCCGCAACTTCATCATTCCCGGAGTGGTCGCGGTGATCCTCGCGCTGGTGGGCGCGCAGCTGACCTCGCTGACCGTGTCGCGCGAATGGGAGCGCGGCACCATGGAGCAGCTGGTGTCGACCCCTGTGACGGCCCTCGAGCTGATGCTGGGCAAGCTGGTTCCGTACTTCGGGGTCGGCTTCGTCGATGCGCTGATCTGCCTCGCGCTGGCCGTGCTGTGGTTCCACGTGCCGATGCGCGGCAGCCTGTGGACGCTTTTCGTGGCGACCGCGCTGTTCAGCGTGGTGGTGCTGGGGATCGGCTACCTGATCTCGGTGCATGTGCGCAGCCAGCTCGGCGCCAGCCAGATCGCGCTGCTGGTGACCATGATGCCCACGACCATGCTGTCGGGCTACACCTTCCCGATCGACCAGATGCCCGCGGCGGTGCGCGCCGTGACCCACGTGGTCTACGCCCGCTACTACGTGACCCTGCTGCGCGCCATCTTCCTCAAGGGCAGCCCGCTGCTGGAATTGTGGCCGTCGCTGGCCGCGCTCGCCGCCTTCGCGCTGGTCGTCGGCTGGCTGGCGGCGCGGGCCTTCCGCAAGCGCCTGGATTGACGCCGGGGGACACGCATGCTCGAGCGCGTCGACGCGATGCTGTTCAAGGAATTCCGGCAGTTCCGCCGCGATCGCTGGCTGCTCATGCGGCTGGTGCTGCCACTGGTCGTGCAGCTCCTGCTGTTCGGCTACGCGGCCAGCTTCACGGTGCACGACGTGGCCACCGCGGTGCTGGACCTCGACGGCAGCCAGGCCAGCAGGGCGCTGGTGTCGCGCTTTGTCGCCAGCGGGCGCTTCAGGCTGGTCGCGGCGCCCGCCGACCAGCGGCAGCTCGAGCGCGACATCGATCGGGGGGACGCGGTGGTGGGCATCGTGGTTCCGGTGGGGTTCCAGCGCGCGCTGCAGGGTCAGGGGCCGGCGCCGCTGCAGGTGGTCGTCGACGGCACCAACTCCAACACCGCGCTGATCGCCGCCGGCTATGTCGGGCAGATCGTCGGCGCCTACGCCGCCGAGGCCGCCGCCGCGCTGCAGCGCCCGCACGCTGCGGCGCGCGCTCCGGGGCTGGGGATCGAGCTCGAGCCACGGCCCTGGTTCAACCCCGGGCTGCTCGATACCTGGTTTTTCATCCCCGGGGTGATCGGCAGCCTGACGCTGCTGCAGGTGGTGACCCTGACCGCCTTCGCCATCGTGCGCGAGCGCGAGGTCGGCACGCTCGAGCAGATCATGGTCAGCCCGATCACCCCGCTGGAGTTCATCGTCGGCAAGACCCTGCCTTCGTTTGTCATCGGCTCGGCCAGCATCACCCTGGTCACGCTGCTGGGGGCGCTGTGGTTCGGCGTCCCCTTCGTCGGCTCGCTGGCGGTGATGGCGGTCGGCGCCGCGCTGTTCCTGCTGGCGGTGATCGGACTGGGCTTGCTGCTGTCGACCTTCTCCCGCACCCAGCAGCAGGCCTTCGCGCTGAACTTCTTCCTGGTCAACCCGTTTTTCATCCTGTCCGGCTTCGCCTTTCCGATCGCCGCGATGCCGCGGGCGCTGCAGTGGTTCACCCTCGTCAACCCGCTGCGCTACTTCCTGGTGGTCATCCGCGCCGTGTTCCTCAAGGGGGTCGGCTTCGCGGTGCTGTGGCCGCAACTGCTGGCGCTGGCCGGGCTGGCCGCCGCGATGCTGCTGGTCAGCGTGCTGCGCTTTCGCGCGTCCATCGAGGCCTGAAGGCCGGCGCGGGCGCGCCTGCCGCCGGGTCAGTCGGCGTGTTCGGCGTAGATGGCCTCCACCAGCGCCTGCGAGCCGGCGAAGGCGTCGAGCACCGAGGGATCGAAGTGCCCGGGCAGCGTGCGGCCGTCGCCCCGCAGGATGATCCGCATCGCCTGGTCGTGGGGCATCGGCTGCTTGTACGGACGCCGGCTGCGCAAGGCGTCGTAGACGTCGCAGATGGCCATGATGCGCGCGCTCAGCGGGATCGCCTCGCCGGCGAGGCCCGTCGGGTAGCCGCTGCCGTCCCAGCGTTCGTGATGGCTCAACGCGATGTCCGCCCCCATGCGCAGGTACGCCGACGCGCTGTCGCCCTGGGTGAGGATGCGTGCTCCCAGGCTGGTGTGGGTCTGCATGACCGCCCGCTCGCCGCCGTCCAGCGGGCCGGGCTTGAGCAGGATGTGGTCGGGAATCCCGATCTTGCCCACGTCGTGCAGCGGGCTGGCGTGGAAGATGGTGTCGACGAACCCGGAGTCCATCCCCAGGCGCCGCGCCAGCTCGCGGCTGTAGTAGCTGATGCGCTTGATGTGGGCGCCCGTCTCCTGGTCGCGGAATTCGGCGGCGCGCATCACCGTGTAGATGGTGTCGAGATGGCTCGCGCTGAGCTGCGCGCTGCGCTCGCGCACCTGCTGCTCCAGCGTGCGGTTGTGCAGCTCCAGCAGGTCGCTGTAGTGCTTCAGTCGCAGCAGGTTGCGCACCCGCATCCACAGTTCGGCGCGGTCCAGCGGCTTGCTGAGGAACTCCTCGGCTCCGCAGTCCAGCGCGCGCATGCGCGCCGCGCGATCGTCCAGTGCGGTGACCATGATCACCGGGATCGATCGCGTGGAGTCGCCGGACTTGAGTTCGCGCACCACCTGGAATCCGTCCTTGCCGGGCATCATCGCGTCGAGCAGGATCAGGTCGGGCCGCTGGCCGCGCGCACGCTCGACGGCGTCGGTGCCGTCGGCGGCCTCCAGGACCGCGTGGCCCTCCGTTTCGAGCAGCAGCCTGAGGTATTCCCGGTTGCGGGGATCGTCGTCGACGACCAGCACCCGCTTCGAGGGCGATTCAGGCATGCAGGGCTCCTGGTCAGGTGGGGGATCGCAGCGCGGTCTCGACCAGTCGCTGCAGCTCCTTGTGGTGGATGGGCTTGCACAGGTAGCCGTCGCAGCCTGCGGCGAGCATGCGTGCCTCGTCTCCCGGCAGCGCGTAGGCGGTAAGGGCGTAGATCTTGACACCGGCATGCAAGGGATCGGCGCGGATGCGCCGCGCCGCCTCGAGGCCGTCGATCCCCGGCAGGTTGATGTCCATCAGCACCAGCGGCGGACGGTGCAGACGGGCCAGTTCGAGCGCCTGGTAGGCGTCGACCGCCTGCAGCACCTGGTGCCCGGCGTTGCGCAGCACCAGGTCGGCGAGCTTCATGTTCTGCGGGTTGTCCTCCACCAGCAGGATGGTCGCCATCGCGCTCGCCTCAGCCCTGGCCCATCGCCTGGCGCAGCGCGGCCAGCAGATGCTGCTCGTTGAACCGGCTCTTGTGCAGGATGTTGCAGGTCTGCGCCTGCAGCTGCGCGCGCTCACCGGCGTCGAGCTGCCTGGCGGTGAGCACGACCACCGGGATGCCGGCGCTGGCCGGTTCGGCGCGCAGCGCGGCGATCACCTCGAAGCCGCTCATTCCCGGCATCAGCAGGTCGAGGATCACCAGGTCGGGCTTGTGCATGCGCGCCAGTTCCAGCGCCTGCTCGCCGTGGCTGGCGCGCAGCGCGATGCAGCCATGGGCCTCGATCAGCGAGCCGACGATCTCCAGCACCTGGGGGTCGTCGTCGACCACCAGCACCAGGTTCTGGCAGGACCTGGCCTCGGCGTCGATCAGGCGCAGGCGCTGCAGGACTTCGCGCAGCATCCTGGCCGGAACCGGCTTTTGCAGCGCCTCGACCGCGCCGAGGGCGATTCCGCGGCCGGAGTCGGCGACGATCGAGGCCACGATCACCGGGATCGCCGCCCGTGCCGGGTCGCTCTTGAGGCGGGTCAGGAACTCCCAGCCGTCGATTCCCGGAAGCAGCAGGTCGAGCACGATCACCGCGGGTGTGTGCTCGCGCAGCAGGCTCTCGGCCAGCTCGGCGCTGGCGGCCAGCACGACCCGGCAGCCGGCCTGCTCGAGTTGCAGGCGCATCAGCCCGGCCGCGCTCGCGTCGTCCTCGACGACCAGCGCGAGCGGCCGCCCCGGCTGCTGCGGCGCCGCGACGGACGCGACGGCGCGACCCGCGGCGTCGGCGGGCTGCAACGGCAGCCACACGCAGAAGGTGCTGCCCACGCCCAGCGTGCTGCGCAGGCCGACCGCGCCACGCTGCAGCGCGCTGAGCCTGCGCACCAGGCTCAGGCCCAGACCGCTGCCCTGGTACTGCCGCGACAGCGAGCCGTCGATCTGCACGAAGGGTTCGAACAGCCGCTGCATGTCCTGGGCCGAGATGCCGATTCCGGTGTCGCGCACTTCGATCTGCAGCATCGCCTGCTCGTCGCCCGCGGGCAGTTCCTGCACGCTGCGGTCGCAGCCGGCCAGCGCGCGCAGCGCCTGCGCACGCGTGACCGCCAGGCAGCGCAGCAGCACGCCGCCGCCCTCGGGGGTGAACTTCACCGCATTGGAAAGCAGGTTGTAGACGATCTGCTTGCACTTGCGGGCGTCGAGCAGCGCCATCCCGAGTTCGTCGGCGACTTCGGCGTGCAGCGCCACCCGGTGGGCCATGGCCTTTTCCCGCACGATGGCCAGGCAGCCGTGCAACAGCTGGGAGACGTCCACCGGGCCGAGTTCCAGGGCCATCCGGCCGGCTTCGATCTTCGACAGATCGAGCACGTCGTTGATCAGCTCCAGCAGATGCTCGCCGCTGTGGTAGATGTCGCCGATGTACTCGAGCTGGCGAGGCTGCAGTTCGCCGGCCAGGCCGTCGCGCAGCACCTCCGAGAAGCCCATGATGGCATTCAAGGGCGTGCGCAGTTCGTGGCTCATGCTGGCGAGGAACTCGCTCTTGAAACGCGCGGCGGCTTCGGCGGTGCGACGCAGTTCGTCGAGTGCTCGCTCGCGTGCCTTGGCTTCGCTGATGTCCTGCACCAGCCAGATGGTCGAGCGCACGGGAGCGCCGCCCGGAAGGGTGCGCGCAGCCACGCGCGCCCAGAAGGGAATGCCGTCGGCGCGCAGCAGCCTGAGCTCGGCGTCGAACGAAGGGGTGGAGTCGACGCCATCGCGCCAGGCCGGGTCCAGGCCTTCGGCGTCGAATGCCCCCTGCAGCAGGTCGCGCAGCGGTCTGCCGCGCAGGGCGCGGGCGTCGACCACGCCGAGCATGCTGGCCAGCTTGGGGTTGGCCCGCTCGACCACGCCGTCGACGCACCAGGCGATTCCCGCCTCGACGTGATCGAGGATCGCCTGCAGCGCGGCGGTGCGCTGGCCGACCCGCGCCTCGAGCTCGGTGTGCACGCGCAGGTTCTCCAGCGCCACCGCGGTGGTGTCGGCCAGCGCCTGCAGCAGTCGCAGTTCGTCGGCCGAGGGCTGGTGCTCGCTGGCCCAGTAGTTGCCGATCGCCCCCAGCGGCTCGGCCGCGCGGATCGGCACCATGGCCAGGCTCTTCACGAAGGTCGGCCGGTAGGCCTGCGCGGGAATGCGCGCGTCGGCATAGATGTCCTGGATCGCTGCCGGGACCTTGTGGATCATCACCCAGCCGCTGATGCATTCGCTCAACGCGAAGCGACGGCCCTTCCACAGCGGCGCGATGGCGTCCTCGTCGGCGTAGAAGCACTGCTCGCCTTCGCGCAGCACGAAGGTCGCGCCGTCGGCGCCGGTCAGGTCGCGCGCGGCGCGGCGCACGATCTGCATCACCGTCTCGAGGTCGCGCGCCAGCGAAAGGCGTTGCACGACCTCGATCAGGCGCTCCATCGCGCGGGCGTACCACGACGAGGATGGCGGCGGTGGTTCGGCTGCTGCTGGCGTCGGCATCGCATCGGGCTCCACGATCGAGTGCGCGCGAGCGCCGCGCGCCGGGGCTGCTCGACACCGGGCGCCTGCCCCCCGGCCGGCCCCGAGCGTCGATCGACACATCGCGAAAGACGAATGACATACTAAGCCAGAAAAGGCGTCATTTGTCTGCGCATGCGTCGCGCGTGGGGGAGCGGCAACAGCCGCCGCGGTGCCCGGCCCGATCGTCCGGCCCGATCGACCGCTACGTCGTCACCGGCCAGCCGCGCGCGGCCGGCGGCCGCTCGACGGGGGTGCGGGCCAGCGCCAGGTCGCGCGACTCGATCTCGGTGCGGCGCCCGAGCAGCCGGTCGGTGAGCACCCGCGCCGAGCCGCAGGCCATGGTCCAGCCCAGGGTGCCGTGGCCGGTGTTCAGCCAGAGTCCGGTGTGGCTGGTGGGCCCCAGCAGCGGCGTGCCGTCCGGGGTCATCGGGCGCAGCCCGGTCCAGAACTCGGCCGCGCCGAGGTCGCCGCCGGGGAACAGCTGGCGCGTGACCTTCTCCAGGGTGCGGCGCCGCCTGGGGTCCAGGCGCAGGTCGAAGCCGGCCAGCTCGGCCATGCCGCCGACGCGGATGCGCCGATCGAACGCGGTGAGGGCGATCTTGTAGGTCTCGTCGAGCACGGTCGAGCGCGGTGCGAGCGCCGGGTCGACCACCGGCACGGTCAGCGAGTACCCCTTGACCGGGTAGAGCGGCAGCTCGATGCCCAGCGGCAGCAGCAGCTCGCGCGAATAGCTCCCGCAGGCCACCACGCAGGCATCGGCGCGCAGCAGCCGGCCGCCGGCCAGCACTCCGGTGACGCGCAGGCCGTCGCGCTGCACCGCGTCGACCGGGGTGCCGTAGCCGAACGCCACGCCCAGCTGCCTGGCGCGCGCCTCCAGCTCCGAGGTGAACAGCCGGCAATCTCCGGTCTCGTCATTGGGCAGGCGCAGGCCGCCGACCAGCCGGTCGCGCGCCAGCGCCAGCGCCGGCTCCACCGCGGCGAGTTCGTCGGCACCCAGCAGTTGGTGATCGACCCCGCATTCGCGCAGCACCTCGATGTCGCGCTGCGCGGCCTCGAACTGGGCGCGGCTGCGGAACACCTGCAGGGTGCCGCCGCTGCGCTGTTCGTATTGCAGGCCGAGCTGCTGGCGCAACTCGCGCAGGCAGTCGCGGCTGTACTCGGCCAGCCGCATCATGCGCTGCTTGTTCAGGGCGTAGTGCGTCGCGTTGCAGTTGCGCAGCATGGCGTACATCCAGCGCAGCTGCCACAAGCTGCCGTCCGGGCGGATGGCCAGCGGAGCATCGCGCTGGAACATCCATTTCAGCGCCTTGAAGGGGATCCCCGGCGCCGCCCAGGGGGTCGAATAGCCCGGCGACACCTGGCCTGCGTTGGCATAGCTGGTCTCCAGCGCCGGGCCGGGCTGGCGGTCGAGCACCGTGACCTCGACCCCGGCGCTGGCCAGGTAATACGCGGTGGTGATGCCGATCACGCCGGCACCGAGGACGATGACTTTCATTGCGGAATCCGGATTGTCCAGGGATATCCGAAATCTACCGGTCATGCGGCAGCGAATGTCATCGTTTTTGGGCTCATGAACACTATACTTCGCTGAAACACCCCCCGATGGACCGCCATGCAAGGTGAAAAACACCAGCTCGACCGGATCGACCGCCGCATACTGGACTTCCTGCAGCGCGAAGGCAGGCTGCCCATCACCGAACTGGCCACCCGCGTCGGCCTCAGCGCCTCGCCTTGCGCCGAGCGGGTCAGGCGCCTGGAGCGCAGCGGTGTGATCACCGGCTACCACGCCCGGGTGTCCGCCAGCGCGGTGGACAAGCCCCTGCTGGTTTATGTGGAAATCAAGCTGGCGGCGAAGGGGGCCGATGTGTTCGACGCCGTGCGCGACGAACTGCTGCAGATGCCCGAGGTGCTGGAATGCCACCTCATATCGGGTGATTTCGACTACTTGCTGAAGTTCCGACTGCGCGACATCAGGGAATACCGAAGCCTGCTCGGCAGTGTGCTCAAGCGGCTTCCGGTTGCCGCGGAGTCGCGCAGCAGTATCGTCATGGAGGAGATCAAGGAATCGCTGCTCTTGCCGCTGGCGCGCTGAGCCGCCGCGGCGGGCGCTGCCCTTATCATCGGCGCAACGCCTGTCGCGGGCTGCCGCGCCGTTGCCGGTGGGTCGTCGGGTTGCCGACTACAGGGGGTCGCAGATGCCTGGAAGCGATTCGGAGGGTTCCCCGTCCGATTGGGGAATGCGCATCGAGAACTCGCAGGACGCCGCGCAGCTGCGATGGCTGGTCGAGCACGCCGAGGCGCGCGCGATCCGCCTGGCCGCCGCGCGGTTGAGCACCCGGCGCAGGCCGCGCCCGCAGCAGGTCATCGCCGCCCTCGGCCTGGAGCGGCGCGCGCGGCCGCGCGAGCAGCAGGCCTCGCTGCAGCGCGCGCAGGCGCATGCGCTGGGGCGCGAGCACGGCTGGTACCCGGAGGGCGGCGAGAGCCTGCGCCCGTCACCGCCGGCCGGCCGCTGAGCGCCGGGCCGGCGCCCGCTCGCGCGGCGCGAGCCGCCTCAGGTGCAGAGCAGGCCGCCGTCGACCGCGATGGTCTGCCCGGTGACGAACTCCGAGGCATCGCTGGCCAGCCAGGCGGCGACTTCGCCGACGTCGCTGCGCAGGGTCAGCCGCCGCAGCGGGATGCGCGAGGTGATCGCGTCGCGCAGCGCCCCGGTCAGGTAGGGGCGCATCATGTCGGTGTCGACCACCGCGGGGGAGATCGCATTGACCCGCACGCCCCGCGGGCCGAGTTCGCGCGCCAGCCCCTGGGTCATCGCGACCACGCCGGCCTTGGTGGTGCCGTACCAGGTGTTGCCCACCGAGCCGCCGCCGCGCGCCGCCGACACCGACGCGAGGTTGATGATGTTGCCTCGCGCCCTGTCGATCATCGACGGCGCCACCGCCTGCACGCAGTTGAAGATTCCCGTCAGGTTGACCGCCACCAGTTCGTCCCACGCGGCGCCGTCGGTCTGCTCGAACGGCCCCTGGCCGAGCACCCCGGCGTTGTTGACCAGGATGTCGATGCCGCCCTGCGCATCCAGCACCGCGTCGACGCAAGCGCGCACCTGCGCGCGGTCGCGCACGTCCATCGCCAGCGCGCGCGCGGCCGGGCCGATGGCCTCGGCGGCGCGCGCCGCGCCCTGGGCATCGATGTCGCCGAGCACGACCTGGCAGCCGGCGCGCGCCAGGCGTTCGGCGATGTGCAGGCCGATGCCGCGCGCCGCGCCGGTGACCAGCGCCACCCGCCCTTGCAGGTCCTGTTGCATCAGGCGTCCTCCGGCGCGGACTGGGCGCGCATGCCCATGCGCCGCAGCAGAGCCAGGTCGGCCGCGGCCCGCGGATTGGGAGTGGTCAGCAGGGTGTCGCCGAAGAAGATCGAGTTCGCCCCAGCGACCAGGCACAGCGCCTGCAGCGAGTCGTCCATGCTCTCGCGCCCGGCCGACAGCCGCACCCTGGCACGGGGCATCAGGATGCGCGCGACTGCGATCGTGCGCACGAACTCCAGCGGATCGAGCTCGGGCTGGTCGGCCAGCGGCGTGCCGGCGACCCGCACCAGGTTGTTGATCGGCACCGACTCGGGGTAGGGGTCGAGGTTGGCCAGTTGCACCAGCAGCCCGGCGCGCTGGCTGCGCGACTCGCCCATGCCGACGATGCCTCCGCAACAGACCTTCAGCCCGGCGGACCGCACCTGCTCGAGGGTGTCGAGGCGCTCCTCGTAGCAGCGGGTGGTGATGATGCGGCCGTAGAACTCGGGAGCGGTGTCGAGGTTGTGGTTGTAGTAGTCCAGCCCCGCCTCGCGCAGTCGCTCGGCCTGGCCCGGCTGCAGCATGCCCAGCGTGACGCAGGTCTGCAGCCCCAGCGCCTTGACCTCGGCGACCATGCGGGCCACCTGCTCGAGCTGGCGCGGCTTGGGCGAGCGCCACGCGGCGCCCATGCAAAAGCGCGTCGCGCCGGCGTCGCGCGCGCGCCGCGCGGCATCGACCACGCTGTCCACGTCGAGCAGCGCGCTGCCCTTGACGCCGGTGTCGTGGTGGGCCGACTGCGGGCAATACGCGCAGTCCTCCGGGCAGCCGCCGGTCTTGATCGACAGCAGGGTGGACAACTGCACCTCGCCGGGGTCGAAGCACTGGCGATGCACCTGCTGGGCACGAAACACGAGTTCGGGCAACGGCAGCTCGAACAACTCGACCGCCTGGGCGACCGTCCAGCGCTGCGGTGCCGCCGCTGCCGCTGCCGCTGCCGCTTGCGCGGGCCGCACACCCTCGACTGCGTTCATCGCGCGCTCCCTCAGGCCGCGGCCCGCAGGCCGAGCATCTGCCGCGCCTCGGCCGCGGTGGCCGGCCGCCTGCCATGGCTTTCGCAGGCATCGACGATCTTGCGCACCAGCTCGGCGTTGCTGGCCGCCAGCCGCTTGTCGTCGAAGCGCAGGTTGTCCTCCAGCCCGGTGCGGCAATGGCCGCCCTCCGCCAGGCACCACTGGTTGACTTCCCATTGCATGCGCCCGATTCCCGCCGCCACCCACGTCGCGTCGGGCAGCACCTGCTGCAACTCCGAGCGCAGGAAATCGAAGATCGGACGGCGGGCCGGCATCGCGTTGGGCACGCCCATGACGAACTGCACGTGGGCATGGGAGTCGAGCAGCCCGGCCTTGACCAGCTTGGCGGCGCTGTACAGCATCGCCAGGTCGAACACCTCGATCTCGGGCTTGATCCCGTATTCCTGCATCGAGCGCGCCAGGCCCTCGACGAAGTCGGGCGGGTTCTCGTAGATCCCCGTCGGGAAGTTCACCGAACCGGTGGCCAGCGAGGCCATGTCGGGCCGCAGGTACAGCATGGCGCCGCGCGCGGTCTGGTCGCGACCGCGGCCGCCGGTGGAGAACTGCACGATCATTCCCGGGCAATGCTTGCGCACCCCTTCCTGCACGCGCCCGTAGAGCTCGGGGTCGGAGCTCGGCGACTCGTCGGGATTGCGCACGTGGATATGCACCAGCGAGGCACCGGCCTCGAAGGCCTCGTGGGTGGACTCGACCTGCTCCGACGGCGTGACGGGCACCGCCGGACTGTCCTTCTTGCGAGGCAATGCGCCGGTGATGGCGACGGTGATGATGACGGGCTGCATAGGGATTCTCCTGAGTCGGAAAGAGTGGCGGCGATCGATTTGATTATTGCAATGCCTCGCCGCGGCTGCAAGAATTGCACTCAGAGAAATAGAAAATTCCACTGAGTGAAATTAGACCCCAAAACCCGGGTCGTCACCGGGAAAAAGGGCTGAACCCTCGATCGCCTTTCATGGAGATTGCACTGGTGAACGCTAACGACCACCAAATGTCCTATAAGGATTTGCTGGAACTCGTCGAGTTGATCAAGTCGTGCTCGGAGTTCGGCGAGTTCCATCTCAAGCTCGGCGACCTCGAGGTCGACCTCAGGCGGGTCGACGCGGTCGCGGCGCCAGCAGCCCTCGCGCTGCCTGTCGACACCGCGCCGGCGCAGCAAGCCCCGGTGCGCCAGCCCGCGGCGCCGCAGCAGGCGGCGGCGCAACAGGTGATGACCCAGCAGGCCGCGACGCAGCAGCGCCACGGCCACGTGGGCGCAGGCGAACTGCTGCTCGATGCCCCCGGCGCCCAGCCTTCGGCAGCGCCCGGCGCGGCGTCGTTCCCGGCCGGATCGTTGTTGATCAAGTCGCCGATGGTCGGCACCTTCTATCGCGCACCCGAGCCCGGAGCCAGGCCCTTTGTCGAGGTCGGGCAGGCGGTGGACGCGCAAACCACGGTGTGCATCATCGAAGTGATGAAACTGATGAACTCCATCCCGGCCGGCGGCGCCGGCACGGTCACCCACATCCTGGTCGGCGACGGCGACGCCGTCGAATTCGGCCAGGTGCTGATGGTCGTGGCTCCGAGCTGAGCCGCGCAGCCCCGCGCCCCCCAGTCCTGCGCCGATGCCCGGCCAGGTTCCCGCAAGACCACCGCGACCCGAACATGTCCGATCCGTCCCCGCAAGCAGGTCACTCCGCCCGGCAGCAGGAATTCCGCCTGGTCGACGTCACGCTGCGCGATGCCCACCAGTGCCTCTGGTCCACCCGCATGACCACCGAGATGATGGCCCCGATCGTCGGGGTCATCGATCGCGTGGGCTACGCATACATCAACATCCTCGGCGGCGCGGTGTTCGATGTCTGCGTGCGCTACCTGCGCGAGGACCCCTTCGAGCGCATCGGCCTGCTGTGCCAGCGCTTCGCCACGCCCTGCGACGGCCTGACCCGCGGGCAGAGCCTCTACACCTTCGAGCTCTTTCCCGACGACATCGTCGAGCTCAACTCGCAGGCTCTGGCCAGGCGCGGCCTGAAGGTGCTGACCGCCTACGACGCCCTCAACGACAACCGCAACATCGAGTCCTCGGTGCGCTCGGCGCACGACGCCGGGATGCTGGTCAACGCGATGATGACCTACACCCTGAGCCCGGTGCACACCGATGACTACTACGTGCAGCGGGCACGCGAGCTGGTCGCGCTGAAGGCCGACTTCATTTCGGTCAAGGATCCGACCGGACTGCTGACCCCGCAGCGCGCGCGCACGCTGTTCCCGGCGGTCGTCGCCGCGGCGGGGTCGGTGCCCATGCGCCTGCATTCGCATTGCCAGTCGGCGCTGTCGCCCGAGGTCTACCAGATCGCGATGCAAAGCGGCTTCGCGCTGGGCGACACCGCGGTGGAGCCGCTGGCCAACGGCGCCTCGCTGCCGGCGGCCGAGGAGATCGACCGCCGCGCCAGCCTGCTGGGAATCCGCACCGGCCTGGACCACGCGGCGCTGCGCGAGAGCTCCGAGTACTTCGGCTGGCTGGCCGAGCGCGAGGGCAAGCCGCGCGGCGAGATCGCCACCTACGACCCCGCGCTGTACGAGCACCAGGTTCCGGGGGGGATGATCTCCAACCTCAAGAGCCAGCTGCAGACCATGGGGATGCAGTCGCGGCTGCCGGAAATCCTGGTCGAGGCGGCGCAGGTGCGCCAGGACCTCGGCTACCCGATCCTGGTCAGTCCCTTCGCGCAGTACATCATCACCCAGGCGGTGCTCAACGTGGTGCAGGGCGAGCGCTACAGGACCGTGCCCGACGAGGTGCGCAAGTACGCGCTGGGGCATTACGGCAGGCTGGCGGCGCGCCCCAGCGACGAATTCCTCGAGCGCGCGCGCATCCGCGACAGCGAGATCAGCGACGAGCCGCCGGCTGCCCGCCTGCAGGGCTGGCTGCCGCGGCTGCGCGCCGAGCTCGGCGGCCAGGCCAGCGACGAGGACCTGCTGCTGCGCGCCTTCTACGACAAGTCGCTGATCGAGCAGTTGCAGCCCAGGGGTCGGCGCTACCCCGAGAGGACTTCGCCGCTGCACGAATTGATCCGCTACCTCGGGTCGCGCAGGGACATCCAGCGCGCCCGCATCCGCTTCGCCGGCGTGGATCTGGCCATCGGCAGTTGACGGTGTCCGGTCGCCTGCCCAGCCCGCCGGTCGCCGCGTGTCGCGGCCTGGTCCCCGCACGCGGCTGGCCGGGCCGCCGGCGCGCGCCGGCGCCGGTTTTCACCGATCTTTGCAGGAGGTATACACCACAGGGAGTCGGGCACAGGGCGATCGACCGCGCACGCGTCGCCAGGGTGCAGCGCGCGGCCGAGCGTTCGGGCGCGCCGTATCGTGCGCACCAGGCACACCGTTGCGCAGGCAGCGGTACCACCGGAAGGAAGACATGATGACCCAGGAATTGACCATCCGCAGCGCAAGCGACGTTTCGAAGTTCGTCGATGAACATCCGGGAGCCCGCTCGAGCGCGCTCATCGTGATGATCGCCCTCGGCGGGGTGTTCGTCGACGCCTACGACTTCACCAGTCTGGGAATCGGCGTGCCGGCACTCAAGCAGAGCTTCGGACTGTCGCCCTTCGAGATCGGCAGCGTGACGGCGATGATGGCCATCGGAGCGCTGGTCGGTGCGATCTGGGGCGGCAAGGCCACCGACCTGGTCGGGCGCTACAAGATGTTCCTGGTCGACCTGGTGCTGCTGGTCGTGTCCGCGGTGGGCGCGGCCTTGTCGGTCAACCTGGCGATGCTGCTGGTGTTTCGCTTCCTGATGGGCCTGGGGGTCGGCCTGGACTTCCCCGTGGCCTTGAGTTTCATCGCCGAATTCGTCAACCGGAACAAGCGCGGCGGAGGCATCAACCTGTGGCAGCTGATGTGGTTCCTGGCCGCCTCGTGCACCGGGCTGGTGATCCTTCCGTTCTATTACGCCGGCTTTGGCGACGAACTCTGGCGCGTGGCGGTGGGGTTCGGCGCGGTTCCGGCACTGCTCATCCTGATCCTTCGGTTCATCTACGTGAAGGAGAGCGCACCCTGGGCGGCCCAGAACGTCGGCCTGGAGGAAGCGGCGCGCATCCTCGAGAGCACCTACAAGGTCAAGGTCCACGTGGCCGCGCAAGGCGGGCGGGCGCCCTCCAAGCCGGTGCAGCGCCCGGCATTCTCCGAGATCTTCCAGCCGCTGTACGCCAAGCGCACCTTGCTGATCTCGGCGATCTGCATGACCCAGAGCATGGAATATTTTGCGATCGGGTTCAACCTGCCTTCGATCTCGCAGACGCTCTTCGGAGCGGCGTTCATCAATGCCATCCTGGGCGCGATCGCCTTCAATCTGTTCGGGATTGTCGGCGCGGTTCTCAACGTGTCGGTCACGCGCCGGATGGGTACCCGCAGAATGGCCATCCTGGGCTATGCGGTCGTGTTCGCCGCGCTGCTGGCCCTGTATCGCCTGCATGCCGGGCTGTCCCCTGAAATGCGCGGCCTGCTGGTCGGCCTGATGATCCTCGGCCACTCCTTCGGACCGGGCTCGCAGGGCATGACGATGGCGGCGCTGTCGTATCCGACGCGCATCCGGGGTGTCGGAACCGGGTGGGGGCAAGGCATGGTGCGGGTGGGCAGCGTCCTCGGCTTCTATTTCTTTCCGCTGCTCAAGGCCCGGGTCGGCTTCTACAACATGATCGGCCTGCTGCTGCTGGTGCCCGCGGTGGGGCTGGCGTCGGCCTTGCTGATCAAATGGGAGCCGATCGGCGCGAGCATGGACCAGGACGCCGACGCCGAAGGCCAGGCCGCGGCGATGGCCGGCGTGCTGGAATAGGCCCGATGCGCGGCGCCGCGCGCGGCGGCAGTGGCCAACGAAGGGAGCGGGAATGCAACTGGCAGGAAAGACAGCGCTGATCACCGGCGCCGCGGGCGGAATCGGCTCGGCGATCGCGCGCCGCTTCGCCCAGGCCGGCGCCAGGCTCTGCCTGGCCGACCTGGACCGCGACGCCGCGCAGCGCGTGCTCGAGGAGCTGCAACTGCAGTCGGACCGCGCGATCGCGCTGGCGATGGATGTGGCCTCCGAGGAGCAGGTGACCCAGGCGGTCGACCAGGCCGCGGCGGCGCTGGGCGGAATCGACGTGCTGGTCAGCAATGCCGGAGTGCAGCACCTGGAGGCGATCGCCGACGTGTCCTATGCCGATTGGCGGCGCATCGTGTCGGTGCATCTGGACGGTGGCTTCCTGGTCACTCGCGCCTGCCTGCGCCACATGCGCGCGCAGGGGCGCGGCGGCAGCGTGCTGCTGATGGGTTCGGTGCACTCGCACGAGGCTTCGGTGCTCAAGGGGCCCTACGTGGTCGCCAAGCACGGGCTGGCGGGGCTGTGCCGGGTGGTGGCCAAGGAGGGCGCGGCGTACGGGGTGCGAGCGAACCTGATCTGTCCGGGTTTCGTGCGCACGCCACTCGTGGAACGCCAGATTCCCCAGCTCGCGCAGGAACGCGGAATCAGCGAGCGCCAGGTGGTGCAGGAGGTCATGCTGGCCACGACGGTGGACGGCGAGTTCACGACCGTGCAGGATGTCGCCGAGGTAGCCTTGTTCCTCGCCGCGTTCCCGAGCAACGCATTGACCGGGCAGTCGATCGTGGTCAGCCACGGCTGGCACATGGTCTGACTGGCGCCGCGCCGGCTTCGAAACCTGGAGGGATCTGTCCACGATACACCAGCGGATGCGCCGGCGCAGCGCATCCCGAGCGCTTGCAAGAATTCCCGCGAGAGCCTTGCGACGGGGCATCGCAGGGGAGCCCGATCCCGGCAGCCGTCGCGACCCGCACGGCTGCCGGGGCGGGACGATACCGACCCGTCGTGCAGCACGCCTATTCACTGGGAGGAGACACCCATGGCGACTACGCCTTCGCAAGAGTTGTACGAGCAGGAGAACCTGCTGGCGCGGCTGGACCGATTGCCGGTCAACCGCATCATCCTGCTCATCGTCGCCCTGCTCGGGCTGGTATGGATCCTGGAGGCCTTCGACATCGGCATCATCGCGCCGGTGATCCTGCTGCTCAAGGGAGTCTGGCATCTCGAGCCGCATGACATCGGCCTGATCGGCAGCAGCGGCACCCTGGGCATCGTGATCGGGCTGCTTCCGGCCGGTCGGCTGGCCGACCGCTACGGCCGCAAGACCACGCTGCTCGGCGGGATCGTGGTGTTCAGCGTGTTCACCTTCCTCGCTGCCTTCTCGCGCAACGTGACCGACCTGGCCTTGCTGCGTTTCATCGCCGGGCTCGGCCAGGGCGCGGTGTTCCCGGTTCCCTACCTGCTGTTGTCGGAGTTCGTCAACAAGCATTGGCGCGGCACCGCGGTCGGGTTGTCGAACTCGCTGCTGGGCTTCGCCTACGGGCTCAACACCCTGGCCGCGGCCCTGATCGTCGGCAAGATCCCCGACGCGCAGGCCTGGCGGGTGCTGCTGATGATCGGCGGCGCGGCCATCGTGCTGGTTCCGGTGATCCTGATCTATCTGCCGGAGTCGCCGCGCTTCCTGCTGCGCGTGGGGAAGATCCACAAGGTGCGCGAGCTGGTCGAGATGCTCGAAGACCGCAGCGGTGTCGCGCATGACGACAAGCTGATCGACCCGACCGCGTTGCAGGTGCTGCAGATCGGCCGCAGCGGCGGGGCGTCGCTGGCCGACCTGTTCAAGCCGCCGTACCTGGCTCGCATGGTGGTGTCGTACCTGGCGCTGCTGTCGCCGTTCATCCTGTTCTACGTCATCACCATCTACGGCCCGAGCATCCTGCACCGCATGGGTGCGAGCAAGTCCAGCGCGCTGTACTACACCTCGGGCCTGCTGTTCCTCACCGTGCTGACCACCGCGATCGCCGGCAGCGTGGGCGACAAGTTCAGCCGTCGGCGGGGCATCGTCGCGCTGATGCTCGGCACCGCGCTGGGCGCCATCGCGCTGGGCCAGCACCTGCCGGAGGCCGGCGTGGTGCTCGCCGCGGCGGTGACCTGGGGCTTGGTCTACGCGACCTTCCCGCTGTCCAAGCTGTACATGGCCGAACAATTCCCGACCCGCTTGCGGGCATCGGGAGTGATGCTCGGCGAATGCGTGACCCGCTTCCTCACCGGGGTGGTGCTCATCTACTTCTTCCCCATCCTGTCGGCGCGACTGGGCAGCGCGACGCTGTTCACCGTGCTGGCGGTGCTCAGCGTGCTGTGCATCCTGCCGATCTGGCGTTATGGCACGCAGACCTCGGGGCGCAGCATCGAGGAGACCGGCACCGACCTGTCGCAATACGGCGGCGCGCGCGCCGCGGGCCCGGCCGGCGGCGAAGCCTGAAGGGGGACACGATGCAACCGAGTCAACTCGACCAGGGGCTGCTGGCCCCGCTGCAGATCGAGGGGCATGCCGGCGGCCCGCTGTCCGGGCTGGACGTGGTGGTCAAGGACGTGTTCGACATCGCCGGCACGGTGACCGGCTACGGCAACCCGGACTGGGCGCGCCTGCACCCGGCGGCCAGCAGCGATGCCGCGGTGGTCGCGCGGCTGCGCGAGGCCGGGGCGCGGGTCGTCGGCAAGGCCAAGACGGTGGAGTTCACCTACGGCCTGGAGGGCAGCAACCACTGGTACGGCACCCCGCTGAACCCGGCCGCTGCCGATCGCCTGCCGGGCGGATCCTCCTGCGGTTCGGCCAGCGCCGTCGGAGCCGGCCTGGCCGCGCTCGGGCTGGGCTCGGACACCGGCGGCTCGGTACGCATCCCGGCGAGCTACTGCGGGCTGTTCGGCATCCGCCCCAGCTGGGGTTCGATCAGCCTGCAGGGCGGGGTGCCCTACGTCCCGAGCCTGGACACCCCGGGCTGGCTGTGCCGCGATGTCGGCACGCTGCGGCGCGTCGGCCAGGCGCTGCTGCCGTGGGGGCCGCCGGTCGACGGTCCGCTGCTGCTGCTGCGCGAGGCCTGGGACAATGCCCGGCCGGAGGTCGCTGCGGCGCTGGACGCGACCTGCCGGCAGCTGGCTCGCGCCGGCTGGACGCTGCAGGAGGCGCGGCTGGCGCCGCAGGGGCTGGAGTCGCTGCGTGAGATGTTCGCCACCATCCACGGCCGCGAGGCCTGGCAGTCGCTGGGACCGTGGATCGAGGAGTTCGCGCCGGCGATGGCCGAGACCACCGCCGAGCGCTTTCGCATCGCGTCGCAGGTCGGCGTCGACGCGGTGCGCTCGGCACGGGTCGCGCGCCAGGACTTCCGCGCCCGCATGCACGGCCTGCTGGCGGCGGGCGGCGTGCTGGTGTTCCCCACCAGTCCCTGCGTGGCTCCGCTGCTCACCGCGGATGCCGCAGAACTGGGCCGCGTGCGCGCGCTGACCCAGCGCGTGACAGCCATCGCCGGGCTGGCCGGCCTGCCCGAGATCAGCCTGCCGCTGGCGCGGGTCGACGGCCTTCCGGTGGGGCTTTCGCTGGTGGCCGCCGGCGGCCGCGACCTCGGCCTGCTCGACCTGGCCGAGCGATTGTGCCAGGCGCTCGGGCTGCCCGGCGGCGGCTGAGCCTCAGGCGGGAACGCGGCGGCCGGCCCGGCTTGCCGGGGCCGGCTGCGCCGGCAGCAGGATCGACGCGATGGTCGTGGCCGCCCGGCGCAGCGCGGGTACGTGCCGCAGCGCCTGCTCGATGTTCATCCGCGCCGCCGGGGCGTGCATCGCCACCGCCGCGTAGACCCGGCCGGACGGATCGGCCACCGGCACGCCGACCGCGACCGACGCGTCGAACAGCTCGCTGTCGTGGGTTCCGATGCCGCTGCGCCGCACCTGCTGCAGGTGGCGCAGCAGGGTGTCGATGTCCGTGATGGTGTTGGCGGTGTAGCGCTTGAGCGGTCCGCTGCCCAGCAGCCGCCGGACCTGTTCGCGCGACATGTGGCAGAGGAACAGCTTGCCGCTGGCGGTGCAGTGCAGCGGAACGCGCGTGCCCGGGTCGAGGTGCAGCCGCAGCGGCAGCGTCGTTTCGACCCGCTCGACATACAGCACCTCGTTGCCGTCGAACATGGTGAAGTTGCAGCTCTCGGAAACCTCGTCGACCAGCTGCTGCAGCACGTTGCGGATCTGCGCCCGCAACACCGAGTGCTGCATCGCGTCGATCGCCAGCCGGGACATGCGCGGCCCGACCAGGTAGCGCTTGCTCAGCGGATCGCGCTGCAACAAGTCGGCTTCGTGCAACATGCCGAGGATGCGGAACACCGTCGGCTTGGGCAGCCCGCAGGCCTGGGTGGCCTCGTCGAGCGAAACCGGCGCCCCCGCGCGCACCACGTGCTCGAGCACGGCGAACGCTCGGAGGGCCGTGGAGCGGGCTTGGTCGGAGGATGCCATCGCTGCGGCGCGGTGCTGGGTGCGACAGCATTATCGCAGCAGCACGCGTCGTCGCGGGGGCTCAGCCGCCGAAATAGTGCGGCAGGATGCGCTGGCGGGAAGTCGCCGGGTTGTCGGCCAGCAGGTGCGGGTCGGTGGTGACGATGATCAAGCCGTCCATCGGGTCGCCGAAGCCGTGCACGGTCGGCCGCTTCTTCGGCTGCACGACGCCTCCGGACTCCTTGGCCAGCTCGGCGTGGATCGAGCAGTAGTAGTACTTCAGCCCGGGATGGGTGAAGCGGATGGTGTAGGTGTGCACCGGGTGGCCGGGGCCGGGCGTGCCTTGCACCGCGCCGTCGAAGCGGCTGCTGGTCTTGCCGGTCGCGGGGTCGTAGCCGACGATGGTGTGCGGCCCGGTGTCCTCGTCGACGAACACCACCGGCTGGCCGGGGCGCACCGCGACGACGTTCTCGAGGAACTCGTTGGCACCGTTCATGTGCACGTACACCGGCGGCAGCGCGGCCGGCTTGCCCCAGGCGCAGGCGCTGCCCAGCGCGAGTGCTGCCAGACAGCCCGCGAGGGCCAGGGCTGGACGTTGGGGATGGGGCATGGACACGCTCCTGCGCGCACCGGCGCTGTGGCTCAGGCCGCCACCGTAGGGCAGCCCGAGCCGGCAGGTCAATGCCGGGTCACATCGCCTTACTCCTGCAACCCCGGCTTGCACCCTTGCAGCGCGGCGACGAAGCTGCGGCTCCACCAGCGTGCGTCGTGCTGCTCGACGCAGGCGATGAGCTCGCGATGGCGCTCGCAGCGCTGTTCGCGCGACATGTGCAGCGCCTGGTGGATGGCCTCGGCCACGCCTTCGACGTCGTAGGGGTTGACCAGCACCGCGCCCCCCAGCTGCTCGGCGGCGCCGGCGAAGCGCGACAGGATCAGCACGCCCGGGTCCTGCCGGTCCTGCGCGGCCAGGTACTCCTTGGCCACCAGGTTCATCCCGTCGCGCAGCGGGGTCACCAGCGCCGCCTTGCTGGCATGGAACAGCCCGGCCAGCCTGCGCCGCGACACCGCGCGGCGCAGCAGCCGCAGCGGGATCCATTCGAGCTCGCCGAAGTCGCCGTTGAGCGCGCCGCTGAGGCGCTCGACCTCGGCGGACAGTTCGCGGTAGGCCTGCACCCCCTCGCGCCCGGGAACGGCGATCTGGATCAGCGTCGCGCGTCCGCGGTCCTCGGGGTGGCGGGAATAGAGTTCGCGCAGCGCCTGCAGGCGCTGCGGTATCCCCTTGGAATAGTCCATGCGGTCGACCGCGACCAGCAATTCGCGACGGGCGTACTGCCGGCGCAGCAGGCCCTGGATGTCCTGCGCCTCGCGTTCGCGCAGCAGGTCGCGAAAGGCCTCGGCGTCGATGCCGATCGGAAAGGCCTGCACCCGCAGGCGCCGGCCGCGGTGGACGAAGGCGTCGTCGCCGTCGCGCCGCGCGCCGAGTTCGGCCTGCAGGTAGTCGGCCAGATGCGCCAGGTCGCCGCGGGTCTGCAGGCCGACGAGGTCGAAGTCGAACAGCGCCTCCAGCAGCCGCTGGTGGCCGGGCAGCGCGGCCAGCGCATCGGGCGCGGGCAGCGGGGTATGCAGGAACAGGCCGATGCGGTGCCTGCTCAGCAGGCCGCGCAGTTCCTGCGCGACCAGCAGCAGGTGATAGTCGTGGATCCACACCAGGTCTTGCTCGCCCAGCATCTGCATCAGGGCGTGGGCGAACCAGCGGTTGGCTCGGCGGTAATCTTCCCACTGTCCGGGGTCGAAGCGCGCCAGGTCGACTCGCCCGTGCAGCACCGGCCACAGCGCGCCGTTGCTGTAGCCGCAGTAGTAGCCGTCGTGGGTGCGGCGGTCGAGATCGAAGGTGACCCGGCGGATGTTGGCCTGCCGGCTGTGGCGCAGGCGCGGCGCGTCGATGTCGGAGTCGACCACATGGCCGCTCCACCCCAGCCAGACGCCGCCGTGGTCGCGCAGCGCGTCGAGCAGCGCCACCGCCAGCCCGCCGGCCGCGCTGGCGTGACCGTCGGGCACGCGGTTGGACACCACGACCAGCCGGGAAGTCATGGCCGCTGGCGCAGCCAGGCGACCAGGCCCGCCCGCAATGCGGCGGGGCTGGCCAGGCGGGCGAGCGCGACGCTGGCACCGGCGCCGACCTTCACTCCCATACCGCCGCGCGACTGCACGCAGGCGAACGCCGGCTCGTCGGCCAGGTCGTCGCCGAAGTACAGCGGCAGACGGCCGCGAAAGCCCGGCTCGTCGAGGAAGGCCGAGACGGCCCGGGCCTTGTCGACGCCGCGGGGCAGCAGTTCCACCGCCATGCGCGCGGGCATGCAGGCCAGCCCCGGGTCGCAAGCGGCGAGTTCCCGCAGCAGCCGCCGGCAGGCAGCCGCCTGCGCGGGCGCCTGCCGGTAGTGCAGGGTCAGCGCCCCGGGCTTGATCTCGCAGCACAGCCCGGGGCGGTCGCGGCAGAACGCCAGAACCTGCGCCGTCGCGGCGCCCAGGTCCGGCCCGCGGTGCCGGTGCAGCCGCCCGCTGCCGTCGCGGCGCTGCGCGCCGTGCACCCCGGCGACCGCCAGGCGCAGCGGCTTGAGCAGCGCATCGATGGACTCGACGCTGCGCCCGGAGACGATGGCCAGCGCGGCGCCGCGCCGCGCGAGTTCGCGCAGGCAGGCGAGGGTGCGCGGTCTGGCGCGCGCCTGGCCGGGGGTCGGCGCGATGTCGGCCAGCGTGCCGTCGAAGTCGAAGAACAACGCGGCCTGGTGAAAGTCGCAGGAATCGAGGGGCAAGGGGGTCGCGGCGGGGGGTTGCTCAGGCGGAAATTGTGCGCAGCTCCCGCCCGGCCTGCGCTGCGGGGCCGCGATGTCCCCGATGCGCCGGCGCCGCTCGGGGTTTTCAGCAGGGCCGGTCAATGGCTAAAAAAAATTTACGCATGATGTCAAAGATATAAATTGCCTTTATTTCACCCGACACTTATGGTTCGGCCCACGTACCCAAGGAGTCGTCGACATGGCAGCGAAAACCTACCAGGCCGGAGTCAAGGAATACCGGCAGACCTACTGGATGCCCGAGTACACCCCGGTGGACTCCGACATCCTGGCGTGCTTCAAGATCACCCCGCAGCCCGGGGTCGACCGCGAGGAGGCGGCGGCCGCGGTGGCCGCGGAATCGTCCACCGGGACCTGGACCACGGTGTGGACCGACCTGCTGACCGACCTGGACTACTACAAGGGTCGCGCTTACCGCATCGAGGATGTCCCCGGCGACGACACCTGCTTCTACGCCTTCATCGCCTACCCGATCGACCTGTTCGAGGAAGGCTCGGTGGTCAACGTGTTCACCTCGCTGGTGGGCAATGTGTTCGGCTTCAAGGCCATCCGTGCGTTGCGCCTGGAGGACGTGCGCTTCCCGTTGGCCTACGTGAAGACCTGCAACGGGCCGCCGCACGGCATCCAGGTCGAGCGCGACGTGATGAACAAGTACGGGCGCCCGCTGCTGGGCTGCACCATCAAGCCCAAGCTCGGGCTGTCGGCGAAGAACTACGGCCGCGCGGTCTACGAATGCCTGCGCGGCGGGCTGGACTTCACCAAGGACGACGAGAACATCAACTCCCAGCCCTTCATGCGCTGGAAGCAGCGTTTCGATTTCGTCATGGAGGCCATCGACAAGGCCGAGCACGAGACCGGCGAGCGCAAGGGGCATTACCTCAACGTCACCGCGCCGACCCCCGATGAAATGTTCAAGCGCGCCGAGTACGCCAAGTCGATCGGCGCGCCGATCATCATGCACGACTACCTGACCGGGGGCTTTTGCGCCAACACCGGGCTGGCGCAGTGGTGCCGCGACAACGGGGTGCTGCTGCATATCCACCGCGCGATGCACGCCGTGCTCGACCGCAACCCCCACCACGGCATCCACTTCCGGGTGCTGGCCAAGGCGCTGAGGCTGTCGGGCGGCGACCACCTGCACTCGGGAACGGTGGTCGGCAAGCTCGAGGGCGACCGCGCGGCGACGCTCGGCTGGATCGACATCATGCGCCAGCGCTTCATCGCCGAGGATCGCTCGCGGGGCATCTTCTTCGACCAGGACTGGGGGTCGATGCCCGGCATCTTCCCGGTCGCATCGGGGGGAATCCACGTCTGGCACATGCCGGCGCTGGTGAGCATCTTCGGTGACGACTCGGTGCTGCAGTTCGGCGGCGGCACCCTGGGCCACCCCTGGGGCAACGCCGCCGGCGCGGCGGCCAACCGCGTCGCGCTGGAGGCCTGCGTGCAGGCGCGCAACGAGGGGCGCCAGCTGGAAAAGGAAGGCAAGGACATCCTGGCCGTCGCTGCGCAGGACTCGCCGGAGCTGAAGATCGCCATGGAGACCTGGAAGGAAATCAAGTTCGAGTTCGACACCGTCGACAAGCTCGACGTCGCCAACCGCTGAATCCGGCGCCGCCGCGGCGGCCACCCGTCCCCCACGCACACCAGGAGCCACCCATCATGGCAGATGTCCAGGCCTACCAATCGTCCAAGAAGTACGAGACTTTCTCCTACCTGCCGCAGCTCGGCGCCGAGCAGGTGCGGCGCCAGATCGCCCATGCGCTGGCCAAGGGCTGGAACCCGGCGGTGGAGCACAGCGAAAAGGGCACGCTGGCCAAGGCCAGCTTCTGGTACATGTGGAAGCTGCCGATGTTCGGCGAGCAGTCGGTCGACGCGGTGCTGGAGGAAATCGAGGCCTGCCACCGCGAGTTTCCGGACCACATGGTGCGCTTCGTCGCCTACGACAACTACTCCCAGAGCCAGGGCGCGGCCTTCGTCGTCCACCGCTGAAGCCGCGCGCCCGGCGCAGCGCGCTGCGCCGTCACGAACCGCATAGGACCTTCTACGCCATGGCCGAAGACACCACCTCCTCCTCCCGCGTCCACGCGCTGCGCCAGCAGGCCGGCTCGCACGAAGCGCTGGTGGCGTGGCGCATCGCGCGCGAGCCCTACTACCGCAGCGTCGCCGACGAGGTGGCGCTGTTCGAGGCCGCCTACGCGGCGCGCATGCCGGTGATGCTCAAGGGCCCGACGGGCTGCGGCAAGACGCGTTTCGTCGAATACATGGCGTATCGCCTGGGCCGCCCGCTGGTGACCGTGGCCTGCAACGAGGACATGAGCGCAGGCGACCTCGTCGGGCGCTACCTGCTCGACGCCCAGGGCACGCGCTGGCAGGATGGCCCGCTGGCGCTGGCGGCTCGCCACGGCGCCATCTGCTACCTGGACGAAGTCGTCGAGGCGCGCCAGGACACGACGGTGGCGATCCACCCGCTGACCGATACGCGGCGCATGCTGCCGCTGGAGAAGAAGGGCGAGGTGCTGCATGCCCACGAGGACTTCCAGCTGGTGATTTCCTACAACCCCGGCTACCAGAACCTGATGAAGGACCTCAAGCAGTCGACCCGGCAGCGCTTCGCCGGGCTGGACTTCGAGTATCCCCAGGCCGACATCGAGGCCGAGATCGTGGCCCACGAGTCGGGGGTGGGTCCGGACATCGCCACCAGGCTGGTGCAGATCGGCGCGCGCTCGCGCAACCTCAAGGGCCACGGCCTCGACGAGGGCTTGTCCACCCGCATGCTGATCTACGCCGGCTCGCTGATCACCCGCGGGGTGGGTGCGATCGAGGCCTGCCGCATGGCGCTGGTGCGCCCGCTCACCGACGACCCCGACATGCGCGACGCGCTGGATGCGGCAGTGAGCACGTACTTCTGATACGAGGCAGATCGCGGCGCGGCTGCACGGGCGATGGCCATCGATCTCGACGAATACCGGGCGCTGCACGCGGCGCTGCCGGACGCGGCGCAGGAGGCCCTGCGCGCGGCGTGGAACGAGGCGGCGCGCTGCCTTTCGCCACGCGGGCTGGACAACTATCTCCGAGGCGCGCTGGCGCTGCACCAGCTCGGGCGCGGCGAGCCGCTGGTGCTCGCCTACCTGGAGTCGGCGCCCGCGCTGGTGCGGGAGATCGGCGAGGACATCCTGCCCGATCTGGTCCATGGCCTGCTGGCGATGGCCTCCAAGACCTCGGGCGCGGTGCTCGCGCTGATCGCCGGCAGCACGCCGCTGGCGGCGCGGCGCCTGGGTGACGAGCAGTTGTTCCGCGAATACCTCGACGTGCTGTCGCTGATGCTCGCGCAGGTTCCGCGCGCGCTGCGGCCGATGCTCGAGCACCTCGAGCCGTTGCTGTCGCAGCTCAGCCTGGGCGGGTTGCGGCGCTGGGTGCAGTGGGGGGCCCAGGCCTACAAGGCCGACTTCGACGGCCAGGTCCGCTACTTCGCGCTGCAAGGCGCCGACTCCCTCGCGGTGCTGCAGCAGCAGCGCAAGGGCACGCTGCTGGTCAACGTCCAGCGCCGCCTGAGCATCTACCTGCGCGCGATCTGGGGACGCGACGTGCTCTTGCGCCCGACCTCGGGCGAGGCCGAGGGCGAGCCGTCGCTGCGGGCGTACATCCAGGACCACGTGGTGCACCTGGCCGACGCCTGCGACGACTGGCAGCCGGCCGACGCGGACCCGGCGCGCGCGGTGGGCGGAGTCGAGCTGTACCGCGCGGCGCTGAACCACTGCGCGGCGCACCTGGTCTACACCCGCCGCCCGCTGTCCATGCAGGGCTTGAGCCAGCTGCAGGTGGCGCTGGCCGAGCTGCTCGAGGACGCCCGCGTCGAGGCGCTGGCGATCGAGCGCTTCCCCAACATGCGCGAGTCCTGGCTGGCGCTGCATCCGCGGCTGGCGCAGGACCGTCCGCAGCGCGTCGGCGACCTGCTCCATCGCCTCGCCCGCGCGCTGCTCGACCCGCGCGGCGACGATCCCCATCCCTGGGTTCGCGGCGCGGTGGAATGCTTCGCCCGCGAAGCCGACCTGCAGCGCCCGGGGCTCGCCCGCGACCTGGCGGTGCGGCTCGCACGCGGGCTGGCCGAGTTGGAGCTTCCGGGCTACCAGCGGCGCCTCGACGGACTGCGAGCGCCGTATCGCGACGACAACCGCATCGTCTGGCAGGCCGAGGACCTGGACGAGCAGCAGGCGCTGCAGGCCAGCTGGCGCACCCGGCAGCCGCTGCGACGCAAGGTTGCGCTGACCGAAATGGTCAACGAGCTCGACTGCGAGTTCGCCGGCGACGATGCGCAGGAGATCTGGGTCCTGCCCACCGAGTTCTACCTCGACCAGGAGGGGGTGAGCATCAACTCCCTGCAGGGCCGCCCGCCGCTGGCCGAGCCGGTGCACCATGCCGAATGGGACTACCGCATCCAGCTGCACCGTCCGGGCTGGGTCACCGTGCTCGAGCGGCAGCCGCCGCTGGGCGATGCGCAAAGCATCGACGCGCTGCTGGCCGAGCACAAGCCGGTGAGCTCGCGCCTGAAGCGCCTGATCGAGGGCATGGTGCCGCGCGGCCTGCAGCGCCGGCGCCACCAGCTCGACGGAGACGACATCGACCTGGATGCCGCGGTTCGACTGCTGACCCAGTTGCGCATCGGCGAGCAGCCCGACCCGCGCTGCATGGTGCAGTTGCGCCAGGTGCGGCGCGACCTCTCGGTGCTGCTGCTGCTCGACCTGTCGGAGTCGTCCAACGACAAGGTGCGCGGTTGCGACTACAGCGTGCTCGACCTGGCGCGCTCGGCCAGCGTGCTGCTGGCCGAGGCGCTGCAGGCGCTGGGCGATCCGTTCGCCATCCACGGCTTCTGCTCCGACGGCCGCCACGACGTGCATTACTACCGGATGAAGGATTTCGCCCAGCCCTGGGGGGCGCTTGCGAAGGCGCGCCTGGCCGGCATGCGCGGCAGCTACTCGACCCGCATGGGAGCCGCGCTGCGGCATGCCGGGCGCACGCTGGCACGCCAACCCCAGCGCAGGAAGCTGTGCCTGGTGGTCACCGACGGCGAGCCGGCCGACAACGACGTGCGCGACCCCCAGTACCTGCGCCACGACGCCCGCAAGGCGGTGGAGGAGTTGGCGCGCGACGGGGTCACCACCTACGCGCTGTCGCTGGATCCCCACGCCGATGGGTATGTGTCGAGGATCTTCGGTCCGCGCCACTTCAGCGTCATCGACAGGGTCGAGCGCCTGCCGGAAAAGCTGCCGCTGCTGTACCTGAGCCTGACCCGTTGATCCGGCCGGCAGCCGCGTGGCGATGCGGCGAACCGGATCGATAAAAAAACCTTAGCATTCCCCATTTCGAATGAAGGGGAGCGAGGTGAAGAACATCACCCTGCGCCAGCTGCGGGTGTTCAGCTCGGCGGCGCGCCACCTGCATTTCGGCAAGGCGGCGCAGGAAATGCACCTGACCCCGCCGGCGGTGTCGATCCAGATCCGCGATCTCGAGTCGCAACTCGGGCTGCCGCTGTTCGAGCGCCAGGGCAAGTCGGTCAGCCTGACCCTGAGCGGGGAGTACTTCCTGGTCTACGCGCGCAAGATCCTCGCCACGCTGAAGGACGCGGAGGACGCGATGGCGCGGCTGCGCGGGGTCAAGGCGGGCAGGTTGACCATCGGCATGGTCAGCACCGCCCAGTACTTCGTGCCGCGCCTGCTGGCGCGCTTCCAGGAAAGCCATCCCAGTCTCGACCTGCGGCTGTTCGTGGGCAATCGCGAGCAACTGGTCAACCACCTCCACAACAGCGAGCTCGACCTGGCGATCATGGGGCGGCCGCCGAAGGAGATCGACACCCGCGCCGAGCCCTTCGCGGTGCACCCGATGGGGGTGGTCGCGCCCGCCGGCCACCCGCTGCAGCAAGGCGGCCCGCATGCCCCGCAGCGGCTGGCGGAGTTCCCTTGCATCATGCGCGAAGCCGGGTCGGGGACGCGCTCGACCTTCGAGGAATACCTGCTGCGCCACCGCGTCGAGTTGCCGCTGTTCACCGAAATGCAGAGCAACGAAAGCATCAAGCAGGCGGTGATGGCCGGCATGGGGATCAGCTTCCTGTCGCTGCACACCGTCGGCCTGGAGCTGCACGACGGGCTGCTGGTGGTGCCGCGCATGCAGGGCATGCCGGTGCTGCGGCGCTGGTACGCGGTCAACAGCGCGTCCAAGCTGCTGTCGCCGGCCGCCGAGGCCTTCCGCTACTTCATCCTCGAGCACGCCGAGACCCTGCTGGCGCAAAGCTTCGGCCACTTCGCAGAGCAGTAAGCCGCGGCGCTCTGCCCGCGCGGCGGCTTGACAGTCCGCTAGATGTCTGCCATTGTATGCATACAAACAGAGTCAATGCGCCGACCCGCGCAGGTTGCCAACGAGGAGATCCATCGATGCAACTCACCCCGGAAGAACAACGTATGCTCGCCGGAGAGCATGGTGAGGCGGTGCGCGAAGCCATCGCCTACCAGATCGAAGTCGGAAGGTTCTGGGGCGCCGAGCGCTTCGTGCCGATCACCAACGCCCACATGATGGGCGACATCGAGGTCATGGGCGACGCCGGGCTGCGCTACATGGAGCATGCCTGCGCCAACCACGCGCGCTGCTCGGTTCCGATCACCACCAACGCCCGCTGCATCGACTTCGCGCACGTCGAGCGCCTGGGCCAGCATGCCGAAGAGGCGGCCAAGGAACGCAAGATCATCGCGTCGCTGCGGCAGATGAACGTGTGCACCGCCGACACGTGCATCAACTACCAGACCATCTACCAGCCCCACCTGGGCGAGCATGTCGCGTGGGGCGACACCGGCACGGTGATCTATGCCAATTCGGTGTTCGGCGCGCGCAGCAACTTCGAGGGAGGGCCCTCGGCGCTGGCCGCCGCGGTGACCGGGCGCACGCCGGAGTACGGCTTCCACCTCGACGCCCACCGCCGCGGCACCCTGCACGTGCGGCTGGATTGCCGGCTCGACGACCTCGCCGACTGGGGAGCCATCGGCAAGATCGTCGGCGAGCGCAACCAGAACTACTACGCGGTGCCGGTGTTCGACGGCCTGCGCCGCGCCCCCACCGCCGACGAGCTCAAGCACCTGGGCTGCGCGCTGGCCAGCTACGGCTCGATGGCGATGTTCCACATGGTCGGCGTGACCCCGGAGGCGCCCACGCTGCAGGCCGCCTTCGGCGCGCAGACGCCGCCGCCGGCCTGGACCATCACCGACGAGGACCTGCGCGGCGTCTACCGGGGCTACGGACTGGGCGACGGCAGCGCCAACCTGGTGGTGTTCTCCGGCCCGCAGCTGTCGCTGCTGGAGATGAAGGACCTGGCCGCGCGTTTCGCGGGCCGCAAGGTGCACCCGGGGACCCAGGTGTTCGTCACCACCGCGACCTCGGTGAAGGCCAGCGCGGCCAACCTGGGCTACCTGCAGGCGCTGGAGGACGCGGGGGTCACGGTGCTCGAGGGGGTGTGCTTCTACATCCTCGAGAACCTGTCGGAGATGAGGCGCCGCAACGGCTGGACCAACATGGTTTCCAACTCGGCGAAGATCGTCAACATCATCGGCGCGCACCGCTTCAACACCATCCTGCGCACGACCCAGGATTGCGTGGACATCGCCTGCAGCGGGCAGCTGGCCTGACACCTCCACCCACGGTACGCACCATGAGCGATTCGATCCAGACCATCACCGTCGAGCGAGCCTTCGGCCCCGTGGTCGAGGGCGAGGCCGTCGTTTCCCAGGAGGGCTTCTCCCCGCGCTACGACCTCGACCGCTGGAGCGGCGAGATCACCAAGCCCGGGCACAAGCTCGAGGGAACCAACATCCGTGACAAGATCTGCTTCTTCCCGACCGCCAAGGGGGGCATCGCCGCAGGCTGGGCCTTCTACGACATCAAGCACAAGGGCATCGCTCCCAAGGCCTTCGTGTTCGGGGTCACCAACCCGGTGATGGTGCAGGGCGCGGTGTTCGCCGGCATCGCCATCACCGAAGGCTGGTCGCGCAACCCGGCCGAGGTCGTGCGCACCGGGGACTGGGTGCGAGTCGATCCGCAGCGCAGGACCATCGAGGTGCTGCGGCGCGCCGCGACCTGAGCGCGGGCGCCGCAAGCTTCGCGCCCGCTCAGCCCTGGGTGACGCGGCGCACCAGCCACTCGCGCAGCCAGTGGGCCGCGGTGTCGATGTCGTCGCCGGCGTGCAACTGGGCGTGGCGTCGCGCGGCCTCGGGGTCGTGCGGGGCCGCCTGCTGCAGGAAACCGGTCAGCGGGCAGGTCGCCAAGTGGTCGTGCAGCGTCGGCGCGCCGCGCCCGCGCATGTAGCGCCAGTGGTACGCCAGCGCCCCGAGCGCGCTGCGCACTCCGGCGGCCGGCAAGGCGGCCCGGTGGCCGTCCAGCCAGCCGTCGATGGCCGGAAGCGGCAGCGGGGTGCACAGCCCGAAGCCCTGGCCGTAGGCGGCGCCGAGCAGGCCCACCGCCTCGACCGCGTCGGCGTCCTCCAGGCCCTCGACCACGGCCTCGCGGTGCAGGTCGTGGGCCATCTGGATCAACGAGCCGACCAGGCTGAGCACCCGCACCGGATGGGTGCGCAGGTTGGCCAGCAGGCCCTGGTCGATCTTGATCACGTCGAAGGGCAGGCGCGACAGCCTCTCCAGGCTGCTGTAGCCCGAGCCGAGGTCGTCCATCGCCAGCCGCACGCCCAGGCGGGCCAGCCGGTCGAGGTTCTGGCGCTGCGCCGCGGAGTGCAGTTCCTGGGTCTCCAGCAACTCGATCTGCAGCCGCCGCGCCGGCAGGCCGTGGGCGTCCAGCGCCTGCGCGACCCAGTCGACGCAATCCGGGTTGAGCAGGGTCGACGGCGCCAGGTTCAGCGACACCGTCAGGTCGGAGCGCTGCGCCGGCTGCCTGGCCAGCCACGCCAGCACCTGGCGCAGCCCGAGGCGGAACAACTGGTCGAGTTCGGTGTTGCCCAGCAGCGGCAGGAACTGCGACGGCCCGATGATCGAGCCGTCGGGCATGCGCAGCCGGGCGAGGGCCTCCAGCGAATGCACCTGGCCGCCGCGCAGGTCGATCACCGGCTGCAGGTACATCTCCAGCCCGCCGCCGAACATGCGCCTGCGGTACGTTTCCGCCAGTTCCTGCGGCAGCGCGTAGGCATTGCCGGCGCGGCAGCGTTGCCAGGTCTGTTCCCACCTGCGCTGCAGTCCGCGGCCGAACTCGCGCATCCAGTCGGCCTCGAACTGGTTGGGGTAGGCGCCGTACAGGTAGACGCAGGCCACCGCGTGGCCCTCGGCGTCGAGCACCGGCAGCGCGAAGCTCGACTGCACGCCCAGCCGCCTGGCGTGCTCGGACCAGAAGGCCAGGCGCGGGTCGTTGGCGTAGCTGGGGGTGCTTTGCGGCAGCAGGCTGCGCCAGGCCAGCGCGACCAGGCCCTGGCCGCGCGGTGAGTCGGGGTCGATGAGCACGCTGGTGTGCGGCCCCTGCATGACTTCGGCGATGTCGCGCGCGTGGCCGCCGGCGCTGCGCTCCACCGTCAGCACGCCGTCCTGGCGCAGCCGCAGCAGCAGCGCGGCGCGGATCCCCGGCAGCGCGCCCAGCGCCTCGAGTTCCTCGGCCGACGCGTCGGGCCACGGCGCGCCGGTGGCCGCGTAGGGGCGCGACAGGATGCTCCAGTAGCTGGCCTGCACCCGCTCGGCGGCCTCGGTCTGGCGCTGCACGTCGTCCTGCAGGCGCTGCTCGACGATGCGCGACAGGGCATAGCGCTGCTCGGAATCGAGGTCGCTGCCCGCGGTGACCGCGGCCAGCAGCGTGCGGTACAGCGAATGCCCACGCACCAGCAGCGAGTTTCCGGCGCCGACCAGCGCGTGGATCCTGCCGACCGTCTCGGCGCGCTGCAGCAGTTGCTCGCGGCTGGTCTCGGGGGCGACGAGGAAGCGCAGGTGCGCGGACTGCTGGTGCTTGAGCGAGCGCATTCCGGCTTCGCCGAGAACGCGGAGGATGTCGCCTGCCGGCCCGGCCTGCACCAGGCTGCCGTAGAAGGAGTCGACGAAGTCGTCGCCCACCCCCTGGAAATGCCCGGCCACGCGTTGCAGCAGATCGCTCGCCTGCGCGCCATACGCAGCCTGGTTGCGATCCTCGACGCCCGCTCGCGAGTCCTGGTCCATCACCGCCTCGGAAGTCGCGCGAGCGCGCTCAGGGGAAGTCGCGCGAGCGCGCTCAGGGGAAGTCGCGCGAGCGCGCTCAGGGTAGGCGCCGCGAGGCCCTCGGCGCCAGGTCGGCCGGCTTTCGCGGGGGCGGCTGCAGGGTAACGCTGGGCGTCGGTGCGGCGCATCAACTGTTTGCCGGAGTTGCTCGCGGCGACAGTATAGAAGGCCGATGAGCCGCCGGGTGGGCGGCTGTTGCGTCCACGCCGCGACGCTCAGGGCCGCAGCCGGTAGCCGGTGCGGAAGATCCAGGCCACCACCGCCAGCGCTGCGGCGAGGAAGGCCGCGGTCATCGCCACGCTGAGGCCGACTCCGACGTCGGCCTGGCCGTAGAAGCTCCAGCGGAAGCCGCTGATCAGGTAGACCACCGGGTCGAACAGCGCGACCGTGCGCCAGGGCGCGGGCAGCATGTCGATGGAGTAGAAGCTGCCGCCGAGGAAGGTCAGCGGGGTGATGATCAGCAGCGGCACCACCTGGAGCTTCTCGAAGCCGTCGGCCCAGATGCCGATGATGAATCCCACCAGGCTGAAGGTCACCGCGGTCAGCAGCAGGAAGCCGACCATCCACACCGGGTGGTCGATCCGCAGGGGCACGAACAGCCTCGCGGTGGCGAGGATGATCAGCCCCAGAGCGACCGACTTGGTCGCCGCGGCGCCGACGTAGCTCAGCACGATCTCCAGGTAGGAGACCGGGGCCGACAGCAGCTCGTAGATGGTGCCGGTGAACTTGGGAAAGTAGATGCCGAAGGACGCGTTGGAAATGCTCTGGGTCAGCAGCGACAGCATGATCAGCCCGGGGACGATGAAGGCGCCGTAGCTGACCCCGCCGACCGCGTGCATGCGCGAGCCGATGGCCGCGCCGAACACCACGAAGTACAGCGAGGTGGAGATCACCGGGGAGATCACGCTCTGCATGACCGTGCGCCGGGTGCGGGCCATTTCCTGGCGGTAGATCGAGCGCACTGCGTACAGGTTCATGGCTGTTCGTGGACCAGGCTGAGGAAGATGTCTTCCAGGGAGCTCTCGCTGGTGTGCAGGTCGCTGAAGGCCACGCCTGCCGCGTGCAGCCGCTCGAGCAGCTCGCCGATCCCGGCTCCCTGGTCCTGGGTGTCGTAGCTGTAGTGCAGTTCGGTGCCGTCGGCCGCCAGCTGCAGGCCGATCCCGGCCAGCGCGGCGGGCAGCTCGCGCAGCGGCTGGCGCAACTGCAGCCGCAGCTGCTTGCGGCCGAGTTCGCGCAACAGTTCGGCCTTGTCGCGCACCAGGATCAGCTCGCCGCGCAGGATGATGCCGATGCGATCGGCCATCTGCTCGGCTTCCTCGAGGTAGTGGGTGGTCAGGATCACCGTGACCCCGGACTCGCGCAGCTGCCGCACCAGCTGCCACATGTCCCTGCGCAGGTCGACATCGACCCCGGCGGTCGGTTCGTCGAGAAACAGGATGCGCGGCTGGTGCGCCAGCGCCTTGGCGATCAGCACCCGCCGCTTCATGCCTCCGGACAGGGTGCGCAGCCGGCTGTCCTTCTTGTCCCACAGCGAAAGGTCGCGCAGCACCCTTTCGATGTGCAAGGGATCCGGGCGCTTGCCGAACAGCCCGCGGCTGAAGCTGACGGTGTCCCACACCGTCTCGAAGGCATCGGTCGTCAGCTCCTGTGGCACCAGTCCGATCAGCGAACGGGTGACCCGGTAGTCGCGGCCGATGTCGTGGCCCTCGACGCTGACACTGCCGGAACTGGGGTTCACCAGGCCGCAGACAATGCTGATCAGCGTGGTCTTGCCGGCGCCGTTGGGGCCGAGCAGCGCGAAGATCTCGCCGCGGCGGATGTCCAGGCTGATCGACTTGAGCGCCTGGAAGCCGGTGGCGTAGGTCTTGGTCAGTTGCGCGATGCGCAACGCGGGTTGCCCGGGGTCGGGCTGGGCAGCGGAAGGCATGGCGTGCAGGTTAGCAGGTGGCGCCGATGCGCGACGCCGCCGGCCGCGGCGGTTTGCAGGACAATCGGATGCTCGCGCCGCCCGGGCCGCGGCGGCGCCACAACGCCAGGAGGAATTGCAGACATGTCCATCGCGAGGCGGGTTGTCATCCACGAGGTCGGCGGGCCGGAGGTCATGCGGGTCGAGCAGGTCGAACTCGAGCCGCCGGGAGCCGGGCAGGTGCGCTTGCGCCAGACGGCGATCGGCTTCAACTACCTGGACATCTACCAGCGCCAGGGGCTGTATCCGCTGCCGTTGCCCAGCGGCCTGGGCCACGAAGCCGCCGGGGTGGTCGAGGCGCTGGGTCCGGGGGTGCAGGGCCTGCGGGTCGGCGAACGCGTGGCCTGCATCAACGCCGGAATCGGGGCCTATGCCGATGCCCGCAACGTGCCGGCCGACAAATTGGTCGCGATTCCCCCGACGATCAGCGACGAGCAGGCCGCGGCGGTGCTGTTCAAGGGCCTGACCGCGCAGTACCTGGTGCGCATCACCCACCGCGTGCAGGCCGGCGATGTCGTGCTGGTGCACGCGGCCGCCGGCGGGGTGGGGCAGATCCTGTGCGGCTGGGCCAAGGCGCTGGGCGCGCGGGTGCTGGCCACCGCCGGCTCGCCGGCGCGCTGCGATCTCGCGCGCGCGGCCGGCGCCGACGTCGCGGTCGACTACAGCCAGCCCGGCTGGGTCGAGCGCCTGCTCCAGGCCAACGACGGGCGCAAGGCCGACGTGGTCTACGACTCGGTCGGGCGCGCCACCTTCGAGCATTCGCTCGATTGCGCGGCGCCGTTCGGGCTGGTCGTGCTGTACGGCGCGGCGTCGGGTCCGGTGGCGCCGTTCGATCCCGAACTGCTGAGCAGGAAGGGCTGCCTGTTCCTCACCCGGCCGTCGGTGTTTCCCCACAACGCCGATCCGGCCAGGCTGCGTGCCCACGCCGCCGAGCTGTTCGAGGCCGTCGAGCGCGGCTGGGTGCGCGCCGAGGTCAGCGCCAGGTACCGGCTGGACGACATCGCGGCGATGCATCGCTCGGCGCAGGCGCGCGCCACCCACGGCTCGGTGGTGATCCTGCCTTGAGCGCCGGAGCGGCTGCCGCGCCGCCGGAGCGCGCGGCGCACGAGCGCACCGCCGCGGTCGGGCGCGGCATCGACATCTGCTGGCGCAGCTGGGGCGATGCGGCCGCCGAGCCGGTGCTGCTGATCGCCGGGCTCGGACTGCAGTTGATCGCCTGGCCCGACGCGTTCGTGCGCGGGCTGGTCGATGCCGGGTTGCGGGTGATCGCGGTGGACAACCGGGACAGCGGCCTGTCGTCGCATGCGACCGGCGCGCCGCCCGGGCGGTTGCGCCAGTTGCTGTGGCTGCCGCCGGCATCGGCCTATGCGCTGGAGGACATGGCCGACGACATGGCCGGGCTGCTCGAGCGGCTGCAAGTGCGCAGCGCGCATGTCGTGGGGATGTCGATGGGCGGCATGATCGCCCAATGCCTGGCGGCCGGACACGCGCAGCGGGTGCGCAGCCTGTGCTCGATCTTTTCCACCACGGGATCGCGGCGCGTCGGGCAGCCGGCGCCGTCGACCATCGCCCGGTTGTTGCAGCCGCTGCCCGCCAGCGCCGATCAGGCGGTCGCGCAGTACCTGGCGATCATGCGCCACATCGGCAACGCAGACGAACCCGGGGCCGTCGACGAATGGGCCGACTACGCGCGGCGTGCCTGGCTGCGCGCGGGGGCCCGGGTCGACGCGGCGGGCACGGCGCGCCAGGTCGCGGCGATCCAGAAGTCCGGCGACCGCAGCGCGCAGCTGCGGCGCATCCGCGCGCCCACGCTGGTGCTGCACGGCGAGCGCGACCTGATGGTGCACCCCAGTGGAGGGCGCGCCACCGCCGAGCTGATCCCCGGCGCTCGCCTGGTGACCCTGCCCGGGCTGGCGCACCAGATCGTCAGCGCGCGCGCGGCCGAACTGGTGCGGCACATCGTCGCCCATGTGCGCGCAGCCGGAGCCGCCGTCGGCGGCTGAGCCCGCTGCGCCGCGTCAGCCGGCCAGCAGCCCCACCCGCAGGCTGAGCGGCCAGCGGATCGAGCGCGGCCGCGCGCCGTCGCCCCAGGCTGCCCCGAGGCGGTGCAGGACTTCGTCGGCCACGTCCGGCCCGTGTTCGTCCTGCGCCCGGCGCAGCGCCGACCAGGTGCGGATGTAGCCCAGCATTTGCGGCAGGGTCCACTGCGCGCGCATGCGCAGCGCAGGCGCGGCCAGTTCGTCGAAGGGAAAGTCGAGCAGCCGGTAGCCGGTTTCGACATGCCGACGCTCGGGCGGCCAGTACGGGCCCAGCAGCCGGTCGTGGAGCTCGCGCAGCACCTGGCCCGGCGCGCCGTCGAGCTCGGCCACGCCGTAGCTGACCAGCGCCAGGCAGCCGCGCGGCCTGAGCACCCGGCGCGCCTCCGCGTAGAAGGCCGGCAGGTCGAACCAGTGGGCGGCCTGCGCCGCGCTCACCAGGTCGACGCTGCGGTCGTCCAGGCCGCTGTGCTCGGCCGGCGCGACGCGGTAGCTCACCCGCGGGTGCGGCCGCGCCTGCGCCAGCTGCTGCGCGCTGGCATCGGTGGCCACGACGCGCTCGAACTGCGCTGCCAGCAGGGTCGAGAACTGCCCGCTGCCGCAGCCGCAGTCCAGCGCCAGCGCGCGCGCCGGGGCCTGCGCGGCGAGCCAGCGCGCCAGCTGCGGCGGGTAGTCGGCGGGGCGCCAGCGCGCATAGTCGGCGGCGCGCGAGGAAAAATGGTCCTTGAACTCGGCAGGCGGCATGGCGGCGGACTGCGGGGGTGGCGCGGCCGGATCGCGGGGGCGATCCCGGCCATCGGTCAATGCGACATCAGTACCGGCAGGGTCATCGAGCTCAACAGCGAGCGGGTCACCCCACCGAGCAGCCACTCCTGCGCTCGCGAATGGCCGTACGCCCCCATCACCAGCAGGTCGGCGCCGAGGTCGGCGGCATCGCTGAGCAGCAATTCGGCCACACCGGCGTCGAGCAGGGTCGAAGCCATGGTAGCGCGCTGGCCGTAGTCGGCGTCACCCATGCGCTGCAGCGCGTGCCGCGGCTCGACACCGTGGTGGCGCAGGTAGCCGCAGGCCGCCTCCAGCGACTGCGCGCCGGCGCCCCGCGCGTCGCCGTAGGCGTACACCCAGACGCTGCGCGCGCGCTGCAGCAGCGGCAGCGCATCGCGCATCGCCCGCGCCCCTTCGCGCCCGCCGTCCCATGCCACCAGCACGGCCGAGCCTGCCTGCCTGCCCAGCTCCTGCGGCCGCGGCACGAACAGCAGCGGACAACTCGCGTCGACCAGCAACTGCGACGCGAAGCCGACGTTGGGCGACTGCGCGGAGTCGAAATACGGCTGGCTGAGGAGCAGCAGGTCGCAGCCGCGGCTGCGCTGGGCCGGCACGGACGCGCCCTCGGCCACCGCCTCGCAGCTGCCCTGCGTGCCACCGGCCTGCAGCAGGCGCTGCGCGGCCTGGCAGGTCACGGCATCGGGCGGGCACAGCACCTGCACGCGGGCGGCCGGGTCGGTGGCCAGCGATCCGGCCAGTGTCAGCAGCTTGCCGATCTGCGTGGCCGCTCCCGCGTACACGCCGATGCTTCGATAATCGTTCATGCGGCCTCCCGGACATGCGCCGCGCGATCGGCGGGCCGTATCCGAGCTTAGGTGGCCGGCGACTTCGCGCCTTTGAGCCAGCGCAAGCCGCGCGCTACGCTGAGCGGTCCCACCAGCCGCCAACCGGAGACTCCCCGATGCACGCCGAAGTCCTCGCCTTCTGGTTCGAGCAGATCGACCCCGCGTCCTGGTTCGCCCGCAGCGACGCACTCGACCTGCTGGTGCGCCAGCGTTACGCCGGCCTGCTGGCGGCCGCGGCGCGCGGCGAGTGTTTCGACTGGCGCGACAGCGCCCACGGACGGCTGGCCGAGATCCTGGTGCTCGACCAGTTCTCGCGCCATGTCCACCGCGGCACCGCGCAGGCCTTCGCGCAGGACGGCATGGCGCTGGTGCTGGCGCAGGAGGCGGTGGCGCGCGGCTGCCACCTGGAACTGCAGCCGGTGCAGCGGGGTTTCCTGCTGCTGCCGTTCATGCACAGCGAGTCGCGACGCATCCACGTCGTGACCGAGGAACTGTACCGCCTGCACGCTCCTGCCGAGAACCTGCGCTACGAACTGCTGCACAAGGCGATCATCGACCGTTTCGGCCGCTACCCGCACCGCAACCAGGCGCTGGGGCGCAGCAGCAGCTCCGAGGAACTCGAATTCCTGCGCCAGCCGGGATCGAGCTTCTGACGGCGCGCGGCGCCGCTGACTTTCGGCTGGACGCTGGCCTGCAGCTGCCCGATGGCCCAAAGATCGCGGAACGGGGCGCGAACTCCCCGGCCGGCAGCCCGAAGCGCGTTTGACGCTGGGGTACCCTGTGCCGGTCGGCGCTCCACGGCCGGCCTTGCATTGGGAACCATGTCACCCCGTGGTTCAACGTCAAGGCCGTGGAGAGCTGCCTGGCCCATGGCTACAACATCTCCCGCATTCGTCCGCTATCCCGGAACCTCGACCGCTTCCGCATCCTTTACGGGATTGATCCACAAGCGGATGAGTTTCATCTACTCGCGGTGGCCGTGAAGACGGCGCACGAGCCACTGATTGCGACCCTCCCCGACCGATTCCTGTACAACTATGAGCCAGAGCACCCTGCGAGCCGCCGCGCCAAGGTTGAGTACGACCGTCTCGGGATTCCGATACTTCCTCGCCGATGAAGGCGAGGCCGTCGCCAGCTCCGGCGCCGATGTGCTCAACGTCCAGTTCCTGATCGATGGGCGAGACGAAGCACCCTCCAAGCGGTCGGGACGGAAACCGCGACTTGCCGAAAGCGCGCAACGCGAGTCGGCGGATCGAGCGTACGGGGAAGCCAAGGCGCGCGCGCGTCGGGCTCTCGCCGGCGAGCTCGGGGAGTTGCTTCCAGCCTCGCTCGCAAGGATCCGTCTGGAACGCGGCCTGTCGCAGCACCAGGTCGCCCTTGCGGTGGGAACGAGCCAGCCTCATATCGCCAAGATCGAAGCCGGGCGCGTGGAATTGCGGCTGTCCACCGCGGCCAAGCTGGCCTCGATTCTTGAGGTTTCGATAGACCAAATCCATGACGCAACGAAAGCGAAGAGCGTCGAGTGCTCTGCAGCGGTTCAGCCGTGAGCGACGTGGCAGTTTTCTGTCAATACTGCGACGACATCCGCCTGGAGGTAGGGAACAAGGTTTCGCTGATGGGGCTGTACGCTGGCGAAGCCCTTCTCCCGCAAATACCCGCCGTCCTGCCGAAACTCTGCGCTCTGGTCGCATGCAAGGCGCCGATCGACAAGCCCTTTCGATCGCTCGCGGTTGCCGCCTCGTCCCGGGCCAGGGGAATCATAGGGACAACAGAAATCCCGGCCGGCCAACTCGAGAGCATCCACGAAGCCATCTCAGCGCGAAATGTCCTGGGTGAGTCCTGGCGGTTCTACGTCGTCAACGTCCAACTGGTGATGTCGCCCTTCCCCGTCGACGAGGAAGACATCCTCTCGATTACCGTGACGGCCGATGGCGAAACGATCGATGGCGGGCGCCTGGCGCTGCGACGCGCTGCCCACCCCGTGCGAGAGGACGGTGGCGTGGAGAACGCGCAGCCGTAGGTCGAAGCCGCGAAGCCGTTCAAAGTTCCTCCGGTTGCGCTCAAGCCCTGCAGGACCCCTTTGCGGCTGCGCATTCTTATCCCAGCACAGCCGCTGCGACCGCTCGGCCTTCGCGGGACCGGTGGCCACGCCGCGAACAGCGTCGGCGCCGCCGCCGCCGCTCACGATAGTTGACGCAGGGCACGCGGAGAAGGTTGACTTGGTTGACATGAGTGCCTATTCTTCCGAACAGGAGATGCACCCCATGCCAGCCACCCTTCCCGGCACCGCCGACCCCACCAAGGCGTTGAAGGACGCCTCCAGAAGCGCCGCGACGGCGCTGCGCTCGGCAGCTGCCCAGTTGGCGGTGGCCGAGCGCACGGTGGCAGACACCGCGCGCGCGCTGCGCGGGGTGTCGCCAAGTCCCGGCTCCCGGCTGCTCAAGACAGCTCGCGATCTGCAGACGGTGCGGGAGATCGTCCTGGGGCTGCGCGACGAGGTGCGCGCTCTGCAAGCCGGTCCTGCGACCCGGCGTTCCACGGCCGGTGTGCGCAGGCCCGCGGTTTCCCGGGCGGGCAATCCACCCTTGGCACCCTCGGCCGCCTTCGACGCCCTGCTGCACGAGGGTGCGCTGCTGGATAGCGCCGCGTTTCTGGAGCGCGCTGGATTCACGCGGCAGGCGCTGAGCAAGGCCGTGCTGGCCAACCGGCTGTTCTATGTGGAAGTCGGCCCGCGCCGGGGCTACCCCGCCTTCTATGCCGATCCAGCCTTGCAGCGCAAGCAGATCGAGGCCGTCTGCAAACTGCTGGGGGATCTCTCGGGCGCGAGCAAGTGGCTGTTTTTCACCACGCCGAAGGGGTCCCTGGCGGGGCAGGAAAGCGGTGAGGCCAGGACTCCGCTGCAAGCGCTGCGAGCCGGAGAGTTCGCCAAGGTGAAAACCGCGGCAGCCGGATTCGCACAGCGCTGATCGGCATGAGCTCGCATCGGCTGCGTCGACCGCCGACCTCGTCCAGGTTTGCCACCGTCTCGCTGCCGACTCGAACGGTGGACACGAGTCGCCTGGTCCGCATTTCCCGGCATGCCAGTGGCGAGCCCTATTTCGGCGCCAAGGCGGCCAATCGCTTCGATGACCCGGCGAAGAGCTTCGGCACCTGCTACCTGGCGTTCGACCTGCTCACCGCGATCGCCGAGACCGTGCTGCACGACGAGGTGCCGCAGAATGGGAGGTTCCAGGTCGCCAAGGGGGATTTCGAGTCGCGCCAGATCGTGCGATTCCCCGGCGGCGAGGACCTGCAGCTCGCCGACTTCACGGGAATCGCATTGAAGACCCTCGTCGGCGACGGATCGATTTCGACGGTTCTGCCCTACACGCTGCCCCAGCGGTGGGCGGCTGCGGTGCATGGTCATCCGGCTGCCGTCGACGGCATTTGCTATGTCTCCCGGCATCTCAACGACCGCAAGGCCGTGGTGGTGTTCGAGCGCGCAGCCGGCAAGCTGGGAGCCGCCAGCTACGAAAGGCTCGGCGGGTGGGACAGGCTCACGCGGTTGCGCAGCAAGCTGCACATCGACTACGCGTTTCCCTGACTACACTGCGGCATCATGCAAGCCGCCTACTACACCCGACTCGGCGCCGCGCGCGAGGTCCTGCAACTCGGCGACATCCCGACCCCGCGCCCGGCCGGCGGCCAGGTGCGCGTGCGCCTGCAGTGGTCGGGGGTCAACCCCTCGGACGTCAAGTCGCGGCTGGGGCTGCGCAACCCGGACATGCCTTTCCCCCGGGTCATCCCCCACAGCGACGGAATGGGGGTGATCGACGCGGTCGGGGAGGGGGTGGACGCCGCGCGCGTCGGCCAGCGGGTGTGGACCTGGAACGCCGCCTGGGGCCGCGCCGACGGCACCGCCGCCGAGTGGGTGTGCCTGCCGCAGGCGCAGGCGGTCGCGCTGCCGGACAACGTCGAGGGCGAGGCCGGGGCCTGCCTGGGAATTCCCGCGTTGACCGCGCTGCACGCGGTGCTGCTGGGCGGCGGAGTGGCCGGCAGGAGCGTGCTGGTCGCCGGCGGGGCCGGCGCGGTCGGCCACTACGCGGTGCAGATGGCCTCGCAACTCGGCGCGGCACGGGTCATCGCCTCGGCCAGCACCGAGCACAAGGCCGAGCTGGCGCGGCAGGCGGGCGCCGACGAGGTGGTGCGCTACCGCGACGAGCCGCTGGCCGAGCGGGTGCTCGAACTCACCGGCGGGCGAGGCGTCGACCGGGTGATCGAGCTGGACATCGCGGCCAACGGCGCCGCCGACCTGCAGTTGCTGAGCGAGGGCGGGCAATGCGTGGTCTACGGAAGCAGCCAGCCGCAGCTGCAGCTGCCCTTCTTCCCGCTGCTGGCGAAGAACCTGCAGCTGCGCTGCTTCATCGTCTACCACCTCGCCGCGGCCGATCGCGAGCGCGCCCAGGCCGCGCTGACACGCATGCTGCGGCGCGGCGTGCTGCGGCACAACATCGCGGCCAGGCTGCCTTTGCGAGACATCGCGCTCGCCCACGAAATGGTCGAGTCGGGCGCGGCGGTGGGCAACGTGGTGCTGCGCGTGGGCTGAGGCCCTCGGCTTCGACCGACCGGCGGTCCGCCGCATTGGCTATGCTCGGGGCTTTGCGCCTGCCGATGCCCCCGCCATGTCCGCTGCCCTGCCTCCCCTCGGAACCCCGCTGTCCGGCGCCGCGCTGCGGGTGATGCTGCTCGGCGCCGGCGAACTCGGCAAGGAGGTCATCATCGCGCTGCAGCGCCTGGGCGTCGAGGTGATCGCGGTCGACCGCTATGCCCACGCGCCGGGGCAGCAGGTCGCGCACCGAGCGCATGTGATCGACATGGCCGACCCGCGGGCGCTGCGCGAGGTGGTGCTGGCCGAGCGCCCGCATCTGGTGGTTCCGGAGATCGAGGCCATCGCCACCGAGGCGCTGCTGGACATCGAGGCCGAGGGGCTGGCCGAGGTCATCCCGACCGCGCGCGCCGCGCAGCTCACGATGAACCGCGAGGGCATCCGCCGGCTGGCCGCCGAGGAACTCGGCCTGCCGACCTCACCCTACGCCTTCGCCGACTCGCTTCCGCAACTGCGGCAGGCCATCGAAGGCGGCATCGGCTACCCCTGCGTGGTCAAGCCGGTGATGTCCTCGTCCGGCAAGGGGCAGTCGGTGTTGCGCGGACCCGACGACCTGCAGCCGGCATGGGACTACGCGATGTCCGGAGGCAGGGTGCGCTTCAACCGGGTGATCGTCGAGGGCTTCATCGACTTCGAATACGAGATCACCCAGCTGACCGTGCGCTCGCTCGATCCGCGCAGCGGCGAGGTCGCGACCTCCTTCTGCGAGCCCATCGGGCACCTGCAGGTGCACGGCGACTACGTCGAGTCGTGGCAGCCGCAGCCGATGGCCGCGCTGGCGCTGCAGCGGTCGCGGGAGATCTCCGGCAAGGTCACCGCGGCGCTCGGCGGCCGGGGGATCTTCGGTGTCGAGCTGTTCGTGCGCGGCGAGCAGGTCTGGTTCTCCGAGGTCAGCCCGCGGCCCCACGACACCGGCCTGGTCACGCTGTGCTCGCAGCGCCAGTCGGAGTTCGAACTCCACGCGCGAGCCATCCTGGGGCTGCCGGTGGACACCGGGCTGCGCGAGCCGGGCGCCTCGGCGGTGATCTACGGCGGGGTCGATGCCCCGGCGCTGCGCTTCCAGGGGGTCGCGCAGGCGCTGGCGGTGCCGCGCTCGGACCTGCGGCTGTTCGGCAAGCCCGAGAGCTACCGCCGCCGGCGCATGGGGGTCGCGCTGGCCGCCGGCGACGACGTCGAGCAGGCCCGCGAGCGGGCGCGCCAGGTGGCGCAGAGCGTGCGCCCGGTCGCCGCCTGAGGCGCGGCAGCCGGGCGGCCGCGCCCGCTCGCGCCCGTCTGGCTTAGCATTGGCCCAGGGCCACGCCGTGGCCTTGCTGCCCGGGCGCGCGAGCGCCCGTCCCCGCGATGGAAAAGACCCAAGCCACCGAATTCATACACAGCTCCCTGGCGCTGATGGTCAAGCGCGGCGGTTCCGACCTGTTCATCTCGGCCGGCTTCCCGCCGGCGATCAAGGTCGACGGCAACGTGGAGAAGCTGTCGGTCCACCCGCTGAGCCCCGAGCACACCCAGGCGCTGGCGATGGCGGTGATGAACGACAAGCAGAGGCGGGATTTCGAGGCCAGCAAGGCGGTGAACTTCGCGATTTCGCCGACCGGCATCGGGCGCTTCCGGGCCAACGCCTTCACCCAGCGCGGCAGCGTCGCGCTGGTCGCGCGCAAGATCCCGCTGGAGATCCCGACCCTGGACGGACTGCAGCTGCCGTCCACGCTCAAGGAGCTGGCGATGACCAAGCGCGGGCTGATCATCTTCGTCGGCGCCACCGGCAGCGGCAAGAGCACCTCGCTGGCGGCGATGGTCGACTGGCGCAACGAGCATTCGCAGGGCCACATCATCACCATCGAGGATCCGATCGAATTCCTCCACCCCCACAAGAATTGCATTGTCAACCAGCGCGAGGTGGGGATCGACTCCCTCGGCTGGGACGACGCGCTGAAGGACACGCTGCGCCAGGCGCCCGACGTCATCCTGATGGGGGAGATCCGCGACCGCGAGACCATGGACCAGGCGGTGGCCTTCGCCGAGACCGGCCACCTGGCGCTGGCCACCCTGCACGCCAACAACGCCAACCAGGCGATCGACCGCATCATCAATTTCTTTCCCGAGGAGCGGCGGGCGCAGCTGCTGATGGACCTGTCGCTCAACCTCAAGGCCATCGTGTCGCAGCGGCTGATCCGCCTGGAGCAGGGCAAGGGGCGCGTGGCGGCGGTGGAGGTGATGATCAACTCCCCGCTGATCGCCGAGAAGGTGCTCAACGGCGAGGTCGGCGACATCAAGGACGTGATGAAGAAGTCCCGCGAACTCGGCATGCAGACCTTCGATCAGGCGCTGTTCGACCTGTTCGAGGACGGGCGCATCAGCTACGAGGATGCGCTGCGCAACGCCGACTCGATGAACGACCTGCGGCTGACCATCAAGCTGCACGGCAGGCGCCAGAGCGGCGAGGTCGAGACCGGCCACCTTTCGCTGCTGTGAGCCGGCGCTCAGGCGCGGGGCTCGTCGGTGGCGGCTTGATCCGCGTCAAGCCCGAAATCCATCCAGTCCTCGCCCAGGGTCTCCGAGGGGTGCTGGGTGCGTTCCGAGCCATTGCCGCAACGCATCGAATCGGCCGGGCAATAGCGGTGGCAGCCCCAGCAGACTCGCTCGGGGTGGGCCGGATGCAGCGGAAAGCGCCGCTGCGGGGTCGTGGACACTGCGGGAACCTCCAGCCCCCATCTGACGCCGCGCGGGCGCGGCGGGTGTTGATCTGCATCAAATCGCGCCGGCGGCGCGGCGGCTTCAGCCGCGCGCCAGCCGCGCGCCGATCCCGCCCAGCATGCGGTGCAGGCTGACCACCAGGATGCCGGCGAACATCAGCGCGGCCCCGGCGAGGAAGCGCCGGCTCAGCGGTTCGTGCAGCAGCAGCGCGCCGAAGATCACGCCGAAGATCGGGGTCATGAAGGAAAAGATCCCCAGCCGCGACGCCAGGTAGTTGCGCAGCAGCCAGAACCACGCCAGGAAGCTGGCGAAGGACACCACCAGCGCCTGGAATCCCAGCGCCAGCCAGGCCTGGGCGCTCGGTCGGATCGAGAACTCGCCGAGCAGCCACGACGCCGGCACCAGCAGCACGAAGGCGCCGAGCAACTGCCACAGCAAGGTGGTGGTCGGCGCGCTGCTCGACAGGCTGCTCAGCCGGATGGTCACCGTGGTCGCGCCCCAGCAGGCGCCGCCGCCCAGCGCCATCGCGTCGCCGGCCAGGCTGGCGTCGGTGCCGCCGCGGGCCGCAGCGCCAGGGCCGAGGAAGGCCAGCGCGACGCCGCCGAAGGCCATCGCGACGCCGGCCCACTGCAGGCGCGACAACCGCTCGGCGGGCAGCCGCAGATGCAGGCCCAGCGCGGCGAAGATCGGCGCGGTGTACAGGAAGACCACGGTGTGGGACGCGCTGGTGCAGCGCAGCGCCTGCCCGACCAGCAGGTACTCGGTGGCGAACAGCGCCGCGGCGAGCAGTCCAGGGCGCCACTGGCGCCAGCCGAAGCCTTCGCGTTGCCAGCGCATCAGCAGCGCCACCAGCGCAGCGGCGATGCCCGAGCGCAACCCGATCTGCAGCAGCGGCGAGATGTCGCCGCCGAAGGCCTTCAGCGCCACCTGCTGCAGCCCCCAGATCAGGCACAGCAGGGTCATCAGGCCGCTGGCGCGGGCGTCGATCGCAAGGCGTGATTCCATGGCGCGGGCAAGGCCGGGACGAAGACCGCCATTGTGCAGCCGCGCGGCCGATCCCGCCGCCGACGCCGCGTGCGGCCGGCGTTGCGCCGGCCGCGCTCAGGCCCCGCGCACCAGCAGCGCGCGGAAGTCGTTCACATTGGTCAGCGTCGGCCCGGTGACCACCGAGTCGCCCAGCGCGCCGAAGAAGCCGTGGCCGTCGTTGTCGTCCAGGCTGTCGGCTGCGCGCAGCCCGGCCGCGC
>JAJZVU010000027.1 GCA_021845505.1 Pseudomonadota bacterium | reverse complement strand
ACTCGTCCTTGGGAAGGATGGCGTGAGACAGAGCCAGTGCAGCGGTCAACGCACCGGGGTGCTCAAAGGCGACCGAAAAGCCGGCCACCATCCGCGTGCACACATCGATGACTAGGGTCAGGTAGGCGCGGTCCACCGGCTGGCGGTCGTGGTCGCTGACCAGGATCAGGTCGATCGGAGTGTGGTCGATCTGAACGACGGCAAGCGGGAAATCGGCATTGGGAAACGACCCGCGCAGTGGCTCGTACTTTTCGCGGGCGTGCTTTGCGCCATACCGGGCCGTGTCCATCGCGCGTGGATTGCGCAGGCGAATCGCGCGCACGACCGTGCCCTCTGAGGGGGGCGGGAGCTTTGCCATCACACATGCAAGACGAACGCTTCGCCAGGTTTCCGCGAATGTGGGCCTTTCCTGTCGGGCATAGACCTGATCGATCTCACGCTCGACGATGGACTTGACCTCGGGTGCGAGACGGCTACCGCCTTTGTCGGAACGAGACTTTCTGACAAAGTCGGAGACCCGTTCGCTGCTGTCCCAACTGGCGAGCAGCGAGTAGACAGTGCTACGACTGCGTCCAAGCCTCGCGGCAACTGCGTCGACCTCGGCATGGCCTCGTTGTTGACGGGGCTTGGCAATGAGCGCCTGCAGCGCGTCAAAGGTGCGCAGAGCCTTGTCCCACTGAGACTCGCTGATGGAATGAATCCCCACCCGTGGTGGAACCGGCGCCGGCCATGACAACTCGGCCACCGGCGCAAGGACCTTGCGCCGTCCCTTCATCGCCCGGAGCTCTGCGCGATCCAGACCGACCAAGTCGGTGAGGATCCATTGCTCGTCTTGCCAGGCGATCACGGACCCGGGGGCCAGTCGCTTCATGTCAAGCTCCAACGCGCAGTTCGACCGTCATGCCCAGCTTGCGTGTCCAATCGATCTGAACAGCGTGCGTGGCAATCAGGTGCCAAAGACTCGGCAGAGTGGACGCCTTCTCATGGCCCTTGCTGTCAAGGTGTTCGAGTATCGCCTTGGGTGTGACGTGTCCTTCTTCAATGGCCAGGAGGATGGCCTGCTCAACAGCGGGGCTTCCAAGCACTCGGACGTAGGCATGGAGGAAGCGAACGTTCTCGAGGCGTGGGCCCCGAATCCGATCTTCCGTCAGGACGGCGAAGTCCCATCCGCGCTCTTGAGCGTGCGCTCGGGCCGCACGAAATTTCTGCATGAGTTCTCGCCAGATTCCACGGCAATCTTCGCGGTGCTTGACCTCAACGAGCAGCGGCCGGCGACCTGATTTCCAGAAGATCAACGCGTCGGGCGTATAGGACTTCGCTTCCCCGGTAGCGCCTACGTAATCGATGCGAACGGGTTGAGGGTGATAGGACTCGAAGTCGGGGTCGTCGCGAACCAGCTCCATGAGGTCGCGCTCGAGGGATGACTCATAGCGTTGGCCGCCGGGCATCGTGCCCGTGACGCTGCGCGTCTGAATGCCAATCTTTCGGACGGGCGGGAATGGATTCACAGTGCGCGTTTTAGCCGAAGATCTTGAATTCGTCGTTCTCTGCGGCTTCGGGGTGAGACGCGAAGCTGACGGTCTCGCACAAGGCTGGAGACTTGTCAGGAAGCCTGGCCAAGCGCCATTGCTCGCCAAGCCATCCGTTCACAACTGGTTCTCGCAAGCTCGTACGTGTCCAGTTCGGACAGTTCGTCGAAGTCGGGCTCGCCCTTGATCAACTGGAGAAGCTGCTCCCGCGGCGCGTTGCGGTAGCAATCAAAGAAGAAATCATAGAACCCGATGGGATCCTTGACAGGCGGCTTCACATTTTGGTCGATGACTCCGAAGAAGGTTTGAGGGTGCTGGCGCCATGCCTCCAGCTCTTCGGGAGTCAACGGAACGGTACATAGGATCCTGCGACCATCCGACAGCCTCACAACGCAAAACGCAGCGCAACTCTCCGGCATGACCAGCCCTTGTTCAAGCACGCCTTCGCAATTCGCGCCCGTTTCGTCCGGCACGGCAACGCGTTCTCCGACCAGGAGTCGACGATGTTGGGCGGCGTGAAAGGCGACTGACGGTGCCTCGCCGTCAAAGGTCGACGGGATCGTCGCATGCTCCCGCATTGATCGAGCGATATCGAAAATCTCTCGATGTTTGTCCCGAGCGTCAACTGCGGCGCGGAGCGAGACGAACGGATGCCCTTGCTGCACTTCAGGAATTCGAAACCCGTGAAGGAGCAGCGAGCATCGGTGATCTTGGCCGGTCAGACTATGCATCCAAGGAGCATTGGTGACGAACACGTAGGCGCGCGGCAACGGCGCAGCCCCAGGATCCCGTTCAAACTGAAAGAGCCGCGCTTGCGCGTATTTCAGGACCTTTGGGGGAAATTCTGTCGACAGCGAGTCTGGCTCGTTCACTTCGATGAAGACGATGCGCTCGTGCGCCGCTTCCTTTACGAGCGCGCGATGCAACAGCCGATTGACCTTCGTACGATCTGCGTGGCGTCGCTTGACCTCGACAGAGAACTTTTTGGCAGTGCGCTTGCTCGTGGCCGTGAACTCGACATGCGTTGAACTGCCATCGTCCTCATCTTCGAACTCCAATTCGAAGCCGGCACGTAACAGGTGCGCGGCTACCCGCACCTCCTGGAGCGCATCCTCGAACGTCTTGTGATTGCGCAGTCGGCCGAGGAGGCGGCGCTGTACTTCTGCGGAGTGTTCGAGCGCGTAGAGGTCGTAGGCGAGGCTCAGAAAGGCTGCCACCGCCCCCGTCATCGGCGCCCCAACCACCTTTCCAGGCTCAACGATGAACGACCGCTGGTGCTCGCAAAGGAGTTGGTACCAAACAATTACGGGGTGACGTGCATCGGCAGGCTTAGCGAGTTCTACCTCGCCCCACTCCGCGCCAAGAACTCCCTTCAGGTAGTCGATGAGGAAGTCATGAAAGGACTTCCACCGCGACGAATGAAGGAGACGCCCTCCCACTGCAACAAATCGCTGGCTGCCAATTTCGGCGGAAACGATGGGACGACCGAGGCCCTGCTGTTGTTCCCTTTGGAGTTCCCTTGCACGCATCCTCGCCGTCAGTGTCGGCAGGCGACTCAGCATTTCGGCGACATCATCCAGCCGCTCGGTGGAGCCATGGCACCGCTTGAACTTTTTCCCGCTCCCGCATGGGCACAGTTCGTTGCGGCCAATCTTGCGTTGAGGGGGCGTCTGCATCGCAATCTCGTGATCGACCGGATCGCTGTACTGCGACCAACCACGGCGTGGCAGATCGATCAAGCGCGTGCTGTCCGCCGGGTCAATCCTTCCTTCGGCCAGCCTTCTGTGTTCCACCAAGGGTGCGATCACCGCGGAAGCGCATCCGATTGACAAGCTGCATCGCCTCGGCCACCTCGCCAGGCTTGTTCCCCTGCTCGATGCCTGAGTAGTAGGACTGACTGACCTTCATCTTGGCAGCTACCTCGGCCTGCGTGAGCCTCTTCTCGAGACGCATTGCCTTGAGCGTTCCGATCTTCGTCGTCATCTTTGACCTCCGTGGATCTACCCGTGAACCACGATAATGCAAAATGCTAAAAAATGCAAATTGTTGGCGCGGGCCCCATCAAATGGGCCTCTAAGGAAAATGCGCGTCGATTTGTGGGCTTCGGAAATTGGAAGGCACACCCCGCTGAGCACGATGCGCGGATATGGGCAATGCGCCTCTCGCGGCTGCGCGGCCGAAAAAGGTCTTCCCACTGTCGAAGCGGGGGATATGTCCGAAATAATTCGGCTCTCTTGTGGAAATGTCCGGGATAATTCTGCGCTTCACAGCATCGCCGCGCTTTGCAGCGCCTGCTGCCGCGTCAGCTCCGGCAGCAGGCCCGGCAGCCTTTGCGCCAGCATGGTCTTGCCGCTTCCCGGAGGACCGACCAGCAGCAGGTGGTGGCCGCCGGCGGCGGCGATTTCCAGCGCCCGCCGCGCCAGCGCCTGGCCGCGCACGTCGGCCAGGTCGGCCAGCGCGGGCGGGGTCGCGACCGGGACGGGCACACGCAACGCATCCGCGTGGATCTGCCCGCACAGGTATGCGACCACGTCGTTCAGGTGCTGAGCGCCCAGCACCGCGTCGGGGGCGGCCAGCGCGGCCTCGCGCGCGCTGGCCATCGGCAGCACGAAACGCGGCGAGCTGTCGCAACCGGCCGCGCAGGCCATCGCCAGCGCTCCGCGCACCGGGCGCAGCTGGCCGGAAAGCGACAGCTCGCCGGCGAACTCGTGGCCGCTCAGCCGCGCCGGGTCGATCGCCCCTTGGGCGGCCAGCAGTCCGACGGCGATCGGCAGGTCGAAACGGCCGGATTCCTTCGGCAGGTCGGCAGGCGCCAGGTTGACCACGATCCGTCGCGACGACGGAAAGGGCAGCGAACTGTTCAGCAGCGCGCTGCGCACCCGCTCGCGCGCCTCGCGCACCTCGGCTTCCGGCAGCCCGACGATCGAAAAGGCGGGCAGGCCGCCCGAAAGGTGCACCTCCACCTGCACCGCAGGCGCTTCGAGGCCGAGCAGTGCCCGGCTCGCGAGCACCGCCAGTGGCATCGCAGCCGCCGAGCAGGTTGCCGGGTCAGTTGCCGCCGGAGCCGCCGGAGCCGGGGGGCGCGGCCTGGGAGGTGGCCTGGGAGGCGGCCTGGGAGGCGGCCTGGATCGGCGCGGTCGCGGTGGGCTCCGACCGGGGCGTCGCGGCCATCGGCTGGGTGGCCGGACCCGACGCAAGGCGCGACTCCAGCGCCGCGACCTGGGCCTCGAGTTGCGCCACCCGCTGCGACGCCGCGGCGAGCATGGCCTGCAGCGCGTCGAATTCGTCGCGGGTGACGAGGTCGAGGCGGCCTGCGGCCGAGTGGGCCAGCGCGCGCACGTTGCGCTGCACGTCCTTCAGCGGCGATTGCTCGAGCGCCTGCGCGGCCCGGCGCAGGAAGGCGCGCGGCGAGTTCGGCGGGGAATTCGGCGACGACGGCCCCGGATCCGGAGGCGGAGTGGTGTTGATCATGGTCATGGCCTCTGCGAAGTGACATGGCGATGCTCGCATTGTCGCGCCTGGCGCGCGGTCGCGGGAGTATCGCGGCCTTGCCAATGGGCGCGGGATGGTCACGCCGGCGATTCCGCACCACGGAGGTGCGCGCGGCGCCCAAGCGCGCCAAGACGGGGCGCTGCTGCGCCATCGCGGGTACGCCGGGCGCCTGCAGAGGCCTTGGCACGAAAGCTGCAGACCATCGGGAACACCGGGGGGCATCCCGGTCGATCCACCCTGTCCATCCAGCCAACCGCTACGCCCTGAGGAGAATCCTGATGAACCGAGCCACCGTTGCAGCGTGCCTGGCCGGGGCCCTTGCCTGCCCCGGTATCGCCGCTGCGCAGAGCGCATCCGCCAGCCCGCCGCCCGCGACCCCCAGCCTGGGCGCGGTCATCGCCGCCACCCCCGGGCTCAGCCTGAGCGGCTACCTGGCGAGCACCTACAGCCATTTCGACACCACGCCGGCGCAGCGCCAGTTCGACACCACGCAGAACGGCTTCACCTTCAACCAGGCCTCGCTGAGCGCCGCGTACCTGCCGAGCAGCGGCTTCGGCGGCTCGGTGACCCTGCTCGGCGGCAGCGACGCCTCGTACCTGCCCGGAGGCAGCCAGATGGGGGTGGAGACCGCCTTCGCGCAATACGCCGCGGGAGCGCTCACGGTGCAGGCCGGCCGACTGCCGACGCTGGCCGGGGCCGAGGTGGTGAATCCGCTGGCCGACTCCGAGATCTCGCGCTCGCTGCTGTTCTTCGACCTCGAGCCGATCTACCACACCGGGGTGCGCGCGGCCTACGCGCTGAGCCCGGCGCTGACCCTCACCGGCGGGGTCAACGAGGGCTTCAACCACGCGACCCAGAACCCTGGCGAGTCCAAGACCATCGAGCTCGGCGCCTCGGGCAGCCCGAGCAGCCTGTACAGCTACTCGGCCGCCTACTACTACACCGGCACGGCCAACTACTACAACTCCTCGGTGTTCAGCAAGGAGCAGCTGCTCGACCTGGTCGGCACGATCAACGCCACCCAGGCCTTGAACTTCGGGTTGAACGTCGACCTTGTGAGCAAGGACTCGTACCAGGGTCCGGGCAGCGGCACCGCGCGGGTCGACGGCTACGCGCTGTACGCCAACTATGCGCTCGACGACCGCCTGACCCTGTCGGGCCGGGGCGAGTACCTCGACGACAGGCAGGGGCTGGTGTCGGGGACGCTCGGCCGCGCCAACCACATCAAGGAGCTCACCGTGGCGCTGAGCTACGCACCGGTGAAGAACGTCAAGCTCAGCGCCGAGCTGCGGCAGGACCGCTCGAGCCTGGCGATCTTCGACAACGCCACCAAGGACCGGCAGACCTCGTTCGAGCTGCTGGCCGGCTACGCCTTCTGAACCCGCGATCGCCCATCTCCAAGGAGCCAGCATGAAAATGATCATGGCCATCATCAAGCCCTTCAAGCTCGACGAGGTGCGAGAAGCCCTGTCGGGGATCGGGGTGACCGGAATCACCGTCACCGAAGTCAAGGGCTTCGGCCGCCAGAAGGGCCATACCGAGCTCTACCGCGGAGCCGAGTACGTGGTCGACTTCCTGCCCAAGGTGAAGATCGAGGCGGCGGTTCCGGAAACCCTGGTCGAGCGCGCCCTCGAAGCCATCGAAGGGGCGGCCCGCACCGGCAAGATCGGCGACGGCAAGATCTTCGTCTCCGCGCTGGACCAGGTGATCCGCATCCGCACCGGCGAGACCGGCGCCGACGCGCTGTGACCATCCCGCATTCCCGAAAGGTCAAGGACATGAAAAAGTATCTGGCAAGCATCGCGCTGAGCCTGCTCATGCTGGGGCTGCCGGCGCTGGCGTCGGCGCAGACCGCCAGCGCCCCCGCGGCAGCCACGGCCCCCGCGGCAGCCGCGGCCCCCGCCGCCGCCGCACCGGCCGCGCCGGTGGCGGCGGCATCGGCGGCGAAGAACCCGTCGGCGTTCATCAACTCCGGCGACAACGCGTGGATGCTCACCTCCACCGCGCTGGTGCTGATGATGACCATCCCCGGGCTGGCGCTGTTCTACGGCGGCATGGTGCGCAAGAAGAACGTGCTGGCGACCCTGATGCAGAGCTTTGCGATCACCTGCCTGGTCACGGTGCTGTGGATGATCGCCGGCTACAGCCTGGCGTTCACCAGCGGCTCGGGATTCGTCGGGGGATTGAGTCGGCTGTTCCTGTCGGGCATGGGGCTGGACAGCGCCAACTCGCTGGCGCCGACCATCCCCGAGACCACCTACATGACCTTCCAGATGACCTTCGCGATCATCACCCCGGCGCTGATCGTGGGCTCGTTCGCCGATCGCATGAAGTTCTCCGCGCTGCTGTGGTTCATGGGGCTGTGGCTGCTCGCGGTCTACGCGCCGATCGCCCACATGGTCTGGGGCCCCGGCGGCTGGCTCGGCGGTGACGGCGTGCTGGACTACGCCGGCGGCACGGTGGTGCACATCAACGCCGGGGTCGCCGGCCTGGTGGCGGCGCTGGTGATGGGCAAGCGCGTGGGCTATGGCAAGGAGCCGATGCCCCCGCACAACCTGGTGCTGACCCTGATCGGCGCGTCGCTGCTGTGGGTGGGCTGGTTCGGCTTCAACGCCGGCTCGGCGGTCGCGGCCAGCGACCGCGCCGGCATGGCCATGGCGGCGACCCAGATCGCCACCGCGGCCGCGGCGCTGAGCTGGATGTTCGTCGAGTGGATGGCCCGCGGCAAGCCGACCATCCTGGGCATCTGCTCGGGCGCGGTGGCCGGCCTGGTGGCCATCACCCCGGCGTCGGGCTTCGTCGGCCCCAGCGGGGCGCTGATCATCGGCCTGGCCGCCGGCGCGGTGTGCTTCTGGACCGCGGTGTACATGAAGGAGCTGATCGGCTACGACGACTCCCTCGACGCCTTCGGCGTGCACGCCATCGGCGGCATCCTGGGCGCGCTGCTGACCGGGGTGTTCGCGGTCAAGTCCATCGGCGGCACCGCCGGGGTGCTCGAGGGCAACACGATGCAGCTGCTGATCCAGGCCAAGGGGGTGGCGGTGACCATCGTCTACGACGCCGTCGTCAGCTTCGTGCTGCTCAAGCTGGTCGACATGGTCATCGGCCTGCGCGTCAGCGAAGAGCAGGAGCGCGAAGGCCTGGACATCAGCCTGCACGGCGAGCAGGTGCTGTAACGCGCGCTCGCGCGGCTGTTGCGCCCCGGGCCGCGCGCCGGCCCGGGTTCCCCGTCTCCAGAGCAGGACGTTGCGCCCGGCCTCGCCGGGCGCTTTTTTTCGGGCCGTCGCAGCGGGCCTTGACACGGCTCGATACGCGTCGGCGTGGGGTCTGCAACAATGCTCGGTGGCGGCCAAGCGGGCCGCCGCCGATTCCAAGGTGCATTGCGCATGATTCCCCATCTCGTTTCCACCGAAAGCGGCCCGGTGCTCGAGCTCGAGCAGCGCATCCTCGAAGCCCAGCCGTCGATCGAGCGCTGGTTCCGCCTGGAGTGGATGGAGCACCAGCCGCCGTTCTACGCGTCGGTCGACCTGCGCAACGGCGGCTTCAAGCTGGCGCCGGTGGATACCAACCTGTTCCCCGGAGGCTGGAACAACCTGTCGGAGGAAATGCTGCCGCTGGCGGTGCAGGCGGCGATGGCGGCGATCGAGAAGATCTGCCCCGAGGCCAAGGGCCTGCTGCTGATCCCCGAGCGCCACACCCGCAACACCTTCTACCTGGAGAACCTGGCGCGGCTGACCCAGATCTTCCACCAGGCGGGCCTGAACGTGCATGTCGGAACGGTCGACGAGACCATCACCGAGCCCAGGACCGTGACCCTGCCCAGCGGCGAGAGCCTGCTGCTCGAGCCGCTGCAGCGCGGCAAGCGCCGGCTGGGCACCAAGGACTTCGATCCCTGCACCATCCTGCTCAACAACGACCTGTCCTCCGGCGTGCCCGGCGAGCTGCAGGGGCTGTACGAGCAGTACCTGCTGCCGCCGCTGCATGCGGGCTGGACGACCCGCCGCAAGACCAACCATTTCCGCAGCTACGACGCGGTGGTCAAGCGCTTTGCCAAGCTGATCGGTGTCGACCCCTGGATGCTCAACCCCTACTTCGCGCAGTGCAGCGGAATCGACTTCCAGCAGCGGCAGGGCGAGGAGGAACTCGCCGAGGCGGTCGACGGGGTGCTGGGCAAGGTGCGGCGCAAGTACAAGGAATACGGAATCCACGAAAAGCCCTTTGTCGCCGTCAAGGCCGACGCCGGCACCTACGGCATGGGGGTGATGATGGTGCACGACGCCAGCGAGGTGCGCGACCTCAACCGCCGCACCCGCAACAAGATGAGCGTGGTCAAGGAGGGCATGCAGGTGCGCGACGTGATCGTGCAGGAAGGCATCCCCAGCATCGAGCGCCTGCAGGAGGCGGTGTGCGAACCGGTGGTCTACATGATGGACCGCTACGTGGTCGGCGGCTTCTACCGGGTGCATGCCGACCGCGGGCCGAACGAAAACCTGAATTCGCCCGGGATGCATTTCGTCCCGCTGGCCTTCGACGAGCAGTTCAATGTCACCAACCCGGAAGCCAAGCCCGGCACCAGCGGGCCCAACCGCTTCCACATGTACGGGGTGATCGCGCGCCTGGCGCTGGTCGCGGCCAGCTACGAGCTCGAGCGCACCGACCCCGAAGCCGAGGGCGAATGACTTCTCCCGCGCGAGCGGGAGGCTGGAGGCTGCCATGAGAGTGCTGTTCGTCGCCGATCCGCTGGAGGCCTTCAACCCGAAGAAGGACTCGACGCTGGCGATGATGCGCGAGGCCGCGCGGCGAGGCCACGCGGTATGGGCCTGCGAGCCGCGGCAGTTGCGGTGGAGCGCGGGCGCGCAGGGCGCGCAGCCGGTGCGGGCCCCCTGCCGGCACATCGAGCTGCTCGACTCCGCGCGTCCGTGGTTCACCCAGATCGAGGTGGTGCACTGCGCATTGCGCGACTTCGACGCGGTGCTGATGCGCAAGGACCCGCCTTTCGACAGCGAGTTCTTCTACGCCACCCACCTGCTGGAGCAGGCCGAGCGCGAGGGCGCGCGGGTGTTCAACCGCCCGCGCGCGCTGCGCGACCACCCGGAGAAGCTGGCCATCCTCGAGTGGCCGCAGTTCATCCCCGACACCCTGGTCAGCCGCGACCAGGCGGCGCTGCGCGAATTCGCCCGCGCCCACCGCGACGTGATCGTCAAGCCGCTGGACGGCATGGGCGGCAGCGGGGTGTTCCGGCTGCGCGACGGCGCCGACGGCTCTCCCGATGCCAACCTGGGGGTCGCGCTGGAAACCCTGACCGACCTCGGCCGGCGCACCATCATGGCGCAGGCCTACCTGCCGCAGATCGCCCAGGGCGACAAGCGGGTGCTGCTGATCGGCGGCGAGCCCGTTCCCTACGCGCTGGCGCGCATCCCGCAGCATGGCGAGACCCGCGGCAACCTGGCTGCCGGCGGACTCGGCAAGGCGCAGCCGCTGCACGACTCCGACCTCGCGATCGCCCGCGCGCTCGGGCCGACGCTGGCCGCGCGCGGCCTGCTGCTGGTGGGGCTGGACATCATCGGCACGCGGCTGACCGAAATCAACGTCACCAGCCCGACGTGTTTTGTCGAGATCCACCAGCAGACCGGCTTCGACGTCGCCGCGCGCATGCTCGACGCGCTGGAGGACGCGCTGCGCGCCCCCGCCCACGCCGCCGGCTGAGCGCGGCGGGATCCGCCCGGCGGCCCGCGGCCGCCGCGCCGCGCGCCGCGCGCCGCTAGTGCCCGGCCTTCAGCCAGTGCAGGAAGTCGGCGTAGACCCGCGGATCGCCGGCCTTCCAGCCCGCCACGTGGAGCGCGCGGTCCAGCCCGCTCGCGCTGCTCGCCAGCAACGCCGCGCGCACCGCGGCCACCCGCTGCGGCGCGACCGAGGGGGCGGCCAGCACGGTCCAGAAGGGCATTTCCTGGTGCGCCAGCACCACGCCGCCCTGCGCGCGCCACTGCGCCGACACCAGCGGCGTGACCACCCCGATCACCGCGGCGTGGGTGATGCGCATGAAGTCGGTCACCGCGTTCTGGTACTGCACGTGCACGGTCGGCGGCAGCTTGCTGGCGTGCATGCGCCACATCTTGGCCGCGACCCGGTCGACCAGGCTGCCCTTGGCCGGCACCAGCAGCATCGCCGCGGCGGAGGTCCACACCGCCGATTGCGGCACGCAGCGCGCCGGCTCGCCGGTGCTCACCCCCAGGGTGCTCAGGCTGGGGCCGCCCAGCAGCACCGAGCCGGGATGGCCGGGGCAGGGCTGGGCGATGAAGTCGGTGCCGAAGCCGTGCGGCGGCACCGCCACCGCGACGAGCTGCCAGCCCTTGGCCAGCAGCTTGGCGCTGATGCTCGGCGGCTTGATCAGCGCGTACGCGGCGGGCTGCTGCACCAGCGCCGGGCCGATGGCGTCGTGGGCCACCCACAGGGTTCGCTTGCCGGTGGCCCGGCCGATGGTGTCGGCCAGCGCCTGCGCGCCTTCGGCCAGGGCCACTTCGTTTTCCTGCACCAGGCCGTTCTGGATGCGCAGCAACTGGGTGCCCGCGGCGGCGGGCGGCGTGGCCGCGACAGCCAGTGCCGGCAGCAGCGCGCTCGCCAGTGCGGCGCAGCCGCTCAGGCAGCGCCGCAACCAGGGCGGACGGGGGCGTGCGGGGCGCGGCAGCGAGGTCGGGGGCATGGTCGGTGGCAGGTGGCGCCGCAGCGGCGGCCGGTCCAATCTAAACTGCGCGATGCGTGCGGGTCAAGTCTGACGCGCTGCGCGCGGCGCGCGCCGGGCGTCGACGCGGCGAGTGGCCGGGGGCGGCGCGGCACTACGATGTCGGGCCCGAGCTCCGCGGACCACCGCCCGCCATGTCCGACGAACTGCACAAGCTGTACCTGCCCTGCCCGCGCGGCCTGGAGCAGGCGCTGGAGGAGGAAATCCGCGACATCCCCGGCTGCGGCGCCGAAGTGCGAGCGCGCCACGCGGCCGGGATCGCGCTGCGCGGCAGCCTGCGCGACGTGATGCTGCTGAACCTGCACAGCCGCATCGCGTCGCGCGTGCTGCTGCAGGTGGCCGAGGCGGCGGCCACGCAGGCCGACGACGTGTACCGACTGGCGCTGCGCCAGCCCTGGGAGCGCTGGTTCGACCCCTCGCAGACGCTGCGGGTGGACATCAGCGCCGAGCGCAGCCCGCTGCAGAGCCTGCATTTCGCGCTGCTGCGGGCCAAGGACGGGGTGTGCGACCACTTCCGGCTGCGCGACGGCCGGCGGCCCGACGTGGCGCGCCACCAGCCCGACGTGCGGGTGCATCTGCATGTCGACGCGGGCAGCGCCCGGCTGTACCTGGATACCTCGGGCGAGGCGCTGTTCAAGCGCGGCTGGCGCCTGGAGCACGGCGAGGCGCCGCTGAAGGAAAACCTGGCCGCCGGGCTGTTGCGACTGGCCGGCTGGACGCCGCAGGCCGCGCTGTACGACCCTTTCTGCGGCTCCGGCACCATCGCCATCGAGGCCGCGCAGGTCGCTTGCGCAATCGCCCCCGGGCTGCATCGCGGCTTCGGCTTCGAGCGGCTGCGGGGTTTCGAGCCGCAGCAGTGGCAGGCTCTGCGCGCGCAGGCGCTGCAGGCGCGGCGAGCGGCGCCGGCGCCGATCTGCGCCGCCGACATCGACCCGCGGATGCTGCAGATCGGGCGCGACAACGCGCGTCGCGCCGGCGTCGAGCAGGAGCTGCGATGGCACCAGGCCGACGCGCTGCAAGGCCCGCCGCCGCTGCAGCTGGAAGCCGGGCAGGTGGGTTGGGTGCTGAGCAACCCGCCGTATGCCGAGCGCATCGAGGCCAAGGGCTCGCAGGCCGCCGATTTCCTGGCCCGGCTGGGAGACCGCTTGAAGCACGGTTTCGTCGGCTGGAATGCCGCGCTGCTGCTCGCCGACCTGCGCGCCGAGCGCAGCCTGGGGCTGCGCGCGGCGCGGCGCCACGTGCTGTACAACGGCGCGATCGAATGCCGCCTGTACACCTTCGCGCTGGTCGCCGGGCGGCCGCCGCGGCGCGCGCTGCCGGCTGTCGGCTGAGCGTCGGCGCGTCAGCCCGACGCCGGCACGCCCCATGGCGTCTCGCCCAGCGCCAGCCGCAGCACGGCGGCGCCGTAGTGCCTGGCCACCATGGTCGTGAAGCGGTCGAAATCGGCCGGCGCGCTGGCGTCGGCCCGATCGGAAATGCACCTCACGGCAGCGAAGGGCACGCGGTAGTCCGAACAGACCTGGGCCACCGCGGCGCTTTCCATGTCCACCGCCAGCGCGTCGGGAAGCAGCGCCAGCAGTTGCGTCACCTGCTGCGTGCCGCACACGAAGCGGTCGCCGCTGAGCAGCAGCCCGCGATGCAGGCGCGGCCGCTCGATGCCCAGCGCCTGCAGCCGCGCATGCCCGGCGACGTCGCCGAGCATGCGCTCGAGCGCGCGCTGCGCGGCCGACGCCAGGCGCGAGGTCCACTCGGGATCGGTGGCGAAATGGCTGCGGCCGGTCAGCGGGACCTGGAAGCGCGGGAACAACGGCGAGGCGTCGAGGTCGTGCTGCAGGCACTGTTCGGCGACCACCACGTCGCCGATGCCCACCCCCGGCCCGAGGCCACCGGCGGTGCCGGTGAACAGCAGCGCCTGGCAGCCGAATTCGGCGATCAGGCTGGTGGCGCTGGTGGCGGCCGCCACCTTGCCGACTCCCGACAGCACGAGCACGGCGTCGAAACCCCACAGGCGGCCGCGGTGGTAGGCGCGCTGGCCGTGCACCTGCAGCGGGCGCACCGCCTGCAGCTGCTGCAGCAGCATCTGCTGCTCGGCCTGCAGCGCGCTGAGCACCCCGATGCGCGGGCGGCGCGGGTCAGCCATGGCGCGCGGCAGCCTGTTGCGCGCAGCGAACGACCGCTGGCGGTGGAACGACGTCGGTGAACACCCCGTCCGCCCCTTGCTCCAGCCAGTGTTGCTGCAGCAGCGGATCGTTGACCGTGTACAGGCGCGACTGCAGGCCGGCCGCCTTCAGCTGCGCGAGAGCCTCGGCACTGCAGGTCTCGGCCGCCAGGTGCAGTGCGCGCGCGCCCAGCGCCTGCGCCACGCCGCGCCAGTCGCGCGGCAGCCGATCGACCAGCCAGGCGCGGGGCAGCGCCGGGGCCGCGGCCGCGGCCGCCTGCAGCGCCGGGATGGAAAACGACGACAGCAGCGGCGGTTGCGCGCTGTCGCGCCACAGCGCCGCGGCCAGCGTGGCGACGCGGCCGCCCCAGGCCGCCTGCAGCGCCGCGCCGGCATCGGCGTCGGGCTTGATCTCCAGGTTCACCCAGGCCGCGTCGCCATGCGCGGCCAGCGCCCGGCGCAGCCCGGCGAGCGACAGCAGCGGCGGGCCCGCGCCGGGCCGGCTCAGCCGCGACCACGGCAGCGCGCTGGCGCGCGCGGCGTTGCGATGGCTGCGCAGCAGGGTGTCGTCGTGCAGCAGGAAGGCCTGGCCGTCGGCGCTGAGCTTGACGTCGCATTCCAGCGCGCCGAATCCCGCCGCCAGGGCGGCCTCGCAGGCGGCCAGGGAGTTCTCCGCCGCCAGTCCGGCACCCAGGCGGTGGGCGACCAGCGACTGCGGCAGGGGCGAGGACCGGTTGCCGGGCATGGCGGGCGGGGCCGGCTTCGGCGGGCGCGGTCGCCGCGGCTCAGGAGCCGCAGCGCCGCTTCAGCCCGTCGAGCTCGGCGTAGGTGATCACATGCCCGCCCGTCTGGGCCTGCCGGATGGCCTGGATCATGCACGGCGAGGTGGCGCTGAGTTCGAGTTCGGTCGGGTCGACCGGCAGGCCGTTGCGCCGCAGGTGCAGCAGCCACAGCAGCACGCCGATGGCCAGCGCCCCGAGCAGTACCCCGAACAGCCCCTGCAGGTGGGGATTGCGCGGCTTGGAGCCCGGCATGGCCTCAGTGGCCCCCGGCCAGCGCCGGGTTCAGCGTGTAGGTGCCGGTGATCGATGCATGGGCCAGGATGTGCCCGGCCATCGCCTCGCGCACCTGCTGCCCGGTGAAATCGCCGTCCACCGGGCAGCGCGCGAGGTCCAGCGCGTACACGGTGAACACATAGCGATGCACCAGTGCGTCGTTCCACGGAGGGCAGGGGCCGTCGTAGCCGAAATAGCGCCCCTGCATGTCCTGGTCGCCCCGGAACCAGGCTGTGTAGTCGTTGATGCCATGGCGCGGCGCCGGCCCCGGCAGCGGCGGCTTGCCGTGCGCCACCACCCCTGCGCTCATCGAGCCGGCGGCGATTTCGGCGGTCTGCGGGGGGATGTCCACCAGCACCCAATGGAAGAAGTCGACCCGCGGCAGCGAGGCCGGCACGCTGCGCCCCTCGCGGTTGACGTCCTCGGCCGAACTCGGCACGTCGGGGTCGTGGCACAGCAGCACCAGGCTGCGCGTGGCCTGCGGGGCCGCGTCCCATGCCAGATGGGGGTTGCGGTTGTCCGACAGCGCGACGTGCCCGACCGACGCCGGCTTGCAGAACGCGTAGCTGGGCGGGATGGCGTGCTGATCCTCGAAGGATTCACTGCGTAGTCGCATGGCGGGCTCCTGGCCGGGCTCGGAAGGGCGGCCGGCGCCGCGGCGCCGGGAGGATGCCCGTCATGGTAGCCGCCCCGGGCATCGCATGGCAGTCAGGCGGCCTTGTCACGGCGCCTGCCGCGGCGGCGCCGACGCGTCGGCCGCGGCGCTGTCCTGCAGGCTCTCCGCGCCCTGTGGAAGCACCTCGATGGTCAGGGTCAGCCCGGCGATGCGCTCGGTCAGCGCGCGCTCGACCCGCAGCCGGCAGGCGGCGGCGCGCCCCAGGCTCCACGACGCCGGCATGTGCATGTGCAGGCCGACGAAACGCCGGGTGCCGGCTCGCCGGGTGCGCAGGTGGTCGAAGCTCAGGTCCTCGCTGGCGAAGTCCCGCAGCACCTGCTGCACCGCGACGATGTCCTCCGCGGGCAGCGCATGGTCCATCAGGCCGTCGACCGAGCGCGCGAGCAGCCGCCAGGATTCGCCCAGCACATGGCCGGCGACCGCCAGTGCGACCAGCGGATCCAGCCAGGCCAGCCCGGTGAGCGGCACGAGCGCCACGCCGACCATCACCCCGGCGCTGGTCCAGACGTCGGCGAGCAGGTGGCGCGCGTCGGCCTCCAGCACGATCGAGCGCAGGCGGCGAGCGCCGCCGAGCATCCAGCGGGCCACCCCGAGGTTCAGCAGGGTGGCCAGCAGGTTCAGCGCGATGCCCGCCGCGACGGCATGCACCCCTTGCGGCGCCAGCAGGCGCTGCACCGCCTCGCCGGCGATGCCCAGCGCCGCCGCGCCGATCAACAGCCCCTCGAGGGCGCTGGAAAAATACTCCGCCTTGCTGTGGCCGTAGGGGTGGCCGGAATCGGGGGGGCGGCCGGCGATGCGCACGATGAGCAGCGCGAAGGCCGCCGCCAGCACGTTGGCCACCGACTCCAGCGCGTCCGACAGCAGCCCGACCGAGCCGGTCAGGCGCCACGCGCCCAGCTTGAGGGCGATCACCGCGAAGGCCGCGGCCAGCGAGGCGAGCAGATAACGGCGCATGGGCGGCCCGGGGGTTGCTGGTGGGATTGTGCCGCCTTCGGCGGGCGGCGTCGCGCTCGCCGCGGCGCTCCCGCGCCGACCCGGCGCAAGGGCCGAGTCACGGTAATGTCAAAACGAAACCCATAGACTGTGGGCCGGAGGCCTTGTTCGTTGCGCCTCGTGCGCCCGGCCTCGCGCTTTCCGGTTCGCGGGCCGGGTCACGCGGCGCGCGCACAATGCCCAGCCAGCCTGCCCGACGGCACCACGGGCGCGTGCCGGACCGTCCGCCCGCAGCCGCGCCGTTGCCGCAGCGGGCCCGCTCTTCCTACCAGCACGCCGGCGACGGCGTGCCGATGCCCCGGATCGCGATGTCCTACGCACTTCGCCGACTGCCCCTGCCCGTGCCGAACCGGCGCGACCTCGTCGCGTTGCCTCTGGTGCTGGTGTTGTTTTTTATCATCAGCCACGCAGGGCGCCAGATGGTCGCGCCCTACCAGCTCGGCCAGCAGCTGGCCATCTCGCTGTCGCCGCTGGCGCTGCCGGCCTACGGGCTGTACACGGTGCTGCGCATGCTGGCGGCGCTGGTCGTGTCGCTGGTGTTCACCATCGTCTACGCGTGGCTGGCGGCGCACAACCGATACGCCGAGAGGGTGCTGATCCCGGCGCTGGACATCCTGCAGTCGGTGCCGGTGCTGGGCTATCTGTCGATCACCGTGACCGGATTCATCGCGTTGTTCCCCGGCAGCCTGTGGGGGGTGCAGATGGCGGTGATCTTCGCGGTGTTCACCGGACAGGCGTGGAACATGGCCTTCGCGCTGTACCAGGGCATGAAGACCCTGCCGCGCGACCTGCAGGAAGCGGCCACGCTGTACCGGCTCAACGCGTGGCAGCGCTTCTGGAAGCTCGAGCTGCCCTTCGCGATGCCCGGCCTGCTGTGGAACACCATGATGTCCATGTCGGGCGGCTGGTTCATGGTCGTCGCCTCCGAGGCGATCACCGTGTCGGGACAGACGGTCACGGTGCCGGGGATCGGCTCGTACATCGCGCGCGCGATCGCCGCGCGCGACCTGGGGGCCATCGGCTGGGCCATTTTCGCGATGGTCATCATCATCCTGCTGTACGACACGCTGCTGTTCCGGCCGATCGTCGCGTGGGCCGACAAGTTCAAGTTCGAGATGACGGCCTCCGGCGTCGCACCGACTTCGTTCGTGCTGGACTTCCTGCGTCGCACCCGGTTCATCAAGCTGCTCGGCAGCGCGCCGCGCGCGCTGTGGGAACTCAGCCTGTGGCTGTCGCCGCGGGTCGGCCGCACCGCCGCGCCCTCGCCCAGGCTGCGGCGCTACGGCGACGGGGTGTTCTTCGCGGCGCTGCTGGTGTTCGCCGCATGGGCGCTGGTCACGCTGCTGCACGTGCTGCCGCGCGACTTCGGCTGGCCGCTGGTCGGCCATGTGCTGTGGCTCGGCCTGCTCACCGGCTTCAAGGTCATCGTGCTGGTGGCGCTGTCGGCGCTGGTGTGGGTGCCGATCGGGGTGTGGATCGGCCTGCGCCCGACCTGGGCCGCCAAGGTGCAGCCGCTGGCGCAGTTCCTGGCCGCCTTCCCCGCCAACCTGCTGTTCCCGCTGTTCGTACTGGGGATCGTGCGCTGGCACCTCGACGTCGACCTGTTCACCGCGCCGCTGATGATCCTGGGCAGCATGTGGTACGTGCTGTTCTCGGTCGTCGGCGCCGCCTCGGCGATTCCCACCGACATGCGCGAGGCGGCGCAGAATCTGGGGCTCAAGGGCTGGCTGTTGTGGAAGCGCCTGTATCTGCCCGGGGTGTTCCCCGGCTTCGTCACCGGCGCGATCACCGCCTCCGGCGGAGCCTGGAACGCCAGCATCGTCGCCGAGGTCGTCAGCTGGGGCGACAAGACCCTGGTGGCCAACGGCCTGGGCGCCTACATCAGCCAGGCCACCTCGGCCGGCAAGGGTGCCGACATCGCCCTCGGTGTGGGCGTCATGTGCCTGTACGTGACCGTGGTCAACCGCGTATTCTGGCGGCGCCTCTACGACCTGGCGATACGTCGCGTGCGCCTGGACTGACACCAGCCCGACCCCAGCCAGCCCATCTTCCGGAGCCGACGTCGATGGCAGCATTTCCGCAGGACAAGGCGGCGCAGCCGCAGGTCGACATTTTCAGCGCCGAGCACGTGCGCAAGGCCTTCAAGGCTCCCGACGGCACCGAGCTGCTGATCCTCGACGACGTCAACCTGCGGCTGTGCGAGGGCGAGATCCTGGTGCTGCTCGGCCGCTCGGGGTCGGGCAAGTCCACGCTGTTGCGCATGCTCGCCGGACTGTCCGAGCCCAGCGCAGGCCGCCTGCTGCATCGCGGTCATCCGATCGACGGCCCGGTGCCCGGGCTGGCGATGGTGTTCCAGAGCTTCGCGCTGTTCCCCTGGCTGACGGTGCTGCAGAACGTCGAGCTCGGACTGGAGGCGCTGAAGGTGCCGCCGGCCGAACGGCGCCAGCGCGCGCTGGCGGCGATCGACCTCATCGGCCTGGACGGCTTCGAGTCGGCCTATCCCCGCGAGCTTTCCGGAGGCATGCGCCAGCGCGTGGGATTCGCCCGCGCGCTGGTGATCAACCCCGACGTGCTGCTGATGGACGAGCCCTTCTCGGCGCTCGACGTGCTGACCGCCGAGACCATGCGCACCGACCTGCTGGACCTGTGGGACGAGCGCAAGATCCCGACGCGGGGCATCCTGCTGGTGTCGCACAACATCGAGGAGGCGGCGCTGATGGCCGACCGCATCCTCATCCTCGGCTCCAACCCGGGGAGGGTGCGCGCCGAGATCCCGGTCGCGCTGGCGCGGCCGCGCGATCGCGAGTCGCAGGAGTTCCGCGACCTGGTCGAGCATATCTACGGCATCATGACCTCGCGCCCGGCAGCCGCGGTCAACGTCGCGCAGCGCGGCGCGCTGAGCATCGGCCACCGCCTGCCCGCGGTGTCGGTGAACCAGCTGGCCGGCCTGCTGGAGGAACTGCACGGCCTCGAGCAGGGCTCGGGCAACAGCCGCATCAGCCTGCCGGCGCTGGCCGAGGACATGCACTTCTCGGTCGACGACCTGTTCCCGTTGATCGAATCCGTCGAACTGCTGGGTTTCGCCCAGGTGTCGGAGGGCGACATCGAGCTCACCGCGGCGGGCCGGGTGTTCGTCGACGCCGACGTGCAGCAGCGCAAGGAACTGTTCGCGCGCCACCTGATCGCCCGCGTGCCGCTGGCGGCGCGGGTGCGCGCGGTGCTCGACGAGCGCCACAACCACCGCGCTCCGGGTACGCGCTTTCGCGCCGAGCTCGAGGACCTGCTCAGCGAGGAGGAGGCCGAGCGGGTGCTCGACACCGCGATCGACTGGGGGCGCTACGCCGAGGTCTACGCCTACGACGACAACGCCGACGTGTTCAGCCTGGACAACCCGGGCGAGGAGGCGGTCGAGGGTGCCGCGCCATGAACGCGGCGCCGGGCGGCGACGAAGCCGCGGCCCAGGGTGCGCGCGCCACGCGCGTCGACCTGGTGTATTTCAACGCCGGCGGCGGCCACCGGGCGTCGGCGCTGGCGCTGCGGCAGGCGATCGCCGAAGCCGGGCTGGACTGGGACGTGCGGCTGGTCAACCTGACCGAGGTGCTCGACCCCAACGGCAGGTTGCGGCGCCGGGCCTTTTCGCCCGAGGACTACTACAACGCGCGGCTGGCGCACGGCCTGACGCTGGGCATGCGCGCCGAGCTGCGGGTGCTGCAGGCGCTGATCCACCTGCTGCACCCCAGCCTGGTGCGCATGCTGCAGCAGCACTGGCTGCGCAGCGAACCCGACCTCGTGGTGTCGCTGATCCCCAATTTCAACCGCGCGCTCTACCAGAGCCTGGCCCAGTGCCTTCCCGGGGTCCCGTACGTGACGGTGCTCACCGACCTGGCCGACCATCCGCCGCACTTCTGGATCGAGCCCGGGCAGCTCCAGCACCTGGTCTGCGGCAGCCCGCACGCGGTGCGGCAGGCGCTGGCCGCGGGCTACCCGCCGCAGCGGGTGCATGGCACCTCGGGGATGATCATCCGGCCCGAGTTCTACCGCCTGGCGCCGGACTTCGACCAGGCGCGCGAGCGGGTCCGGCACGGCCTGCGGCCGGATCTTCCCACCGGCGTGGTGATGTTCGGCGGCCACGGCGCGCGCGCGATGCTGCCCATCGCCGAGCGCCTCGGCCACCTGCAGCTGATCCTGCTGTGCGGCCACAACGAGGCGCTGGCGCGGCGGCTGCGCGAACAACCGGCCGGCGCGCCGCGGCTGGTGCTCGGTTTCACCCAGCAGGTCGCCGAGGTGCTGCGCATGGCGGACTTTTTCATCGGCAAGCCCGGGCCCGGGAGCCTCAGCGAGGCGCTGCACCTGGGGTTGCCGGTGGTGGTCACGCGCAACGCCTGGACGATGCCCCAGGAGCGCTACAACACCCAATGGGTGCGCGAGCGCGGGCTGGGACTGGTGCTGCCGTCGTTCCGGTCGATCGCCCAGGCGGTCGAGCAGCTGCTGGCCGACCTGCCTGGCTACCGCGCGCGGGTCGCGCAGCTGCGCAACCGCGCGGTGTTCGAGCTGCCGCCGCTGCTCGAGTCGATCGTGCTGCAGGCTCGCGCCGAGCTCAATGCAGCAGCACGTGGCGTGCCAGCAGGCTGAGCGGGCGCTCGGCCCAGCGCTGCAGCCGAGGGCCGAGCTGCAGCGGCTTGATGATCATGCGCACCGCGAGTTCCACCGGGTAGCGGGTGCGCATGCGCTCGAAAACCTGCTGCCGCACGTCGTGCAACGCGGGCGGGGCCGGGCTGTCGCGCCAGCGCCACGCTGCAGCGTGGCGCAGCGCCACGTCGGCGTCGCTGCGTCGCAGCTCGGCCACGCGGCGCCACAGCGCGGCGACCACCTGCCCGCGTCCCAGGCTCTCGCTGCGGCGGTAGCGCAGGAACTGGTGGTAGAACTGCTTGTAGTGCTGCACCTCGTCGGAGCGTATGCGCCAGGTCAGATCGCGCAGCACCGGCTCGTCGCAGAGGGCGTTGAGCGCCTGGTAGTAGGTGGTGGTGCCCATTTCGACCATGCAGCGGGCGACCAGTTCGCGCCCGCGCGTGGGCTCGAGTTCGTCGAGGGTGCACAGCGCGGAATACTCGGCGTGGAAGTCCGCGTACGCGGCGGGCCAGTCGAAGCCGGGCCAGACATGCTCGATGTAGCCGCGCAGCGCGCGGCCATGCTGCAGCTCCTCGGGCTCCCAGCGCCGGTGCAGCCAGTCGCCGAATTCGTCGTCGCCGGCGAAGTATTCGAGCAGATTGCGGGTGTACAGGTCGGTGCCGCTTTCGATGAACGACGCGCTGCACACCAGCAGGAAGATGTCGTCGCGCGCGGCGACCGCCTCGCGGTCGACGGCTTGCAGGTTCAGGTCCTCGAAGTGCCAGCGCAGCGTGCCGGCTGGCGCGGCGGCGGATGCGGACATGGTGGTTCGGTCCTCCGGTCGGGCGCACAGGTCCAAGACAGGCCGGGCGCGCAGGGCCGCCCGCGCCTTGATCCCGCCGGGCACCGCATGGCCGCTCGCTGACTTAGACTTCGCAGTCGAATATTGTGCGCCGTCGCGCAAGACCTTGCCCGAGGAGGAATTTCATGTTGCAACGAAGCCTTGCAGCCGCAGTGGCAGCCGCCGTGGTTCTCGGCGGCTGCGCCAATATGAACCAGTCGCAGACCGCCACCGCGCAGGGTGCCGGCCTCGGCGCCGCGGCCGGAGCGCTGATCGGCGCGATGACCGCCGGCGGCAACACCGGCAGCAGCGCGATGCAGGGCGCCGCGCTGGGAGCCGCGGTGGGTGCCGCCGGCGGCTACCTGTGGAACCGCCACCTGGAGCAGCAGAAGCAGCAGATGCAGCGCGCCGCCGCGGGGACCGGGGTGCAGGTGTCGCAGACCGCCGACAACAGGCTGAAGATCGGCGTGCCGGCCGATGCCGGGTTCGCCACCGGAAGTGCCCAGCTCAACACCCGGCTGTACCCGGTGCTCGACCAGCTCGCGCAGGGCCTGCAGGCCAATCCCGGCGAGACGGTGCAGGTGATCGGGTTCACCGACAACACCGGGTCCGACGCGATCAACTACCCGCTGTCGAGCAACCGCGCGCAGTCGGTGAAGAACTACCTGGTATCGCGCGGTGTGGCCGCGCAGCGCATCGGCGTGCAGGGGCTCGGGCCCACCCATCCGGTGGCCAGCAACGCCACGGCGGCCGGCCGCGCGATGAACCGGCGGGTGGAGATCTACGTCGCCCAGCCCAGCGCGGGCTGAGCCGGGGCGTCCGCGCGCGGCACCGGCGCACGCCTCAGCGCATGCCTCAGCGCATGCGCCGGTGCTGCAGCGCCGGCAGGCTGGCGCGCCACGAGGCGATGCGCTCGCGCTCGATGTCGGCGGTGATCACCCCTTCGCCCTCGGCCTGCATCGCCAGCACCTCGCCCCAGGGGTCGACGATCATCGAGTGGCCCCAGGTGCGCCGTCCGTTGGCGTGCCGCCCGCCTTGCGCGCTGGCCACCACGTAGGCCAGGTTCTCGATCGCCCGCGCCCGCAGCAGCACCTCCCAGTGCTTTTCCCCGGTGGTGTAGGTGAAGGCCGCCGGCACCAGGAAGGCGTCGCAGGGGGCCGGCGCCGACAGCGCGCGGTACAGCTCGGGGAAGCGCAGGTCGTAGCAGATCGACAGCCCGATTCGCAGCCCCTGCGCTTCGAAGGCGGCCGGCTGGCTGCCGGGCGCGATGGTGTCGGCCTCGGCGTAGCGCTCGGCGCCGCGCTCGAAGGCGAACAGGTGCATCTTGTCGTAGCGGACGATCAGCTTGCCGTCCGGGCCGAAGGCCATCGTGCTGTTGTACACCCGGTCGGGTTCGGGACACTGCAGCGGCAGCGACCCTCCGACCACCCACATGCGGTGGCGCGCCGCGGCCGCGGCCAGCATCTGCTGCACCGGGCCCGAGCCCGGCGCCTCGGCGAAGCGGGTCTTGCTGGCGCCGACCTGCTCCATGATGCAGAAATACTCGGGCAGCACCGCCAGCGCGGCTCCGCGCCGGGCGGCTTCGTCGAGCAGCGCGTCGGCACGCGCCAGGTTGTGGTCGAGGTCGGTGGAGGAAACGACTTGCAGGGCGGCGACTCGCATGGCGGGCTCCGGAGGAGGAGGGGGAAGGGGCCGTGGCGGCAGGCTCAAGGCGCGGTGGCGCGCGCGGCCGCCGCCGGCACGTGGGGCTCGTGCTGCGGCGTCACCTTGGGATGGTCCCAGGTGCCGGTGATGCGATAGCCATAGGTCAGCGCCTTCATCAGCGGCTCGCGGGCGATCAGCTGGGCGATGAAGGTTCCCAGGCCGATCGCCGGATTGATCAGAGCATAGGCCAGCGAGGCCGATCCGGCGTTGATGTCCGGCACCACGACGACGTACAGGTCCTGGGTCTCGCGCGCCAGGTCGGCCGAGCCGTCGATGAACACCGTGGCCGACAGCCCGGCCATCTTGAAATCGTTGGTGGTGGCGACCCCGTCGAGCAGCTGCACGTCGGCGTCGACCCGGTCGAACGCGAAGCCGCTGGCGAACACGTCGCTGAAGTTGAACATCAGGCGCCGCGGCAGGCTCTGCAGGCTGAGCACCCCGAGCAGCTTGGCCAGCCCCTGGTCGGCCTTGAGGAACTGGCCCTTGCCCAGTTGCAGGCTGAACTGCCCCGACAGCGTCGGGTAGTCCAGCGCCAGCGGCGAACCCAGCCAGGTCAGCGTTCCCTGCAGCACCCCCTTGCCACCCTTGAGCAGCCCGGGCTTGCCCAGGCGGGCGAGCAGCGCGCCGGCGTCGGCGACATCGAGCTTGAAGCCCAGCGACATGCGGTGGCGGGCGCTGTCGCCGGCGGCGGCGGGGCTCCAGTTGCCGCTGGCGCTCAGCAGCGCGTCGCCGGAGCTCAGCCGCACGTCGGTCAGGTCCCACTGCCGGGCGGCGCCGCGCCCGCGGTTGACTGCGCGCAGCTGCAGCGAATCGAAATGGTGCCCGTGGATGTCCACGTCGCGCGCCTGCAGGTCCAGCGCGGGCAGGCTGCGCACCCGCTGGTCGAGCAGGTGCTCGACATCGCTGTCGGCGCTCTCGGGCAGCCGCAGTCGGCTCAACCTGGCGCGGATGCTGCCCGGCGCGTCGCCCCGGCCCATGCGCCAATCCACGGCGCCCTCGAGCTGGCTGCTGCGCAGGTTCGCCTGCCACAGCGAGCCGGCGCGGGTGGCACCCAGCACCACATGGTCGAACACCCGGTCGGCCACGGTCAGCTGGCCGACCTGCAGCGACACGGCCTGGGGCAGCCACCGGTCGAGCGCGCTGGCGCCGGCAGAGACGGCGCCCGGCTGCGGCGCGGCCGGCGCGGGGGAGCTCGCGCCCGGCGCGCCGGGCGCCGCCGCGGCGCCGGTGGCCGGCAGCGCGCGCCTCCACTTGTCGAGATCGAGCGAGGGCAGCACCAGGTTGACCTGCACGCCCTGCGCGGGCTGGGGCAGTGCGGCCTGCGCGCCCACCGCGATCCCCAGGCCGAGCAGGCCGGCGCCCTGCCCCGCGGCGCCGTCGCTCAGGCTGCCGCGCAGCCGCAGGCTGTTGCCGAACTCCAGATCGACGCGGCGCGGCCCCGCGCCCCCGCCGGACAGATCCAGGCGCAGTGCTCCGCCGGCCTGCGCGGTCTTGCCCAGCGGTGCCGGCAGATCGACCGCCATGCCCTGCAGCGAACTGCGCAGCTCGATGCGAGGCTGCGCCTGCCCCGGCTGCGAGCTGACCTGCAGCGTGAAGGGCGCGCCGCCGTGCAGGCGGTCCAGCCAAGGCTTCCAGGCGGCCCATTGCGGCAGCGCTTGCAGCGCCGCGGCGCGCATCTGGCCGCTGGCCTGCAGGCGAAGTCCGCCACCGCCGGCCAACGAGCCGTGCAACTGCAGCGCCCCTCCGGCGAAATCGCGGGCCGCCAGCTGCAGGTTGAAACTGCGCTCGGTGAAGTCGACCTGGCCTTGCACGCCGTCCATCGGCGGCAGCCACGGCAAGTACTCGACGCGATCGTCGAGCAGCTGCACCCGGCCCCGCACCCGCGCCGGCTGCGGACCTTGCAGCGGCAGGCTCAGCGACAGCTGACCGCGCAGCGCGCCGCTGGCGCGGCTGCGGGTCAGCGCATGCCCGAGCGCCTGGTCGAGCGGGGAGTCGCGCAGGAAGCGCAGTGCGTCGCCGGCCTGTCCGCGCAGATCGCCCTGCGCGTGCAGCAGCGGCCGCGCGTAGTCGGCCAGCTCCAGTTGCACCCCCTGCAGCGCGATGCCGCTGACCCGCGCGCTCAGGCCGCGCGCCGTCATGCCGCGCGAGCTGAAGCCGAAGCGACCGTCGATGTCGCGGAACAGCGGCCATGCCGGACGCGCCTTGGCGTCGCCGCCCGGCTGGGCGTCGAACACCCCGTTTTCGATGCGCGCGTCGACCTCGAACACCCCGCTGCCGGGTTGCACGAAGGGAAAGCGCGCCAGCGGTCCCTGCACCACCATGTGCACATCGCGCGAGCTGCCGCCGACGATGGCCCTGCGCAGGTAGTCGCGGGTGGCCTGGCCGACGCCACGCGGCAGGTAGGTCGGCACCGCGCGCGCGTCGGCCCGGCTCAGGCGGGCGCTGAGGTCGAGCAGGCCCGGGCCATGCGGCTGGGTGGTGTAGCGCAGGTCCACGCTGCCCGCCGCGTCCGCGTTGCGCAGCCGGATCTGCGAGCCCTGCACGTCCCATTGGCCGTTGGCGGCGCGACTCCAGCTCAGGCGCGCGTCCAGGCTGCGCAGCGGCAGGCTGGGCGACTCGAACACCGTCGGCAGCGCCACCGAGCCGTCCTGCATGCGCAGCCGCGCGTTGCCGCCGTCCTGGTTGGCGTCGAGCGTGCCGCTCAAGCCCTGCACCCCGGGCAGCGCGGCCGGCAGCCCGGCTGCGTCGCGCGCCTGCGCCAGCGGGTCGTCGGCGTCCGAAGGTCGCGTCGCCGGGCTGTTCCAGCCCAGTGCGGAGAAGTCCATCTGCAGCGCGTAGCGCGGCGGCAGCAGCGCGCCGGCGGCCGGCCGGCCGCTCCAGCTCAGGCTGGCGCGTTGCAGCCGGCCGTGGGGCTGCAGCAGCTGCAGGCGCGCGCGCCAGGCCACCGGCAGCGGGAAGTCCTGCGCCAGGCGGTCGAGCACGCCCAGGTCGAGGCCGCTGCAGCTCACGCTGCCCTGGCCGGGCTGGCCCGGCAGCCCTTGCCGGCGCCACAGCAGCCGCGTCGGCGCCAGCAGGTCGCCGCGGGCGTCGCGCAGGCGCAGCCCGATCACCTCCACCTGCTGTCCGTGGGGCAACCGCTGCCACTGCAGGCGTCCGGCCAGCTCGCCCAGTTGCAGCGGCGGCAACGCCGCGCCCAGTCGCGCGCTGACCCGGCCCAGCGCGGCCGCCACGGTCAGGCTCTGCGGGGTGTAGTCGCGTCCCAGCTGCAACCAGGCGCGCAGCGCGCCCTGGCCGCCCGCGAGTTGTCCCGGCAGGCTCACCCATTGCGCCAGCGAGTCGAGGTCGACGCGCCGCAGGTCGGCCCACAGCAGCCCATGCCAGGCGGCGAGGTTGCCCGGGTGGCGGTCGAACAGCGGTTGCTCCATGTCGGCGCGAACGCTCAGCAGGCCGCCCAGCGCGGGCGGCGGCAGCGCCTGCAGCGCAGCGCGGTGGCGCAGCAGCGCGTTGCGCAACTCGAACTGGACGTCGCGCAATTGCAGCGGCGGCGCGGAGCGCGTGCGGTCGATCCAGGTGATGCGGCTGTCGCGCACCAGGATCTGGTCCTGGGAGAACAGCCAGTCGGCGAAGCGCTGGCCGGCGCCGGCGCCGCCGCCGCGCAGGTTCAGCGCGATGCCTCCGATGTCCACGTGGTCCGCGTCCACCCGGGTGACGCGCAAGTCGGCGCCGCGGATCGCCAGTTGCTCGAAGCTCAGTTGCAGCCTGGGCAGGCTTTTCCACGAGGGGATCGCCTGCACCGCCGCCAGCCGCAGCGCCGGCTTGCCGCGCGCGTCGTCGATCACCAGGTCGTGGATCGACAGCACCGGCAGCAGGCCCTGCCAGCTGCCTTGCACGCTGCCGATGTGCACCGGCAGGCCCAGCGCGCGGCTGGACGCGCGTTGCAGCCAGGGTACGAACTGCTGGGCATTCGGAAGCACCGCGTAGCGCAGGGTCAGCAGCCCCGCGCCCAGCAGCAGGTAGGCGACGACGACGAGGGCGATCGCCGCTTCGAGCAGGCGGGTGGCCAGGCGGAGGGACAGGTGCAGCGCGGACACGAGGACGGCTGGGCAGGACGCGGGCGGCGGGCGCCCGCCGGGGATGCGGTATCGCGGCACCGCCGCCGCGGCATGCCCCGGGCACGGCGGTGCTGCAGTGCTGCAGCGATGGTAGCCAAGGACGCGCGTCCCGGGCGCCCCAGGCGTGCCTGCTGCAAGCTGGCGCAGGCTGCAATATGCTGCGCCCTGAGTGCCGCCCAAGGCGCGGCAGGGCCGTACAGCGCGTATGCAACTCGAGGCGTATTCTCGTTTTTATCGCCGCCACGCCGGGCGTTTCGACGATATCCATGCCTGGTGGCCGCAGGGAATCCCCGGCCGCGAGGACATCGACGCCGCGGTGCGGCGCGCCGCGGCCGCGCAGGGGCTGGGCGCGGCGCTGCGGCGCGTGCGCAACGCGCTGATGCTGCGCCTGATCGAGTGCGATGTGCAGCAGCAGGCCGGGCTGGGCGAAGTGTGCCGTGGGATCGGCGCGATGGCCGAAAGCGCCATCGCGGCGGCGCTGCGCGACGCCGCCGACGAACTCGGCCAGCGCCACGGCACGCCGCGCGCCGAAGACGGCCGCGCGGCGCAGCTGATGGTCGTCGGCATGGGCAAGCTCGGCGGCGACGAGCTCAACGTGTCCTCCGACATCGACCTGGTGTTCGTGTTCGACGAGGACGGCCACAGCGACGGCGCGGTGCCGCTGTCGAATTTCGATTACTTCGCCAGGCTGGTGCGCTCGCTGGTCCCGACGCTGTCGGAGGCGCGCTCCGAGGGCTTCGTGTTCCGCGTCGACACGCGCTTGCGCCCGAACGGCGACAGCGGGCCGCCGGTGGTCAGCCTGGCGATGCTGGAGGAGTATTTCCAGGTCCAGGGTCGCGAGTGGGAGCGCTTCGCCTGGCTGAAGAGCCGGGTGGTGTCGCCGCAGGATGCCGGGTGCAGCCAGCAGCGGGCGCTGGATGCGGTGGTCGAGCCTTTCGTCTGGCGCCGCTACCTGGATTTTTCGATGCTCGAGGCCTTGCGCTCGGTGCACCGGCAGATCCGCCAGCAGGCGGCGCGGCGCGCCAGCGCGCGTCCCGAGCGCGCCAACGACCTCAAGCTCGGGCGCGGCGGCATACGCGAAATCGAATTCATCGTGCAGCTGCTGCAGATCGTGCGGGGCGGCCGGATGCCGCAGATCCGCGATCGCAACACGCTGCGTTCGCTGGCGCTGCTCGGCGAGGCCGGGTTGCTGCGCGCCGAGCAGGCGGAGCAACTGGCGCACAGCTATGAGTTCCTGCGTCGGCTGGAACATCGCATCCAGTACCTGGACGACGCGCAGACCCATTGCCTGCCGGCCGACGACGCGGACCTGGAGCGGCTGGCCGCCACGTGCGGCAGCGTCGCGGCGAAACAGGCGCCGGTCTGCTCGCTGTTGCGCGAACTCGACTCCATCCGCGAATTCGTCGCCGGGGAATTCGACGCCTTGTTGAATTCTTCGCAACCGCGTTGCGTTGGTTGTCGCAAGCCTGCGGACAGCGTCGACGCGCTGCTGCACCAGCTTGCCGCCAGCGGCCTGGCGGGCGAGCAGGCGCCCGCGCGGCTGCGCGCAATGGCCCAGTCGGCGTGCTTTGGCGCGCTCAGCGATGCCGGGCGCGCGCGGCTGCTGCGGGTGATCGAGCAGGCCATCGGGCTGGTCGCGCGCCAGCCCGAGCCCGACCTGGCGCTGGCGCGGCTGGTCGACGTGCTGGAGGCCATCGGCAGGCGCGAGGCCTACCTGGCGCTGTTCGCCGAGCAGCAGCAGGCGCTGGACCGCCTGGTCGCGCTGCTCGGGGCGTCGAGCTGGGCCGCCGGCTACATCAAGCGCAACCCGATGGTGGTCGACGAATTGATCGCGCCGTCGGCCGAGCGCTTCTCGGCGGCAGCCTGCCGCGCCGAATGCCGGCGCCAGCGCGAGCGGGCGCAGCAGCGCCAGGCGTGGGACGCCGGCGAGGGCCTGGACGTGCTGCGGCGCTCCTTCCATGCCGAGCTGTTCCGCATCCTGGTGCGCGACCTCGGCGGGCGGCTGCATGTGGAGCAGGTGGCCGACGAGTTGTCGGAGCTGGCCGACACGGTGATCGAGCAGGCGCTGCAGTGGGCCTGGGATGAAGTGCCGCGGCGCCACCGCGAGCAGCCGGCGCTGGCGGTCATCGCCTACGGCAAGCTGGGGGGCAAGGAGCTGGGCTACGGCGCCGACCTCGACCTGGTGTTCATCTACGAGGACGACGCTCCCGAGGCGGCCGAACGCTACGGGGCGCTGGCGCGCAAGCTGGTGTGGTGGCTGACCGCGTCGACGCCGGCCGGGGGGCTGTTCGACATCGATACCCGGCTGCGGCCGAACGGCAACGCCGGGCTGCTGGTGACGTCGCTCGACGCTTTCGAGCAGTACCAGCTCGGGCGCGGAAGCAACACCGCGTGGACCTGGGAGCACCAGGCGCTGACGCGGGCGCGCTTTTGCGCCGGCGACGCGCGCGTGGGTGCGCGTTTCGAGGCCATCCGCGCCCAGGTGCTGGGGATGCCCCGCCAGGGCCCCGCGCTGCGCGCCGAGATCCGCGCGATGCGCCAGCGCGTGGCCGAGGGCCATCGCAACGACAGCGCGCTGTTCGACATCAAGCACGACGACGGCGGCATGGTCGACGTCGAATTCGCGGTCCAGGCGCTGGTGCTCGAGCACGCCGGCGGCTTCCCGCAGCTGCTGGCCAACGTCGGCAACATCGCGTTGCTGCGGCTGGCCGGCAGGCTGGGCCTGCTGCCCGTCCGGGTGGCCCGCCGCGCGGCCGCGGCGTATCGCCGCCTGCGCCGGCTGCAGCATGCCCAGCGGCTGCGCGGCGCGACGCAGGCGGCGCTGATCCAGCCCGAGCGGGTGGCGCACGAACGCGCCGCGGTGCAGGCGCTGAGCGCCGTGGTGTTCGGCGACGCGGCCACCGAGCTCCGCGCCGGCTGAGTACCATCGGGGCATGAGCTCCCTGGACGATCTGCGGCGCCACACCCGGGTGGTGGCCGATACCGCCGAGTACCTGCGCCTGCCCGGGCTGGGCGCGCAGGAGGCGACGACCAACCCGAGCCTGGTGCTGCGGGCGGTGCGCCAGCCGGACTACGCGCCGCTGCTGGGCGAGCCGGCGCTGCGCCGGGCCGCCGACCCCGACCTGGCGATGGACCGCCTGCTGGTGCGCTTCGGCTGCGAGATCCTGCAGCGCGTTCCCGGGCGGGTATCGACCGAGATCGACGCCCGGCTGTCGCACGACGCGCAGGCCAGCGTGCAGCGCGCGCGGCGGGTGATCGAGCTGTACGAGGCGGCCGGGGTCGCGCGCTCGAGGGTGCTGATCAAGCTGGCGACCACCTGGGAAGGCATCGAGGCGGCGCGCCGGCTGCGCGAGCACGGCATCGCCTGCAACATGACCCTGCTGTTCAGCTTCACCCAGGCGCGCGCCTGCGCGGCCGCCGGGGTGCAGCTGGTGTCTCCGTTCGTCGGCCGCATCACCGATTGGGCGCGTCGACAGGCCGGCGATTCCTGGGACGCCGCGGCCCACGCCGGCGAGGCCGACCCCGGGGTGCGCGCGCTGCTGCGCATCTGGCGCTTCTACAAGTCGCGTGGCGTGGCCACCGAGGTCATGGGGGCGAGCTTCCGGCAGACCTCGCAGATCGCCGCGCTGTGCGGATGCGACCTGCTGACCGTGTCGCCCGCGCTGCTGGACGAGCTGGCCGGCTCGCCGCAGGCGCTGCCCAGGCGGCTGGACCCGCGGCACCCCGGAGCCGCCGAGGACGACGCGCCGCTGCAGGTGACGCGCGCCGAGTTCGACGCCGCGCTGGCCGGCGACGCGATGAGCCGCAGCAAGCTGGCCGAGGGGATCGCCGCGTTCGTCGACGACACCGTGGCGCTGCTGGAGCTGCTGCGCGGTTGACGGACCCGCCGGCCGCGTGCCGGCTGCGCGATGCACCGCCTCTACCTCGAACCCCCGCTGCAGGCCGGCGTCGTCGCGCTCGGCCCGCCGGCCTTGCGCCACGTGCGCGCGCTGCGGCTGCGCGCCGGCGACCCGGTGGTCGTGTTCGACGGCGGCGGCGGCCAGTGGCGGGCGCGGCTGGGCGACGCCGGCGACCGCGTCGAGTTGCTGGCCTTCGAGGGCGTCGAACGCGAGGCCGCCTGGGAGATCGAGCTGGCGGTGGGCATGCCGGCCAACGAGCGCATGGACTGGCTGGTCGAGAAGGCCGTCGAGCTCGGCGCGCAGCGCATCGCGCCGCTGATGACCTCGCGCGCCGTGCTCAGGCTGGAGGGCGAGCGCGCCGAGCGGCGTTGCGCGCACTGGCGCGGCGTGGCCATCGCCGCCTGCGAACAGTGCGGGCGCAACCGCCTGCCGCAGCTGCGCCCGGTGCAGACGCTGGAGCGCTGGCTGCGCGGGCTGCCTGCGGCGGACGAGGCCGCGCGTTGCCTGCTGGCGGCGCCGTCGCAGGCGCAGGCGCAGGTGCTGCCGCTGGCGCGCTGGGCGGCCGGGCTGCCCGCCGGGCAGGCGGTGCTGGCCCTCAGCGGCCCGGAGGGCGGACTCGACGATGCGGAGATCGGGCTTGCGTTGCGCGCCGGCTTCGTTCCCGTCAGCCTGGGTCCGCGGACCCTGCGCGCCGAGACGGCGCCGCTGGCGCTGCTGGCGGGGCTTGCCGCGCTTCGCGCCTGACTCGTTGCCTGGCGGCCAGCTGCGCCGGCGTGGGGCTCAGCGCCTCGACCGGCAGTGGCTGCAGGCTGCCGAACTCGCGCGCCAGCCAGGATTCGCCGTTTTCCAGCACGAAGTAGCGGAAGGCCTCGGCCGCGGGCGACAGCGCGTGGCTGGAGGTGTGGACGATCTGCCAGCTGCGCACCAGCGGCAGGCCTTCGATCTCCGGCACGCCGATGAGGCCGTTGCGCAGTTCCAGGCCGACTCCATGCAGCGACAGGAAGCTCACGCCGAGTCCCGACATCACCATCTGCTTGATGGTTTCGTTGCTCGCGAGCTCCATTTCGATGCGCGGCTCCACCCGCCACTCGCGCAGGTAGTCCTCCATCGCGCTGCGCGTTCCCGAGCCGGCTTCGCGGATGACAAAGCCGAACTGCGCCAACGCCGACGCCGGCTTGGGCTCACCGCGCATCAGCGGGTGATCGGCCGCACAGACGATTCCCAGCGGGTGGGCCGCGAACGGCTCGCCGCGGGTGGCCAGCTCGCGCGGCGGGCGGCCCATGATCGCCAGGTCCACGTCGTGGCCCTGCAATTGCTCGACCAGCTGCTCGCGGTTGCCCACCGCCAGCCGCACCTCGATGTGCGGGTGTTCGTCGCGGAACATCGCCAGCAGCCGGGGCACGAAGTACTTGGCCGAGCTGACCATGCCGATGCTCAGCCGACCGGACTGCAGGCCGCGAAATCGCGCCAGCGCATCCTCGGCCTCCTTCAGCGTGGCCAGCACCCGGCGCGCGTAGACCAGCAGGTACTCGGCGGTCAGGGTCAGGCTCACCGCCCTGCCGTGGCGCTCGAACAGCGGCAGGCCGACCTGCTGCTCGAGCTCGCGGATGTGCATCGACACCGCGGGCGGTGTCAGGTGCAACTGCTGCGCCGCCTTGCCGAAATGCAGGTGCCTGGCCGCGGCGACGAAGACCCTAAGCTGGCGCAGGGTGATGTTTTTCATCAGAGTTCCTGAAGTCATGATCAAGCAATCGTGAATTTACCTTAATTGCGTGTCCGCTTATATTTGTCTTCGACCCCTGTCGCGCACCGGCCCGTAGCGCCGCTGCGCGGCCTGCCCCGCGGGAAGGACCTGGCGCGCGGCGGCAGGCATGGGGTTTGTGCCGCAGCCCCAAGGTGGTTGGGATCCATGCGAGTCTCCGTGTTGTCGAGGCTGCGGTTTTTTTCAAGCCCCCTGCCAGCAGGGGGCTTGCAAGAAACCGGCGGCGCCGGGAGATGGCAGCCATTCGGCACGCATACGGCACGCATACGGCACGCATACGGCAGGCATTCGGCAGGCATTCGGGGAGACGCATCATGCTGCAGGGCCGCACCACGATTTCCAAGTTCCTCATCGAGCAACTGCACGGCGCCGAGGACCAGGCCGACCTGGCGGCCCTGCTGGTCGACGTCACCGCGGCGGTCAAGGCCATCGCGGCGATGACCGCCAAGGGCGCGCTCGGCGGCTTCCTGGGCTCGCTGGACAGCGCCAACGTCCAGGGCGAGACCCAGAAACGCCTGGACGTGCTGTCCAACGAGGTGATCATCCAGTCCTGCGAATGGGGCGGCCTGGTGGCCGGCATGGCCTCGGAGGAAATGGAGCAGCCCTACGCGCTGCCGCGGCAGTTCGAGCGCGGACCGTTCCTGCTGGTGTTCGACCCGCTGGACGGCTCGTCGAACATCGATGTCAACGTCTCGGTGGGCAGCATCTTCTCGGTGTTGCGGGCGCAGGGAATCGGCGAGCCGCGCGAGGCCGACTACCTGCGGCGCGGCGTCGAGCAGGTGGCCGCCGGCTACGCGATCTACGGCCCGGCGACCATGCTGGTGCTCAGTGTCGGCAAGGGCACCCACGGCTTCACGCTGGACCGCGAGATCGGCAATTTCATCCTCACCCACCCCGACCTGAGCATCCCCGAGGAGACCAGCGAGTTCGCGATCAACGCCAGCAACGAGCGCTTCTGGGAGCCCCCGGTGCAGCGCTACGTCGCCGAATGCAAGGCGGGTCGCAGCGGCGACCGCGGGCGCGACTTCAACACCCGCTGGATCGCCTCGCTGGTCGCCGAGGTGCATCGCATCCTGATGCGCGGCGGGGTGTTCCTCTATCCCCGGGACACCAAGGATCCGGGGCGCGCCGGGCGGCTGCGGCTGCTGTACGAAGCCAATCCGATGGCGCTGATCGTCGAGCAGGCGGGCGGCGCCGCCTCCACCGGACGCCAGCGCATCCTCGACCTGCAGCCCGAGGCGCTGCACCAGCGCGTGCCGGTGATCCTGGGGTCGAAAAGCGAGATCCTGCGCCTGGAGCGTTACCACCAGGAATACGATAGCGGTCAGGACAAGCCTTTCGTCTCCCCGCTGTTCAAGGATCGCTCGCTGTACGCCGACGGCGCGCGCGCCTGATCGCGGGCGGGCACGCCCTCACCGTCCCGCCAGCACGGCTTCGCCGCGCGGGCCGCCGCGATGCGGCGGCCCGCGCCTTGTCCTCGCCTTGTCTTCCGAGTCCTTTGCCATGTCGGTCAAGCATCCCATCATCGCGATCACCGGTTCGTCGGGAGCCGGCACGACCACCGTGATGCGCAGTTTCCAGCACATCTTCCGGCGCGAGAAGTTGCAGGCCCAGATCATCGAGGGGGACTCCTTCCATCGCTACAACCGCGCGGAGATGCGCGAGGAGATGAAGCGGCGCGAGCAGCTGGCCGACCAGGCCTTCAGCCACTTCGGGCCCGAGGCCAACCTGCTCGGCGAGTTGCAGCGGGTGTTCGGCGACTACGGCGCCAGCGGCGGCGGCAAGGTGCGCAAATACGTGCACGACGACGCCGAGGCCGCCGAGCACGGAGTTCCCGCGGGCCACTTCACCGAATGGAAGGACATGCAGCCCGGCTCCGACCTGCTGTTCTACGAGGGGCTGCATGGCGGCTATGCCGACGCCGGGATCGACATCGCCGGCCAGGTCGACCTGCTGGTCGGCGTGGTGCCGATCATCAACCTGGAATGGATCCAGAAGCTGCATCGCGACCAGACCCAGCGCGGATACTCCCAGGAGGCGGTGATGGATACGATCCTTCGCCGCATGCCCGACTATGTGCACCACATCACCCCGCAGTTCTCGCGGACCCATGTCAATTTCCAGAGGGTGCCGACCGTCGACACTTCCAACCCTTTCATCGCCAAGGACATCCCGAGCCTGGACGAGAGCATGGTGGTGATCCGTTTCGCCGATCCGCACGGAATCGACTTTCCCTACCTGCTGGCGATGCTGCATGATTCCTGGATGAGCCGCCCCAACACCCTGGTCGTGCCGGGGGGCAAGATGGGGTTGGCGATGCAGCTGATCTTCACGCCGATGATCCTGCGGCTGATGGACTTGAAACGCAGGGCAGCGTAGAGCGCTGCCGAGCTCTGCCCGATTTAGTCTCGAAATCGACCATGAACCCCGACAAAAGCCTGCAGTCCGTCATCGACCCCGCCCAGCGCCGCCGGCTGGCCAATGCGATCCGCTTCCTGGCCATCGACGCCGTCGAGGCCGCCAACTCCGGGCACCCGGGCGCGCCGATGGGAATGGCCGACATCGCCGAGGTGCTGTGGCGCGGCCACCTGCACCACAACCCGGCCAACCCGCAGTGGCCCAACCGCGATCGCTTCGTGCTGTCCAACGGCCACGCGTCGATGCTGCTGTACGCCTTGCTGCACCTCAGCGGATACGCATTGCCGCTGGAGGAGGTCCGCCGGTTCAGGCAACTGCACAGCATGACCCCGGGACACCCGGAATACGGCTGCGCCCCCGGGGTCGAGACCACCACCGGGCCGCTGGGCCAGGGGCTGGCCAACGCGGTGGGCATGGCGCTGGCCGAGCGGCTGCTGGCGCGGGAGTTCAACCGCCCCGGGCACGACGTGATCGACCACTACACCTACGTGTTCGCCGGCGACGGCTGCCTGATGGAGGGCATCAGCCACGAGGTGTGCTCGCTGGCCGGCACGCTGGGACTGAACAAGCTGATCGTCTACTACGACGACAACGGCATCTCGATCGACGGCCATGTCGAACACTGGTTCGGCGAGGACACCGCCAAGCGTTTCGTCGCCTATGGCTGGAATGTCATCGGGCCGGTCGACGGCCACGACGCGCTGGCGCTGGAGCGCGCCAGCGTCGAGGCCAGGACCAGCGAGCGGCCGTCGCTGATCGTGTGCACCACCAGCATCGGCTGGGGGTCTCCGCACAAGGCCGGCGGCCACGAGGTGCACGGCGCGCCGCTGGGGCAGGCCGAGGCCGAGGCCACGCGGCGCGCGCTCGACTGGCCCTACGCGCCCTTCGAGATCCCCCAGGACATCTACCAGGCGTGGGACGCGCGCCCTCGCGGCGCCGCGCTGGAGCAGGCCTGGAACCGGCGGCTGCAGGCCTACGCGCAGGCCTATCCCGAGCTGGCCGAGCAGCTGCGGCGCCGGCTGCGCGGCGAACTCCCGGCCGACTGGCAGGCCGTGGTGCAGCGGCTGTACGCCGCGGCGCGCGGCGTCGGTGGCGCCACCGCGACCCGCAAGGCCTCGCAGCTCGCCCTCGAGACCCTGGTGCCGGCGCTGCCCGAGCTGTTCGGCGGCTCGGCCGACCTGACCGGATCGAACCTGACCGCGGTGAAGGACTCGAACGCCTGGGCCACCGGGCAGCAGGACAGGCCGGTCAACTACCTGTCCTACGGGGTGCGCGAGTTCGGCATGGCGGCGATGATGAACGGCCTGGCGCTGCACGGCGGGGTGATGCCCTACGGCGGCACCTTCCTGGTGTTTTCCGACTACTCGCGCAACGCGCTGCGCATGAGCGCGCTGATGAAGCAGCGGGTGGTGCACGTGTTCTCCCACGACTCCATCGGCCTCGGCGAGGACGGGCCCACCCACCAGGCCGTCGAGCAGGCCCCCAGCCTGCGGCTGATCCCCGGGCTGGACGTCTGGCGCCCGGCCGACATGCTGGAGACGGCGGTCGCGTGGAAGCACGCGCTGGAGCGCCGCGACGGCCCCAGCGCGCTGTTGCTGTCGAGGCAGAACCTGCCGCAGCAGCAGCACCCGCAGGGCGACGAGGCGCGCATCGAGCGCGGCGCCTACGTGCTGGCCGATGCACCGGGCGGCGAGCCCGCGCTGGTGCTCATCGCCACCGGATCGGAGGTGGACATCGCGCTGCAGGCCAGCCGGCTGCTGGCCGCGCAGGGGGTGGCCGCGCGCGTGGTGTCGATGCCTTGCAGCGCGCTGTTCGACCGACAGGACGCAGCGTGGCGAGCGCAGGTGCTGCCCGCAGGCGTGCCGCGGGTGGCGGTGGAGGCCGCGCAACCCGATCTGTGGCACAAGTACGTGGGGCTGTCGGGGGCGGTGGTGGGCATGGCCAGTTTCGGCGAATCGGCCCCGGCACCGCAGCTGTACCGCCATTTCGGGATCACCGCCGAGCATGTCGCCGAGGTGGCGACGCACCTGTTGGCGCACGGCACCGCTGCCGACTGAAGGGAACCCCATGTTCGATCTGGTGATGTTCGACCTCGACGGCACGCTGGTGGAAACCGCGCCGGAGATCTGCGATGCCGTCAACGACCTGCTGAGCGAGCTCGGGCTGCCGCGGGTCAGCGAGGACCTGGTGGCCGAGTGGATCGGCCATGGCACGCGCGAATTGCTGGCGCATGCCTACGCCCACGCGACCGGGACCGCGCTGGCCGAGGTGCGCAGCGCCGCGGACATCGACTCGTTGCTGCCGCGCATGCTGCCGTACTACCAGCAGCGCTGCGCGACCCGCAGCACCCTGTACCCCCGGGTGTACGAAACCCTGGTCGACCTGCGGCAGCGCGGGGTGCACCTGGCGGTGGTCACCAACAAGGAGGCGCGCTTCACAACGGCCGTGCTCCTGGCGCACAACATCCTGCATTGTTTTGATCTCGTTGTCGCGGGCGATAGCCTGCCTGCGAAAAAGCCGGATCCAATTCCGCTACAACATTGCCTGGACACCTTCCATGTCCGGCGCGAGCGCGCGCTGTTCGTCGGCGATTCGCGGCTCGACGTGCAGGCCGCGCGCGCGGCCGGGGTCAGGGTATGGGCGGTGCCCTACGGCTACAACATGGGACAGCCTGTCGAGCTCTGCCATCCCGACCGCATGATCGCCACCCTCGGGGAACTGTCCGAGGCTGCGCGCCAGGCCCGCGCGGCCTGAAGCTGCGGCGCGGGGCGTCGAGTCGACGAACAACGAACTACAGACCTTAGGAGCGTTTTCATGAGCATTCGGGTGGGCATCAACGGTTTCGGGCGCATCGGTCGCATGGCGCTGCGCGCGGTATTGCGGGAGGCCGAGTTCGGCGACATGGAAGTCGTCGCGGTCAACGACCTGCTGGATCCCGACTACCTGGCCTACATGCTGCAGTTCGATTCGGTGCACGGCAGGCTGGAGCAGCCGGTGCGGGTCGAGGGCCAGCGCCTGTTTGTCGGCGAGCGCTCGATCCGGCTGAGCGCCGAACGCGACCCGGCCAGCCTGCGCTGGGGCGAGGCGGGGGTCGACCTGGTGGTCGAGTCCACCGGGCTGTTCCTGACCGGCGAGGCCTGCCAGAAGCACCTGGCCGCCGGAGCCGGCAAGGTGGTGCAGTCGGCCCCGAGCAAGGACGACACCCCGATGTTCGTCTACGGGGTCAACCACCAGCGCTACGCCGGCGAGAGCATCGTGTCGGCGGCATCGTGCACCACCAACTGCCTGGCGCCGGTGGCCAAGGTGCTGCACGACCGCTTCGGCGTCAAGCGCGGGCTGATGAGCACGGTGCACGCGGCGACGGCCACGCAGAAGACCGTCGACGGTCCGTCGGCCAAGGACTGGCGCGGCGGCAGGGGCATCCTGGAGAACATCATCCCCTCGTCGACCGGAGCCGCCAAGGCGGTCGGCAAGGTGATCCCGGAGTTGAACAAGAAGCTCACGGGGATGTCCTTCCGCGTGCCGACTTCCGACGTCTCGGTGGTCGACCTCACGGTCGAACTCGAACGCAGCGCCAGCTACGCGGACATCTGCGCCGAAATGAAGGCCGCCTCCGAAGGCGCGCTCAACGGGGTGCTGGGCTACACCGAGCAGAAGGTGGTGTCCACCGATTTCCGCGGTTGCGCGCTGCCGTCGATTTTCGACGCGGACGCCGGCATCGCCCTCGACCCCACGTTTGTCAAGGTCGTTTCCTGGTATGACAACGAGTACGGCTACACCTGCAACATGCTGCGCTTTGCTCGCCATGTGGCCGGGAACTGAAGCGGGCGCGCCGCCGGGGAGCCGATGACCATGTCGATCCTGACCTTTGCCAGCGTCTGCGAGCGCGGACTGGCACGCGGCAAGCGGGTGTTCATCCGCGCCGACCTCAACGTGCCGCTGGATGCGCAGGGGCAGATCGCCGAGGACACGCGGGTGCGCGCTTCGGTGCCGGCGGTGCGCATGGCGCTGGAGGCCGGCGCCGCGGTGATGGTGACCTCCCACCTGGGGCGCCCGACCGAAGGCGTATTCCGGCCCTGCGACAGCCTGGCCCCGGTGGCCGAGCGGCTGGGGCAATTGCTCGGCCGCCCGGTGCCGCTGGTCTCCAACTGGGTCGACGGGGGCTTGCGCGTCGCGCCGGGGGAGGTGGTGCTGCTCGAGAACTGCCGCCTGAACCCGGGCGAGAAGAAAAACGATCCCGAGCTTTCGCGGAAGATGGCCGCTCTTTGCGATATTTTCGTCCACGATGCCTTCGGTACCGCGCATCGCGCGGAGGCCAGCACCTACGGCATCGCGCAATACGCGCCGATCGCCTGCGCCGGCCCGCTGCTGGCCGCCGAGGTCGACGCCATCCACCGCGCGCTGGCGCAGCCGGCGCGGCCGCTGGTGGCCATCGTCGCCGGCTCCAAGGTCTCGACCAAGCTGACCATCCTGCAGAGCCTGGCGCAGAAGGTCGACGGCCTGATCGTCGGCGGGGGGATCGCCAACACCTTCCTGCTCGCGGCCGGAATGCCCATCGGCAAGAGCCTGGCCGAGCCCGAGCTGCTCGAGCAGGCGCGGCAGGTGATGCAGGCGATGCAGGCGCGCGGCGCCGAGGTGCCGATTCCCGAGGACGTGGTGGTGGCCAAGGAGTTCAGCGCCACGGCGGTCGCCAGCGTGAAGCCGGCCGCCGAGGTGGCGGCCGACGACCTGATCCTGGACATCGGGCCGCGCACCGCGCGCCGCCTGGCCGAGCGCCTGGAGGCGGCGGGGACCATCGTCTGGAACGGCCCGCTGGGGGTGTTCGAATTCGAAGCCTTCTCCCACGGCACCGAGGTGGTCGCGCGGGCGATCGCCGACAGCCGTGGCTTTTCCCTTGCGGGAGGCGGGGACACGCTGGCGGCGATCGCCAAGTACGGGATCTCCGACGACATCGGCTACATCTCCACCGGCGGCGGGGCCTTCCTCGAGGTGCTCGAGGGCAAGACCCTGCCGGCGCTGGAAATCCTGCACAAGCGCGCGCTGGACGCCCAGGCCTTGCCCGCCTGAGCGCCAGCCGTCCCTCTTCCGTTGTTCGCCCAGTAGACCATCCCACCGGACTCCCGACCATGGCCCTGATTTCCCTGCGGCAATTGCTCGACCACGCCGCCGAGCACTCCTACGGCGTACCCGCCTTCAACGTCAACAACCTGGAGCAGATGCGCGCGATCATGGAGGCGGCGGCCGAGACCGACTCGCCGGTGATCGTGCAGGCCTCGGCCGGGGCGCGCAAATACGCGGGGGCGCCGTTCCTGCGCCACCTGATCCTGGCGGCGATCGAGGAATTCCCGCAGATCCCGGTGTGCATGCACCAGGACCACGGCACCAGCCCCGCGGTCTGCCAGCGCTCGATCCAGCTGGGCTTTTCGTCGGTGATGATGGACGGTTCGCTGGGTACCGACGGCAAGACGCCGACCAGCTACGACTACAACGTCGACGTGACGCGTCGGGTGGTCGAGCTGGCGCACGCCTGCGGGGTGTCGGTGGAAGGCGAACTCGGCTGCCTGGGTTCGCTGGAGACCGGCACCGCGGGCGAGGAGGACGGCATCGGCGCCGAGGGCAAGCTCGACCACAGCCAGTTGCTGACCGACCCCGAGGAAGCCGCCGACTTTGTCGCGCGCACCGGGGTCGACGCGCTGGCCATCGCGATCGGCACCAGCCACGGCGCGTACAAGTTCACCCGCCCGCCGACCGGGGACATCCTGGCCATCGAGCGCATCAAGCAGATCCACGCCCGCATCCCCGACACCCACCTGGTGATGCACGGCTCGTCGTCGGTCCCCCAGGACTGGCTGCAGGTCATCAACGAGTACGGCGGGGACATGGGGGAGACCTACGGCGTGCCGGTCGAGGAGATCGTCGAGGGCATCCGCCACGGGGTGCGCAAGGTCAACATCGACACCGACCTGCGCATGGCCTCGACGGGTTCGATCCGCAAGTTCCTCGCGACCCACCCGAAGGAATTCGATCCGCGCAAATTCCTCAGCGCGTCCATCCAGGCGATGAAGCAGATCTGCAAGGCGCGCTACGAGGCCTTCGGCACCGCGGGCCATGCTTCGCGCATCCGGGCGATCGGCCTGGAGGCCATGTCCCAGCGCTACGACAAGGGCCAGCTCGCGCCCAAGGTGCGCTGAACCCCGCGGCAGGAGGACCGACATGGCAGCTACCGCCGACCCGGTGCGCCGCGGCATGCCCGCGCCCGACTTCCGGCTGCCCGGGGTCGATGGCCGCGACTGCAGCCTGGAGCAGGCGCGGGGCCCGCGCGGCCTGGTGGTGATGTTCGTCTGCAACCACTGCCCCTACGTGCAGGCGGTGGCCCCGCGGCTGGCGCGCGAGGCGCGGGCGCTGCGCGAACTCGGGGTGCACAGCGTGGCGATCAACAGCAACGACACCGTCGCGTACCCGGAGGATTCCTTCGACAACATGAAGGAGTTCGCGCAGCGCCACGGCTGGGACTTCCCCTACCTGTTCGACGCCTCGCAGCAGGTGGCGAAAGCCTACGGTGCGGTGTGCACTCCCGACCTGTTCGGCTTCGACGCCCGGTTGCTGCTGCAATACCGCGGCCGCCTCGATTCGGCGCGCGGGCTGGCGCAGCCGGCGCCCGACACCCGGCGCGAGCTCTACGAAGCCATGCGGGGCATCGCCGAGGGGCGCGGCGGCCCCGACGAGCAGATCCCCAGCATCGGCTGCTCGATCAAATGGCGCGAAGCGCGCTGAGCCGGCCGCGTCCGCCGCTGCGGGCGCTGGTGTTCGACGTCGACGGCACGCTGGCGCAGACCGAGCGCGACGGCCATCGCGTGGCCTTCAACCTGGCTTTCGACGAACTCGGCCTCGGCTGGCACTGGGACGTCGGTCTGTACGGCGAGCTGCTGGCGGTGGCCGGCGGCAAGGAGCGGGTGTTGCATTACTGGCGCGGCGTCGACCCGCAGGCGGCCGCGGCGGCCGGGGCGCAGCAGCTGGTCGCCGAAGTGCATCGCCGCAAGACCGCGCATTACCTGCGCCAGGTCGACGCCGGGCAGGTGCGGCTGCGCGGCGGCGTGGCCAGGCTGCTGCGGCAGGCGCGCCGGGCCGGCTTGGCGCTGGCCATCGCGACCACGACCAGCGAGGCCAACGTGCACTCGCTGCTGCGCGCCAACCTCGGCGAGGCCGCGCAGGGGCTGTTCGCCTGCGTGGGCGCCGGCGATTGCGTGCCGCGCAAGAAGCCCGATCCGGCGATCTACCTGTGGGTGCTGCAACGCCTGGGGCTGGCCGCCGACGAGTGCCTGGCCTTCGAGGATTCGGCCGTCGGCCTGCGCGCGGCGGTGGACGCGGGTCTGCGCACCATCGTCACCCCGGCCGAGTACACGCTGCAGCAGGACTTCGACGGCGCCTGGGCGGTGCTCGACGGCCTGGGCGAGGCGCGCGCGACGGTGCGCGGCCGGGTCGCCGGGCAGGACTGGAGCGGGGTCGTCGGGGTGAGCCAGCTGCGCGAGTGGGCGCGAGCGTAGGCGCGAGCGCGGGCGCGACGCCGCGGCTCTACAGCAGCACCAGCCGCGGCGCCAGCGCGCTGCCGGTTCCCAGCGGGGTGACGCTTTGCGCCATCGCCAGCGCCAGCTGGCGCACCGCCTGCCACGGCTCGTGGGGCAGCTCGGGCGGTCGCAGTCCCTTGATCGCGCGGTCGCAGGCGGCCGCGCGCAGCAGCAGCCCCTCGATCACCCGCAGGCTCAGGCGAGGCAACGCGCGCTGCAGCAGCTTTTCACGCGCCCCCCAGATGCGGTTGGCGCGCGCCAGCGCGGCGAAGCCCTGGCCAGCGTCCAGCCCCTGGCGTACCCGCAACCAGGCGCGCAATTCCTCGGCCAGCGTCCAATGCGCCAGCACCGGGGCGACGCCTTCGCCCTGCAGGCCCTCGAGCATGCGCAGCAGCCGCGCGGCGTCTCCAGCCAGCACGCTTTCGGCAAGGCGGAACACGTTGTAGCGGGCGGCCGCCTGCACCAGCTGCTGCAGCTCCTGCGCCGCCAGTTCGCCGGGCTCGACCAGCAAGGCCAGCTTTTCCACCTCCTGGTGCGCAGCCAGCAGGTTGCCCTCGGTGCGCGCTACCAGCAGGTCCAGGCATTCCTGGCCGGCCGCGCCGGCGGGAAGCCGCAGGCCGTGGCGCAGCAGGCGCTCGCGCATCCACCCGCCGAGCTGCTCGGGCTCGACGTTGTCCACCCGCACCGCGGTGCCGCGATCGGCCAGCCGGGCGAACCAGTCGGCCTTCTGCGTCGCGGCGTCCAGTCGCGGCAGCCACACCAGGCACAGGCAGTCGGGGTCGTCCTGCTGCGCCAGTTCGGCCAGCGCCGCGGCGCCCTCGCGCCCGGGTTTGCCGCCGGGGATGCGCAATTCCACCAGCTTGCGCTCGCCGAACAGGCTGCGCTCGCGCATCTGCGCCAGCAGCACCTGCCAGTCGAAGTCCTTGTCGACCTGGTAGGGCTCGCCGCGCTGGTAGCCGGCCTGCGCGGCGACCGCGCGCACCGCGTCCAGCGCCTCGATGACCAGCAGCAGTTCGTCGCCGAACACCGTGTAGGGCCCGCGCAGGCCGGAGCGCAGCGCATCGGCAAGCTGGGACTGGCGGATCAGCGGCATCGCGGCAGCCGGATCAACGGGTGCGCGGCGTCGACACGACACCGGCGGGCGGCCGGAAATTGGCCAACTGGAACAGGATGCGATCGACCAGCGCCCGGCGCATTCCCTTGTACAGCAGATCGGCCTCCTCGGCCTTGGCCAGCGCCGCCCCGGTGCTGTAGCTCAACAGGCTGGTGCGGGTCAGCGTGGTCGGTGCGATCAGCGTCTGTCCGCTCGCGGTCTGCAGCTCGAACACCACGCTCTCGAGCAAGGTGTACTGCGCGACCGTCCCGTCGGCGTTGTACGCGGTCGGGGTCTGGGTCATCGTCTCCTGCAGCACCGAGAGCACCGCCTGCGCCTGGCGAGGATCGCTGACCAGCCGGGTGTTGGTGGTGGACGCGATGCTGCGCTGGATCGCCTGCAGCAGCGGCCCGTCCTGGCCGCGTACTGCCAAGGTGGAGAAGGCCAGGTCGGTCGACCCGCGCAGCGCGAACCCGCAGCCGCCGAGCAGCAAAGCGGCCGCAGCCGGCAGCAGGCCGGCTGCGGCGCGCGCCAGCAGGCTGCGGCGCGCCGCAGCGCGGGTCGCCGGCTCAGACGACGACATTGACCAGCCTTTGCTCGACCACGATGACCTTCCTCGGCGCGCGCCCCTGGGCGTGGCGGGTGAATTCGGGGCTGGCCAGCGCGGCCGCTTCGATCGCGGCGCGGTCGGCCTGCGCGGCCACGCGCAGGCTGCCGCGCAGCTTGCCGTTGATCTGCAGCACCAGCTCGATGTGCTGCTGGCGCAGCGCGTCGGCGTCGACCTGCGGCCACGCGGCGTCGAGCAGCTCGCCCTGCTCCGCGGCGAATCCCAGCTGCACCCACAGCACATGGCACAGGTGCGGCGCGACCGGATAGAGGGCGCGCAGCAGCACCCCCCAGGCCTCGTGCAGCAGCTTGGCGCGCCAGCCCGGGTCGCTGCCGTCGGGCAGCGGCTGCGCCTGCACCTGCTCGATCTGGTTGAGCAGCTTCATGCACCCGGACACCACGGTGTTGTACTGCATGCGCTCGTAGTCGTGGCTGATCTGCCCGAGCACCAGGTGGATCTCCCGCCGGGCCTGGCGCAGCGCGTCCAGCGCAGCGGGCAGGTCGTTCCACGGCGCGGCCGCGGCATCGCCGGCCGCCGCCACCTGCTGCGCGCCCTCCCAGACGCGTCGCAGGTAGCGCTGCGCGCCGTCGACCGCGGAATCGTTCCATTCCAGCGTCGCCTCGGGAGGCGCTGCGAACATGGTGAACAGCCGCGCGGTGTCGGCGCCGTAGCGGTCGATCAGCTGCTGCGGGTCGACGCCGTTGTTCTTGCTCTTGCTCATCGTGCCCACGCCGCCGTAGTCGACCGCGCTGCCGTCGCGCTTCAGGCGCGCGCCGACGATGTGGCCGTCGGAATCGAGCACCGGATCGACCTCGTGCGGCCAGAAGTACTCGACGCCCCCGGCCTGGCCGCGGCGCGAATAGATGTGGTTGAGCACCATGCCCTGGGTGAGCAGCCGCTGGAAGGGTTCGTCGGCGCGCACCAGCCCGAGGTCGCGCATCACCTTGGTCCAGAAGCGCGCGTACAGCAGGTGCAGGATCGCGTGCTCGATGCCCCCGATGTACTGGTCCATCGGCAGCCACTGGTCGACCCGCTGGTCGACCATCGCCTGCGCGTTGTCGGCGCAGGTGTAGCGCATGAAGTACCAGGACGAATCGACGAAGGTGTCCATGGTGTCGGTCTCGCGCCGCGCGGCGCGGCCGCAGCGCGGGCAGTCGACCTGCACGAAGGACTCGCAGCGAGCCAGCGGGTTGCCGCTGCCGTCGGGGATCAGGTCCTCGGGAAGCAGCACCGGCAGGTCGTCTTCGGGAACCGGCACGCTGCCGCAGTGTTCGCAGTGGATGATCGGGATCGGCGTGCCCCAGTAGCGCTGGCGCGAGATCCCCCAGTCGCGCAGCCGCCAGGTGGTGCGCTTGTCCCCCAGGGCGCGCGCGGCCAGCAGCTCGGCGACGCGGTCGACCGCCTGCTGGTGGTCGAGACCGTCGAGGAACTCGAAGCCGGGGCCCGAGTGCACGCAGCGGCAGCGCTGCTTGTCGGCGTACCAGTCGGCCCAGCGCTGATCGCTGAAGGTCTCGCCGGCGACCTCGACCACCTGGCGGATCGGCAGGCCGTACTTGCGGGCGAAGGCGAAGTCGCGCTCGTCGTGAGCCGGCACCCCCATCACCGCGCCGTCGCCGTAGCTCATCAGCACGTAGTTGCCCACCCACAGCGGCACCGCGTCGCCGGTCAGCGGGTGGCGCAGGTGCAGCCCGGTGGGCATGCCCTCCTTGTCCTTCAGCGCCAGTTCGGCCTCGGTGGTGCCGCCCTGGGCGCAACGGGCGATGAAAGCGGCCAGTTCGGGGTTGCCCGCAGCGGCGTGCGCGGCCAGCGGGTGCTCGGGCGCGACCGCGCAGAAGGTCACGCCGAAGATGGTGTCGGCACGGGTGGTGAACACATGCATGCGCCCGCCCTGGATCAGCTGGCCGGCGGCGTCGCGGATGTCGTGCTCGAAGGCGAAGCGCACCCCCTCGCTGCGGCCGATCCAGTTCTGCTGCATCAGCCGCACCCTGTCGGGCCAGCCGGCCAGGTAGTTGCGGTCGGCCGGGTCGGCCACCGCGGCCAGCAATTCCTCGGCGTAGTCGGTGATGCGCAGGTAGTAGCCGGGGATCTCGCGCCGCTCGACCGGCGCGCCGCTGCGCCAGCCGCGGCCGTCGATCACCTGCTCGTTGGCCAGCACGGTCTGGTCGACCGGGTCCCAGTTCACCACCTGGGTGCGGCGCTCGGCGATGCCCTTTTCGAGCATGCGCAGGAACAGCCACTGGTTCCAGCGGTAGTACTCGGGCGAGCAGGTCGCGACCTCGCGGCTCCAGTCGATCGCCAGGCCCATCGCCTGCATCTGGCGCTTCATGTACGCGATGTTGTCGTAGGTCCAGCGAGCCGGGGGCACGCGGTTCTTCATCGCCGCGTTCTCGGCCGGCAGTCCGAACGCGTCCCAGCCCATGGGCATCAGCACGTTGTAGCCCTTCATGCGCAGGTACCGGGTCAACATGTCGTTGATGGTGTAGTTGCGCACATGGCCCATGTGCAGCTTGCCGCTGGGGTAGGGCAGCATCGAGCAGGCGTAGAACTTCGGCCCGGGCGCGTCCTCGCGCACCCGGTAGGCGTCGGTGGCCTGCCAGTGTTGCTGCGCGGCGAGCTCGACCGCTGCGGCGTCGTACTTGGAGTTCATATCGGCTGGGGCTGGAAGGTCTCGCGCCGTGCGCGGCGGCGCGCCAGCCGCCATGTTAGTTGCCGCCGACGCTTCGCGGCGAGGCCGCGGCCTGCGGCCCGCGTCGCGACGCGGTTGCCTGGCCCGCGGGGAGCGCCGCGGGCCGGGTCATCAGGTCCAGGCTGGTCAGCCCGGCGGCCTGCGCCGCCGCGATGACCCGCGCCACCTCGCCGTACGGCACCGCGGCGTCGGCGCGGATGCGCAGCCCGCGGTGGGTCGGCGACGCGCCCAGCGCACGCAGCGCGGCCGGCAGCTGCGCCTCGGTCAGCGAGCGGCCGTCCAGGTCGATGCGGCCGTCGCGCCGCAGGCTGAGCACCGGCAGGTCGACCGCCGCCGCGCCGGCCGCCGCATCGACCCGCGGCAGCTGCAGCGCGATGCGGCCGTCGAGCAGCGGAGCGGTCAGCAGCAGGATGACCAGCAGCACCAGCATGACGTCGATCAGCGGGGTCATGTTGATGTCGCTCAGCGGGGTTTCGCCGCGGCCGCGCTCGAAGCGTGCGAAGGCCATCGCCGGGTCGCCGTCGCTCAGGCCGCGGGCCGCGGCGCCGCGGGGTCGGCGCTGTCGGGGGGGTCGAGCGCGAGTTCGCGCCGCAGCAGTTGCCAGGCCTGCTCGGCGGTCTCGACGTAATGGAACAGCTTCAGGTCGTCGGCGCCGATCATGCCGGTGCGGACCAGGTGGTCGAAGTCGATCAGGCTGGTCCAGAATTCCCGGTCGAACAGCAGGATCGGCCGCCGGTGCACCTTGCGCGTCTGGGTCAGGGTCAGCACTTCGAACAACTCGTCGAGGGTTCCGAATCCCCCGGGAAAGCACACCAGGGCGACCGATCGCATCAGGAAGTGCATTTTCCGCATCGCGAAATAGTGGAAGCGGAAACACAATTCCGGGGTGATGTAGGGGTTGGGCTCGCCTTCGTGGGGCAGCACGATGTTCAGCCCGACGCTGGGCCCGCCGGCGTCGAGCGCGCCGCGGTTTCCGGCCTCCATGATCCCGGGGCCGCCTCCGGTGACCACCGCCAGCGGTTGCGCCAGGTCGTGGCTGGCGCGGGTGACGAGTTCGGCGAAGCGCCGCGCCTCGACGTAATGGCGCGACAGCTTGAGCGCCTGGCGGGCGCGCGCCACGCCCTGGGTGTCGCCGGCCGCCTGCGCCTGCTGCAGCCGCTGCTCGGCGATGTCGGGCGCCACGATGCGCGCGCTGCCGAACACCACCACGGTGGCATCGATCCCCTGCTGGCGTTGCACCATCTCCGGCTTGAGCAACTCGAGCTGCAGGCGGACCGGTCGCAGGTCGTCGTGCAACAGGAACGCGGTGTCGGTGAAGGCCAGGCGGTAGCTGCTCTCGGGGCCGGCATAGCGTGACGGCAGACCCTGCTCGGCCGCCTCGTCGCGCGCGCTGGGGAAGTTGCGGGCGTGCAGCGAGTTCTTGCGTTTTCTGGACATGCCCGCAGCTTAGCGTGGCCGGCGGGCAGCCGGCCAGCGTGCGGCCAGGCGGCGGAGCCAACCCTATACTGGCCGCTGCCGCTTCCCCTGATTCCCGCCGCCCCCGAGATGGCCCCTGCCCTGGAAGCGCCCGAGCCGCGGCCCGAGCGCATGCACTTCGACACTGCGCTGCCGCTGCGGAGCGGGGCCGTGATGCCGGCGTACGAGCTGATGGTCGAGACCTACGGCCGGCTCAACGCCCAGCGCAGCAACGCGGTGCTGATCTGCCACGCGCTGAACGCCAGCCACCATGTGGCCGGCTGCTACGGCGGCGACGACAAGACCCGCGGCTGGTGGGACAACATGGTGGGGCCGGGCCGGCCGGTCGACACCCGGCGTTTCTTTGTCATCGGCGTCAACAACCTCGGCTCTTGCTTCGGCTCGACCGGGCCGATGAGCATCGACCCGGCCAGCGGCAAGCCCTGGGGCAGCCGCTTCCCGGTGGTCACGGTGGAGGACTGGGTGGACTCGCAGGCCCGGGTGCTCGACCGCCTGGGCATCGAGCGCCTGGCCGCGGTGATGGGGGGCAGCCTGGGCGGCATGCAGGCGCTGGCGTGGACCACCCGCCATGCGCAGCGCGTGGCCCATTGCGTGGCCGCGGCGACCGCGCCCAGCCTGTCGGCGCAGAACATCGCCTTCAACGAAGTCGCGCGCCGCGCGATCGCCAGCGATCCGGACTTCCACCAGGGCAACTACTACGAGCACGGCGTGGTGCCTCGGCAGGGCCTGAGCGTGGCGCGGATGATCGGCCACATCACCTACCTGAGCGACGACGCGATGGCCAGCAAGTTCGGTCGCAGCCTGCGCAGCGGGGAGCTGACCTACGGCTTCGACGTGGACTTCCAGATCGAGAGCTACCTGCGCCACCAGGGGGAGAAGTTCAGCGGCTACTTCGACGCCAACACCTACCTGCTGCTGACGCGCGCGCTGGACTACTTCGACCCCGCCGGCGAGCACGACGGCAACCTGGCTGCAGCGTTGGCGCCGGCGACCGCGCGTTTCCTGCTGACCAGCTTCACCACCGACTGGCGCTTCTCCCCCGAGCGCTCGCGGGAGATCGTGCGCGCGCTGCTCGCCAATCGCCGCGAGGTCAGCTACGCCGAAATCGACTCGCCGCATGGCCACGACGCCTTCCTGATGGACGAACCCCACTATCACGACGTGGTGCGGGCGTATTTCGGACGCATCGCCGACGAGCTCGGCATCGGCGAGGCCGCATGAACCGGCGCCTGGACCTGATCGCGGCGCGCGTGCCCCACGGCAGCCGGGTGCTCGACCTGGGCTGCGGCAACGGCGCGCTGCTGGCGCAGTTGCGCGACCAGCGCGGCTGCTCGGTGCAGGGGGTGGAGATCGATCCCGACAAGGTCGTCGCCTGCGCCAGGCGCGGCGTCGACGTGCTGCAACTCGACCTCGAGCAGGGCTTGTCGATGTTCGCCGACGACAGTTTCGACGTCGTGCTGATGATCGACTCGCTGCCCAACCTGCGCCACACCGAGCGCGCGCTGCGCGAGGCGGCGCGGGTCGGCCGCACGGGCATCGCCACCTTCGCCAATTTCGCCTACTGGCGCATCCGGTTGCGGGTGGCCAGCGGCCGCCTTCCGGTGACCGAGGAACTGCCCTACCAGTGGTACGACACGCCGAACCTGCGCGTGGCCACCTGGGCGGACTTCTCGGTGCTGGCCGCCAAGTGCGGGCTGCGGGTGCAGCAGGCCTTCGGCATCCACGCCGGCAGCGAGGTGCACACCCTTCCCAACCTGCTCGCTTCGGAGGCGATGTTCGTGTTCAGTGGGTGAGGTGGGCCCCCTTCGTCGCCGGGGGCGACCCCGGCTCCGTCCCCCCGAGGGGGACGCCTGCGGCCTTGGGGCGGCCCGGCGGCCGCAAGGCCCTCGGCAGCGCAGGGGGTGCGGGAGCTGGGGCCGTCAGGCGGCGGTGGGGCTGGGACCTCCGGGTGGGGGGTGAGGGCCCCCTTCGTCGCCGGGGGGCGAGGACTCCCTTCGTCGCCGGGGGGTGAGG
>JAJZVU010000003.1 GCA_021845505.1 Pseudomonadota bacterium | reverse complement strand
ATCCGCATCGGCACGCCCGCGATCACCACCCGTGGCTTCGCCGCCGAGCAGGCGCGCCGCACCGCCGAACTGGTGTGCGACGTGCTCGACCACCTCGGCGACGCCGCGGTGGAGCGGCAGGTGCGCGAGCAGGTGGCCGAGCTCTGCGCGCGTTTTCCGGTCTACGCGCGGCGCTGAGGCGAACATGGCGATCAGCACCTTCGATTTGTTCAAGGTCGGCGTCGGGCCTTCGAGCTCGCACACCGTCGGGCCGATGCTCGCGGCGCGGGAGTTCGCGCGCTGTCTGGGAGCCGAGGGGCTCCTGGAGCGGGTGCAGGGGGTCGGGGTGGAGCTCTTCGGCTCGCTCGGCGCCACCGGCAAGGGGCACGGAACCGACAAGGCCATCGTGCTCGGCCTCGAGGGCCATGCGCCCGACGAGATCGATCCGGACCACATCGCGTCGCGACTCGAACAGGTTCGTTCGGACGGCCGGCTGCTGCTCCATGGGAGCACGCCCATCGCCTTCAGCGAACGCGCCTGCGTGAAGTACCTGCCGCGCCAGCGTCTGCCGCTGCACAGCAACGCGTTGCGACTGAGCGCCCGCGACGGCGCGGGCGAACTGCTGCTGCAGCGCGAGTACTACTCGGTGGGAGGCGGCTTCGTGGTGGATGCGCGGGGCGAGCGCCTGCAAGCGGGCGCCCCGCTCGACGAGCCGCCGCACGCATTCACCTCGGCCCGGCAGCTCCTGGACATCTGCGCGCAAAGCGGGCTGGGTATCGCCCAGGTCATGTGGCGCAATGAGTGTTCGTGGCGCAGCCCCGACGAGGTGCGCGGCGGACTGGCCCGCATCCGCGATGCGATGGCCGCGTCGATCGCCCGCGGCTGCGCGACCCAGGGATCGCTGCCCGGCCCGATGGGCGTGAAGCGGCGGGCGTCCGAACTGTATCGACAACTCAAGGAGCGGTCGGAGGAAAGCCTGCGCGATCCGCTGAGCATGCTCGACTGGGTCAACCTGTACGCGATGGCGGTGAACGAGGAGAACGCTGCCGGCGGGCGCATCGTGACCGCCCCGACGAACGGAGCCGCCGGCATCGTCCCGGCGGTGCTCCAGTACTACCGCAAGTTCGTCCCGGGTGCCGACGAGCGCGGCGAGTTCGACCTGCTGCTCACCGCGGCCGCGATCGGCCTGCTGTACAAGCACAACGCGTCGATCTCCGGCGCGGAGGTCGGATGCCAGGGTGAGGTCGGCGTCGCGTGCTCGATGGCGGCGGCGGGGTTGGCGGCGGCTCTCGGCGGAACTCCGGAACAGGTCGAGAACGCCGCCGAGATCGGCATGGAGCACAACCTGGGCATGACCTGTGATCCGGTGGGGGGCATGGTGCAGATCCCCTGCATCGAGCGCAATGCCATGGGGGCGGTGAAGGCGGTCAACGCGGCGCGCATGGCGCTGCGAGGCGACGGAACCCACTATGTCTCGCTGGACAACGTCATACGCACCATGCGGCAGACCGGAGCGGACATGAAGAGCAAGTACAAGGAAACCTCGCGCGGTGGCCTGGCCGTCAATGTCATCGAGTGCTGAAAGGGCGATCATGAAGCGCTATTCGATCTGGAGCCTGTTGCGCAACGGGCTGTCCTACCACGAGAACTGGCAGCGCGTCTGGCGCAGCCCCGAGCCGCGTCGCGAGTACGACGTGGTGGTCGTCGGCGGCGGAGGGCACGGCCTGGCCACGGCCTACTACCTGGCGAAGAACCACGGCCTGCGCAACGTGTGCGTGCTCGAGAAGGGCTGGATCGGCGGCGGCAACACGGCGCGCAACACCACCATCGTGCGCTCGAACTACCTGTGGGACGAGGCGGCGAACCTGTACGAGAAGTCCATGCGGCTGTGGGAGGGCCTGTCGCAGGACCTGAACTACAACGTGATGTTCAGCCAGCGCGGGGTGATGAACCTCGCGCATACCCTGCAGGACGTGCGGGACACGCAGCGCCGGGTGAACGCCAACCGGCTGAACGGAATCGATGCGGTGTACCTGTCGCCGGGGCAGATCCGGGACATGGTTCCCATCATCAACCTCGACAGCCGCTACCCGGTGCTGGGCGCGTCGTTCCAGCCCCGCGCGGGCGTGGCCCGCCACGACGCGGTGGCCTGGGGCTTCGCTCGCGCCGCCGACGCCCTGGGAGTGGACATCGTGCAGAACTGCGCGGTGACCGGGATCCGCCGCGACAACGGCGCGGTCGTCGGCGTCGATACCGTGCGCGGGTTCATACGCGCGCCCAAGGTGGCCGTCGTGGCGGCGGGCAACACCAGCGTGATCGCGGACATGGCGGGAATCCGCATGCCGCTGGAGAGCCATCCGCTGCAGGCCCTGGTCTCCGAGCCCGTCAAGCCGATCATCGACACGGTGGTGATGTCCAACGCCGTGCACGCCTACATCAGCCAGTCCGACAAGGGCGACCTGGTCATCGGAGCCGGCGTGGACCAGTACACGGGCTACGGTCAACGCGGGAGCTTCCAGGTCATCGAGGGAACGCTGCAGGCGATCGTCGAAATGTTCCCGGTGCTGTCGCGCGTGCGCATGAACCGCCAGTGGGGCGGGATCGTCGACGTCTCGCCCGATGCCTGTCCGATCATCACCAGGACCGACGTGCGGGGCTTGTACTTCAACTGCGGCTGGGGAACCGGCGGCTTCAAGGCGACTCCCGGCTCGGGCTGGGTGTTTGCGCACACCGTCGCGAACGACGCGCCGCACGAGCTGAATGCGGCCTTCAACCTCGATCGATTCCACAGTGGAAGGCTGATCGACGAACACGGCGCGGCGGCGGTCGCGCATTGACGAGCAGGAGGCGAACACCATGCTGTTGATCTGTTGTCCCTGGTGCGGTCCTCGCGCCGAATCCGAGTACACCTGCGGGGGCGAGGCGGACATCGTGCGGCCCTCGGCGAGCGAGAACCTGAGCGATGCGCAATGGGGCGATTACCTGTTCATGCGCAGGAATCCGCGCGGCCCACACCGTGAGCAGTGGAATCACGCCCACGGCTGCCGGCGCTGGTTCGTCGCCGAGCGCGACACGGTGAGCTACGCGTTCGGCGCCACAACCCCGCTGGGCGGGCAGGCCGGGCAGGGAGATGCGCGATGAGCCAGTCCAACCGCTTGCCGACCGGCGGCCGTATCGAGCGCGGGGTCGAGCTGCGCTTCCGGTTCAACGGCCGCAGCTACACCGGCCACCCGGGCGACACCCTGGCATCGGCGCTGCTCGCCCATGACGTGCATTTCGTCGCGCGCAGCTTCAAGTACCACCGGCCCCGAGGCATTGTCGCGGCCGGAGTCGAGGAACCCAACGCGCTGGTGCAACTCGAGGCGGGCGCCTTCAGCGTGCCCAACGCGCGTGCCACCGAGGTCGAGTTGTACGACGGGCTGGTCGCGACCAGCGTGAACGCGCTGCCCAGCCTGGAGCATGACCGCATGGCGATCAACCAGCGCCTGAGCCGTTTCCTGCCCGCAGGCTTCTACTACAAGACCTTCATGTGGCCGCGCTCCATGTGGCCGCGCTACGAGCGGCGCATCCGCGCGGCAGCCGGCCTGGGACAGGTGCCCCGGGAACTCGACGCGTCGCGCTACGACAAGCGCTACGCGCATTGCGACCTGCTGGTCGTCGGCGGGGGACCTTGCGGGCTGCATGCCGCGCAATGCGCGGCGGCCGTCGGCGCGCGGGTGATCCTGGTCGACGACCAGCCTGAACTCGGCGGCAGCCTGCTGGGCTCGCATGCGGGCGTCGACGGGCAACCCGCGCCGGGTTGGGTGCACTCGGTCGCGCGGGAACTCGGGGCCAACCCGGAGGTGATCGTGCTGTCCCGCACCACCGCGTTCGGCTACCAGGAGCACAACCTCGTCACCCTGGTGCAGCGTCTGCACGACCATCTTCCACCGGCGCAACGCCAGGGTACCCGCGAGAGGCTGTGGAAGGTGCGGGCCAGGCAGGTGATCCTGGCCACCGGATCGCACGAACGCCCCATCGTCTTCGGGAACAATGATCTGCCGGGAGTGATGCTGGCCTCCGCGATCAGCACCTACATCCATCGCTACGGCGTGTTGCCCGGCAAGCGCGCCGTGATCTTCACCAATCACGACGGGGGCTATCAGGCGGCGCTCGATCTGCGGCGCAATGGGGCGCAGGTCGAGGTCGTCGACCCGCGCGCCTCCCCGCGGGGATACTGGCCCGGCCAGGCCCGAAGCGCCGGCATCGCGGTGCATGCGGCGCATGTGATCGTGGAGGCTGCCGGCAAGCTGCGGGTCGACGGGGTGAGCATCGCGCCCCACGGCAGCGCGGGGACGTCCGGGACGAAGTCCCTGGCTTGCGACCTGGTCGGCATGTCCGGGGGCTGGAGCCCGTCGATCCATCTGTTCTCCCAATCGGGTGGAAAGGCCGCGTGGAATGAAGCCCAGGCCTGCTTCGTTCCGGCGCACAGCGTGCAGCGCGAGCGCAGCGTCGGCGCCGCGCGCGGACAGTTCGATCTGGCCGCCGGGCTCGCCGAGGCTCGCGTCGCGGCGCGCGAGGCGCTGCAAGCCTGCGGGTTCGACGCGTCGCGCTGTGCCGAGGTGGACATGCCGCGCGTGGCGACGCATGCGCAGGAGCCGCTGCAGCCCCTGTGGCTGACCGTCCCGCTGTCCCGGGTGTCAAGGGCCAGCAAGCGCTTCGTCGACTTCCAGAACGACGTCACGGCAGCCGACATCCTGCTGGCCGCCCGCGAGGGCTTCGAGTCCATCGAGCATGTCAAGCGCTACACCGCGATGGGCTTTGGCACCGACCAGGGCAAGCTGGGCAACATCAACGGCATGGCCATCCTCGCACTGGCGCTCGGCAAGGCCGTGGGCGACGTGGGAACGACGACCTTCCGCCCCAATTACACCCCGGTGAGCTTTGGCGCGCTGGCGGGACGCGAGCATGGCCAGCGTTTCGACCCGGCACGCAAGACATGCATCCACGGCTGGCACGAACGACATGGCGCGCTCTTCGAGGACGTGGGCAACTGGAAGCGCCCGTGGTACTACCCGCGCCCTGGGGAAGATCTGCATCGAGCCGTGGCGCGCGAGTGCCTGGCGGTACGCCGCTCGGTGGGCCTGCTCGATGCCTCGACGCTGGGCAAGATCGACATCCAGGGTCCCGACGCCGTCACGCTGCTCAACTGGGTGTACACCAACCCCTGGAACAAGCTGGAGGTCGGCAAGTGCCGCTATGGACTCATGCTCGACGAAAACGGCATGGTGTTCGACGACGGGGTGACCACGCGCCTGGGAGATCACCACTTCCTGATGACCACCACGACGGGCGGCGCGGCGCGGGTTCTGTCCTGGCTGGAGCGCTGGCTGCAGACCGAGTGGCCGCATCTGCGGGTGCACCTGACCTCGGTGACCGACCACTGGGCGACCTTCGCCGTCGTCGGGCCGAACAGCCGCAAGGTGCTCGAGCAGGTCGGCGAGGCCGTGGATTTCTCGAACGAGGCCTTCCCGTTCATGAGCTACCGCGACGGCCGCGTCGCCGGAGTCGGCGCGCGCATCATGCGCATCAGTTTCTCCGGGGAGCTGGCCTACGAGGTCAACGTTCCCGCCAACCATGGACAAGCGGTGTGGGATGCCATCATGCGGGCCGGAGCGGACTTCGACATCACTCCCTACGGCACCGAGACCATGCATGTGCTGCGGGCCGAGAAGGGCTACATCATCGTCGGCCAGGACACCGACGGATCGGTCACCCCGCTGGACCTCGGAATGGGTGGACTGGTGGCCAAGGGCAAGGACTTCCTGGGCAAGCGCTCGCTGGCCCGCTCCGACACCCGGCGCGGCGGGCGCAAGCAGCTCGTCGGCCTGCGAACCCTCGACGCGGGCCACGTGCTGGCCGAAGGCGCGCAGATCGTGCAGACGCCCCGGCCGGGGCGGATCACGCCGATGCTGGGCTTCGTGACCTCCAGCTACATGAGCCCGATCCTCGGCCGCTCGATCGCCCTCGCGCTGGTGCAGGGCGGCCTGGAACGCATCGGGCAGCGGGTGCACGTCTCGGAGGCTGCCGGCGTCTGCGTGGAGGCCGAGATCTGCAGCCCGGTGTTCTACGACCCCCAGGGAGAACGACAGCATGTGCAATGACGGTGTGCGATGGGAATCGGCGCTGGTCGGGCTGGAGCGATCGCCCGACGGCCGGCTCGGCCCGGCGGCCGCGGGATTCGTGCTGCGCGAGCGGCCCTGCCGCGCGTTGCTGACACTGCGCGGCACGGGCCAGGCCTTCTTCGAGGCGGCAGCCGGCGTGCTGGGCCTGCAGCTGCCTGCTCGTGCCGGGCAGACCGCGGCGGCCGGCGGGCGCAGGGCGCTGTGGATGGGGCCCGACGAATGGCTGCTGTGCGATGCCGACGCCGACCCGTCCGGGCTGGAGGCTTCGCTGCGCGGCGCGCTGGCGGCCGGCGGGGGCACCGTGGTCGATGTGTCCAGCGGCCTGGTCATCGTGACCCTGCAGGGCAGCGCGGCGCGCGCGGTGCTGGCGGCGGGCTGTCCGCTGGACCTGCACCCCCGGGTCTTCGTCGAGGAGCAATGCGCGCAGTCGCATTACTTCAAGGCCCCCGTGACCCTGTGGCGCGGCGCGGACGACACGTTCTCGGTCGTCGTGCGCCGCAGTTTCGCGCACTATGCCGTGGACATGCTGCTCGACGCCGCGCAGCCCTACCTGGGAGGCGAGCATGTCCGCTGACGCCGAACACGCGGGCTGGCCGTTCCAGTGGACCGTCAGCGTGCGCAGCCTGCAGGCGCAGGCGCGCGTCGGGGTGTACGCCCCGGAAAGACAGGCGGCGCAGGCGATCGTGCTGGACGCCGAACTGCACTGCGCGGCGGCGACCTTCCCGCAGCGACTGTCCCAGGTCCTCGACTACGACGCGTTCTGCGCGCTGGTCGCCGACCACCTGGGGCGCGAGCAACATACCGATCTGCTCGAGACCCTCGCGGCCGAGTTGCTGTGCCGCGCCTATTCGAGCTTCCCGCAGCTCGTGCAGGCGCGTCTGAGCCTGTGCAAGCCAGCTGCCGCCGGCAAGGCCGCCAGCGTCCGCGTGCAGCTGGCGCTGTCCAGACGGCAGTGCGCGCTGCTGCAGCAGCACCAGCCGCTTGCCGCGCCGACTCGGCAAGCTGAGCTGGCCACCGATCGCTGAGGACGGCCATGCCAAGCGACAGCGGTGCCCAAGTGCCGACGCAGTTCGTGCTCAGCGCGAGCTGCGCCAGCGCTCCCGGACAGGTGGCGGCGATCGTGCGCCTGCTCGACGCGCGTTCCTGCTACATCTCCGAATTCGATGTGTTCGACGACACCTCGACGCAGCGCTTCTTCGTTCGCGTGGTGTTCCGTGCCGGGGGCCCCAGGTTGGAGCTGACGGAAATGCGCGACGCCTTCGCGCAGGTCGCCGCGCAGCACGCGATGCAGTGGGCGCTGCACGACCTGGGGCAGCCGGTAAGGGTGCTGATCCTGGTGTCGCGGCTCGATCACTGCCTGGCGGACCTGCTGTTCCGCTGGCGCATGCAGGAGTTGCGCATGCAGGTGACCGCGGTGGTGTCGAACCACCCCGACCTGCAACCGCTGGCCGCCGGGTACGGCCTGCCGTTCCATCACCTGCCGGTGGACCCCGCGAACAAGGAGCAGCAGGAGCGCGGCTTGATGGATCTCGTCGCGAGCACGCACACCGAACTGGTCGTGCTCGCGCGCTACATGCAGATCCTTTCTCCGCACACCAGCCGCTTGCTCGCCGGACGGGCCATCAACATCCATCACTCCTTCCTGCCGGGGTTCAAGGGCGCCAAGCCCTATCACCAGGCGCACGCTCGCGGGGTCAAGCTGATCGGAGCCACCGCGCATTTCGTGACCGACGACCTCGACGAGGGACCGATCATCGAGCAGGTGGTCGAGCGGGTCAACCACAGCTTCGACCCGCAGCGCCTGGGCGCGACCGGACGCGACATGGAGTGCCTGGCGCTGGCGCGAGCGGTCAAGTACTACCTGGAGCGAAGGATCTTCGTCAACGACGGGCGAACCGTGGTGCTCGGCTGACGCGCCGGGGTCCCGTCGGCCCCGGCGATTCGGCGCGCTCGGCGCGCTGGTGGGGAGCCGAGCGCGCACTGCGAGCGTTCTGCCGGCGAAACGGTGCTCGCCGCGCTCAGTTCCTTGTCCGCCCGGCCGCGTGGTCCAGGCTCGTGCCCGCCGTCTCGGGCATGCGCCAGGCGGCGACCAGGGCCACGACGGCGATTCCCGCGATGTAGTACGCGGGCGCCAGCTTGTTTCCGGTCGCCGCGATCAGGTAGGTCGCGACCAGCGGAGCGGTGCCGCCGAAGATCGCATAGCTCACGTTGTAGGTGATGGCCGACGCGGTGTAGCGCACGATGGTGGGGAACAGCTCGGACAGCAGGACCGCGGTGACCACGTTCGCGGTGACGGCCCCGACCGCCAGCAGCAGCTGCGCCAGCAGGGCGTTCTCCAGTCCGCCGTGGGACGCCAGCAGGTACGCGGGCCCCGCGAGCAGGCCGAGCAGCGCGGCCGAAAGCATCATCGTGGCGCGCCGCCCGATGCGGTCACACAGCCTTCCGAGCGGCGGCGCCATCGCGGCGGCGAAGGCCAGCGCGACCACGCTGGTCAGGAACACCTGCTTGCCCGGAATGTGAACGACCACTTGCAGGAAGGTCGACATGTAGGTCGAGAAGATGTAGAAGGAAAGCGCGGTCAGGCTGATGTACGCGCCGAGCAGGAACATCGTGCGGCCGTGCCCGCCGAGCACCTGGCCGAGCGGCGGGTGGCCGGTGGCCTGCCTGTCGGCCAGCGCGCGCTGGAAGATCGGGCTCTCGTCGAGGCGTCTGCGGATGTACATCGCGACCAGCCCCATCGGCGCCGCGGCGAGGAAGGGAATGCGCCAGCCCCAGGCGAGCACGTCCGCGTGCGGCAGGAGCGCCTCCATCAGGTAGGACAACAAGGCGGCCAGCGCGAACGAGGCGAAGGTCGCCGCCGGCATCCAGCTGCTGTAGCGCGAGCGTTGGTCCTGCGGCGCGTGCTCGATGACATAGGTGACCGCGCCGGCGTATTCGCCGCCGGCCGAGAAGCCCTGGATGCAGCGCGCCAAGGTGAGCAGCAGCGGCGCGGCGATACCGATCTGCGCGTAGCTGGGCAGCAGGCCCATCGCCGCGGTGGCGGCGGACATCAGCCCGACGGTCAGCGCCAGCACGCGCTTGCGGCCGATGCGGTCACCCATGCGGCCGAAGAACGCGCCTCCGAACGGGCGCAGCGCGAAGGCGATGGCGAAGATCGCGAAGGTCTGGAGCAGGTTGGTGATGCGGTTGCCCGCGGCGAAGAACGTGGTTGCGATCGTCGGCGCCATGAAGCCGTAGATGGCGAAGTCGAACCACTCGATGACCGTGCCGGCGATCGCGGCGATCGTGACCTTGCGAAGTGTCTCCTCCGGCAAGACCCCGACGGTTGCGGACTGGGGTAGCGTAGCGGACATACTGCCTCCTCTGGATGATGGATTCCCGGCCCTGCCGGCGTGCCTCGCCGGGAAGGGTTCTGCGCGGCGGCTCTGCGGCCGCCTTCAGGGGGTGGCTCGCGTCAGGCGGCCTTGCGGGCCTGCCGGAGCCTGGGTGCGCCGATGCGGTCGAGGTAGTCCACGCAGGTCTGCGTGGTCTCGACGTCGCCGAACTTGGCGTCGATGTCGAACAGGTTCCACAGCACGGCACCGGGGACGCGGTCCCCGATCGCCTCTTTCACCGCGATGGTGCGGAAGCCATCGGCGAGGCCGTCGCAGATCGTCTCGCGCACGCAGGCCGACGCCGTGACCCCGGTGACCAGGATGGTGTCCACTCCCGCGGCGCGCAGGTAGCCGGCCAGGTAGGTGCCGTGAAACGCACTGGCCCGCTTCTTGATCAGGGTGAGTTCCCCCGGCACCGGAGCGATGCGGGAGTCGATGCTCCACAGGCTGGGGTCGCCCTGCGACACGACCTCGACGGGGATCTTGTGATGCCACAGCCCCATGTCGGTGTGCGGATTCTGGCGATCGGTGACCTCGTAGCAGGTGGTCACGTGGACCACCGGGAAATCGTACTTGCGAAACGCCGCGAGCAGCGTCTGCATCGACGGGATGATGCGGTCGTCGACATGCTCGCAGGTGAAGGGGTTGCCCGGGCGCGTCCATGCGTTGGCCAGATCGACGCTGATCAGCGCGGGTTGGCTGCCGAATCCTACGCGGCGCTGGAATCCGCGCTCCCGGTAGCGGCGCGTGGCTTCGGCGAAGGCTGCCTCGAGGGCGATTTCAAGCTGGTCTGACATCCATGACTCCTGAACAGGCAAGGATCGGCGGCGCCGACAACCCGTTGGCGCGCTTGTTCGGGCCGATGACGGCACTATAGGGCGCCATGTATCACAGTTGATACAATTCGCGTTTCGAATGATGCAAAAGCTGATATCAAATGGCCACTTCCTTCGGTTCGCCGCTTGCGCTTCCGCGCTTCCAGTTGCGCGAGGTTCGCGCCTTCCTGGTGTTGGTGGCCGAGTTGCATTTCGGGCGCGCGGCGTTGCGCCTTGCCACCAGTCAATCGGCGCTGAGCCGCACCATCCGCAATCTCGAGGAGGCCGTCGGGGCTTCGTTGCTGGAGCGCACGACCCGGCACGTCAGGCTCACCTCGGCGGGCGAGGCCTTCGCGGCGGAGTGCGGCGTCGCGCTGTCGCACCTGGCGCGCGCCGGGCGCGCCGCGGTGGACGCGGCCAACGGCCACGGCGGGCGGCTGCGCGTGGGGTACATGGACTTCGCGATCAACGGAGTGCTGCCGTCGCTGCTGCAACGCTTCCGAAGCCGCTTCCCTCGCGTGGTCCTCGATCTCGAGTACAGCCCGAGCTCGCGCCAGCGGCAGGCGCTGCTGGAGGGGCGGATCGATATCGGCTTCGTGATCGGCGAAAGCGCGTCGCCGAGGGTGCGGCAGTTGCCGATCCAGCAGCATGCCTTCGTCGCGCTGTTGCCCGATACCCATCCGCTTGCCGGCGCCGGCGAGGTGCACCTGGCCGAACTGGCGGCGGAGGACTTCGTCATGGGCACCGAGGAGGCATTCGGTACCTTCCGCCGGCTGTTCTTCCCGCTGTGCCACGGCGCCGGCTTCTTCCCCAACATCGTGCAGGAGGCTTCGAACTCCAGCGGAATCTTCGGCCTCGTCGCTGCGGGTGCGGGTGTCAGCGTGTACGCCGACTGCGCCCGCAACGCAGCCCGCATGGGGGTCGTGGTCAGGCCGCTGGCCGGCGTCGGCGAGCGCATTCCCACCTATGCGGCCTGGGTCGAGGACAACCCGTCCGAAGCACTGCGCAGCTTCCAGGGCTTCCTGGTCGACGCGCAGGCGCAGGCGCCGACGGCTTCTTGAGACCGGGGCGCTCGGCGAGGATCCAGATCGGTGCGCCGGCCGCGGGGTCAGCTGGGAAAGCGCTCCACGTGGATCTGGCCGCGGCGGCCCAGGTACGTGACCTGGCGCCCGGCGAGCCAGACCGTGTAGCCGACGCATCCGGCGCGCTGCGACAGCTGCTTGAATTCGGGGTACATCAGACGACCCTGCTGCGCGTCCGCGATGGCCGCGCGCAGTGCGTCGCCATCGAATGCATCGGCGATGGGCTGGCGCGGCCGCTCGAAGCCCAGATCGACGACGGCGCCGTCGGCCAGGTAGTAGCTGGCGCGGCCGCAGCGGTAGTCGACCTGGTACGACTCGACCTGCACGCCGCTCAACTGGGCGATCACTTCGCCGAAGTGCATCCGGCCCTGGTGCGAGGCATCGAAGGTAGCTTGAATCACTGCGCGTGTGTGGTCGTCCATGGGGGCTCCCGGCGGGGACTGGAGGGCCTGATCGCTCAGGTGGTGGGGATGTCGTTGAACTGGTGGTGTCGCACCAGCGCCTGCATCGCGTCCATCAGGGCTTGACGCTCGCGCGCGCCCAGGTGGCCGAAGAAGTGCTCGTCGTTGGCGTCGGCCAGCGCGGCCAGCCGAGGCACCCATTGCCGACCCGATTCGCTCAGCACCAGGGTCTGCTCCCGCGTGCCGCCTGGAGTCGACCGCCTGCGGACCAGGCCCTTGGCTTCCAGCCGGGAGACGACCTTGGAGGCGGCGCCCTTGGTCATCCCCAGCGCCTGGATCAGCCGTGCGTGGCCGGTCTCGCTGCCCGCCCACAGCGTGCGCAGCGCGACCCACTCGGTGAGCGTGACGCCGTTGGCCTCCAGTTGCTGGCGGAAGCGGGCGGACACATGGTTGGACACGAAACGCAGCCAGAAGCCCAGATGGGCCTCCAGTGGCGCCGGCATGCAAGGCTCGGTCTGCATGAGGTTTCCATGGAAACTCGTAGGCAGCCCGAAGTCTAGTTTCCGTGGAAACCCATGTCAACGCGCCCAGGCCCGCCGGCCGAGCACGCGGCCACCCCGGAGCGCCCGATGTCCGGCCGCGGTGGCCGGGTCCCTGCCCGCGCTACAGCGCCGCTACCAGGGCCTTCTCCTTTTCGACGATCAGGGTCGAGCAGGCCTTGGCGTTGGCATGGCCGACCCGCACGCTGTGCGGCAGGTTCGGTGGAACCTGGAATGCATCGCCGGGCCTCAGCGAGCGAGCCGGCTGTCCGTCCATCAGCAGCTCGGCGGTGCCCTCGATCACGTAGGTCGACTCGATGCCCGGGTGGGCGTGGCGACCCACCACGGTGCCGGCGTCGACCTGCAATTCGATGATCACCGTTTCGTAGCCCGGCAGCGGGCCATCGGAGCGCTGAAGAACCTTGAGAGATACCCCTGGCAGCATGATTCCCTCCGCGTGGTCAAAGCAGGGCCGCTAGGTGCGCTTGCCCTTGCCGGGCCAGGGTAGACGGCGCGGGAAGGAAGGTATTGTAGAAATCGGACTCGGCCGGCGACGCGGGTTGGCCGCGCCGAACGCGCAGCGGGGTCGTGCCGAGCAAGGCCGCGGGGGCGATGCCCACCATGGCCTGGAACTCGTGCACCATGTGGGACTGGTCGGCGTATCCGCAGTCGGCCGCGATCTGCGCCCAGTTCGCCATTGCACCGCGCGCCGCGGCGACCACGCTCGACAGGCGCGCGATGCGGGCGAACTGCTTGGGAGTGGCCCCCATCGCCCCGCGGAACACCCGCGTCAGGTGGCGCTCGCTGACCTCGAGCCGGCGCGCCAGATCGCCGATCGGCATCTGCGGTCGCTGCCGCAGGGCCTGCGCCGCCAGACCGGCAAGGCGCTGGTCCGCTCGCTCCGACAAACGGGACAGCAGGAACTCCTGCACCGCGGCGAATCGCAGCCCGGTATCGCGAGCTTCCAGCAGCCTTTCGTCGAGCAGCGCGACCTCCCGTGGTGGGAACAGCTCGGCCAGCGCGGCAGCGCCGCCGAACAGTTCGTGCATCGCCAGGCCCCTGATGCGATGAGCGGCCTCCGGCCGCAATCGCACCATCACGACGCCGACCTGCGCGTGCGCGCGCAGGCGCGCAGCGCGCAGCTGCGCTCCGGTTATGCGCAATCGCCCCGGATCGGCCCAGGTCGGGCCCGCGCCGGATGCGCCGTCGTCGAGCCGCAGCAGCGGAGCCTGGAGCCAATGAAAGCACAGGATCGGCGAAACCACCGGCAGCGCGATCGAGTTCGCTGCGCCGGATGCGCCGTCGCTGGCGCAGATCGACTCGACGACCGGGGCGAGCCGGGGATCGATCGGGGCGAAGACGGGTCCGGGCATCGCGGCACCCCCGCAGCTGGATCAGTTGGCCGGGTCGCCCGCGCGGGCGACCCGGCCATCATAGGCGCCTGCCGCAACGCAGGCATCCGCGCCATTGCGCGGGCCGATCGCCGGGCGCTGGCGTCGCGCCTCGGTTCACGACGACTCGCGCCGCCGAGGGCCTCGGGGCGCCGCGGCTGCCTCGTGGCCCGGTGTCGTCCGTGCCGCGCGGATGCCGGCGAAGCCCAGGTGGTGCAGCCACTCCCGCAGCACGAGCAGGCTGGCGGCGAACTCGGCGGCCGTCGGCAAGGTGTCCTGGGTCGCAGGCCTTCCCAGCGCGATGGCGACCCAGCGGTTGAATCCTTCTTCGACCGCGTCGGTGCGCAAGTCCACCCAGGGCTCGCGCGGGAGTCCGAGGACATCGGCGATCCACGCGATGCGAGGGTCCCGGCTGACGCACAGCGAGTCGGCCGCGACGAGGGGTCGCAGCGGCATGATCCGCTCCTCCGCCTCGGCGATCGCCGCCTCGATCGCGGCCTCGCCGGGGCTGGCGCCGCGCAAGTGGCGTCGGGCCAGCGCGCCCGGGCCCAGCTGCAGGCGCAGCACACGCGTGGGCTCGGACTGCCCGCCCAGGGCCACCGCCGAGACGGTGTCGCCGAATTCCAGTGCCGTGATGTCGCCGCCCAGGTCGTGTCGCGCCTGCGACCAGCTGGCTCGCGCGCGCCTGCTGCCGGAGTCGCTCATGGGGTGTCCCGCGTTCCCAGTGCATCGACCAGGAAATCGATGAACACCCGAACCTTGCTCGGCAGAAACCGGTGGCTCAGGTACACCGCATAGAGGTTCAGGTCGAGCGTCCGGTAACTCTGCAGGATGGGCACCAGGCTGCCGGCGCGCAGCGCCTGCTCGACGATGAAGGTGGGCTGCAGGATGATGCCGCCCCCTGCGATCGCCAGCTCGCGCAGCAGTTCGCCGTTGCTCGAATGCACCTTCGGCTGGACGCGTACCCGCTCGCGGCGGCCGTCGGGTCCGGTGAAGGGCCATTCGTCGCCCGCCCACAGGTAGCTGAAGCTCAGTGTGTCGCGTTCGGCCAGTTCCGCGGGTGTGCGCGGCCACCCGTGGCGCTGCAGGTAGGACGGTGCCGCACACACCACCGCGTCCAGCGCGACGATGCGCCGCGCGACCACGCCGGGGTCGAGCCGTGTCGCGATGCGCAGCGCGACATCGACGCCTTCGTTGGCCAGATCGACCAGGCGATCGCTGAGGTCGACATCCAGCCGCAGTTGCGGGTGCTGCCGGTGGAACCGGGCCAGCAGCGGAGCCAGGCGGGAGATTCCGTAGGACAGCGGGGCCGACAGCCGCAACAGTCCGACCGGGCTGCGGGTGCGCTGCGCGGCGGCGGACTCGGCCTCGGCGAACTGCTCCAGGATGGAGCGGGCGCGCGCGTGGAAATCCTCTCCGGCGTCGGTGAGTGACATGCGCCGGGTGGTGCGATTGAGCAGCCGCGCGCCCAGATGGGACTCGAGCGCGGCGACCTGCCGGGTGACCACCGCGTTGGACAGGTCCAGCGCGTCCGCGGCGCGGGCGAAGCTGCCCGAGTCGACCACCTGCACGAACACCCTGGTTGCGGAGAGCAGATCCATGACCAGCCCAGTTTATTGCGTAAAGCGCAATAGTGCATTGTCTCGCGTCGGCTTTTTTTGACGCCGTCGCGCACCTACAGTGCTGCTCATGGCCCAGCCGGTCGTCGCGACCTCGCGATGGCGGCCGGGCGATCGCAGCCACTTTCCAGGAAATCGATCATGAACATCACCCTCCTCGGCGCCGGCAACATGGCCACGGCGTTCGCCCAGCAACTCCACGCCGCCGGCCACCGGCTCAACATCCTGGGCCGCGACCCCGGCAAGACCCGCGCGCTGGCCGAGCGCTTCGGCGCCACTTCCGAACCCTCGCGCGCCGCGTCCAGCGACATCGTGATCCTAGCCACCGGCTACGGCGACGCGATCGGCGCGCTGCGCCAGGCGGCGCTGCCCGACGGCACGGTGGTCGTCGACATCACCAACCCGCTGACGCCCGACTACATGGGCCTGACGCTGGGGCACTCGACCTCGGCGGCCGAGCAGATCGCCGGCGCGCTGCCCCGGTTGCGCGTGGTCAAGGCCTTCAACACGGTGTTCGCACAGCGCCTGGCGGCGGGTCCGCGGGTCACGGATACGCAGGTCGTCCCGGTATTCGTGGCGGCCGACGACGACCACGCCCGGCAGCGTGTGTCGGACCTGGCGCGATCGATGGGCTTCGAGGTCATCGACGCCGGCCCGCTGCGCAATGCCCGCTACCTCGAGCCCCTGGCCGGGCTGAACATCTACCTGGGCTACGGAGCCGGCCTGGGCACCTCGATCGCGCCGACCTGGCTGCGCCAGGCCTGAGCCCCCTCGACCTCCGTCGGAGTCCATCATGATTCGTTCAACCACCGCCCCTTACGGCGTCACCCTGCTGCGCGTGAGCCTGGGCGTGTTGTTCCTCGCCCACGTCGCCCTGAAGGTGTTCGTGTTCACCATCCCCGGCTTTGTCGCGTACTTCGCGTCGCTGCACCTGCCGGCGATCCTCGCCTACGGCACCATCGCGCTGGAGGCGCTGGGGGGCGTCGCGCTGGTGCTGGGGATCTACGCACCCTGGGTGGCCATTCCGCTCGCGCTGGAAATGCTCGGCACCATCGTGATCGTGCACGGCGCCAACGGATGGCTGTTCACCAACCACGGCGGGGGCTGGGAATATCCGGCGTTCTGGTCGGTTTCGCTGGTCGTGCTGAGCCTGCTCGGTGACGGCGCGTATGCGCTGCGGCCCGCCGGCCGGCGCGCGGCCTGAGGCGGGGTGCGCGGGATCGCGATGCTGCGCCGACGCCCGAAGCGGCCTCGAGTCCACCGAGGCCGCCGCATCGCGCAGGCCGCGGTCCGCGTGAGGCCGGCGATGCGGTTCGCTACCGCCGTCCGAGCTGCGCCAGGCGCAGGCGGTCGTGGAGGAATCCGGCGATCACGGTTTCGACATCGCCCGCCGCTTCGCCGGCGAGTTGCACGGCCGCCGTCCGGGTGTAGAAGTGCGTCGCACCCGGGACGATGGCGATCTGATGGTCGACCCCCGCTGCGGCGAGTTGTTCGGCCAGCGCGATGCGAAAGGGCCGCAACTCCGGCAGGTCGTTCTCGCCGTAGAACGCGAGCAGCGCCGGCGCCGGCTGGCCTGCGCGGCAGCCCTGTGCAAAGGCTTCGAGCACCGGCTGCGTGACCCGGCCCGAAAGCGCCACCACGGCAGCCACCGCAACGTGTTCGGCGAGCGCCGCGTTCAACGCCAGGGCCGCGCCCGAAGAGAAGCCGCCGATGGCGATGCGCGACAGGTCCACGCCCCATTGCTGGCAGCGACTGCGCACGAAGGCCACCGCGCTGCACATGTCGTCGGTGGCTGCTTCCAGGGTGTCGGCGATCATGCGCGGAGTGCACGGCGGCAGGCCGAGGATCGCCCGCACCTGGTCGATGCGATCGGTGTTGTAGGCCGGGTCGTCGGGCAGGAATCGGGTGACCCCGGGATCGGGAGCTTCCGGCATCAGCCGATAGTCGATGGAAAGACAGACATAACCGCGGCGAGCGAATTCGCGGCAGTACTCCGCGACGGTCGTCGACACGGCCTGTCCATCGAAAACTTCCCCGCTCTTGCTGCCGCGGTGGAACGCGCCGCCGAAGGCCAGGATGAGAGCCGGGCGCAGGGTGTCGCCGCCGCCGCGGGGGCGGTAGACGTCGAGCTTGAGATCCCTGTGGCGCCGGGATGTTCCGCTCTCCCGGTCATGGTCGATGCCGGCGCGCGCGTAGCGCACGTCGGTCTGCACCTCGACCTCGCAGACCTTGTCCAGGAACGCGGGGGCCCTGCCGGGCGCGGACGTGCGCGGGCTCATCGGGGACATCATGCTGACGGTTCTCCTTGCTGTCGACGGGGGCCGGCGCAGCCCGAGGCGCTCGCGCTCCGCAGGTCGCCCCTGGCGAACGCGGCCGGATCCGCGCTGGCCGCGGCACCCCGGCGCTGCCGGGCAGGCGTAGCGTGGTGCGGGCCCTTTTTACGAATGGACATCGTTCATCGGGTAAGTCCCTGCGTTGACACCACCCAGGCCGACTTATATCATGAATCCACAATGAATGCACACGCTGACCGCTTGCGCCGATACCGCGCCGCGCGGCCAGCCGTCTGCTCGCATGGCCACGAAGAGATGGCATCGCCCAGGCTTTCGCGCGGGGGTGGCGTCCGACGTCGGCCGAACGCTCCAGCGACGGACTGAGGGAGTTCCCGGCCTCGGCGCGGGTGGCCAGCGCGCCCTTGCGCCGGGACGTCTTCCGGTTCGTGGCCCGCTCGGTCAGCCCGGTCGGCTGCCGGCGCCAATTGACCAGCGTTTCCCTAGGAGGAGGCAAGATGGAACTGCGTAGATCGACACGTCCGCTGCGTTGGGTGGCGATGATCGCCGGGTTGGCGGTTTCCGGGGCTGCTTTCGGCGGGACCTACCCCGACAAGCCCATCACCCTCGTGGTGCCCTACGGTCCCGGCGGCAATGCGGACCTGGCAGCGCGCGCCTTGAGCGCGACTCTGCAAACCGAAAAGCTGCTCCCCCAGTCGGTCGTGGTGGTCAACCGCGCCGGAGCGGGTGGCATCATCGGGACGCAATACGTCCAGCGAAGCAAGCCGGACGGGTACACACTGCTGATGGCGCGCGTGGGATCGCAGGTGGTCGCACCCGCGCTCAACCCCGTCACGCCCTACAAATGGAGCGCCCTCACGCCGATCTCCCTGCTGGAGACCGACCCTTACGTCTGCGTGGTCCGGGCGAATTCTCCACTCAAGACCTTCCGCCAACTGCTGGCCGAAATCAAGGCGAGCCCGGGCAAGCTGAGCTACGCGACGACCAGCAGCATGGACGCCAGCGTCGTGTTTCCGGTCAAGGCGTTCCTCGACGCTGGTCTGAGCGCCAAGGCCGCGACCATGGTGCCGTACAAGGGCGCCGGCGCGACGATCACCGCGGTGATGGCAGGCACCGTGGACTTCACCTGCAACGCCCTCGCACCGTACCTGGGGGGCTTGCGGGCCGGAACGCTGCGAGCGCTCGTGGTCTCGACGCCGCACAGGCTGGCCGAGTTCCCCCACACGCCCACGGTCGCCCAGCTCGGCATGAAGAATCTGGAAATGGTCTCGGGCTGGAATGCGCTCTATGGTCCGCCGGGGCTTCCGAAGAAGGTCATCCAGTACTGGACGAAGGTCCTGTCCAGGCTCAAGGGGACTCCCGCGTGGGCCGAGCAGTGCAAGAGGAGAGGAACCAGTCCGAAGTTCTATGGACCGGCGAAGACCTATGCCTTCGTCAAGGAGCAGTACCACGCGTATCACGCCTTGTCCAAGTACATCGGGCCCAACAGGTGAGTGGGCAGGGCCCTCGAGCCGTCGGCGATGGGGGCTGCGGTGTGAACGGTGTGCGCTGGCGCGTCCGGCGGGCGCGCCGTCGCGGGACCGCCGGGCCGGTGTGAGTTCCGGAGCGCCCCGGTGCCGTCGGGCGGACCGGCGGATCGGCGGATCCGCGGCCGCCGCGGCATCGGCGAGACGGGGGCCGAGGGTGCCGCGCCGATGCCTGCGGCAGCCGTCGGCCCGGGCCTTCGCCCAGACCACCCGCGCCGCTGGCGCGGCTGCATGAGCCGGGGCGGCGCGTGGGCGGCGTGCGGGTCGTACGGCCGCGCCCCCGATGTCTGGCGATGCGGTGCCGGCGCCGGCGGAGCCGGCCCTGCGGGCGCAGGTTCCGCGCCCGCTCGATGGTCCGCCCGGACCATCCCCGGGTTTCATGACCTGGATCAAACCGGCACACGTGGTTCCATCCTAATGTGATGATGGGTCGGGGTTCCGCGTGCCTCGCGTGCCCCAGGCCCGGAGCAGGGTGTCCGCAAGCCCGAACGCGGATCCCCGTGCTGGTCCACCGTGCACAGAGAGGCTTTCATGAACGGGATATCGTTGGCGATGGGGGTGGCACTCGGGATGGTCTCGTGTGCCGCGGTGCTGGTCGGCTCGACCGGGCTGCGAGCCTGGCGGGAGTTCCCCTTCGAGGCAGGCGCCTACCCCTTTGCAAGGGTCATGACACGGCTCGGCCTGCAGCCTCGTCCTTCTGCGGGAACCGAACTCGATCTGGCCGTGCTTGCAGGCCGCTGCGGCGGATGCGACGCCAAGCCGATCTGCGCCCGCTGGCTGGATTCCCCCGGCACCGAGGGCCTGGAAGGCTTCTGTGCCAACGCGAACGCCTTGCGCGCCTTTCCCGCCAGCAGGGCGGCGGCTGTCGTCCCGACAGAATCCTCGACCTGAGGCCTGCACGCCTCGGCCGCGCGGCGGCGCCTGCGGCGCCGCCGACGAGGCATCCCGAGCCAGGCCCCGGGGGCTCGCCTCCAGGGGCTGGAACCTGCGGGGAGCGGCAGCACCGGAGCGTCACGCTGGTGGCGCGTTTTCGCCAGGCGGCCGCGCGGCCGGATCGCGCCGCCGGCTCCCTCCTGCGCGATCCGCGTTGACACGCGGGTCGCTGCGTCATATGATGAATCCACGATGAATGCACAAGCAGCCGAGCTCTCCAACGCGCAGCAGGTCGCCTATGCGCATATCAAGGAAGAGATCCTTTCGCTGAGGCTCGCACCTCATGCCAAGCTCAACGCCATCGAACTCGCCACGTACCTCGGGCTGAGCCGGACGCCCGTGCGGGAGGCCTTCGCCCGCCTCGAACAGGAGGGGTTGGCCTATCGCGAACCCGGCGGTGGTTTTCGCGCTTGCGCGATGACCATCAAGGAAATCATCGATACCTACAGGGTTCGCGAGGTGCTGGAGGTCGAGGCCGCCCTGGCGGCACTTCCGCACATCACCGACGACATGCTCGCCGGCTTCGAGGCGACTCTGCGGGGGAGCGAGCGCCTGATGGAGCCGGCGACCTACGCCCAGTTCATCCTCGCCAACCGCGAATTCCACGCCGCGATCGTGCGGGCAGCGGACAACGCGATGCTCGAGCGGCTGATGGCGCCGGTCGCGGATCGCGTACGCCTGGTCGGTGCGATGCTGATTCGCAGTCGCGCGGTCCGGCAACGCGAGGTGCTGGACGAGAACCTGGCCATTCTCGCGGCGCTGCGCACCCGCGATGCCGCGCAAGTCGAGGCGGCCGTGCGCGCGCATGTGCGCCTCGCACTGGGCCACGCCTGCCGCCTGCTCTATTCCAGTCCCGACCTGCTGCCCGCGGTCCCGCGCTAGCACCCCTGGCGGCGACCGCAATCAAAACCCGAAGGAGTTTCCAACATGGCATCGCAACCCTCCATCATCGACGTTCCGTCCGCCGACGTCAGCGGTCGCAGCGAGGTGCAATGGGCACGCAAGCCGGCGCTTCCCGATTCCCAGATCGTCAATACCGATATCTACACCGACCCGGCCATCTTCGAGGAGGAGGTCGAGAAGATCTGGAGCAAGGTCTGGCTGCCGGTCTGCCACGAGAGCGAACTGCCGGCGCCGCTGGACTACCGCACCTCGGGTCTGGCCGGAAACAAGCCCATCGTCGTGGTTCGCGGAGAAGACAACAAGATCCGCACCTTCCTGAACCTGTGCCCGCACCGCAACAACCTGATCGTGCGCTCGCCGGCCGGCTCCCTCAAGAAGGCGGAGCCATCCGGCAACCCGAACCACATGACGTGCATGTACCACGGCTGGCAATTCGACGCGAGCGGTCGCTGCGTCGAGATTCCACGGCGCGCCGCAGGCTACCAGGAGCGCATCTGCAACGGCGACGTCGGCCTGCGGCAGATCCGCACGGAAGTGGCCTACGGCGGGATGGTCTGGGTGAATCTGGACGACAACTGCGGACCGCTCTCCGATTTCGTCGGGAAGGCGCTCGATTGCATGATCGAGCAGCTCGACACCGAGCCGCTCGAAATATTCCACTACCACAAGGGAATCGTTCGCTGCAATTACAAGCTGTTCTTCGACACCAGCCGCGAGTTCTACCACGACTATCTGCACTTCCATAACCGCCAGACGAGCATGATCAAGTCCGGCTACTTCGACCAGAAGTACACCACCTATCCGAACGGCCATTCGGTGACCGGATTCGCGCCACCCGACTACACCTCGCATACCGGTGCCGAGACGCGCCTGCTCTCGTTCCCCGGGCTGCCGAAGAACGGCTGGCGGCATACCACGCTGTTCCCGGCCAGCGCCTACAACATCCGCACCTCCTGTCTGCGCGTGAACGTGATGATTCCGCTGAGCGATCGCGAGACCCTGGTCGAGATCCGGGGCATCGGCCTCAAGCGCGACACCCCGGAGGAGCGCCTGCAGCGAGAGCGCGACTACATCTCCGTCTGGGGCCCCTTCGGCTGGAATCTGCACGAGGACCTGCTGTGCGCCCAGGTCCAGACTCAGGCCATCAAGCCGGGATCGGGAGCTCGCTGGAACCTGATGGCCCGGCAGGAGGACGACAAGGTGCACGACGAGATCTGCGTGCGCAGCTACTACGAGGAATGGTCCCGGCGGATGGGCCGCAGCTTCGTCGCTCCCAGATAGCTCCCGGCCGACCGCGGCTGTTCTCGACATGACCTCCGGCCCGCACGCCGGGCCGGTTTACCCGGAACCTACACGACCGAGTCACGAAGCCATGCAGCTCGTACCGCAGGATGTTCTCCAGCTGATCCACAGGCTGGTCTACAAGAGTTGTCTCCACATGAATGACGAAGCCTGGCCGGACTATCTGTCGCTGTGCGACCGCGAGGCCTTTCGCTACCGCGTGGTGAACTACAGCCCGGAGATCCGCAGGGACCAGGTCTGGGCCGACCGCGACTTCAAGGCGATGAAGGCGAGCCTGGACCTGCTCGCGCGCCACAACTCCGACCATTCGAAACTCACTCGCCACGCCAACGTCTACGACGTCGACTACGACGAGCAAGCGCGGGAGGCGCGGGTCGTCTCGGCGCTGACCATCTACCGCACCCAGCTCGACGGCACCATGTCGTACATCGAAAGCGGGCAGACGAGCCTCTACGCGGTGGGCCTGTACAACGACCGCATCCGTGTCGACTTCGACGCCCCGGCGTTGCTCGAGCGGGTCGTCCAGCTCGATACCCGGCAGCTGGACGTCGGCAGTCACAAACCTTTCTGACTCGAACGCAGGGGGCGTCGATGGCCTGGAAGACCATATGCCGGCTGGATGCGGTGGATCCCGCGAGCATGAATACGGTGACCCACGACGGTGTCGAGTTCCTGGTCCTGCGCGGCGAGAACGACAAGGTCCTGGTGGTGCCGCCGTTCTGCCCGCACATGCACACCCGGCTTTGCGACGGGTTTTTCGACGGGGCGACGCTCACCTGCTCGCAGCACCTGTGGCAATGGTCCGTCGATGACGGATCGATGCAGGGCATCGCCGAGGCGCCGCTTGCCATCTACCCGTCGAGGATCGAGGGGGACGAAGTACGGGTCGATTTCGACAGCGAACTGCGCTACGACTATGAAGCACAGTCCTGAATGGGCGCAACCGCGCCGATCCGTTCCGCGGCAGCCCCGGCGTCGCCCGAGCCCTTGCTGAACACCGCCCCCGACATGCCGGTCACGCTCACATTCCGCGAGCAGGAGCATGCGCTCAGCAGCGAGCCTGGTGAACGCCTTCTCTATGCGTGCCTGCGGCACGGCATCGACCTTCCTTACGAATGCGCGACCGGAACCTGCGGAAGCTGCAAGGCGGATCTGGTGTCCGGCGAGGTCGAGGACCTCTGGGCCGACGCCCCCGGCCGGAAATATCTCAGGGGCGCGCGGGAACTGCTGCTTTGCCAATCGGCAGCACGCGGTGATTGCCGCATCGAGGTCCGCTCGCGCAATCCGAGCCCGGCACCGAGGGCGACACCCGCGTTCGGGCGCGGCACGGTCAGCGACGCGCGCACGCTTGCGCCGGACGTCCTGGCGTTCAGCGTCGACCTCGACCGCCCGCTCGACTTCGAGGCGGGCCAGTTCGTCTGCCTGCAGTTCCCGCATGTCAGCGGCTACCGCAGCTATTCGATCGTCAACTTCGAGAGCCGTTGCAGGCGCCTGGATTTCGTCGTCCGGCGCAAGGCCGACGGTCGCCTGACGCCGTGGCTGTTCGCGAACAGCATCGAAGGCAGCCAAGTCGAGTGGTTCGGCCCGCTGGGGCGCGCGACCTTTCAACCGGGGGCGCCGCGCGACCTGCTGTGCATCGCCGGCGGGACGGGAATCGCCGGAATGCTGTCGATCCTCCGCTGCGCGACGGCCAGCGGCCACTTCGCGCAGCGCAAGGCCAGCGTCTTCTTCGGTGTGAGGACCCCACGGGATGCCTTCTACCTGCAGGAGCTGGATGCACTGGCGGCTTCCGCCCAAGGCGCGCTGGCCGTGACCGTTGCGTTTTCGGACGAAGGCCCCGACGCCGACTTCGCGGCCGGCTACCCGCATCTGCGGTTCAGCACGGGGCTGGTCCACGCAGTCGCCCAAAGCTCGATGAAGGGGGATTATCGTGGGGTCGTCGCCTATCTCGCTGGGCCCAAGCCGGCAGTCGACGCGTCGATGAGGATGCTGCTCGCGGCGCGCGTTGCGGTGCAGGACATGCGATTCGACCGATTCAGCTGACCGGGAAGACCGCCTGGGCTCGAGGGTGCAAGCGATGCGGATAGCCATTCTGGGTGGAACGGGTTCGATCGGCATGGCGACCGCCGCACACGCTGCGCAGCGCGGCGTCGACGTCACCGTGCTGTCGCGTCGACCCCCCGACGGCGCGCTGCCTGATGGCGTCGACTGGCTTCCCGTGGACGTCGTGGACGCCTCGTCGGTTCGCGAAGCACTCGCGAAGCAGCGCATCGACCGGGTCCTGCATCTCGCGGCAACCCTGCAGTTCGCGTGCGAGAGCGATCCCGCGTCCGCGATACGGGTCAATGTCGACGGCACGCTCCACGTCCTCGAAGCGTGTCGGGATCTGGGAATCCCGCGGCTGGTCTACGGGAGCAGCATCGCGGTCTACGGCGAACGCTCGGATCCCATGCGTGAGGACGATCCCCCGCCGAGCGACATGGGCCTGTACGGATTCACCAAGCGCCTGGGCGAGAGGCTCGGCGAGCGCTTCCACGCGCTGCACGGCCTGGATTTCGCGGCGCTGCGGTACTCCGGAATCATCGGGCCCGGGCTCGCGATGACCGCGGGCATGGCGCGGGTGCGCAACTCCATCCTCGCCTGCGCGAGCGGTCGCGACATGGCGATCGAGGGCGCGAGCGGGGACGAGCATTCCCACCTCACCTTCCTCGAGGATGCAGCGGAGGCGACCTGCGCAGCGCTGCTGTCCACGCGCGCCCTGGCGCCGGTCTACAACGTCGCGGGCCCACCGGAGAACTACGTCTCGCTGCGGGAGTTGCATGCTCTCGTGCGGGACCTCGTTCCGGGCAGCGGGCGCGCCATCTGGTCCGGCCATGCGCGAAGTTCCGGCCCCGTCGATGTCTCGCGCATCGCCGGGGATCTCGGCTGGAAGCCGAGCGTCGGCCTGCACGCGGGACTGCGCCGGATGTTCATCGAGAGCCGCCAGATCCCGACTCCGGTCGACTGACGGGAGTGCCGCCGGCGGGTGCCATCGCACCTGCCTTCCCCATCCATGCAAGGCATGATCGACCGATCGGAGGTGCCAGCGTTAGATGACACGGCAGTGGGTTGGTACGGAAATCAGCGCTTCCCGGTAATTTCATCGACCAATAAAGCTCGGGAGCCGAGAGGTTCGCAGTGCAGGCGAGCATCGCCTGCGAACCCGCACTCAAAAGGAGGAGGGCGAATGAGCTTCTTGAAAGGCTTGAACAAGGATTACTACGGGGGCGTCGTGATGATCGTGGCGGGTCTTTGCGCCGCGTACGTCGGCAGCGGCTACCGGCTGGGGACGCTGTCGCGGATGGGGCCCGGCTTCTTCCCGACCTCGCTGGGGATCCTTCTGACCGCGGTCGGCGCCGCCATCGCGATCGGCGCGTCGCTCGCGACGACCGTCAAGCGCGCCGATTTCTCCTTCGACCTGCGCGGCTGCGGCGCCATCCTCGGGGGCTTGATCGCCTTCGTGCTCGTCGGCAGGTCGGGAGGGCTCGCGCTCGCGACCTTCGCCCTCGTCTTCATCTCGGCCATCGGGGATCGCAGCAACACCTTCAAGCAGGCTGTCTGGCTGGCGCTGGCCATGGTCGCCATCGCCATCGTGGTCTTCCATTGGGCCCTGGGTCTGCAGCTCCGCCTTTTCCCCTGGACTTGAACCATGATCGGGCAATCGTTGGTTGGACTGTGGTACGGGTTCGGCGTCGCGCTGCAACCCCACAACCTGATGTGGTCGCTTTTCGGCGTGCTCGTCGGCAACCTGATCGGGGTGCTGCCCGGACTGGGCCCGCTCTCGGCGATCTCGATCCTGCTGCCGATCACCTACGCGATGCATCCGGTGCCTGCCATCCTGATGCTCGCCGGCATCTTCTACGGATCGCAGTACGGAGGAGCCATCGGCGCGATCCTGCTCAACCTGCCATGCCACCCGCCGCATGCGGTGACCTGCCTGGATGGCTATCCGCTGACCCGGAAGGGCAAGGGCGGACAGGTGCTGGGCCTGGCGATGCTGGCGTCGTTCTTCGCTGCGTCCTTCGGGATCCTGGTGATGGTGTTCTTCTCCCCGCTGCTGGTCTCGCTCGCGTTCAAGTTCGGCCCGCCTGAAATCTTCTCGGTGACCCTTCTCGGCTTGCTGGCGGGCGCCACCATGTCGCGCGGCTCCCCGCTGAAGGGCGTGGCGATGGCGCTGGTCGGGATGCTGTGCGGCGTCGTCGGCACCGATGTCAACAGCGGCGTGATGCGCTTCACCGGCGGATTGCCCCAACTCGCCGACGGGGTGAGCCTGGTGGCCCTGGCGCTGGGATTGTTCGCTGTCGGCGACTTCCTGCGCAATGTCAACCGCACCGTCCACGAGACGCGTGCCGAGCCGGTGCGGGTGCGCAACATGATCCCGACCCGGGCCGAGCTGCGCAAGGCGTTCATGCCGATGGCGCGCGGTACCCTGATCGGCACCCTCTTCGGAGCCTTGCCGGGCACCGGGCCGACGATCACCACCTTCATCGCCTACGCCTTCGAACGCAGGATGTCCAAGACCCCGGAGCGCTTCGGAGAAGGCATGATCGAGGGGGTGATCGCTCCGGAGGCATCGTCGCACTCGAAGACGCAGGTCGACTTCATCCCGACGATGTGCCTGGGCATCCCCGGCGATCCCATCATGGCGCTGATCCTCGGCGCCCTGATGATCCAGGGCATCTCGCCGGGGCCGCAGTTGATCACCCAGCATGCCGACCTGTTCTGGGGTCTGATCGCGAGCTTCTGGGTCGGCAACGTGATCCTGCTGCTGCTCAACGTGCCGCTGATCGGCATCTGGATCCGGTTGCTCGAGGTTCCGTATCGCTATCTGTTCCCTTCCGCGCTCTTTTTCATCGCGGTAGGCGTGTTCAGCACCGACAACAGCCTGTTTCAGATCAGCGAGGTGCTTGTCGTCGGCGTCGTCGGGGCGATTCTCGCGGAGCTGGACTTCCCGATGGCGCCCGTGCTGCTCGGCTTCGTGCTGGGGCCGATGATCGAGAACAACTTCCGCCGCACCCTGATCCTTTCGCACGGAGACCTGTCGGTGTTCGTGAGGCAACCGGTGAGCGCGCTTTTCGTCTTCGCGAGTGCGCTCTTGATCACCGTCCAGGTGGTGTCGGCACTGTCCCGCCTGCGCCGCGGGTCGCGCGCCATGCTGCGAACCTGACCGAACGCAGCGAGGGCGGCGCGGCGTGGCCGCTCGCCCCGCGCGCTCGGTGCGCGCCGACCACCTTCTCCACTGCCTGCGACGCGACCAGCTTGGCCTGGGCGATGGCCGCCTTGGCCGTGACCACTCCCTTGTGGTCGCCGCTCTGCCTGGCCTTGGCCACGGCCGCGCACAGCCCGAGGACGTCGTCGCGCATCTTGTTCGCGATGGAGACGTTCTTCGCCAGGTTGCGCAGATTCAGCGCCTGCTGGTCGAGTTCCTTCTGCTCGCTGCTCAAGCGCCTTTCCTTGGCCATCCTGACGGTGTCGCCGAGCTTCCTGGCCAGGTCCTTCCCGTGCTGCGCATAGGGCTCGGGAACGAACCCCTCGACGCGCGCGAACTCGCTGGTGCCCATGTACTTCTCCAGCTCGGCCAGCAGCTTCAGCCAGCGCCTTCATGGTTTCCTTGACCGTCTTGGCGAACTCCTCGTAGTGCTTGGCCATGGCCTGTCTCCTGTATCGTGGTTCGTTGGGTGGGCGCTGCGGCCGCCCAGCGGTGTTGCAAGCGGAGCGGCGAGGAATCGAGCCGCAAGTCCAACCACCCCGCCGGGGCGACGAGACCGGGTGGAGCTATGGTGCAATGGTGCGAACAACCATGGAGACGACGCCGTGTCGCAACGCGTAGGACTGGTGGGTGCCGGCCGCATGGGCCAGGGCATCGGGCGCAACGTACTCCGGCACGGCCACGCGCTGAGCGTGCTCGATCATCCGGGGAACCAGCCGCTGGACGAACTCGAAGGCGCCGGAGCGGTCGTGGTGTCCAGCGCACGCGAACTGGCGGCGCGCAGCGAGGTGGTCATCCTGTGCGTGACCGGGGCGCCGCAGGTCGAATCGGTGCTGTGCGACCACGACGGCGTGCTCGCCGGACTGCGCCCCGGCGCGCTGGTGATCGACTGCTCGACCTCGCTGCCGCAGACCAGCGTGCGCATGGAGCAGCGCGTGCGCGCCGCCGGCGGGCGCTTTGTCGACGCGCCGATGACCCGCACGGTCGCCGACGCGCTGGCCGGGCGGCTCAACCTGCTGGTCGGCGGCGCGCCGGACGACGTGCAGGCGGCGCTTGCGGTGCTGCGCTGCTTTGCCGAGAACATCGTCGTCGCCGGCGGCGTCGGAGCCGGGCACCGGCTGAAGCTGCTGCACAACTTCGTGTCCCTCGGCTGCATCGCGCTGGTGGCCGAAGCGGCGGGCTACGCGCTGGGCAGCGGAATCGATCCGCAGGTCTTCGTATCGGTGCTGGCCAGCGGCGGCGGCGCCGGCGTCGCGCTGGAGCGGCTGCGGCCGGTGATCGTCGATCCCCAGGGTCGGGGCATGGAGTTCTCGATGGCCAACGCGCTCAAGGACCTGGGCTACTACAAGGACATGGTCGATGCGTCCGCAGCGCAAGCCGGAATCGCCGGCGCGGTGCTGCAGACCCTGCGCGGCGCGCTGGCCACCCTCGGCGACGAGGGCGCGGCGGTCACCGATGTCGTCGCCGCGCTGGCTGCCCGCAACCGCGACCGGATGCAGCACCACGAAGGAGACTGAGCGATGCAAAGGCAGCACTACATCGGCAACGCCTGGGTCGCGGGCCGCGGCGGGCAGCGCCTGCCGGTGGTCGATCCCAGCGACGGCACGGTGGTCGGCGAACTGGCGCGAGGCGACGCCGCGGACGTGGACGCGGCGGTCGCGGCGGCGCGCGCGGCCATCGGCGAGGACTTCGGCGGTCCGTGGGGCGCGATGTCGGCCGCGCAGCGCAGCCGCCTGCTGTATCGCTTCGGCGCCGAAGTGGCCGGGCGCGAGCGCGAAATCGCCGACCTCGAGGCGTTGGACACCGGCAAGTCGCTGCGCACCGCGCGCGCCGACGCCGCGGCGCTGGCCCGCTATCTGGAGTACTACGCCGGGGCCGCGGACAAGCTGCATGGCGAAACCCTGCCGTACGACAGGGGCTACACGGTGCTGACGCTGCGCGAGCCCCACGGCGTGACCGGGCACATCATTCCCTGGAACTACCCGATCCAGATCTTCGGGCGCACGGTGGTCGGCGCGCTGGCCGCCGGAAACGCCTGCGTGGTCAAGCCCGCCGAGGACGCCAGCCTGTCGGTGCTGAGGCTGGCGGAAATCGCCGCGGAGGTCGGCCTGCCGGCGGGGGCGATCAACGTGGTCACGGGCTACGGCGACGAGGCCGGCGCCGCGCTGTGCGCTCATCCGGGGATCGACCACCTGTCCTTCACCGGATCGAGCGCGACCGGCCGCCTGGTCGCGCAGGCCGCGGCGCTGCGCCACTGCCCGGTCACCCTCGAACTCGGCGGCAAGTCCCCGCAGTTGCTGTTCGACGACGCCGACCTCGACTCCGCGCTGCCGGTGCTGGTCGGCGCCATCGTGCAGAACGCCGGGCAGACCTGCTCGGCAGGAAGCCGGCTGTTGGTGCAGCGCTCGATCTACGAGCAGGTGCTCGAGCGGCTGGCCGGGCGATTCGACGCGCTGTGCGCAGGGCCGCCCGCGCTGGACCTGGACATGGGTCCGCTGATCAGCCGCAGGCAGCTCGAACGGGTGCGGGGCTTTGTCGCACGCGCCGAGGCCGACGGCCTGCGGGTCGCCGCCCGCGGCCGGGTGCACGAGCAGGCCGACCCAGCCGGCTACTACCAGCAGGCGGTGCTGCTGCGCGACGTTCCCCACGAGCACGAGATCGCGCAGCAGGAGGTCTTCGGGCCGGTGCTGGCCGCGATGCCCTTCGACGACGAGGCCGACGCGCTGCGGCTGGCCAACGGCACGGACTTCGGCCTGGTGGCGGGCGTGTGGACCCGCGACGGCGCGCGCCAGATCAGGCTGGCGCGCAAGCTGCGTTGCGGCCAGGTGTTTGTCAATGACTTCGGCGCCGGGGGCGGCGTGGAGCTGCCTTTCGGCGGCGTCAAGGCAAGCGGCTTCGGGCGCGAGAAGGGCTTCGAGGCCCTGCGCGGGTTCACGGTGCTGAAGACCATCGCCATCCGGCATGGCTGAGACACGAGGAGGGCACGGGCATGGATCTGGCGATGAGCTGGCAGGAATGGGCGCGGCATGACGCGGTGGGCCTGGCGCAGCGGGTGCGCGCGGGCGACGTGACGCCGGCCGAACTCGCGCGACAGGCGAGCGCCGCGATCGACATGACCGACCCGGCGCTGGGCGCGGTGGTCGAGGTGTTCGGCGACGCGGTCGACGAGCCGGCTGCCGGCGGCACGCGGCTCGACGGCCCGTTCGCCGGCGTTCCCTACCTGATGAAGGACTCGGCGCTCGCGCTCGGCGGCCGCCTGCAGGAATTCGGCTCCAAGCTGATGCGCGGCCACCGCCCGGCGCACGACGCCTGGCTGACGACCCGACTGCGCGACGCCGGCTTGAACATCATCGGGCGCACGACCACCCCCGAGTTCGCGGTCTGCAGTTCCTGTGAGAACGATCTGTTCGTCACCCGCAACCCCTGGAACCTCGAGTACACGACCTGCGGCTCGTCGGCCGGAACCGCCGCGGTGGTGGCGGCCGGTGTGGTGCCGATGGCCCACGCGACCGACGGCGGCGGTTCGATCCGCATCCCGGCCGGCTTCAACGGCAACATCGGACTGAAGGTGTCGCGGGGCGTGTTCTCGCTGGCGCCTTCGCGCTCCGACCTCAGCGGCCTGGTGAGCATCCAGGGCTGCCACAGCCGCACCGTGCGCGACACGGCGGCCTTCGTCGACGCCTGCCGGGGCGGCGCGCCGGGGGAGTTCATGCCTTTCTGGTCTCCCGCGGAGCCCTGCTCCGAGGCGATCCGGCGCGATCCGGGCCGGCTGCGCATCGCGCTTTCGCACGAATGGGGTCCGTATCGCGCGGCCCCCGAGCTGGTCGCCGAACTCGAGCGCGCGGGCCGCTTCCTCGAGGGCCTCGGCCACCGGGTCGAGTGGGCGCTGCCGGACGTGGACTTCGAGGCCGCGTATGCGGCGCAGACCACCTGCTACATCAGCAACTTCGCGCAGGTCATCGCCGAGCAACTGGGGCGGCTGGGGCTGCGGCGCCCGCCCGAGGACCTGCTCGAGCCGATCAACATCCAGATCTGGGAAACCGGGCTGCGCACCAGCTACGCCGAGCGCGCGGCGATGCAGGCGGTGTTCAACGCCACGTCGCGCGCCTTCGGGGAGTTCTACACCCGCTGGGACGTCATCCTCACCCCGATCACCGCGCTCGCGACCCCGAAGGTCGGCACCGTCGAGTACCTGACGACCAGCCGCGCGTCGGTGTACGACTGGTTCGCCAACCTGTGGCGCTTCTTCGCGTACACCCCGCTGTCGAATCTGTGCGGCACGCCGGCGATCTCGCTGCCGATGGGGGTGCAGCCCAACGGCCTGCCCTTCGGCATCCAGGCGCAGGCGGCGCAGGCCGCGGACGGCCTGCTGCTGCAGTTGGCGGCGCAGGTCGAGCGGGCTCTGCAGGGACGGTGGAACGACGGGCGCGTGCCCACGGTGCACGTGACGCGCGCAGAGGGTGCGCTCGCCTGACGGGCTCGCGCGAGCCGGCGCAGGCGCCGTGCCCGAGGCAGTGGACTAGCATTGGCTGGCATCGACAGCCCGAAGCCGGATACCCGAGATGCCCACCCCGATCTCCGACCTGCATATCGCAGGCGAGGAATTGCTGCCCGCGCCCAGCGAACTGCGACTCGCGGTGCCCATCGGGGAGGAGCAGGCGGCCGGCATCGCGCGCTCGCGCGCAACGGTGCGCGACATCGTGCACGGCCGCGACGACCGGCTGATGGTGGTCAGCGGCCCCTGCTCGATCCACGACACGACGGCAGCGCTGGAGTACGCGAATCGCCTGCGCGACATCGCCGGGCGGGTGGACGACGCGCTGTGGCTGGTGATGCGGGTGTATTTCGAGAAGCCCCGCACCCGCCTGGGCTGGAAGGGCATGATCTACGACCCCGACCTCGACGGCCGGGGCAACATCCACAAGGGCCTGCTCGGCGCCCGCGCGTTGCTGGTCGAGTGCGCTCGCCTGGGGGTGCCCGCGGCCTCCGAGATCCTCGACCTGGCCACGCCCCAGTACTACGCCGAGTTGCTGTGCTGGGGGGCGATCGGCGCGCGCACCACCGAGAGCCCGCTGCACCGGCAGATGGCGTCGGCGCTGTCGGCTCCGCTGGGTTTCAAGAATCCGACCAGCGGCAAGCTGCAGACCGCGGTGGATGCCATCGTCGTCGCCGGACAGTCGCATCGCTTTCCGTCGATCTCGCTGGAAGGTCGCGCCACCGTGGTCACGACGACCGGCAATCCCGACTGCCATCTGATCCTGCGCGGCGGCGACTCGGGTCCCAATTACGCTGCGGCGGGCGAGGCCGCGGCAGCGCTGCGCGCTGCCCAGGTTCCGCACCGGGTGATGATCGACTGCAGCCACGCGAACAGCGGCGGCGACTTCCGGCGGCAGCCGCTGGTCGCGGCCGAGGTGGCCGCGCAGATCGCCGGCGGCGCGCCCGACATCCTGGGGGTGATGCTGGAGAGCCACCTGGTCGAGGGTCGGCAGACCCTGGCGGGCGATCCTGCCGCGTTGCGCTACGGCCAGAGCATCACCGACGGCTGCATCGGCTGGGACGCGACCGTCGAGGTGCTCGAGCGCCTGGCCGACGCGGTGCGCGCCGGGCGCAGGCTGCGGGGCGCCGGCGACCCGGTGCATCGAGCACCCGGCGCCGCGCGCAGCCCCCGACGCGGCGATGGGCCCGGCTGACGGGATCGGCGGCGGTGCGGGAGGCGACCGGCCCCGGGCCGCTCAGGGTCGCGGTCGCATCGGGTCCGCGGTCCCCGGGCAGCGCGCGGGTTTGCGCGCCGCGTGGAAGCCGACCATGCCGCCCCAGACGCTGGTGCTGCAGCGGATCTGGGTGAAGCCGCAGACCGCCAGCACCTCCGAGAGTTCGGCCGGGGTGTAGAAGGCCTGGATGGCATCGCTGAAATAGGACACGCAGCGGCGCGACGCGTCGCTGGAGCCGAACAGCGACGCGGTCCAGGCGACCGAAAGGCGCAGGAACCGCAGATAGAGCCATTCGAGCGCGGGGCTGGTCGGCTTGAGCATGTCACAGTGGTAGAACATGCCGCCGGGTTCGAGCACCCGCAGGATCTCGGGCAGCACCTTGTCGAGCTGCAGGTGGCGCGACGCGGCCTGCAGAGTGACCACGTCGAAGCTGTGGTCCGGAAACGGCAATCGGTGCACGTCGTGGATCACGCTGCGGATGCGCAGCCCGGCCCGCCGGGCAAGCACCTGGCCGTAGGCCTGCATCTCGCGGCTGCGGTCGATCGCGGTCAGCTCGATGCGCGGCTGCTTGCGCAGCAGCCGAAGGCCGAGATCGTTGGTTCCGGCAGCGACGTCGAGCACGCGATTTCCGGCCTCGAGCCGGATCGACCGCACGAATTGCCAGACCCACAATTCCCACAGGCCGAGGCTGGCGACGATGTTGCCCTTGCGGTAATAGGTCGGCACGTCCTCGAACACCTTCGGGACCGCGTCGGCCCAGATCTGCCCGAAGCGCTCGCGTCGCAGACCCTCGCGGCGCCGGAACCAATGCTGATCGTGGGGCATTGCCCAGGGTGCGATGGCCATGCGAAGGACCTCCGGTTGCCGGGCCATTCCCATCGGCCAGGCCGTGATGGCATTGCACTCGATCGCCCGGCCGAGCGGGTTGACGCCGATCAGTCGCCAGGCGCGGCCGACCGGGGACCGTCTGGCGGCGGGTCGCTGCTGGCCGGCGCAACCGCGGCGCGAACCCGCGGGTGGCACGCCGCAACGACGCGCGCTGGGCCACATGCCCCACCCTTGCCGCGGCTAGGGAAACACCTAGGCAACCCGCCGAGGGCCATCGATACACTGCTGCTGCACTTCTGGAATATTACGCACATCTCACAGGGAGAGGGCGATGAAGAGGAATGCAAGGCTGCTCGTTCGGATGGCCCTCGCGGCTTTCATGGCCTGCGTGGCCTGCGGCGCCCAGGCCGCAGCGGCCAAGGTCATCAAGATCGGCGAGATCGAGGCTGAAACCGGCCCCTATGCGACCTATGGCTGGATGTCCTCGCAGGGCCTGCGCCTGGCGGTGCACGAGGTCAATGCCGCAGGCGGCTTCCGGGTGGCTGGCCAGTTGTACCGACTGCAACTCACCCAGGACGACACCCGGGGCGAGCCCCGCGAAGGGGTGGTGCAGTTCAAGCAGTTGATGCAGGACCACGTGCACTTTGTCTTCGGCCCGTTCCTGTCGAACATCTACCAAGCGATACACCCGATCGCCCTGCAGAACAGCAACAAATTCCTGATGTTTGCCGGAGCTACTGCAGCCCACGCCGACCTCGGCAAGCCGGGCAACGAGTTCCTGCTGCGCACCTTCGCCTGGGATGGCGGAGCCGACGGTTTCGGCAAGGGCATGGTCGACCTGCTCAAGCAGCGCGGCGTGAAGAACGTCGCCATGCTCTACCCCAACGACGCGGTGGGGCGTCTGCTGGGCGGCATCTATGCCAAGCTGTTCCAGCAGGCCGGGATCAAGCTGGAAATCGAGTTGTTCGAGCCGGGAACCAAGGACTTCACCGCTGCGCTGTCCAAACTGGCGCTGGACAAGCCCCAGTACCTGTTCCCCGGATACACCGATGGCGTGCTGTACGACGTCGTGCGCCAGGCCACCAACCTCGGGTTGTTCCGCAAATTCTTCATCGTCCGCGGGTCGATCGCCCCGGCGTTGAAGAACAAGGATGCGATCGACGACTACATCGCCTACACCCCCAAGTACTTCGAGCAGGCCGAGAAGACCAGCAAGCCGGTCGCCCGTTTCATCGACGAGTACAAGGCGTATTACCACTCGCCCTTCCCGTACGCGCAGGCCCCGCTGTGCGTGTCGTCGTGCTATGACCAGTTGTACATGCTGATCGATGCGATGAAAAGAGCCGGGACCACCAGCGACCTGCCGGCGATCCGCAAGCAGCTCATCGGCATGCACTACGACGGCCTGTGGCGGATGACCTTCGACCCCAAGGGCGAGGAAGTGTTCGACTACGACATCGTCGAAGTGACCCACGGCGGCCGGATCCATGTGATCGCAAAGCACATGGTGCAATGATCCAGCTCATCGTCGACCAGATCCTCAATGGATTGATCGTCGGCGCCCTGTACGGCATCGGGGCGCTGGCGGTGAGCCTGACCTTCGGCATCACCGGGATTGTCAATTTCGCGCTGGGCGCGTTCATGACCCTGGGCGCGTACTTCACGTGGTTCCTGCGCAGCGGATGCGGCTGGCCCTACCCCTTCGCCGCGCTCGCCGCGGTGGGCGCGGTGGGCGTGGTGGGCCTGCTCACCGACCTCGGGCTGTTCCGCTTCACCCGCAACCACCTGGTCAACGGCCTGCTGGTGTCGATAGGCCTGATCTCGGTGTGCGAGGGCGCTCTGCTGTTCGTCTGGACCTCCGCGCCGCGAGAGATGGGCGCCGTGTTCCCGGGCTCCTGGCATTTCCTGGGGGCGCAGGTTCCCAAGGAAAACCTCCTGGTTTTCGTCGCGCTGCTGGTCATCATCCTGGGCAGCTACCTGCTGTTCACCAGGACGTGGCTGGGCAAGGCGGCCTTCGCCTTTTCGCAGAACCCCGAGGCGGCCGTGCTGATGGGCGTGCCCACGTCCTTCCTCCAGTCCGCGGTCGTGGTCTACAGCACCATGCTCGCCGCCGCCGCGGGGGCTCTCTACATGGTGATGTACTCCATCGAGCCGGCCATGGGGACGAGCTATGTGCTCAAGGCCGTCGAGGGGGCGATCATCGCAGGCATCGGCAGCACCGCCGGCGCGCTGCTCGGGGGCGTGATGATCGGCGTGACCGAGGGGGTCGCCTCGCTGTTCCTCCCGCTGGCGCTGCATGACGCCTACGGCCTCGTGCTGCTGGTGCTGGTGCTGATGTTCCGGCCCAGCGGCCTGTTCGCAAGCGCGGGCCCGGCGCGCGTGCACGCGGGGGCGGGCGTTCGCGCGGGCCTGTTCGAGCGCATGCGCGGCTGGGCGGTGTCGCGGCGCTGGCGCAAGGGCCTGGGCGCCTGCGCGCTTTCGGCCGCGCTCGTCCTGCCGCTGGTGGCCCATGGCGATGCGGTCCGCACGATCTGCATCTATGCGATGCTCCTGTCGGGGCTGGCGGTCAGCTACAACCTGATCTTCGGCGCCACGGGGCAGCTTTCGCTGTTCCACAGCGCGTCGTTCGGGCTGGCGGCCTATGTGACGGCCATCCTGACGATGGGCCATGGCTGGAACTTCTGGATGACCCTGGTGCCGGCCGTCGCGCTGGTCAGCGTGATCGCGTTGCTGGTCGGCATGCTGTGCTTCGGGTTCAAGCTCCGCGCCTTCTACTTCACCGTGGCCACGATGGCCGCGGCCGAGTTGCTGCGCCTGCTGGTCGTCAACTGGTACGACCTCACCCAGGGCGCGATGGGGATGACCACGGTGATCACCCCGGGCCTGCCCGGGCTGGCGATCGAAGGCTCGGTCGCCTGGTACTACGCGGCGCTGGCCCTGCTGCTGGTCGTGGTCGCGGTCTGCCGCAAGGTGCTGGCCTCAGGCGCCGGCCGGTGCCTGCAGGCGATCCGGCTCAACGAGCAACTGGCACAGAGCCTGGGAGTCAACACCTTCGCCTACAAGTTGCTGGCATTCGTCGTCGCATCCGCGCTGGCGGCCGTCGTGGGCTCCTTCTACGCGGCCTACTCGGGCTTCGTCGATCCCGGATACATGTCCATCGCGAGGTCGCTGGACATCATCGCGATGGTGCTGCTGGGCGGGGTCGGCACTCTGTTCGGCCCGATCATCGGGGCCTTCGTGCTGACGTCCCTGCCCTTCCTGATCCACATCGACGCCGACTTGAGGGTCATGCTCTACGGGGCGATCCTGGTGGCCATCATCGTGCTGATGCCCCAAGGTGTGCTGGGTTTCGTCCGTGGGGGGCGGGATGCTGTTTGAGGCCTGCGAGGTCACCAAGCATTTCGGCGGACTGGTGGCGGTCCATTCGCTGTCCTTCGGTGTTCGCCAGGGGGAGATCCTGGGAATCTTCGGCAGCAATGGGTCGGGAAAGACCACGACGCTGAACCTGGCCGCGGGCATGATCGCACCCACCCGAGGCGTATTCCGCTGGAAGGGGGACGACGTCACCGGGCGCAAGCCGCACCAGATCGCCCGCCTGGGTATTGTCAAGACCTTCCAGAATCCCCAGCTCTTTCCCGAGCTCAGCGTGCGCGGGCATCTGCGGATTGCCGGGCACCTGCGCAACCAGCGCCTGCGCAGCGCCGGCGGCTGGACGCGGCGGCTGCTCGGCACCGGAGCAAGGGCGGACGACGAGGCTCGCAGCATCGCCAAGGTGCTCGACTGGTGCCGACTGGCCGAGGTGGCCGACCTGCCGGCGCTGGCGCTGTCGTATGGCGCGGAGAAGATGCTGGGCGTGGCGATGGCCCTGATGTGCGAGCCCCAGCTGCTGCTTCTCGACGAGCCTGCGTCGGGCCTGGGGCAGGCCGAGGTAGGCAACCTCGACTCGGTGTTGCGCGACCTGCGCGAGCATGGCGTGACCCTGTGCATCATCGATCACCAGGTCGGCTTCCTCGCCGGGCTCGCGGATCGTGCGATCGCCTTGCGCGAAGGGGTGAAGATCGCCGAGGGCGATGTCGCCACGGTGCTGCGCGATCCGGCGGTGGTCGAGTCCTACCTGGGTAGCGCCCATGCTTGAACTCAGGGGAATCGACGTCCATTACGGCAAGCAGCAGGTGCTGCATGGAGTGAGCCTGCGCGTCGAGTCCGGGGAGATCGTCGCGCTGATCGGACCCAATGCGGCGGGCAAGTCGACGACCCTGCGTGCGGCCTGCGGCCTCAAGGACCTCAGCCGCGGCAGCGTGCTGGTCGCAGGCGAGGACCTGAGCGGCAGTTCGGTTGCCCGCAGGTTGCGGCGGGGTCTGGCGCTGGTTCCCGAGGGGCGCCAGGTGTTCGGCCATTTCAGCGTACTGGACAACCTGCTGATGGGGGCCTATCTGCGGGCCGACCGCAAGGCGCTGGACAAGGATCTGCAGCAGGTGTTCGAACTCTTCCCGCGGCTGGGCGAGCGCAGCTCGCAGAAGGCGGGCTCGATGTCGGGGGGCGAGCAGCAGATGCTGGCGATCGGTCGCGGGCTGATGTCCAGGCCCTCGGTGCTGCTGCTCGACGAGCCCACGCTCGGGCTGGCACCGGCGATCTGCCGCGATCTCGGCGGCGTCCTGCGGCGGCTGGCCGAGCGCGGTCTGGCCGTCCTGGTGGCCGAACAGAATGCCGGCGCCGCGCTGGGCTGCGCCGACCGTGCCTGCGTGCTGGAATCGGGGCGCATCGCGTTGCGCGGGGAAGCGGGCGAACTCCTGCGCAGCGAGCAGATCCGCAGGATGTACCTGGGGGCGGCCGCCGCCGCGGCGTAGCGCGCGCAGAGCTAGTCGGAACGGAAGCTGCGTTCGATGACCGTCCTGGTGAAGCGCTCGAAGGACTTCATCAGTTCGTCGGTGGCGCGCTGGGCCTGCGCACTGTCGCCCGACGCGACCGCGCGGATCCGCCTGGCATGAAGATCGGAAAACTCGTCCAGCGCCTCGGCACTGTGATACATGTAGAAAAAGCGTCGGGACAGGGTATGCAGCGGCGCGAGTGCCTGGGCGATGAAGGGGTTGCGCGAACAGCTGGCGATGAAGCTGCTGGCGGCGAAAGCGTGCCGCAGGTAGGCGATGCGGTCCAGCGTCCGCTCGCGCGACTCGAAGGGCGCGGCCAGCGCGAGCAGCTGCTCGCGCTCTGGATTGCTTGCGCGCGCCGCCGCCCAGCGCGAGATCAGCAGTTCGAGCGGGATGCGTGCCTCGGTGACCTGGAGCTGGCGATACAACTCGATCTCCAGGATGCGCACGCCGTGGCGGGGCACGATATCGATCAGGTGCTCGACTTCCAGGCGCTTGATCGCTTCGCGTGTCGGCGTGCGTCCGACGCCGACACGATCGGCAAGCGACTGTTCGTTCCAGACGCTACCCGGAGGCAGCTCCAGGGTCACGATCAGTTCCTCGAGCGCCCGGTGGGCCTTTTCCGCAAGCGAAGGTTGCGCCGCGCCCAGCTGGGAACCACTGCCGTGGGTGGTGCTCTTCTTGGAGGGCGAAGGACTATTTCTGGATTTCATGTTGCAGGGCTTGGCTTGGGTACGACAGCGTACTGGTGGGGCCTGCGGAAGGCAGCGTGCGCTCGCGAGGCCTTGCGCGCGATGCCGCGCCGAGTCGGCAACCGCCATCGCCGTCATGCAGGCCCGGGCCGCCGAAGCCCGGCAGCGCCCACGGTTTGCCGTGGCGCAGCAGCGCGGCCCGCGAATCGGCCTGCCTCGCAGATCCGGCCCCGCCGCAGGCGCTGCGGAAATTCTACGCAGCAGCGTTTTGTACGCCAACAATATATTGCAGAAGTGTTGCAAATCGTAAGGCTCTGCGACCACGCGACGGAACCTCGGTAAAGCCGCGCGCGGCGCTGCCCGCACAGCCTGTGTGTCAATGGGGTTTGCCTGCATCGGTGGTCCTTGCATCCGTCCGGGTGCGTAATATACTGGCACAACATCAGTCACATATAGAGGAGTGCGAGATGGGCAAGGCATTGAGCGACCAGCAGGTGCGCGATTTCCGCGAACAAGGGTTTCTCGCGCCGGTGCCCGTGATGCCGACGGTCGATGCCGCCGGGTTTCGCGCTCGCCTGGAGGCCTACGAGGAGCGCACCGGGCGCAAGCTCGAGAGCAACCTGCGGCACAAGGTCAACCTGCTGTTCACCTGGTGCGACGAACTCGTTCGCCACCCGCGCATCCTCGACGCCGTGGAGGACCTGATCGGCGAGAACATCCTGTGCTGGAACGTGCACCTGTTCGCCAAGGAGCCGGACCACCATTCCTTCGTCAGCTGGCACCAGGACTCCACCTACTGGGGGCTCGATCCTGCCGATGTCGTCACCGCATGGGTGGCCTTGAGCGACTCCTCCGAGCACAGCGGCTGCATGCAGGTGATCCCCGGCACGCATCGGGGCGAACAGATCCCCCATGTGGACACTTTCCACAAGGACAATCTGCTGTCGCGCGGCCAGGAGATCGCGGTCGACGTCGACGAGGCTCGCGCGGTCGCGCTGGTACTGCGGCCCGGTGAGATGTCGCTGCACCACATCAAGATGGTGCACGGCTCGAAGCCGAACCGATCGCAGGACCGGCGCATCGGAGTGGCCATCCGCTACATGCCCACCCATGTCAGGCAGCTGAATTTCCGCGACTCGGCGATGCTGGTGCGCGGCACCGACGCATACGGACACTTCGACGAGGACCCGCGGCCTCGCGCCGACATGGATCCCGCCGCAGTGCAGGCGCACACCGCAGCGGTGTCGCGGGTGATCTCCGGCCTGATGGACGGAACCGGCAAGACGGCCTTCCGCGCATGAGCGCCCCGGCAAGCCAGAGGCGTCGCCTGACCCTGCCCGACCTGGCTCAGGCCAAGAGGGAAGGGCGCAAGCTGGTCATGGTGTCGACCCCCGATTTTCTCAGCGCGTGCTGGGCCGAACGGGCCGGTGCCGACATCGTGATCGTCGGCGACAGCCTGGCGATGATCAGCTACGGCCACGACAACACCCTGCCGCTGCAAATGGACACCATGGTTGCGCACTGCCAGGCGGTGCGTCGCGGCGCACCGAACACCCTGGTGATCGGCGCGATGCCCTACGGCAGCATCGCCACCCGCGAACTGGCGGTTCACAACGCCCTGCGGCTGATGCAGGAGGGGGGAGTCGACTGCGTCAAGCTGCAGGCCGGGCGCCGGCAGCGGGCGGTGATGCGCGCGGTCGTCGACGCAGGGGTGCCCATCATGGGGCATGTGGGAATGCTGCCCCATCGCATGCACCACTACGGCGGCTTCAAGCTGCAGGGACGTACCGCGGAGGCTGCGCTCGAACTCGTCGCCGACGCGCTGGCGATCGAACAGGCCGGGGGAATCGGCATGGAGATCGAGGCGGTCCCGGCGCCGGTGGGCGCGGCGATCGACGCCGCGGTGGGAATCTTCACCTTCGGCATCGGCGCGGGTCCGGCCACCACCTCCCAGGTGCTGCTGGCCTACGACCTGATCGGGGCCTTCGATCGGCTGTCGCCCAGATTCGTCAAGCGCTACGCGGACATGGCGAGCGTCGCGGTCGATGCCTTGCGGGCCTACTGCGAGGACGTCCGGTCCGGATGCTTCCCGGCTCCCGAACATTGCTATGGCATGCCCGAGGAAGAGCGGCAGCGCCTCGCGAGCGCGCTCGCCACCCCATCGGACGACCCGCAGTGACCGTTGCACAGCCAGGCGCCCTGGCGCCGCCTCCCTGCGCCGATGCGCGAGCCCAGCGCTGCAGGGTGCTCACGCTGTCCTGTCGCGACCGGCCGGGAATCGTGGGCGCGGTCGGCTCGCTGCTGGCGGACGCGGACTGCAACATCCTGGAATCGTCGCAGTTCGGCGACGCCGAGAGCGGGCGCTTCTTCATGCGGGTGATGTTCGAGTCCGCCGAAAGCCCTCCCGATGACGACGGCCTGAACGCCGCGTTCGCGTCGCTGGCCGGCGAGTTCGCGATGGCCTTGCGCATCGTGCCGGCGCAGCACCGGCCGCGGGTGGTCGTGCTGGTGTCCCGGCACGACCACTGTCTCAACGATCTGCTCTACCGCTACCGTACCGGCACGCTGCCGATGACCCTGTGCGCGGTGGCCTCCAACCATCGCGACGCCGAGGCCCTGGTGCGGTCCCATGGCGTGGCGTTCCACTGGCTTCCCGTATCGGTGGGCAACCGCGCCGAGCAGGAGGCGGCGCTGTGGGACCTGGTGTGCCGCACGCAGGCCGAGCTCGTCGTGCTGGCGCGCTACATGCAGATCCTCAGCGACGAGCTTTGCGCGAGGCTCTGCGGACGGGCGATCAACATCCACCATTCCTTCCTGCCCGGCTTCAAGGGCGCGCGGCCCTACCATCAGGCGCACGCGCGGGGCGTCAAGCTGATCGGTGCGACCGCCCATTACGTGACCCCCGACCTGGACGAGGGGCCGATCATCGAGCAGCATGTCACCCGCGTCAGCCATTGGATGTCCCCGCAGCAACTCGCCGCGGTCGGGCGGGACATCGAATGCCAGACGCTGGCCAGCGCGGTGCGCCTGCACCTGGAGGGCAGGGTGTTCCTCAACGGAACGCGTACCGTCGTGCTGTGACGCCGCCGGCGTGCGGACCTTGCGCTGCGGGCGTCCGCCGGCAGGCCCGCCTGTGCGGGCGCTTGCCGGGCCCGCTTGATCCAGCGCAAATATCGTCCCTCAGCCCGCAGGTAGGCTGGGTGGCTTGCGACTCCGCGCCCTCCGCGATGCCCGACTCGGCTTCCGCCGCGCTGACCTGGAGCGCGGCACTCGACACCGGACTCGACGACGTCGACCGCGAGCATCGTCGGCTGCTCGACATCTTCAACCGCGTCGCCGGCACGCGCGACCGCGACGCGCTGGAGATCGCGCTGCGCGAGTTGAGCGACTACGCCGTCTATCACTTCGGCACCGAAGCCAGGCTGATGCGGCGCTGGCCGCTTCCCGCATCCCATCGCAGGGCGCACTGCCGCGCGCACCAGCGCTTTCGCGGTTTTCTCGGGCGTGCCCGCGAGTTGCTGGACGCCGACCCGGACGCCGTCGCAGGCGAGGTGAGCCTGTTCCTCGCGCAGTGGCTCCAGCACCACATCATGGGAATGGACCGGCGCATGGCCGAGGACATCCTCGCGCTGCAACAAGGCCGGCCGCCGGTCGAGCGGCCGCTGGGCGACGCCTTCGACGCCTTGTTCGACGGACTGTGCGAACGAACCCTCGCGTTGGTCGCGGCCCGTTGCCAACTGCGCGAAGCAGCCACGCGGCGCGGCGAACTCGAGGCCACGCTGCGCGACAGCAACGGTCGCTATCGCGACTTGTTCATGCACGCGCCCGACGCGCTGTACGTCAGCGACGCCCGGCAGTGCCTGCTCGTGGCCAACCATGCCGGACTGGCCCTGCTCGGTGCGGACAGCCTGGCGCAGATCGAAGGCCGCCCGGTTTCGCGTTTCTTCGACCCGGCAGACGATCTCGCGCCGGTCGAGGCCGTGGCTCGGCGCCTGGACGGTGCGACCCTGCCGGTCGAGGTGCGCGCCGCCCCGCCGGATCGGCGCGGATGGCGCCACCTGATGGTGCGCGACATTTCGGAACGCCGGGACCTGCAAAGACGCGTGCTCGAGGCCACGCGCGTCGAACAGGAGCGCCTGGGGCGCGAACTGCACGACGGCACCGGGCAGCGCCTGGTCGCCATCGGGCTGCTCGCCCGTGCCGTGCAGCGCGGCCTGGGGCACGGCAACAGCGCGCACGCAGCACGCATGGCCGCCGAACTGGAACGGTCTGCGGGGGAAGCGCTGAACGAGGTGCGTGGGCTGGTCCGTGGCATCGCGCCGCTGCGGCTGGCGCCGGGCAGCCTGTCGGAGGCCCTGGCTGCGCTGTGCGCGAGCCTGGGCTGCCGCTACGCGCCGCAGGGACAGCCCGGCGACCTGGACCCCGACGTGGCGCTGCAGCTCTACCGCATTGCCCAGGAGGCGCTGAGCAACGCGATCCGGCATTCGGGGGCGCGGACGGTGGATCTGCTGCTGCGCGCCGAAGACCAGGTCCTGACCCTGTGCGTGCGCGACGACGGATGCGGCATCGGCGCCGACGTCCAGCAAGGCCTCGGCTTGTCGACCATGCGCTTTCGCGCCGCTGCGATCGGCGCCACGCTGAGCATCGGAGCCGGCGATTCCGCAGGCACCGCGATCGTCTGCTCGCTGACGCGCGCGGACGCCGCCGGGCATCACTGACCGCGCAGGGAGCACAATCCCCGACATGGCCAACGACGACCGTGACGGCTGCGGGCGGGCCCCGCAGCAGCAGCCTGGGGGGCCTGCTCCCGGCTGGGTCCCCCGGGGTCGGCCGTCGGGCGGCACGTTCTCGATGGTCGTGCTGTGGCTGCTGATCGGCGGAGCGCTGTACCTGATGATGCAGGCCTTCGTGCCCGGCCTGCGGCCGGTGCGGGTGCGCGCGGTGCAGGCGCGCGAGGTGCTGCTGAGTCCCGACCGCGCGGGCAACTACACGCTGCCCGGATCGATCGACGGCGTGCCGATCCGCTTCCTGGTCGACACCGGGGCCTCGACGGTGTCGGTTTCCGCGGCAGCGGCCCGCCGCATGCGCCTGGTGGGGTGCCAGGGCATCGCGTCGCAGACCGCCAACGGTCGCACGGCGGGTTGCATGGCGCTGGCCCGCGAACTGCGGTTCGGGCCCTTCAGCGCACGCGACGTGCGGGTCGCGGTGCTGCCCGACATGCTGCCCGGCACCGCGCTGCTGGGAATGAACGTGCTGTCGCGCATGCAGATGGTCGAGCAGCGCGGCCGCATGCTGCTGCGGCTGGACGGCCGCTGAGAGGCGGCGGCGCGGCACGCGGCGCGGAGCTGCCGCGCGCTCAGGGCCGGGCGCGCCGCCGGGCAGCGGTCGGCGGCGCACCGGTGATGCGCAGGAAGCTGCGGCGCATGCGTTCGGCATGGCCGAAGCCGCAGTCGCTGGCGGTACGCTGGATCGACGGCGCGCCGCTTTCCAGCAGCGCCCTGGCCGCCTCGACCCGCAGCGCCTCCACGGCCCGGGCCGGCGACACCCCGACCTCGGCATGGAACAGCCGGGAGAACTGCCGCGCACTGAGGTGGCTGCGCTCGGCGAGGTCCTCGACGCTCAGGCGCTCGCGCAGGTGCTCGCGGACGTAGTCCAGCAACCCGCTGAAGCGGCCGCTCGGCCGGTCCATGTCGAGCAGCGCGGAGAACTGCGACTGGCCGCCGGGGCGGCGGTAGTACACGACGAGTTGCCGGGCCGTCTTGCGCGCCAGCGCTTCGCCCAGGTCATCGGCGATCAGCGCCAGCGCGAGGTCGATCCCCGCGCTGATCCCGGCCGAGGTCCAGACCCGCCCCTGGCGGATGAAGATGCGGTCGGCTTCGAGTCGCACTGCGGGAAAACGCCGCGCGAAGTCGGGAGTTCGGCCCCAGTGGGTGGTCGCACGCAGGCCGTCGAGCAGGCCCGCGCTGGCCAGCAGATAGGCCCCGGAGCACACGCTGGCCACGCGGCTCGCCGAGCGCGCCATGCGCTGCACGAAGCGGCGCGTGGCGACGCACTCGCAGGCCGCGTCCACGCCGTCGCCGCCTGCGATCAGCAAGGTGTCGACCGGGCGCATCCCGCGCATGCCGCGCGCCTGCAGGCACACGCCGGACGAACTGGGCACCGCGCCGCCGGCGGCGGCGACCACCTGCAGCGCATAGCTGCCGGGCAGGTAGCGCTCGGCGATCTCGAAGGCCGCGATCGGCCCGCTGGCATCGAGGATCTGGAAACCCGGGAAGATGAACAGGGCGATGTCGCGCATGGCAGAAAAGGTGGGAACATTGTCCTTTGCGCCAGGCGATTATGCGCCGAACATACGGGCATCGCGATCCAGGAGCCCGCCATGCCGCAAGCCTTCCGCGTCGTCTTCGCCGTCTACCCGGGAGTCACCCAGCTCGACTTCACCGCGCCCCACGAGGTGCTGTCCCGGCTGCCGGGCGCGCAGTGCATCCTGGCCTCGACCACGGGCGGGTCGATCACCGCCGAGGGCGGGCTGCGTTTCGCCGGCGTCGAGCGCCTGGGCGATGTCGCCGTCTGCGACTTGCTGTGCGTGCCGGGCGGCCCGGGCACCGCCGAGGCGATGGGCGACGCCGAGTTCCTGGCGCAGCTGCGCCGCCTGTCCGGGTCGGCGCGCTACCTGACTTCGGTGTGCACCGGCTCGCTGCTGCTCGGCGCCGCGGGGCTGCTGCAGGGCCGGCGCGCGGCCTGCCACTGGGCCTGGCGCGACCGCCTCGCAGCCTTCGGCGCCCAGCCCGATGCGGCGCGGGTGGTGCGCGACGGCCATCTGTACACCGGAGGCGGCGTGACCGCCGGAATCGACCTGGCGCTGAGCGTGATCGCCGAGGTGGCGGGGCCGTCCTGCGCCCAGCAGGTGCAGCTGGCGATCGAATACGCGCCGCAACCCGCCTTCGACTGCGGACGCCCGGAGGATGCCGCCCCGGCGGTGCTGGCCGCGGTCAACTCGCGCATCGACAGCGTTCGCCCGGCGCGGGAGGAGGCGATCCGGGCGGCGGCAGCGAGGCTGCGGCTGGCGCGCTGACCCGCGCCGCGACCCGGCGCGCGCCTCGCGGCATCGGCCGCGCGGAGTCCCGCGTCAGGGCGTCAGCTGGCGCGCACAGCGAACGTCCAGCGCAAACCCCTTGGTGGCAGTGTATGCCACGTCGGTGCCTCCGGTCGAGAAAAACTCCCCCCAGGCCTCGAAGGTGGTGTTGGCCAGATCCTCGCTGGAACTCCAGTAGTTGTTGCCGCTCAGCGCACCGACGTTGCCGTTGTCCACCAGACTCGACTGCATGGTCTGCGTCGACGCCGGGCAGCCGCTCCCCCTCGTGTCCATTTCACAGATCGCCGGCAGATACCAGTCGGTGTAGCCGTGGTCGGGCAGCGTGCAGGCGTAGGCCGCATAGGTTCCCGTGCCCAGCACGGTGACGATGGTCGGGGTATTGGTCTGGCCGTCGCTCAGGCTGCTGGCCCCGGTGGCCGTTCCGAGGCCGCCCCAGACCAGCGCAGTGGACGCGTCGCTGAGCGCGGCGACCTTGCCGCCGACGCTGCCGGTGTCGGGGGTCGTGTCGTCGATCGCGAACACGTAGCCGCCCTGGTAGACGCTGCCGTAGCCCAGCACCTGGATCGGCACCGCAAGCGTGTTGCCGTTGCTCGCCGCGATGGTCGCCACCGGCACCGCGGGTGCCAGCACCCCGGCCGCAGCGCTGGGCGTCGCGCCGGGGGTGACGGTGAGGGTGCAGCTCGCCGCGGCGGCCAGGTTGGTGCAGTTGCTGGCGACGGTCGTGCCGGAGGGCAGCGCGGGTGCCACGCTGACGGTGACATCCGTGGCCGTCACGCTGCCGGTGTTGGTGACGGTGATGATCCGCGGGTTGCCGGTCAGCGCCGGGTTCAACCCCGGGTCGTTCACCGACAGCGCCAGCGAGGACACGCTGGCGGCCAGCGTGGTCGACAGGGTGGTCGGGGTCGGGGTCGGGGGCGGGGCCGCCGCGACGCCCGAACCGCCGCCGCCGCCGCCGCAGCCAGCCAGCCACAGCGGCAGCACGCAGAGCAAGGCCCAAGCCCAGATTCGAAGGTTTGTGCAATGTCCGTGCGAGAAGTCGCGCATGTCCTGTTCCAGGTGGTCGTGTATCCAGGGTCGTTGTGCAGAATAGTGCATGTCGATCCGTGGGGTCACCGGGTAAACGCGACGGGCGCGCAGCGCCGCGCGCCCGTCGCGGCAGGCTCGTACACTCGGACGCGACACCAGCCCGCCCGAGACGACCACCCGACCATGCCGACCGCACTGATCACCGGAGCCAGCCGGGGAATCGGCCGCGAACTCGCCTGCATCCTGGCAGCCGAGGGCTGGCAGGTGCTGGCGGGGGTTCGCGACCCCGCGTCTGCGCCCGCCGGCACGCGGGCCGAGCGGGTCGACATGGCCGACCCGGGCTCCATCGACGCGCTGGCCGGGCGGCTGCGCGCCGAGACGCAGAACCTGGACGCGCTGGTGAACAACGCCGGGGTCTACCAGGCGCCGGCGCGGCTGGTCTGGGATGTCAACGTGCTCGGGCCGTTGCGCCTGACGCTGGCGCTGGAGCCGCTGCTGGTGGCGGGAGCGCGCGTCGTGATGGTCAGCAGCGGACTGGGCAGGCTGTCGGCGCAGCCTCGCGAACTCGCCAAGCGCCTGCGCGACCCCGGGTTGTCGCTGCAGGACATCGAGGCCCTGGCGCGGCAGGCGCCCGGGGGCTACGGCGCGAGCAAGGCGGCGGTCACCGCGATGGCGCGGGTGTTCGCCGCGCGCTGGCAGGACCGCGGGATCCTGGTCAATTCGATCAGCCCCGGCTGGGTGCGCACCGACATGGGCGGCGCCTCGGCTCCCCGCTCGGTGCGACAGGGCGCTGCAAGCCTGCTGTGGGGCGTGCGGCTGCCGGCCGACGGACCCTCGGGCGGCATGTTCGAGGACGGCCGGCCGATCGACTGAGCCGCCGGGGCGCGATCGCTCGCGCGCGGCTCAAGACTGCTGGCCGTTGGCGCGGTTTCGCAGCAGGTGTTGGAGCAGTACCCTGATCGCCGGATGCTCCTTTTCACCAGAGCGATAGGCCGCCGATGTCTTCCTGCGAACTTCGGGGCAGAGTCTGATCGCCTTGATGCCCTCGATGGGGTGGATCAGTCGCAAGCCGGGCGCGACCGATACCGAGCATCCTGACGACACCATCGCGGACACCATCGTGAAGCTCTTGCAGGCCGCGTTGATGTGCGGCTCGTAGCCGGCGAGACGGCACAGGCTGATGATGAAATCGCCAAACGCGCCGCTCGCAGTATTGAGCGCCCATGTCTCGCCTCTGAGCTCGGCGATGCTCACGGATTCCCTTGTCGCCAGCTCATGGCATTCCGGTACCAGCACGAAGAGCAGGTCCTCGGTCAAGGGAAGATGATCGATGCCCTCGTGTCGATCGCTGAACATCACCGGCAGATCATCCACCAGCGCCACATCGGCGCGCCAGGACCGGAGGGCGGCAAGGCAATCGAGCGACTCCATTTCATCGACGACGATGCACAGGCGCGGAAAATCCTGCTTGAGTGATTTGATCGTATTCGGAAGTAGCACAGACGCTATGGAAGGGAACGCGGCGATGCGCAATTCCCCGACAATTTCGCGGCGGTATTTCGCCATCTCCGATTTTGCCTCGTCGAGTACTTCCATGACCCGCTCCGCATACGAAACGAGGGCCAGGCCGGCGGGGGTAAGACGTACCCCTCGACCATCTCTCTTCGTCAAGGGAACTCCTGCTTCCATCTCCAACTGCGCAATCTGTTGTGACACGGCGGACGGCGAGAGAAACAACGCTTCCGCAGCCGCCGCCATCGTCCCGCAACGTGCGACCTCACGCAGCACCCGCAATCGAACAGCGTTCATGCGCGCCCCCCCGCCGTAAGCTCGCTATTTCAATAGGAATTCTAACGTATCACGTAAGAAAAGATCAGTAGACGTGAAGTCAGCTGGTTCCTATTCTAGGCACAGTCAGGAACGACGGGCGATGAGGGCCACACACCAGGCGGCGGACAATACGCGCGCAGCCGCTGTGCGCGCGGTTTTTCGGGGTCTGCGGGATAGAAACCAGAAGACGAATGAACAGAGCGCCTCGGCAGGGGCGAATCGGTCGGATGTGATCCCGCCGAACCAGGTATCGAAGCGCACCGGGATCCAGGAATCAAGGGATCACCGGCACGGTTATTCGCGGCGGCAAGTCCGGTGGAAAGTGGCGACGCTCACGGCCGGCAAGTCATTCACTTTTCCGGGGGGGCGCGGCAAACCAGACGACACGCCGTGGCACGCCCTAACGCACGAGGAGCTATTCATGTCGGACAAGCACGTCGAGAAGGCCTTCCAGCTCTCCGCGTCCCATCGAGCGCTGATGGCGCGCGATGCGGAATCCGTACTCGGCTGGCGATACGAGCCGCGAATCATCTTCACGCGCGGCAAGGGGGTGAAGATCTACGACGTCGACAACCACGAGTATTACGACATGAGTGGCGGCATGATGTCGCTGCTCCTCGGCCACGCCCACCCGGAGCTGGTCGATACCATCAAGACCATGGCGGAGCAGTTCGTGCACCAGTCTTCCTGGTATACGAACCCCTGGGCCATCGAGTTTGCAGAATTGATTGCAAGCACTTTGCCCGGCGATTTGAAAATGGTCAATTTTGCCGTGACCGGCTCCGAGGCCAATGAGGTGGCGATGCGCATGGCCCTGGGTGCCACCGGTGGCTTCGAGATCTGCTCCGTCGTAAGGGGTTTGCACGGCGGTTCGCTCGCGGCGGAAGCGGTCACGACCGTGGGGGGCGGGCGCAAGCGCGGCCTGGGCCCGCTGACCATGCCGGCGCGGTCCAACATCATCGTTCCGCCCTTCTACTATCGGGCGCCGGTGCGTGACGCCGATGAATGGGATCGCATCAGCCTGCAGATGACAGCCGACATGCTCGAGTACACGACGAGCCAGGAGATTGCCGGGATCATCGTCGAGCCGATGATGGTGGCGGGAGGGATGATCGTGCCATCGCAGCGGTGGCTGCGGGGCCTGCGCGAACTCGCGGACCGGTGGGGTGCACTGTTGATCTTCGACGAGGCCCAGTTGGCTCCCGGCCGCACCGGCAAGCTGTGGGGCTTCCAACACTACGACGTGCTCCCCGATATCGTCACCTTCGCCAAGGGAATGACGGCCGGATTCGCGACGTGCGGAACGGTCACCACCCCGAAGATCGCCAGCGCTGCGCGGGGCAAGAAGGGCATCCCGTGGTCCGGAACCTATCCCCAGGATCCACTGGCTTGTGCCGTCGCTCTGAAGCAACTCCAGATCGTCCTGCGCGACAAGCTCACCGAACACGCCGAGAACGTCGGGCGGCATCTTCAGCAGGGGCTGCTGGGGCTGCAGCAGCGACACGAATGCATCGGCGACGTACGCGGGCGTGGGCTCTACCACATGCTGGACATCGTGGCCGATCCGGAAACCCGCGAGCCCGATCACGCGATGGCCGAGCGCATACGGTATTACGCGCTGCTGGAGGGGCTCGTGCTGATCTGTGTGAAGAACTACATCCGCATCTGCCCGCCGATCATCACGACTCAGTCGGAGATCGACGACATCGTCGGGCGCTTGGGTGTCGCGTTGACGCGCGCGGGGCAGGGCGCGCCGGCGCAGACCGATTACCGGAAGACCGGGTCGCTGGCGGCGGATGACCTTCGCCGGGCTTGAGTCCACGCTGAGCGATCCGCGGCGAGGCAGAGTGTCTGCGCCGGAACCCCTGGCGCTGCGCGAAATATCGATCACGCACTGCACGAGAGGAGGTCAATGAAGCGAAGCACGGAGCCGGAGATCGCCGTGGACACCCGGGCAAGCGTGCGCCGTGGACGTGTCGGCGGTGGAATTCCGGAGGCAGGGTCAAACAGCATTCCCGGAACGCGATAACGCGGATCCAACCGAAGGAGACAGCACGATGAAACTCTTCAGATTTCTGATGGCGCCCATGGCGATGGCGATCGCGATGGGGCTGGCGGCCTCGCCCGCCTTCGCGCAGGGGCACTCCATATTGAAAGCCGTGCTGGCAAGGGGCAAAGTGCGTGTTGCCGTGACCTCGGCCTCGCCGCCCTTCGAGTTCATCGGGCAGGACGGTCATCTGGAGGGCTTCGAGATCGGCATCGCAAGGTTGATAGCGAAGTCGCTATTCAACAATCCCAATGCCATCGAATTCGTCCGCACATCGTTTCCCGCTCGATGGACGACCGTCAACTCGGGTCGTGCCGATTTCGGGATCATGACCACCACCATCTATCCCGCGCGGATTCTGAAGGTCGCCTTCACCGAGGGTTATTTCAAGTCGGGGAATGGCTGCCTGGTGAAGAAGGATTCGCCGATCAAGACCTTCCAGGATATCAACCAGAAGGGCATCACGGTCGCGCTGTTGAACGTTCTCCCCGATCACCAGCGGCATGCGACGCTTTATCCGAAGGCCAACGCCCTGTACTTTCCGACGCAATCAGCACAATACGCAGCGGTGCTTAGCGGGCAAGCGCAGGCGGCGTGTACCGATCGTCCTTTTCTCGCCTGGATCGTCAAGCAGCACCCCGGACAGCTGCGCATGCTCCCCGGCGATACGGCCGGCACCTTGAACAACGCGGTCTTCCTGAAACAGGGGCATTTCGCGTGGTGGCTTTATCTGAACACCATCGTGAACGAAATGAAACATGGGTCCCTGTACCCGGAATACAATTCGCTGTACGAACAGTGGTTCGGAGAGCACGCGCCACCGGAGTGACGCGTGGCTAGCGCGGAGCGATGACAGTGGCTTTTCTCAAGCTGTTTCTCCATGTGCTTCCGCGGCTTCTTCCCGGACTCTGGGTGACCTTGGCCCTGGGGGTCGGTGCGACCGGCATTGCGGCGATTGCGGGCTTGATGCTCACCTTGCTGGCGGTGTCGAGGTTTGCGCCGGCCCGGTTCCTGGTTGCTGGCTACGTGGAGGTCCTGAGGAACACGCCGCTGCTCGTGCAGATGTTCTTCATTTTCCTGGGGCTGCCATTCCTGGGCATCCGCGTTTCCGCATTCGATGCCGCACTCATGTCGCTGGCGTTGCAGCACGCGGCCTTTTTCTCGGAAATCTATCGTGGCGGCTGGCTGGCCGTCAGCAAGCGCAGCTCGGAGGCAGCCAAGGCACTGGGGCTGGGGTATTGGAAGACGGTATGGCTGGTGATCCTGCCACAGGCCATCGCGAAGGTGCTGCCAGCGATCACCAACGAGGTGGTGCAGATCGTGAAGGACACTTCGGTAGCCTCGACGATCGCTGTCGGGGAACTGACCCTGAGAGGAGGAACGTTGGCCGGACAGACGGCATCGGAGACGCTCGCATTCGTCGCCGTGGCGTTCTACTACCTATGCGTGACCGGGGTCGTGACCGCCGCGGCGCACGTGATCGAGAAGCGCATCCGATTCGCCGAGTGACCGGCCCGTCGGGAAGGCTCCATCCATGCATGTGATCGCGGCAAACTGGCAGTACCTGCTTCGGGCCAGCGTCAATACGCTCTGGCTCGCGGTCTCGGGCATCCTGATCAGCACGGCCCTGGGCACTCTCGTCGGTGTCGGCTGCGCGGTCGGCGTGCGGGCCGCCAGGTATCTGAACATGGTCGGCGTCGGGATCGTGCGCGGCGTGCCGCTCATCGTGATGCTGTTCCTGATGTACTACAGCCTGCCCGCCGATATCAGCCCGTATCTGGCGGCGCTGGTGGCACTGAGCTTTTACTTCACTTTTTTCATCAGCGAGGTCATTCGGGGCGCCATCCTGGCCATTCCGCTGGGTCAGATGGAGGCAGCCAAATCGATCGGATTGACCTTCTGGAAGCGCATGTGGCTGGTCATCCTTCCGCAGGCCTTCCGCTCGGCCATTCCGCCCCTGATGAATCTGTGGATCGTGCTCATCAAAGGTACCACCTACGCGTCGGTGATCGGTGTCTGGGAATTGATGACCGCAAGCACCGAGGTATCGCAGAGGACCGACGCACCGTTCCAGGTCTACGGATTCGATCTGGTGATGTTCTTTGTCATCTGCTACGCGCTGACCCGCATAGGGCGAGTCGCGGAGGCCAGGTTGCGACATGGGGGGCACTAGCGATGCTGGAATCGGCCTTGGACCGAGGCGTGGCGCCTGCCGAGCAGAGGGCGGCGACGCAGCCGCTGATCGCCGTGCGCGGATTGCGAAAGCGCTACGCGGAGCACGAGGTGTTGCGGGGGGTGGATCTGGACGTGTACGCGGGGGAGGTGATCGCGATCATCGGGGCCAGCGGATCCGGGAAGACCACTTTCTTGCGCTGTCTGAATTTCCTCGAAGAGTACGACGCGGGGGAGATCCATATCGAGGGCAAGTTGGTCGGATACCGAGCCGAGGCCTCCGGGGCGCGGCGCCGCTGTTCGGAAAGGGAGAACAAGGAGCTGCGCACGCGCGTCGGCATGGTGTTTCAGTCCTTCAATCTCTTCCCGCATCTGCGCGTGATCGACAATGTCACGCTGGGGCCGGTGCATGTCCTGGGGAAGTCCCGCCCGGAAGCCGAGAGCTGCGGCAAGAAGCTGCTCGAGCGAGTGGGGTTGGGAATGAAATGCTCCGCCTATCCGGCCACGTTGTCGGGGGGACAGCAGCAGCGCGTGGCGATCGCAAGGGCTCTCGCGATGAATCCGGCGATCATCCTGTTCGACGAAGTGACGTCGGCGCTCGATCCGGAACTGGTCGGCGAGGTCTTGCAGGTCATGCACGATCTGGCGCGGGATGGCATGACCATGATTCTGGTGACCCATGAACTGCTGTTCGCGCGAGAGGTTGCCGATCGCGTGGTCTTTTTCGCCGATGGCGTGATCGCCGAACAAGGGCCGCCGAAGACGGTGTTCGATGCCCCGCAGGACCAGCGTCTACGGCAGTTCATGCACCGTCATGTGCACCTGTTGAAGGGCGCCGCCAGCCCTTGATCGCCGCGCTCAGCCGGCGGACTTGAGCAGCGCCAGCACTTCCCGAAAGCGCGGGTGCCGGCAGTCGGCCAGCCACTCGAACAGCACCATCTCGTGGCTCACGACCGTGGCGCCGGCGCGAGACAGCCTGTCCATCGCCGCCGCGTGGTCGGCCGGGCGGCGCGAACCGCTGGCATTGCCCACCACCCAGACTCGCTTGTCCGCGCGCAGCAGGCCCAGCGCGGTCATGGTGCCGTTGCCGGCCAGCCGCAACGACGCAGCCGCGCGCTGAGCCGGCCCCGCGTCGCACCCCCGGCGGCGCTTCAACAGGCTTCAGAACACGTAGGGAAAGCGGATGGACAGCGCGTAATTGGGCGTATCCGGGGTCAGCCCGGCCTGCAGCATGGCGCTGAGGGTGAGGTGGCGGCTGAGCGCGTAGTTCAGCCCGAAGCCCAGCGAGACACTGGCGCTGGCGCTGCCGTTGACCGACTGCCAGCCCTGCCCGGGCAGACGCACCTCGGTGGCGCGGGAGAACAGTCCGGCGATGCTGGTGCTGATCGACGCGCGCTCGTTGAGCACCACGGCGAAGCCGCCGCCCAGCTGGATGCCGTCGCCCAGCTTGACCCGCCCCGGGCCGTCGATCGAGGCCGGGTTGATCACCGCCACGTCGCGCGCCACGTTGTAGACATAGCCGATGTTGCCGAACAGCACCACCGGGTCGCGGCTCTTGAGCACCGACACGCTGGGGTTGATGGTCCACACGCCGTTGCCGGTGGGCAGGCGCTGGGGAACCTGCAGGTTGGTGTTCTGCGGGTCGGGTTGCACCACGGCGATGCCGAAGGGCGAGGTGCCGGTGGGCGCGGTGACCTTCAGCGACGCGACCACATCGGGGATGTCGCCGTGCTCGCGGATCAGCCGGTAGTCGGCGCCGAAGGTGACGTCGCCGACGTCGGCGTTGGTCACCGAGGCCTCGCTGATCGCCGACGTCGAGGCGTTCTGCCCGGCGCTCAGGAAGCGGCTGTTGCGCACCACGTAGGGCAGGTCGAAGTTGAGCGCGAGGTCGTCGCTCAGGCCGTACTGCATGGCCAGGTCGAAGGTCTCGACATGCGCCTTGGTCTGCGCCACCGAGATGTTGCCCAGGAAGATGGCATCGAGCGCCAGGAAGCCGCTGAGCGCGAGCTGCCGGCGGTCGTAGTAGGTGTCGCTCCAGCCGGCGGTCAGGGTCAGCCGATGCTGGAACTGGGGCGCGTGGCCCTGCGCCGCGACCTCGGCGGGACTTTGCGCGGCCTCGGAGGCGGCGTCCTGGCGCGAGGTGGCCAGCGCAGGCGCGGCCTGCGCGGGCGCTGCCGCAACGGCCTGCGGGCCGGCTGCCGGGGGCGGGCCGGGTTGGGCGGCGGCCTGCTGCGCGGGCTGCGCCGGCATGCGCGCGCGCAAGTCGACGATCTCCTGCTGCTGCTGCGCGACGCGGCGCGTGAGATCCTGCACCTGCTGCTGCAGCCGCGCCAGCGCATCGGCGTCGGGCGGCGCATCGGCCAGCGCGTTGCCGAGCAGGAACAGGAACAGAGGGGCCGCGCTGGCGGCCAGTCGTGCGGGTTTCATCGGCGGGCTCAGTGGCGGGGAATCATGTTCTGCAGGGTGCTCAGCAATCCGGCGGCGCCGAGTCCCGGCGCGCTGCGGGTGAGCACGGTGAGCACCGCGCTGTTGTCCACCCTCTGGCCGTTGCCGACGATGCGCAGCGCCTGGGTGAAGGATCCCACGCCGCCCACCGATTGCAGCGCCGAGCCCGCCGGGGTCGAGATGGCCACGACCAGTCCGCCATGGCCGTCGCCTGCGACGCTGGCGCTGGTTCCCCGGCCGGCGTACGACGCGCCGAGCGAGCCGGCGGACAGCGCGGGCAGGCCCGTGGAGGTGTCGACCAGTCGCAGGGTGAAGCGGTTGTAGCCCTGGTTGGCGTCGCCCGCGACCTGGGTCAGCTGGCCGACGCCCTGCACCGGCAGCCCGCCGCTGGCGCTGCCCGGTCCGCCGCCGCCCGGCGCTCCGTTGCCCGAGGCCTGGCCCGCTACCCGCACGCTGGGTGGGCCGCCGCCGAGGCCCTCGACCTGCACCGTGCCGGCTGCGCCCACGGCGCCTTGCGGGGCGATCCAGGTCGAAACCAGCTGGAGCTGGAACCCGGTGATGGCCTGACCGGCCGGAAGTCCGCGGCCGCGCGCCTGCGCCAGCTGGGCGTCGTCCAGCGCGACGATGCGGGGGACCGCCGTTTCGGCGCGGGCGGTGCAGGCCAGGCCCAGTCCGAGCAGGGCCGCGCAAGGTAGGAGTCGGCGCATGGGACACCTCGATGGCATGGAAGGAGAGGAAAGTGCGGGCCGGCGATGCAGATGGTCAGAAGGTGCCGACCCGCGGGATGCCGAAGTCCAGCCGCGGTGCGACCGCCTGGTGCAGCAGCGAGTCGCTGGCAGCGCGGGCCCGCGAGACGTTGTCCCGCAGCAGCGGCGAGTCGGCCAGGAAGGGCCTGCCGATCACCGCCAGCACCAGGCCGTGCCAGTCGCGCGCGAAGGTGTCGACGTCGATCGCGCGCTGGCCCAGCGCGGGGTCGCTGAGGAACACCAGGTCGTGGTCGACCTTCTTGACCACGACGAAGTGGCTGTAGCCGTCGACGTCGAGCAGCGCGATCACCGGGATGCGCAGCCGGCGCATCGCGGCCAGGTTGACGTCGAAGCCGACCGCATGCATGCCCAGGCTCTCGACATAGCGCTTCATGTCGAGCATCGAGAAGCCGTTGCGCAGCACCTCGGCCGGCTGGTCGACATGTCGCAGCATCGCCTCGATGGTCTGGGTCTCGCTGAGGCGAAAGCCGTAGCCGTAGTCGAGCAAGGTGGCCAGTGCCGCCGCGCCGCAGCTGTAGTCGCGCTGCTGCGCGACCATGTTGGCGTAGCGCAGCGCGCGCAGCCCCTGCATGTCGCTGGAGACCAGCAGCCCAGGCACCGGCAGCAACTGGGCCGCCGCGACCGCCCGCACGCCGAGTGCGAGCAGCGCGGCGGCCAGCCACGCGGCGCGCGGCGCGCGACGCCCGGCCTTCGGCCGGAACGCTGCGGGGCTTGCGCGCATGGCCGCTCCGGGGCTCAGGGAGCGACGATCATCGACAACCCGTTGTGCTGCAGGTTGCCGACCCCCGAGGCCACGTTGACGCCGATGTTGCCCGACGCACCCATCAGCGCGTTGCCGCCGATCGACGCGGTGTTGGTGAAGCTGCCATGCTCGGTGTTGCCGCTGGCCTGCTGCACGCTGGTGGCGGTGGCCAGCGCCAGCGTCGGGTTGGCGCTCTGGGTGATCGCCATGCCGTTCGACTGGGCGTTGCCCACGCCTGCCGCGACGTTCACCGCGATGTTGCCCGACGCGCCGTGCAGCGCGTTGTCGCCCAGCGCGGCGTTGGTCGAGAAGCCGCCGAACGGGCCGCCCGAACCCAGCGAGTTGCCGGAGGCGCCTTGCAGGTTGGCGACGCTGGCACTGCCGAACACGCTTTGCGCCGCGATGCGGGCGACCGACGCATCATTGGCCTGCAGGTTCTGCATGCCTGCGGCCGAGTTCACCGCGATGTTGCCGCTGGCGTTCTGGCCGGCGTTGTTGCCGATGGTCGAGTTCATGTCCGGACCCTGACTGGGAGGCGGGTTGTGGCCGTGGCCCGAGTCCATGCCCGAACCCATGCCCGAACCCATGTCCATCGACGACGGCCCTACCGCTGCGTTGCCGGTGTTCTGCACATTGTTGGTGCTGGCGCCGGCTGCGGCGTTGACGGTGATCAGCCCCTTGACGAGGATGCCGCCGTGGTCGCCGTGCCCCGGACCGTCGTGGTCCCCGGGGCCGCTCGCATACGCAGCGCCCCCTGCGAACAATGCAGCGACCGCGACGGCGGCGATCCTGGCAGTGAATCGAGTGTTCATGGAATGCTCCTGAAGTTGCTCAAGGAAGAACCCGGCAGTTGCAACATGAACGCATTGCCGGTGGAGTTGCCGGAGCCGGCCGTCTGGTTGACCTGCACCAGGCCCGTGGCGCCGTGGAAGGCGCCGGGATCGATCGACACGATCCTGCTGACGGTCGATGGGGCAGGGCCTGCGCCCGGCGCCGGACGTGGGAGCGCTGTGGCCAGTTGGCCGTCACTGGCGATCCCGACGTGGGTGTGCGCTCCGAAGAGCGCGATGTTCGACTGAAGGTTGGCCGCGCCGCTGGCCTCGTTGACGGCCACCAGCCCGCTGGAGCCGGCGAAGGCGCCGGCTCCCACGGCGGCGCGCAGGCTCGCGCCTGCCGAGCCGCCGCTCGCCGCTTGTTCGACGGTCGCGCCGGCGGTGCCGGTGGGTGCCAGCGCGGCCTGGTTGAGCTGGACGTTGCCCACCCCGGCGGCGACATTGAGCGCGACGTGGCCGGCGCTGTGGGCGCCGGCACCGGGCTCCACCAGCGCCGTCTGCCCGGCGCGCGCGTTGCCCAGCAGTCCGGCCATGGCCGCGCAGGCGGCGAAGGCGGCGCGCAGTGCGATCGACGTGGACAGTGCTGGCATTTCGGTTCCGTTGGGCGGCATGGTTCGCAGCGGGGATCTTGCGAATTCCGTGCCACGTTTCGATGCGCTTCGTAACGCTTTGTCACCATTGGGTTTTGCCGACCCTCGCCGGACAGGGCGCAGTGCCAGGGTGTCGCGGCGCCGAGACACCCCGGCGTACGCTGTGTCGACGCTGCGACATCCGTCCGCGGTCGGCGATGCTGCGATGGATCAGGGAAGTCGGAGCTCTGGCGCTTCCACAATCCCCGTCATGCCACGCTGTTTGTCGTGGCCTTGCGGGAGGCATGCCAATGTCCGAGGGCGATCCGATGCGCCTGATGCTGTTTGGAGCGCCGGCTTGCCCGGCCTGGCGAGCCGCGATCCGCGGCGCGGGTTTCGCGTTGCGGGAGGCACCGGACCTGCCGGCGCTGCGCCAGGCGTTGCGCGAACATCCGCAGCGGGTGTGCGGCGTGCTGCTGGACCTGCGCGAGGTCGACGACCCGGCGGTGCTGCGCGCGCTGGGCGCCGAGCTGGCGCAGCCTCGCATCCGCGGCCTGTGCGTGCAGGGCGGCGCGGCCGGGCAGCTCGACGAACTGGCCGAACTCTCGCTGCGCTATTGCATCGACACCTTGCGCGACCCCGTCTGCGAGGACGTGCTGAAGCTTTCGCTGGACAGCCTGCAGCGCCGGCTGCGGCTGCTCGAGCAGGTGGGCGGCGAGCCGGCCGCGCCCCGCGCGGGCGCGGCCGGCGAACTGGTCGGGGCCAGCGCCGTGATGCAGCGGCTCGGCGCGCAACTCGAGCGGGTGGCGGCGACCGACGCCGCCGTGCTGATCACCGGCGAGACCGGGGTCGGCAAGGAGATGGTGGCGCGCGCGATCCACCGGCTGTCGGCGCGGCGCGACAAGCCCTTTGTCGCGATCAATTGCGGCGCGGTGCCCCCGCACTTGTTGCAGTCCGAGCTGTTCGGCCACGAAAAGGGCGCTTTCACCGGAGCCGGGCAGCGCCGCATCGGGCGTATCGAGGCGGCCGACGGCGGCACCTTGCTGCTCGACGAAATCGGCGACCTTCCGCTCGATGCCCAGGTCGGGCTGCTGCGCTTCCTGCAGGAAGGGCAGATCGAGCGCCTGGGCGGACACAGTCCGATCGCGGTGGACCTGCGCATCCTGTCCGCCACCCATGTCGACCTGCTGCAGGCCCAGCGCGCCGCGCGCTTCCGTACCGACCTGTACCACCGGCTGTGTGTCATCGAGCTGCAGGTGCCGGCGCTGCGCGAGCGCGGCGACGACGTGCTGCTGCTCGCGCAGTACGCGCTGCAGCGCTACCGGGGCGAGGCGCGGCACCCGATCGGCGGCTTCGACGAGGGCGCGCGCAACGCCCTGCTGGCGCACGAATGGCCCGGCAACATCCGCGAGCTCATCAACCGGGTGCGGCGCGCCATCGTGCTGTGCGAGAGTGGCCGCATCGGAGTCGCCGACCTCGGCCTGGAGGGCGTGGAGGGTCGGGCCGCGCCTGCCCGCGGCGGGCTGGACGCCGCGCTCGGTCGTGCCACCAGCGACGCCATCCACGCGGCGCTGGAGCGCAACGGCCACGTCGTGGCGCGGGCGGCGCGCGACCTCGGGGTGTCGCGCGCCACGCTGTACCGCATGATGGAGCGCCACGGCATGGCGGGCGCGCAGCCCCGCCACGACGCGGGCGACGAGGCGCCGCGGTAGCGCGTTGCGGCGGCGCGACCCGGCCCCGGGGGTCCCTGGCGGACTAGAACCGACCCAGCCCGCTGGCGCCGAATCCCTGCAGCGGGCCGAGCGGGTTGCGGGTCGACGAATCCCGCGACACGGTCGGCTCGCCGCTCCAGGTCTTGTAGACCACGCGACCGCGAGCCACCAGCACGACCATGTCGAAGTTCCAGCCGGTGGTGTGGGTCTCGCGGCGGAAGTCGAGGAAGTCCATCAGGAAGTTCCCGACTCGCTGTTGGGTGACATGGTTCTCCACGACCTCGAAGCCCTCGCACTCGCGCTGGGCGTTCAGGCATTCGCGGATTCCCGGATCCAGCCTGATGTCGGCGGTCGGAGGCACCAGGCGGCGCAGCAGGTCGGAGTAGCTCAGCAGCTTGACATTGGGAATCGCCGTCGGGTCGAGACCGGCGGCGCGCAGCTCGGCGAAGGTCGTTCGGCCGGGCTCGATCGACACATAGGCCTGCCTGGCCTGCTCGTAGCTGCCCCACGGCCGGTCGGTATGGGCCTGGCCGTGAGGCAACATCGACGAGCAGGCGGCCACCAGGCTCGAAGCCCAGAGCGCCAGCATCACGCGCGCGAGTCGCACGGCCAATTCTCCCTTTGCTGCCGATGGCCCATCGTAGGCAGCCCAGCCGGGGATTTCCTTTGCCGGGATCAACTATCCGGCGCGAGCGCAGCGCTTTCGTCGTCGGCCGCCGCGCGTACGGGTTGATCCAGACCATGGGGACGTCGCGCGCAGCCACTCCACGCGCCACCTGCCGCAGCATACTGATGGCCGGCATGCGGGGGCGGGCGCGAGCAGCCCGCCCGGGCCGGCGCGGGGAGGGCAGCGGCATGGAACTATTCGACGCGATCAGGGGCCGGCGCGCGGTGCGCGACTACACCTCCGAGGCGGTGGGCGACGCCACGATCACGGCCTTGATCGAGGCGGCCATCCAGGCGCCCAGCGCGATCGATCGGCAACCCTGGCACTTCGCGGTGGTGCGCGACCGCTCGCTGCTCGATCGCATCTCGGGCGCGGCCAGGACGCACAGGTTGCAGACCGAGTCGGTGGTGGAGCTGCGGCAGCGGCTGGACGACCCCGGTTTCCACGTCTTCTATCACGCGCCGGTGCTGATCGCGATTTCCGCCAGGCGCGACACGCCGTGGATGGTCGAGGACTGTGCGCTGGCCGCGCAGAACCTGATGCTGGCGGCCTACGGGGTCGGCCTGGGGAGCTGCTGGATCGGCCTGGCGCAGGCCTATCTCAACACCGCCGAGGGCAAGGGCCTGCTGCAGCTGCCCGACGAGCAGGTGGTCGTCGCGCCGATCGCCGTCGGACATCCGCGCGGGGTGGCCCATCCCCCGCCGCGCCGCGCCGCGCAGGTGAGCTGGGTCGGCTGACCAGCCGCGCCGGCCGGCAGGCCCGGGCGCAGGACGATCGAGCCGGCGGGACAGGACACTAGACTGCCCTGGTTGGCCGCTCGCTCCCGCGGCGGCGCATCCCGAAGGCATCGACATGACGACCCGACCCACCGACCTCCAGCTCGCATCGTGGCTGGTCACCGCAGGCCGCCCCTCGCGGCCTGGCGCCCCGCTGAACGTGCCGCTGGTCCCGGCATCGAACTTCCTCATCGGGCAGGGGCGCCACTATGCGCGCGACGACGGGACGCCGACCTGGGAAGCGCTGGAGGAAGTGGTCGGCGGCCTGGAGTCGGGGCGGGCAGTGGCCTTCGGCTCGGGGATGGCAGCCATCGCCGCGGTGTTCGACCAGCTGCCTGCCGGCGCCGCCGTGGTGTTGCCCGACGACTGCTATCAAGGGGTGTGCGGCCTGGTCGAGGCCGGCGCGCAGCGCGGGCGCTGGTCGGTGCGCCGGCTGGCGCTGTCCGACACCGCGGGCTGGATCGACGCCTGCCGCACGGCCGACCTGGTGTGGGTGGAGTCGCCGTCGAACCCCTTGCTGGGCGTGGCGGACCTGGAGGCGATCGTCAGCGCGCCGCGCCGGCGCGGCACCATCGTGGCGGTCGACAACACCTTCGCGACGCCGCTGAACCAGCGGCCGCTGGACTTGGGCGCGACGGTCTCGCTGCAGTCGGCGACCAAGTTCATCGGCGGGCATTCCGACCTGCTTGCCGGCGTCGCGACGACCCGGGACGAGGCCTTCTGGCACGCATTGAGGAGGTCCCGCGAGATCCACGGAGCCACGCCGGGCGCGCTGGAGGCCTTCCTGGCCGTGCGGGGCGCCAGGACCATGGCTCTGCGGCTGCAGCGGGCGCAGGAGTCGGCGATGATCCTGGCGCAGCGGCTGCACGGGCATCCCGGCGTGCAGCTGACGCGCTACCCGGGCCTGCCTTCGCACCCGACCCACGCCACGGCCAGGCGGGTGCTCAAGGGTTACGGCACGATCATCTCCTTCGACGTGCGGGGCGATGCCGCCGCGGCCGAGGCCGTCTGCCGCGGCCTCGGGCTGATCCGCCACGCCACCAGCCTGGGGGCCGTCGAATCCACCATCGAGCGCCGCGCGGCGCTGTCCGGGCAGCAGCACCTGCCGCCCTCGCTGCTGCGGCTGAGCGTGGGCATCGAGGACGTGGAGGACCTGTGGAAGGACCTCGACGCCGCGCTGCGCGGGGTCGGCGCCTGACGGCGGGAACGACATCGCGCGGGACTTCGCGCGGGATTTCGCGGGCGCGCCGAACGGCGGCCGCCGCGGCCGGTCGTTCAGCCCGCGGCCCGCTGCACCGCGTCGCCGAACAGGTCGAGGTCGACGTTGGCGCCGCTGAGCACCACCGCCACGCGCAGGCCGCGCAGGCGCTCGCGCAGCGCCAGCGCGCCGGCCAGCCCGGCGGCTCCGGCCCCCTCGGCCAGGTTGTGGGTGGCGGTGTAGTACAGGCGCATCGCCTGCTGTACCGCGTCGTCGTCGACCCGCACGATGTCCTCGACGTGGCGCCAGATGATGTCCATCGCCTGCTCGTCGGGCAGGCGACACGCCATGCCGTCGGCGATCCGGGTGCGCGCCGCGACGGCCTCGATGCGCCGGCTCTCGAAGGCGCGCGCATAGGCGTCGGCATGCGCCGATACGACGCCGACGACCCGGGTGCGCAGCCCCAGCGCCTCGCGCGCCGCGACCGCCGCGCAGATCCCCGAGCCCTGACCCACCGGAACGACCACGACGTCCAGCCCGGGCACCGCGCGCAGCAGTTCCAGCCAGTAGCTGGCGACCCCACGCACCAGGTCTTCGTGGAACGACGGGATCATGTGCAGGCCTTCGCTGCGCGCCAGCTTCCCGGCGTGTTCGCGCGCCTCCTGGAAGTCCTCGCCGTGCTCGACCAGGTCGACCCCGTAGGCGCGCATCGCGGCGTTTTTCTCGCGGCTGTTGCCGTGGGGCACGACGATGGTCGCCCGCAGGCCGTGGCGGCGCGCCGCGAAGCCCACGCTCTGGCCGTGATTGCCGCGGGTCGCCGAGATCACCCCGGTGCAGCCGGGCTCGCGCCGACGCAGTGCGTCGAAGTAGGTCAGGCCTCCGCGCACCTTGAAGGCCCCGGTCGGGGTGTGGTTCTCGTGCTTGACCCACAGCTCGGCGCCGACCCGGCCCTGCAGCAGCGGCCAGGCGTATTGCGGGGTCGCGGGCATCGCCTGGTACACCAGCGCGGCGGCCGCTTCCAGGGACTGCAGGTCGGGCAGAGGGTTCATCGCAGCGGGACCTGCGGGCCTGCCGAAGGAGCGCCGGGCATCAGAAGCCGACGGCCTGGCCGTCGCGCCGCGAGTCGCTGGCCGCGACATAGCCGTCCTGCGGGTCGTCCGACAGCTTCCAGATGAACTGACCGGATCCGAAGTCCATGTAGGGGTCGGGCTGCGGGGCGATCGGGTGGCCCAGCGCGCGCAGACCCTCGAGCAGCGCCGCATCCATGGTCGACTCGCAGTCCAGCGCCATGCCCTTGCCCAGCTTCCAGCGCGGCGCGTCGCAGGCGGCCTGGGGCTGTTGCGCGCTGGCGAGGATGCGCACCAGGGTCTGCAGGTGCCCCTGCGGCTGCATGTTGCCTCCCATCACCCCGAAGCTCATGCAGGGCTTGCCCTGGCGGGTGACAAAACCGGGGATGATGGTGTGGAACGGCCGCTGCCCGCCGCGCACCAGGTTCGGATGCCCGGCTTGCAGCGTGAAGCCCTGGCCGCGGTTCTGCAGGCTGATCCCGGTGCCGGGCACGACCACGCCGCTGCCGAAACCCATGTAGTTGGACTGGATCAGGCTGACCATCATGCCCCGCTCGTCGGCGGCACTGAGGTAGATGGTGCCCCCGCGCGGCGGCGTGCCGGGGCCGAAGTCGCCGGCGCGCCGGGGGTCGATGCGCGCGGCGCGCGCGGCCAGGTAGGCATCGTCGAGCAGGTCGGCAGCGCGCACCTCGGTCATCGCGCGCGCATCGGCGACCCAGCGGTAGGTGTCGGCGAAGGCCAGTTTCATCGCCTCGATCTGCAGGTGCTGCGACTCCACGCTGTCGACCGCATGGCGCCCGAGGTCGAGGCTGTCGAGCATGCCCAGCGCCATCAGCGCCGCGATGCCTTGTCCGTTGGGAGGGATCTCGTGCACCGTGTAGCCGGCGTAGTCCTTGCGGATCGGCTCCACCCACTCGGGTTGGTAGCCGCAGAGGTCCTGCAAGGCCATGCCGCCGCCGTGCTCGCGGGAATGCGCGGCCATGCGCTCGGCGAGTTCGCCGCGGTAGAAGTCCTCGCCCACGCTGCGGGCGATCCGCCGCAGCGTGGCCGCGGCATCGCCGAACACGAAGCGCTCGCCGGGCAGCGGGGCGCGTCCGCGCGGCATGAAGGCCTCGGCGAAGCCGGGCTGGTCCTGCAGCAGCGGTACCAGCGCCGCCCATTTGCGGGCGACGATGCAGCCCACTGCGTGGCCCCGTTCGGCCAGTTCGATGGCCGGCTCGAGCAGGTCCTCGAAGGGCAGCCGACCCAGGCGGCGCGACAGCGCGACCCAGCCGGCGACCGCGCCCGGCACGGTCACGCTGTCCCAGCCGCGCACCGGAAGCGTACCGCCGTGGCGGCGCGTGAAGTACTCGGGGCTCCACGCCGCCGGCGCGACTCCCGAGGCGTTCAGCCCCAGCAGTTGCTCGCCGTCCCAGACGAGGGCGAACAGGTCGCTGCCCAGCCCGTTGGACACCGGTTCGACGATGGCCATCGCGGCCGCGGCCGCGATGGCCGCGTCGACCGCGTTGCCCCCGGCCAGCAGCATGCGCAGCCCGGCCTGCGCGCCCAGCGGCTGCGAAGTCGCGACCACGTTGCGCGCCATCAGCGGACTGCGAATGGTCGGGTAGGGGTTGCTCCAGTCGAAGGGCACGCTCATGGGCCGGGTCTCCGCCAAGCGGTGCGCGCGCCCGGGCGGCGCGCGGCTGACCCCATGGTACCCAGGTGCTCAGCGGCCCGCCGCCGCTGCCGGGGCGTGGGCGCGGCTCGCGCCGGGTTCCCGGTCGATGCCGCGGAAGACCAGCACCGCGGCCAGCGCGATGACCCCGACACAGGCAAAGCTCATGCGGAAGCCCAGCAACTCGGGCCCGGACGGCCCGGAGAACAGCTTGACCAGCGCGCCGCCGATCGACACCCCCAGGCTCATCGCCAGCATCTGCACCATCGAGAACAGGCTGTTGCCGCTGCCCGCGTCGGCGTGCGACAGGCCTTTCAGCGTGACGCTGTTCATCGCAGCGAACTGCATGGAGTTCGACGCGCCGAACGCTGCGAGGAGCCCGATTGCCAGCCACGGGGGAGTGTGCGGACCGATGAACGCGAAGCCGACGATCGAGCCGCCGACCACCGTGGTGTTGACCCGCAGGAAGGCGTCGTAGCCGTGGCGCTGCACCAGCGGGGCGATCCAGCGCTTGGCCACGACGCCGGCCAGCGCCGCCGGCAGCATCATCAGTCCCGATTGCAGCGGGCTGTAGCCCAGCTCGAGTTGCAGCAGCAGCGGCAGCAGGAAGGGCACCGCGCTGGAGCCGACGCGGCAGACCAGGTTGCCCAGCAGCCCGACGCCGAAGTTGGGCTCGCCGAACAGCCCGAGCCGGAACAGCGGGTGGCGGCGGTGTCTGGCGTAGGGCAGATAGGCCAGCGCGGCGGCCGCGCCGACGCCGGACAGCGCGGCCGACCAGGCGGCGCGATGCGACTGCACCGGCGCGTCGACCGCCAGCGACAGCGCGATCATCGCCAGCGACAGCAGCGTGCAGCCGACGATGTCGAAGGGCGGAGTCGCGCTGGCGCTGTCGTGCGGCAGGTAGCGCTGCACCGCCAGCAGGCCGGCGACGCCGATCGGCACGTTGATCAGGAAGATCCAATGCCACGACATGGCCTCGACGAACCAGCCGCCGAGCGTCGGGCCGACGATCGGCCCGACCTGCCCGGCCACCGAGATCAGCGCCAGCGCCGCGACGAACTGCTCGCCGCCGACCCGGCGCAGCACCGCCAGGCGGCCGATGGGCAGCAGCATCGAGCCGCCCAGCCCCTGCACGACCCGCGCGGCCACCAGTTGCGGCAAGGTATGCGCGCCGGCACAGCTCAGAGAGCCGACGACGAACAAGGTGATCGCCGCCTGGTAGACGCGGCGGGTACCGAAGCGGTCGGCGAGCCACCCCGACGCCGGGGTGAGCAGGGCCATGGTGAGGATGTAGGACACGATGACCCACTCGGTCACCAGCGGCTGCACCCCCAGGCTGCGTGCGATCGACGGCAGCGCGGTATTGACAATGGTCGTGTCCAGCGCCTGCATGAAAAAGCCTGCGGCGACGATCCACAACAACGCGGTATGACTGGATGACTGGCTGCGCACTTCGACTTCCCGGCGAGGCCCGGAAGCGGCGCCGGACGGCGCCCCGGGCCCAGGGCTTCGAGCGATATATTAGGGTTTTCCCGATGAATCGGGAAGGCCGCTAGCGGCGTTGACTGTGATCGGAAACGCCGATGACAATGGCCCATGCTCAACCCCGTCTGGCTCAGGACCTTCTCGACGGTCGCGGCCTGCCACGGCTTCAGCGAGGCGGCGCGCCAGCTCGGCCTGACGCAATCGAGTGTCAGCGACCAGGTACGCAGGCTCGAGCAGGAGGTCGGGCGCCGGCTGTTCGTGCGCGACACCCACTCGGTGCGGCTCACCGCCGACGGCGAGGCCATGCTCGCCCATGCCGGGCACATCCTGCAGGCCATACGGCGTGCCGAGACCCAGTTCCGGGCTCCGAACCTGAAGGGCCGCGTGCGCCTGGGATGTTCCGACGACATCGCGCTGGGTCCGCTGCCGACCGTGCTGGCGGCGTTCCGCAACGCGCATCCCGACGTCGAGCTGCAGATCACCATCGGCATGACGGGAAAGCTCTACGAGTGGCTGGACGCCGGCCAGATCGACCTGCTGGTGGGCAAGCGCAGGCTCGGCGACAAGCGCGGTACGCGACTGTTCAGCGCCCGTCTCGAGTGGCTGGCGCGCACCGGCACCCTGGTCGACCTGCAGCAGCCGCTGCCGCTGATCCTGACCGCCGAGCCCAGCGTGTCGCGCGCGGCCGTGCTCGACACCCTGGCGCAGAGCGACTTCCGCTGGCAACTGGTGTGCACCAGCAGCAGCCACGCCGGCTGCGTCGCGGCGGCGCGCGGCGGCCTGGGCATCACGGTGCGGGCGCAGTACCTGTCGGCGCGCGGCCTGGCTCCTCCACTCAATTCCGCCAGCCTGCCGCAGCTTCCCGACATCGAGTTCATCGCGGTGGCCGCCAGGCGCCTGAGCCGCCCCGCCGGCACCCTGCTGCAACTGCTCCACGACAGCGATCTGCGCGGGTCGTGGCTGGGCGAGTAGCCGCATGGCCAGCCGCGGCGCCGCACCGGCTCAGCCGGGCGCCTGGCGGCCGCCGAGCAATTGCGCTTCCAGCCACTGCATCAGCGCGGCGACTTCGGGCCGCGCGGGCTCGCCCACTCGCTGCGCCAGGCAATAGCGGTAGCCGCTGGGTTGCGGCGGCCCCAGCGGCAGCACCAGGCTGCCGTCGGCGACGAGGTGGTGGACCAGCGCCATCTGCCCCATCGCCACGCCCATTCCGGCAAGCGCCGCCTGCACCCCCTGGTGGGTGTAGTTCAGGTGCAGCCAGCTCAGCGGCTCGACCGACGGGTGCCCGACCGCTGCGAACCAGCCTTCCCACGACAGATCGTCGACATGGCGGGTCAGCTGGGGAGTGGCGCTGTTGCTGCCGACGTCGGCGATGAGGGTGGTACGCGCCAGGTCCGACGGGCTGCGCATGCCGCCGGGCAGGCCCAGGTCGGCCAGCAGCCGCGGGCTGCAGACCGGAGCGAAGTGCTCCTCGAACAGCGGATGGCAACCCGGAGCCTGCGCCAGCGGGTTGTCCGGGCGCAGCAGGCGCAGCGCCACGTCGTCGCCGCTGAGTTCGAGATCGGCCAGGCGATCGGAGGCCTCGACCGCGATGTCCACTTCGGGGTGCTCGGCCTGGAACATCGGCAGGCGCGGCATCAGCCACAGGCTGGCGAACGAGGCGAAGGTGGTGATGCGCACTCGCGGGCGCAGGGTGGTGCGCCGCAGCGCGTCGACCGTGGCATCGAGTGTCGCCAGCGCCGGGGCCAGCGCCGCGGCGAGCTGGCGGCCCGCCGTCGACAGGCGCACGCGCGGCCCGGAGCGCTCGAACAGCGCCACCCCGACCTCGCCCTCGATCGACTGGATCTGGCGACTCAGCGCCGACTGGGTGAGCGCGAGTTCGCGTGCCGCCGCGGTGAAGCTGCCCAGCCGCGCGGCAGCCTCGAAGGCGCGCAGGAATCCGGTGTCGATGCGCCGCGAGGGCAGGCGGCGGGTCGCTTCGGGACGATCGGCCATCACGACTCCATCATGCAATGGATGCATGATACAGATGCGCAAAGACCGTTTTCGAAAAGCTCCTCGAAGCGCTACGCTGGTTCCGTTGGAAATCCCAAATATGCGGGGATGGACTGCGAGCTGGAGGCGTTTCGGCAAGCCGGTCCGTGGGCCCCGCGGAGGACTCGTGATGATGCAATGGACGAATGCAAGCGCGACCCGGGTCGAACGTGCGTGGACCGCGCTGGAGATCGGCGACCTGCTGGTGCTGCGGGGTGCCCAGGGCTGCACCGTGGCCGCATCGGCGCCGCGGCATGTCGACGGGGGTCCGCCGCCGCTGCTGTGGCTGACCGAGGAGGGCGAACTCGACGACGTGTTCCTGCGTCCCGGCCAGCAGCATGTGCTGCGGCGCGGCGGACTGGTCGTGGCCAGCGCCTGGGGGCCGATCGGCGTGCGCGTGCTGCCCGCGGCCACGCTCGGCGCGGCGACCCCTGCGCAACTGGCTTCGAGCTACGCCTGAGCGTCGCGCAGCGCGCGCAAGCCCGGTCGTGGTCGAATCGCAGGCCGTGTCGCCCGGCAGCGCCCGCCGGCGGCACGACCCCGCAACCCGAAGGACCCGCCCGTGACCATCACGCTGCACTATTTCCCCGGCAATGCGAGCTTCGCCCCCCATGTCGTGCTGGAGGAACTGGGCGTGCCCTTCACGCTTTCCCGGGTCGACCGCGAGCGCGGCGAGCACAAGTCCCCCGAGTACCTGCGACTCAATCCCAACGGACTGATTCCGGTGCTGGTCGACCGCGACCTGGTGCTCTACGAGACGGCGGCCATCCTGCTGCACCTGGCCGATACCCATGCCCACGCCGGCCTGGCACCACCGGTCGGCACGCGCGAGCGGGCCGAGTTCTACAAGTGGCTGGTCTGGTTGACCAACACGCTGCAGCCGCTGCTGATCGCCTATTACTACCCGGAGCGTTGGGTCGACCCGGGCAACCCGGGCTGCGCCGCGCAGGTGCGCGACAGCGCGCAGGCGCGCATCGCGCCGCTGCTCGACCAGGTCGAAGCCCAGCTCGCGCAGCACGCGGGCCCCTGGCTGCTCGGCAGCCGGTACGGCGCGGCCGACCCGCTGCTGCTGGTCCTCTGCCGCTGGACTCGCCACTTCGCGCGGCCGGCACGCAGCCTGCCGCGGCTGCAGGCCTACCTGGAGCGCATGCTCGCGCGCCCGGCCGTGCAACGAGCGATCGCGCGCGAGCAACTGCCGCAGCCCTGGGTGTGAGCCGGCCGCGGCGCCCGCGCCCGCTTCAGCCCGGGCGGAATTTCGGGCGATTGTCGAACACCCGCTTGGCCTTGGACACCGAGCGTTCGATCGACCCGTGGTCGACGACCTCGACCCGGAAGCTGATCGAGGTGTCGGTCTTGAGGCGGCGCGCGATGCGCTCGCCCAGTTCGGCGATGTGCGCCTGCCGCGACTCGCGCGGCAGGTCGGGCGCGTGCTCGACCTGCAGCCGCGCCTCGTCGAGCGCGCCGACGCGCTCCAGGATGATCCTGAACTCGACACCGACTCCCGGGATGGACAGCAGCGCGCGCTGGACCTGGCTCGGGTAGACGTTGGCGCCCTTGATGATCAACATGTCGTCCAGGCGGCCGTAGACCCCCGCGGGCAGGCGCGGGTAGCTGCGCCCGCAACGGCAGGGTTCGTAGCTCATGTGCGACTCGTCGCCCGAGTAGAAGCGGAGCATCGGCTGCGAGCGCCTGCGCAGATGGCTGTAGACCACGGCGCCGCTCTGGCCGTCGGGCAGCAGGCGCGTCGAATCGTTCTTGTCGACGATCTCGGTCCAGACCTCGTCCTGCATCACGTGCATGCCGTTGCCGGCCTCGCACTCGGCATTGGTCGACCAGGGGGTCATCTCGGAGGTCGTCGCCATGTCGCGAACCACGATCCCCCAGCCCCTCTCGAGGGCGTGGCGGGTACCCGGGATCGAGGCCCCCGGCTCGCCGATGAAAATCCCCAGCCGCAGCGGAGAGTTCACCGTGTCGCGCCCCTGCGCGGCGGCGGTCTCGAGCATGTGCAGCGCATAGGTCGGCGTGGTGATCAGCACCGTCGAGCCGATGCGATACATCAGGTCGAGCTGGCGTTCGGTCTCGCCGGCGCCGATCGGGAATGCGGTCGCCCCCAGGCGTTCGGTGCCCAGCAGCGCGCCCCAGCCACCCATGAACAGGCTGTAGACCGTGGCCAGCTGGACCCGGTCGTCGGGGCGCACGCCGCAGGTGTACAGGCCCTGCGCCATCACGTCGGCGATGTACGACCAGTCGCGGCGCGAGATCGCGTACAGCGTGGGCTTGCCCGAGGTGCCCGAGGAGCCGTGGATGCGCGCGATATCGGGGTCGCGGCCGACATAGCTGCCGAACGGCGGGTGCGCCTCCTGGTCATCGCGCAGCATCTGCTTGGTGATCACCGGCACCTTGGCGGTGAAGTCCTCGATCGTCCGCACGTCGCGCGGGTGGAAGCCGTGGGCGTCGTAGTGGCGCCGGTAGAACGGCAGGTGTTCGTAGACGTAGGCGAGCTGCTGCTGCATCAGCCCGAGCACCTCCGCCTCGCGCTCGGCGCGCGGGCGTGTTTCCTTGGCCGCGTTCCAGTACCTGCCGTCGGGTGTGTCCGCACTCATGGTCGTCTCCTGGCTGTGGTGGTTCGTCATGCCGGCCATCTGCGCCAGGACGAGGGCCTCGTCCCATGACCCGTGTACGCCGGCGTGGCCGCCGCCGGCGCGTCGGGCAAAGCCACCTCAGGTCTTCATGGACACCGTTCCGCTGAAGGTCGACACCAGCGGGCCGTCGCGCAGCGTCACATCGACGCGGTAGAAGCCCAGCCGGCCCGATTTCGAGGTCTCGACGGCACGCGCCACCAGGGTCTGGCCGCGCCGCGCGGCATGCTGGTAGCTGATGTGGGCATCGATCCCCGCGGCAACCCGGCCATGCGAGTTGGCGGCCAGCCCGAAGGCCGTGTCGGCGAGCGCGAACACCACGCCGCCGTGGCAACTGCCCATGAAATTCAGGTGGTCCTCGCGCAGGGTCAGCGTCACGGTCGCGTGCCCCGCGCCCGCTTCGGTGCAGCCCATGCCCAAGGCCCGCGCGAACGGGTCGGCGGCGGCCAGCGCGTACACCCGCGCCGCGAATTCGTCGGCCGCCGGCGCCTGGCCGCAGTGGCGCAGGCGGCTGCCGCGCCCGGCGCGGTCGCGGTGGCCCTCGATGCGATCGAGCAGCGCCGCGACGCCTTCGCCGCCGGTCGCGCACACCGCCATCACCGGCACCGCGGCGGCGCCGCGCAGCGCCTGCATCTGCCGCAGGTCGGCCGCGGTGCCGGCGGCACCGGCCAGGTCCGACTTGGTGACCACCAGGATGTCGGCGATCTCCAGGATGCCGGCCTTGATCGCCTGCACCGCGTCGCCCAGCCCGGGCGGGCAGGCGACCAGCTTCGTATCGGCCAGGTTCATGATGTCCACGTCCGACTGCCCGGCGCCGACCGTCTCGACGATCACGGTGTCGAAGCCGGCCGCGTCGAGCACGTCGACCACCTCGCGCGTGCAGTGGGACAGGCCGCCGAGCTGCCCGCGCGACGCCAGCGAGCGGATGTACACATCGCGATGCGCTCCATGCGGCCCCATGCGCACGCGGTCGCCCAGCACCGCGCCTCCGCTCAGCGGGCTCGACGGGTCGACGGCGACGACGCCGATTCGCCGGCCGCGGGCGAGCAGCGCGCCGAGCAGCGCGTCGACCAGGGTCGACTTGCCCGCGCCCGGCGCTCCGGTGAGCCCGATCACATGCGCGCGGCCCAGGTGGCCGGCCAGCGCGGCGGCGAGCGCACCGGAGGAGATCTGCCCGCGCTCGACCTCGCTGATCGCCAGCGCGACGCTGCGCGGCTCGCCGGCCAGCAGGCGCTCGAGCGCCGCACCGCCGAACCGGCTGGCGTGCGCTGTGCTCATCGCTGCCCCCCCGGGCGCTGCGCGCCCGCCCCCCCGAGGGGGGTGAGCGCCTCTTCGGAGCGGCCGTGCGAGGCGAGGATGGGAGCCCCCCTGGCGCTGCGCGCCGCCCCCCCGAGGGGGGTGAGCGCCGCTTCGGAGCGGCCGTGCGCGGCGCTCATGGTGTGCCCCCTGGGCGCTGCGCGCCCGCCCCCCCGAGGGGGGTGAGCGCCGCTTCAGAGCGGCCGTGCGCGGCGCTCATGGTGTGCCCCCTGGGCGCTGCGCGCCCGCCCCCCCGAGGGGGGTGAGCGCCGCTTCGGAGCGGCCGTGCGCGGCGCTCATACCCTCGCCTCGACCTGCCCGAATCCCATCTCGCGCCTGAGGGTGCGGCAGATCTCGCCGTGGGTGCAGCCGGCGCCGGCGGCTTCGACCACCTGTTCGAACACGTTGGCCTGCGGGTTGCCGGCCGCGCGTGCCAGCGAGTCGAGCGCGCGTTGCACCTCGGCCTGCGCACGGGCCCGCTTGAAGGCGGCGAAGTCGTCGACATGGGCCTGCATGACGTCGCGCTCGGGACGCGGGTTGATCGGCCGCGCGCTGGCGTCCTCGTCGACGACGTAGGCGTTGACCCCCACCACCGTCTGTTCGCCGGCATCGATGCGATGCTGCGCGGCCAGCGCGGACTCGCCGATCATGCGCTGCACCAGCCCCTGGCTCGCCGCCTCGTACATGCCCCCGGCGTCCTCGACCAGGCGCATCACCCGCTCGATCTCGGCCTCCATCTGGTCGGTCAGGGTCTCGACATACCAGCTGCCGCCGAGCGGGTCGATGACATCGGTGAGCCCGGCCTCCTCCCGCAGGATGTTCTGTGTCGCCACGGCGATGCGGGCGCCGAACTCGCTGGGGCACGACAGCGCCTCGTCGTAGGCGTCGGTGTGCAGCGACTGCAGCCCGCCGAAGATGCCGGCCATGGCCTGTACCGTGACGCGGGCGATGTTGTTCAGCGGCTGCTGTCGCGTGAGGTCGGCGCCCGAGGTCTGGGCATGGAACTTGAAGCGCCACGAGCGCGGATCCTTCGCGCCCAGCCGCTCGCGGGTCAGGCGGGCCCAGAGACGGCGTGCAGCGCGGAACTTGGCGACTTCCTCGAACAGGCTGATCGACACGTCGAAGAAGAAGGTGAAGCGCGGCAGGAATGCATCGGGGTCGAGCCCGCGGGCGATGCAGTCGCGCGCGTTCTGCAGCGCGGTGCACAGCGTGAAGGCCATCGCCTCGGCCGGGGTCGCCCCGGCCTGCTGCATGTGCTGGCCGACGATGGACATGGGGTTCCAGCGCGGAACGTGGCGGCTGCAGAAGTCGATCTGGTCGACCAGCACGCGCCGCGCGCCCGGCAGCGCGATGCGGAAGAACATGTGGTTGGCGACGAAGTGGCTCAGGTAGTCGCTCTGGTTGGAGGTTCCGGCCACGCTGCGCCAGTCGGTGCCGCGCCGACGCGCGACGCAAAGCAGGAAGGCCAGCAGCGTGAAGGGCGACGGGTCGTTCAGCGCGCAGGAGATGCGCTGCAGTTCGACTCCCTGCAGCGCGCGGTCCATGTGCTCGGCGGTGTTCACCACCGTGCCGCAGGTGCCGAGCAGTTCGATCGGCGACTCGTCCATGTCGTAGCCGCGGAACACCGAGTTGCACGGCAGCAGCGACACCGCGGTCGCCCCCTGCGCGAGGATGGCCTGCAGCCGGGAGTTGTATTGGGCGGGCGTGCCCAGGCCGATCAGCTGGCGCTGGGTCCACGAGCGACCGCGGTGCATGGTCGCGTAGATGCCGCGCGTGTAGGGCGGTTGCCCGGGCAGCCCCTGCGCGGCGGCGCCGGCGCTCCAGTCGCGCTCGGTATACAGCGGCTGGATCGCGATCCCCGAGCGGTTGCGCAGCGGCGCCTCGTCGCCCATGGCGCGCCGATACTCGTCCTGCCAGGTCGCGTAGCCGGGGTCTTCGAGCCCGGCGGTGCCGGGAAGCTTGTCGTTCATCGCGACACCTCGTTGCTGGAGGGTTCGGCGGCGCGGCGCGCGCGCGCCTCGGCGGCCAGGCGGCGCACGCATGCGACGACCTCGGCCATCGAGCAGCCGGGGTGGAAGACCTGCCTGACGCCGGCCTCGAGCAGCATCGCCTCGTCCTCGTCGGGGACGATGCCGCCGACGACCACCGCCAGGTCGTCCATGCCGGCCTGGTGCAGCGCGCGCATCAAATGGGGCACGATCAGGTGGTCGGTGGCGAGCGAGGAGACGCCGATCACGTCGACGTCCTCCTCCAGCGCGATCTTGACCACCGCCGCGATCTCCTGCCAGGGCGGCGTGTAGATCACCTCCATGCCGGCGTCGCGCAGCGCGGCCGCGACGATGCGGCTGCCTCGGTCGTGGCCATCGAAGCCGATCTTGGTGACCAGCACCTTCGGGATGATCGGGTTCATGCGTCGGCGTCCAGTGAGTTGCGCAGCAGGCCGACGAAGCGGCGCGCGATGTCCCGAGGGGTCGCGCGGCCGCCTTCGCGGTACCAGGTCGGCGCGGTGTTCATCGCGCCGATGAGCATCAGCCGCAACAGGCTCCGGTCGGTGCGCGGTGGCACGGGCAGCGCCTCGACCAGCTGCGCGAACAGTCCCTCGTAGCTGTTGCGCAGCTCGACCAGCCGCGAACCGACCGATGCCGCGTCCCCCGGACGCACGCGCACCACCACCTGCGCGTAGTCGTCGTCGCGCAGGATCGACTCGAGGTGCGCGACGCAGGCCGCCTCGAGCCTGCGCCAGGGGTCGCTGCCGCCTTCGAGCGCGGCGCGCACCGCCGCCGAGATCTGCTCGACGCCCTTCAGGTAGACCGCGGTGAGCAGATCATCCTTGGTCTCGAAGTGGCAGTACAGCGACCCGGAAGCCATTCCGACCTCACGCGCGATGTCGCGCATCGAAACGCCCTCGTAGCCGCGCGCGCGGAACAGCCGGGCTGCCGCGTCGAGCGTCGCGGGCAGGCGGCTGTCGGAGTGGGTGGTCCTGCGAGCGGGCATGCTGCCTCCGGGGCCCGGGCTCCCGACGGGGAGCCCGAAACCACTTTAGCAAGCAGTCGTTTGCTTGTAAAGCTGGCGGACGGGCGCGGCTGCCGCGCTGCCCCGGCGACTGCGCTCAGCGCTGCTGCCAGAGCGCGCGCATGGCCTCCTCGAAGCGCCGGGTGATCGCCGCGGCTCGCGGGTGGCCGCCGTCGCGCAGCGCCCGGCGCCCGCCGACCAGCACCTCGCGCCATGGGGCCGCGGGACTGGAGAACACCAGGGCGTCGAGGGTGCAGGACGGGGCGATTCCGAGCAGCTGCGTCGCCTGCTCGTCGAGCACCAGCGCGTCGGCGCGCGCGCCGGCGCACAGTCCCCACCGCGGCAGGCCGGCGCTGCGTGCGCTCCCGGCCTGCACGCGCGACCACAGGCGCGCCGCGGTGGAGTACTGCCGACGCAGCGGGTCGGCGCCGGTGTTGCGTTCGCGGCGCAGCAGACGCTGGCCGTAGTCCAGCCAGCGCAGTTCCTCGCGCCAGTCGCGGTTGACCTGGCTGTCCGAGCCGATGGTCAGGGGGATGTCGCGCTCCAGCATGCGCGGCAGATCGGGCAAGCCGTCGCCGAGATTGGCCTCGGTCGTCGGGCACAGCACGATGCCGGCGCCGGCGGCCGCGACCGCGTCGACTTCGTCGGCCGAGGCATGGGTCGCGTGCACGAGCTGCCAGCGCCCGTCGAGCAGGCCTTGCCGCGCCAGCCAGGCGATCGGGCGCAGGCCGGTCGCGCCGACGCATTCGTCGACCTCCGCGGTCTGCTCGCTGACGTGGATGTGGATCGGGCCGTCGAAGCTCCGGGCCGCCCGCGCCAGCGCGGCGATCGCCTCGGGGGTCGCCGCGCGCAGCGAATGGATCGCCAGGCCGGCGCGCAGCAGAGGGTGGCCTCGCGCCAGCAGGGCCTGCGCCGCGTCCCACACGCTGGCCGCGCTGCCGGCGAAGCGCCGCTGGTCGTCGCGCAAGGCGGGCTGGGCGAAGCCGGCGCGCTGATACAGCGCGGGCAGGATGGTCAGGCCGATGCCCGCCTCCTGCGCCGCGTCGGCCAGCGCCAGGCTCATCTCCAGCGGGTCCGCGTAGGCGCGCCCCTGCGGGTCGTGGTGCAGGTAGTGGAACTCGCACACATGGGTGTATCCCCCCTGGAGGAGCTCGACGAACAGCATCGCGGCGATCGCGCGCAACTGCTCCGGCGTGATGCGCAGCGCCGCCTGGTACATGCGGTCGCGCCACGACCAGAAGGTGTCGCTCGCGGCGCTGCGCTGCTCGGCCAGGCCCGCGAAGGCGCGCTGGAAGGCATGGCTGTGGGCATTCACCAGGCCGGGCAGCAGCGCGCCCGGCAGCCGCAGCGCGGCAGCGGGCGGGGTCGCGACCTGCGGGGTCACCTGCGCCCAGTGTCCCCGTTCGTCGATGCGCAGCAGCACGTCGCTGCGCCAGCCTTCGGGCAGCCAGGCGCGCGGCGCCCACAGCAGCCGCTCGGCCTCAGGCAGCGCCGCCATCGGGTCTCCAGTCGAGCAGGGTGCCGATGAGCCGGCGCAGCAGCGGCAGCAGTCTGTCGCGGCGCGCCTCGTCGATGCGAAACGGCGGGGTCTCCTGCATGTAGGTGGAAAAGCACATTTCCAGCTGCACGGCATGCCAGCCCTGCCGGGGGCGCCCGTAGTGGCGGGTGATGTAGCCGCCCTTGAATCGACCGTCGACCGCATGGCTGAATCCGTCGTGAGCCGCCAGTTCGGCCGCCAGCCTGCGACGCAGTTCCGGGGCACAGCTGCCGGCGTCCGCGGTGCCCAGGTTGAGGTCGGGCAGCACCCCGTCGAACAGCCATGGCAGTTGCGAGCGGATGCTGTGGCCATCCCACAGCAGCGCGTATCCGTGCAAGGCCCGCAGGCGCCGGAGCTCGCCCTCGAGGGCGTCGTGGTAGGGCTGCCAGTAGCACGCCAGGCGCTGCGCGACCTCGGCGGCTTCGGGCTCCTCGCCGTCACGGTACAGCGCCTCGCCGCTGAAGGCGCGGGTCGGGCACAGGCCGGTGTTGTTGGCCCCCGGGTACATCGGGGTGTCCTGCGGCGGTCGGTTGAGGTCGATGACATAGCGCGAAAGCCGCGGGACGAGCAGGCTGCAGCCGGCCTCCAGCACGAAGCCGTAGACGGACTCGAGGTGCCAGTCGGTGTCCTCGACCTGCAGCGCCTGCGGCCGCAGGCGCGGCCGCAGCGCGTCGGGGATGCGCGTGCCAGCGTGGGGCACGCTGACCAGCAGCGGGGCGCTGCCGCGCCGCAGGCTGTACAGCGGATCGTCTTGCATGCTCAGGCCTCCTCGCCGGCTACGTACACCCGGCACGCGGGTTGCTGGCCGATCCAGTAGCACAGTTCGTTCGGATGCTCCAGCGGCCAGGCGACGAAGTCGGCGCGCTGCCCGGCGCACAGGCGCCCGCGGTCGCGCAGGCCCAGCGCGGCGGCGCCGTGTACCGTCATGCCCCGCACCGCCTCCTCGGGGGTCAGGCGAAACAGCGTGCACCCCATGTTGAGCATCAGCAGGGGGTCGAGTGTCGGCGACGTGCCGGGGTTGTGGTCGGTGGCCAGCGCGATGGCCACGCCGGCCTCGCGCAGCGCCTGCACCGGCGGCAGCCGCGTCTCGCGCAGGAAGTAGAACGCGCCGGGCAGCAGCACGGCGACGCTGCCGGCGGCCGCCATCGCCGCGACGCCTTGCGGGCCGAGGTACTCCAGGTGGTCGCAGGACAGCGCACCATGGCGGGCCGCCAGCTGCGCTCCGCCCTGGTCGCTGAGCTGCTCGGCGTGCAGCTTCACCGGCAGTCCGGCAGCGCGTGCCGCGTCGAACACCCGAGCGACCTGTGCCGCATCGAAGGCGATGTGTTCGCAAAAGGCATCGACCGCGTCGACCAGCCCCGCGCCGGCCAGCCGCGGCAGCCACGCGCAGACGGCGTCGATGTAGTCGTCGGCGCGTCCGGCGTATTCGGGCGGCAGGGTATGCGCCGACAGGCAGGTGCAGCGCACGCTCAGCGGCAGCAGCTCGCCGATGCGCCTCGCCACCCTCAGACAGCGCGCCTCGTGATCGAGGTCCAGCCCGTAGCCCGACTTGATCTCCAGCGTGGTGACCCCGCGCCGCAGCAGCGCCAACGCGCGCTGGCGGGTGGCGGCGAGCAGCTCGTGCTCGCTGGCCGCGCGGGTGGCGCGCACCGTCGCCGCGATGCCGCCGCCGGCGTCGGCGATCGCCGCGTAGCTGGCGCCCCGCAGGCGTTGCTCGAACTCGTCGGCGCGCTGTCCGGCGTAGACCAGGTGGGTGTGGCAGTCGACCAGTCCCGGGGTGACCAGCGCGCCGCCCAGCCGGTGTTCGCGCTCGACCGGCAAGCCGGCCGGAAGCGCCGCTGCCGGCCCCAGCCAGCGCAGCGTGCCGCCGTCGACGAGCATCGCGCCGTCATCGACCAGTCCCCAGCCCGTCGGGCCGGCGAGGGTGCACAGGCGGGCGTCGCGGTACAGGATCGACATGGCGGGGTCAGCGGGGACGGGCCGCCAGCCACCAGCCGACCGGGTCGGCCGACGGGGCCGCGGATTCGAAGCGCAGCTGGCGCGGCGCGCGCTCGAACCACAGCAGCGCCATGCGCGGCATGTCGACGCATGCGTGGCCGTCGGCCGGCCCGGTGCTCCACCAGCAGCGCCCCGCGCGGGTCGCGAACAGCCCGCAGCCGCCGGCGGGGGGCGCCCACGGGTCGCGGTCTTGCGCGGCGCGCATCATGCCGTCGCTGTCGCGCAGCATGAGGTTCAGGTCGCGCGTGGGTCCGCCGAGCAGCCGGCACGACACCGGCACGTCGCCTGGGAAGCGCAGCGGCGCGCAGGCGGGCGACAAGCGCTGCGTGGATCCGTCGATGTCCAGCTCGACGCCGCCGCCCTCGATCACCGCGAACCAGCGGGTGACTCCCGGATAGGTGGAGAACGCGGCGTCGCCGTCGATGTCGGCGACGCTGATGCGGTGGCGCCATGCCGCGCCCGCCGGCCAGGCCAGCAGCTCGCGGGTCAGCCCGGCCGCGTTGCGCCAGCGCTGGGGGGCGACGCCATCGCACTCGACGAGCAACGGCTTCAAGGCGAGAAGCGCCCTTCGAGCAGGTAGCGGCTGCCCGGATGCACCAGACGCACCAGGGTCACCGCAATGCCGCGGCTGACCGTGGAGCGGGTGATCACCAGGCAGGGCTCGGAGGCGTCGATCTTCAGCAGCCTGGCCTCCTGGCGGCTGGGCATCGCGGCCTCGATGGTGTAGGAGGCCTCCCAGGTCGGTGCCACCTCGAGCAGGTATTGGGTCGGGGTCGACGCCGAGAAGTCGTTCGACAGGTAATGCGGCGCCGCCGCGGGATGGACCCAGCGGTCCTCGCACTGCAGCGGCACGCCGTCCTCGAAGTGCACCGCCAGCGAGTGGAACACCGGCGCGCCCGGCTGGATCCCGAAGCGCTGCGCAACCAGCGGCGGCGCAGCCTCCTCGCGCAGCAGCTGCATGTCCATGCGGTAGCGCAGGCCGCGCGACTCGACATGCTCGCGCATGTCGCGAATGGACAGCGTCGCCGACAGCTTGTGCAGCTGCGCCGCGAAGGTGCCGACACCCTGCACCCGCTCGACCAGGCCCTCGTTCTGCAGCTCGCGCAGCGCGCGGCTGACCGTCATGCGGCTGACCCCGAACTGGGCGACGAGGTCGGACTCGGAGGGCATCAGCGAGCCGGGCTTCCAGCGCCCGTGCTCCAGGCCGGACTTCAGGTACTGCTTGACCCGCTGGTAGGGAGCCATGGCCGCGAGGGGCCGCGCTGCGGTCGTGTTCGCTGGGCTTGTCATGCGGCGATGCTACCGGCATTCGCCTGTCTAGCCAAGTGGGGTCGAATCGTGCGAAGGGCCAGGGTAATCCCGGGTGTCGAACCGGTTGTGTAGGCATGACTAGGCAAGTAGAGTTCGGGTTCGATCATCCTTCGAAGGCGTGCCGTGTCCGAGCAGTCCCCCAACCCCTCGCCGAGCGAGCCCCGCGTGGTGCGCGCGCCCCGTGGCACCCGGTTGTCGTGTCGCAACTGGCTGATCGAGGCGGCCTACCGCATGATCCAGAACAACCTGGACCCCGAGGTCGCAGAGGATCCGCAGTCCCTGGTCGTCTACGGGGGCATCGGCAAGGCCGCCCGCGACTGGCAGTGCTTCGATGCCATCCTGCGCGAATTGCGAGCGCTCCACGAAGACCAGACCCTGCTGGTCCAGTCGGGCAAGCCGGTGGGGGTGTTCCGCACCCATGTCGACGCACCGCGGGTGCTCATCGCCAATTCCAACCTGGTGCCGAAATGGGCGACCTGGGAGCACTTCCAGGAACTCGACCGCAAGGGCCTGATGATGTTCGGCCAGATGACCGCGGGCTCCTGGATCTACATCGCCAGCCAGGGCATCGTCCAGGGCACCTACGAAACCTTCGCCGAGGCCGCCCGCCAGCACTACGCGGGCGACCTGGCCGGGCGCTGGATCCTCACCGCCGGCCTGGGCGGCATGGGCGGAGCGCAGCCGCTGGCGGCGAGCTTCGCCGGCGCGGCCTCGCTGAACATCGAGTGCCAGCAAAGCCGCATCGACTTCCGGCTGCGCTCGCGCTACCTCGACGAACAGGCGCTCGACCTCGACGACGCGCTCGCGCGCATCGCCCGCTACACCGGCGACGGCAAGGCCGTGTCGGTGGGCCTGCTGGGAAACGCCGCCGAGATCCTCCCCGAACTGGTGCGCCGCGCCCGCGCCGGAGGGCTCAAGCCCGACCTGCTGACCGACCAGACCTCGGCCCACGACCTGGTCCACGGCTACCTGCCGGTCGGCTGGTCGGTCGAGCGCTGGAAGGCGGCGCAGGTCGATGTCCAAGGGCAGGCACGACTGAGCGCGGCTGCCGCCGACAGCTGCGCGGTCCACGTGCGGGCGATGCTCGACTTCCAGGCCATGGGCGTGCCGACCTTCGACTACGGCAACAACATCCGCCAGGTGGCCCTGGACCGCGGAGTCGAGAACGCCTTCGCGTTCCCGGGCTTCGTCCCGGCCTACATCCGGCCGCTGTTCTGCCGCGGCAAGGGGCCGTTCCGCTGGGTCGCGCTGTCCGGCGACCCGCAGGACATCCACAAGACCGACGCCAAGCTCAAGGAGCTGTTCCCCGAGGACCGGGCGCTGCACCGCTGGCTGGACCTGGCGCGCCAGCGCATCGCCTTCCAGGGGCTGCCCGCCCGCATCTGCTGGCTCGGGCTGGGCGAGCGGCACCGGGCGGGGCTGGCCTTCAACGAAATGGTCAGGTCGGGCGAGCTGCAGGCGCCGGTGGTCATCGGTCGCGATCACCTGGACAGCGGCTCGGTGGCGTCGCCCAATCGCGAGACCGAGGCGATGCGCGACGGCAGCGACGCGGTATCGGACTGGCCCTTGCTGAATGCTCTGCTCAACACCGCCGGCGGCGCGACCTGGGTGTCGCTGCATCACGGCGGCGGGGTCGGCATGGGATATTCCCAGCACGCCGGAGTGGTCATCGTGTGCGACGGCACCGATGCCGCGGCCAGGCGACTCGAACGGGTGTTGTGGAACGACCCCGGCAGCGGGGTGATGCGCCACGCCGACGCCGGGTATGCCGACGCGCTGGCGTGCGCTCGCGAATGCGAACTGCACCTTCCGATGGCGGGGTCGGCATGAACCCCGCCCCGCTGCAAGGCCACGCCGGTCGCGGGCTCCGGCAGCACGCCCGCGGCCCGCGGCCGCGCATCGACCAGGAGAGTCGCCGAGGATGAACCCCATCCACTTCACGTATCTGAACGGTCCCGACGTCGAGCGCCTGGCGCTGGACGACGGGGAGATCCTGGGCGCCGTCGAGCAGGCCTTGCAGGCCCAGGGCCAGGGCGAGACGGTGATCGAACCGCGCGTCCACCTGGTCCCGGAGGACTCCAGCAAGGGGCACTTCAACATCCTGCGCGGCTACATCAGGCCCCTGGGGCTGGCCGGGGTCAAGGTGGTGGGCGACTTCGTCGACAACTACCGGCACGGCTTGCCCTCGGAGCTCGCGACCCTGGTGCTGCTCGACCCGCAGACCGGCGCGCCGAGGGCCTTCCTCGACGCGACCTCGATCACCGACATGCGAACCGGAGCGATGACTGCGCTGGGTGCCAAGCACCTGGCCAGGCGCCGCAGCAGGGTGCTCGGGCACATCGGAGCGCGGGGCACCTCGTACTGGAACGTGCGCCTGCTCGACCACCTGTTCGACTTCGAGGAAATCCGCGTGCATTCGCGCAGGAAGGAAAGCCGCGAAGCCTTCGCCGGACGGCTCTCGCGCGACCTGGGCAAGCCCGTGAAGGTGACCGAGGACTGGGAGAGCTGCGTCAGGGGCTGCGACATCGTGGTCGAGGCCTCGCGCCTGCCCGAGCCGCAGCCGCTGCTGCGCACCGAGTGGATCGGCAGGGGCGCGCTGGTGATCCCCTACGGAACCATGAGCGCGGTGGAGCTGTCGCTGACCGACATCATGAGCAAGGTCGTCGTCGACGACTGGAGCCAGTGCCGCAAGGGCCTGCCCTTCGGCGCGCTGCGGCGCCATGTCGACGAGGGCAAGCTGACCGAGCACAACCTGCACGCCGAGCTCGGCCAGATCGTCGCCGGCCGCAAGCGCGGCCGCGAGAGTGACGACGAAACGATCCTGTTCTGGCACCGTGGCCTCAGCTCGAGCGACATCGCGCTCGGCCACGCGATGCTGGAAAAGGCGGCGAAGCTGGGCATCGGCCAAACCTTGAGGTTCGCATGAAAGACATCCAGGATTGCATCGGGGACGCCGGGCGCCGGCGCGGCTGGGCCGTGGTGGCGCTGCTGTTCGTGTTCATGTTGATCAACTGGGCCGACAAGGCCGTGATCGGGCTTTCGGCGGTGCCGATCATCCGCGAACTTCATCTGACGCACACCCAGTTCGGCCTCGTGGGCAGCGCCTTCTTCCTGCTGTTCCCGATCTCCGGGGTGATCGGCGGCTTCCTGGTCAATCGCATGCGCTCCAAGCCCGTGCTGGCCGCGATGGCGGTGATCTGGGCGCTGGCGCAACTGCCGATGGCCGGGATGGTCGGGCTGCAGACCTTGCTGGCCAGCCGCATCGTGCTCGGGCTGGGCGAGGGGCCGGCGCTGCCGATCGCGTTGCACGCGGTGTACAAGTGGTTCGACGACAAGCGCCGCGCCTGGCCGACCAGCATCGTGATCACCGGAGCACCCTTCGGGGCCGGGGTGATCGCTCCTCTGATCGTGCTGATCATCGTCCACTACAGCTGGCACACCGCCTTCGCTGCGCTGGGCGTAGCCGGCCTGGCCTGGGCCGTCGCATGGCTGGCGATCGGCCGCGAGGGGACGGCCGGCCAGGCGCCCGCGCCCGGCGCGACGCAGCCGGTGCCCGCCGCGGCGGAGTCGATCGCGTACCGGCGGCTGATTTTCAGCCGCACCGCGCTGGGGGTGTTCCTGGCGGGCTTCGCCGCCTACTGGGTGCTTACCCTCAACGTCATCTGGCTGGCGGGCTACCTGATCCAGGCAGCCGGGTTCAAGCAGGCCCAGGTCGGCTGGATTGTCGCGCTGCCGGCGCTGGCACAGATCCTGCTCGGGCCGGCGATCAGCCTGGCCTCGCAGAAGCTGACCCTGCTGGGACTTCCCAATCGGCTCGCCAGAGGAGGGCTCGGCGGGCTGTGCGTGGTGATCAGCGGCGGTGCGATGGTGCTGATGCCCCTGCTGAAGTCGGCCGCGGCGGAGATCGCGATGGTGACCCTGGCGTTCTCGATCTGCGGGATCATCTTCCCGCTCGGCGCGACGTTGATCGGCGAGATCACGCCGACGCCGCAGCGCGGCGCGATGCTCGGGATCATGAATTCGGTGCAGACCGTGGCCGGGCTGCTGGCGCCGATCATCATGGGGCGGCTGGTCGACCTGGGGGCGAACCCGGCCGCGGGGTTTCGCAGCGGCTTCGTGATGGCCGGGGTGTTCGTGCTGGTCTGCGGCCTGCTCGGCGCCTGGCTGATGCATCCCGAGTCCGACCGCCGCAGGCTGGGCCTGGCCGAGGCGGCGCAACCGGCGTGAGCGGCGCGCGCCGCGGCGCCGGACTCAGCGCCCGGGGTTGTCGCCGTCGCGCCGCGCGGGGCCGCGCCCGTCACGCGGGCCGGGGCCCTGGCGCTGCGTCTGGCCGGGCTGCGGGCCTGCGCCGGGGCGCGGTTGCACCCGCTGCGGCGGCAGGTGCTGCGGCGAGCGTGGCGCCGGCGGCGGCAGCACGCGCACCGGCGGCGGTGCGGGATACCGCTGCACGGGCCGCTGCGGCGGTGGCGCGCGGTACGCCGGCGGCACCGGCCGCGGCGGTGGCACGCGGTACGCTGGCGGCATCTGCTGCGGGGGCTGCAACGGTAGCGGCGCGGCAGGCTGCGGGGGCCGCCCGGGCCGGTGCGCAGGCGCCGGCCGATAGTGCTCCCAGCGGTCGCGGTCGCGGAAGAAGGGCTGCCGGGTGTAGTGGCGATCCCAGTAGTCCCACAGCGTGAAGCCGATGATGACGATTCCCAAGCGCGGGCCGTAGTCCAGCAGCGGCACGTACTGCCCCTCGTAGGCGTAGTCGATGTTGCCGGCGTAGACCCAGCCGCGGTACGGTCCGGCGATGACATCGCACCAGCTGTAGTCCGACAGGCAGCCCTGCACCTGCAGGCTCAGGCCGGAAGCCACCACCGCGACCACCGGATAGCCGGGCGCCGGACCTGCGCGCAGGTTCACCGCCTTGGCGGTATAGGCCACCTGGGCATGCGCGGCCATCGCCGAGCAGCCGCAGGCCAGCGCCAGCGCCATGCGCGCCACGAACTTGTACACGTCGATCTCCCGTCCGATCCGCGGCCTTCCCGCCGCGCCTTCACCCCGCGCCTTCCCCGCGTCGGGGCATTGCGCCGATGCTAGGCCGCGCTGCCGCGGCCCGGGGCGCTGCCGGCGCGCGCCGCGACATGCCGGGTGATGTGGGTCAACTCGGCGCCGCGTTGCTTCGCGGCGCGCCGATGCGCGGCCGCACCGTTGGTGGGGTCGAAGCCTCGCTCCCGCTTCGCCTCCGGCCTTCATCGCCTATGCTGCGGTGCTGCCGTCGCCGCGGCCGGCGCACCGCAGATCCCCTCGATGACCACCTCCGCCACGACCCTTCGCGAACTGCTGCCCTCCGACCACGCCGACTGGCTGGACCTGTGGCAGGGTTACCTGGGCTTCTATGCCACCACGCTGCCCGCCGAAGCGACCGCGGCGACATGGCGCCGGCTGCTCGACCCGACGGTGCCGATGTTCGCGCGCGTGGCCGAGCACGCGGGCCGGGCGATCGGCTTCGCGATCGTCGTGCTGCACGAGGGAACCTGGGTGCAGGCGCCGGTCGCCTACCTCGAGGACCTGTACGTCGACCCGCAGCACCGCGGCCGCGGTGTCGGGCGCGCGTTGATCGACGACCTGCTCGCGCTGGGCCGGCAGCGCGGGTGGGCGACCCTGTACTGGCACACCCGCGCCGACAACCCGGCGCGCCGGCTGTACGACGGGTTCACCAGCGCCGACGACTTCGTGCGCTACCGCATCCGGCTGTGAAGCCGGGGCCTGCCTGCCGGTGCCTGCTTGCCGGCGCTGGCTTGCCGGGCGGGCCCCGGCGGCGGCTCACGCGCGCGGCTCGCCGGTGCCGAACTCGGAGGTGCCGAACTCGGAGGTGCCGAAGCGCGCGTAGCGCAGCGCCAGCGTCGGCAGCACCAGCAGGGTCAGCGCGGTCGAGCTGAGCAGGCCGCCGAGGATCACGATGGCCATCGGGCCTTCGATCTCCTGGCCCGGCCGGTGCGCTCCCAGTGCCAGCGGCAGCAGGCCCAGCGCGGTGACCGAGGCTGTCATCAGGATCGGGGTCAGGCGGTGCATCGCGCCCAGCCTGGCGGTGTCCCAATCCCAGCTGCGGCCTTCGTCGACGACCAGCGAACGGTAGTGGGCGAGCAGCATGATGGCATTGCGCAGGGTGATTCCGAACACCGTGACAAAGCCCACCGCGGCGCCGAGGGAAACCGGCAGGCCGGCGATCCAGATCGCGGCGACGCCCCCCACCAGCGCGAAGGGCACGTTGACCGCGAGCAGCGCGACGCTGCGCGCCTCGCGCAGCGCGACCAGCAGCAGGCCGAGGATGGCCGCCAGCGCCAGCGCGAAGTCGACGCCCAGCTGCAGCCTGGCGCGCCCCGATGCGGTCGCGGTGCCGCCGACGCGCAGGTAGTCGCCGGGCGCGAGCGCGAGGCGGGCCAGCCGTTCTCGCGCGCGGGCGACGAATCGCCCGGCGCTGCCGTCGACGTTCGCGGTCACCAGTTGCACCCGCTGCGCGCCGCGGTGCAGGATCAGCGATTGGCCGGAGCGCTGGCGGATTCGCGCCAGCGCCCCCAGGCGCACGATGCCGCCCGACGGGGCGACCAGCGGAACGTCGCCGATCGCGGCCGGATCGGCGCGCAGCGCGGGCGGCAGCACGACGACGATCGGCAGCGAAGCGCCGGCGGTGTACACGCGCCCGACGGTGCGCCCGCGGTAGCAGGTCTGGATCGCCCGCAGCACCTGCGCGGCGGTGAAGCCGTAGCGCGCCAGCGCCGCGCGATCGAGGCGGATCGACAGCTCGGGGGTCCCGGGTGGTGCCTTGATGCGCACCCCCGCCGCGCCGGGGAGTTGGCGCAACGCCGCGGCCACGCGGCGCGCGTCGTCGTCGAGCGAGCGCAGGTGGCGCCCGTAGATGGTCACGACCACCGGCGCCGTCACGCCGGACAGGGTTTCGTGGATGCGCTCGGTGAGGAAGGTATTGGCCCACCAGCGCACCCCGGGCGCGCCGCGGACCGCCGAGAGGATGCGTCGCTTGGCCGCCTGGCCGTCGGCGCGGCCGAGCGCCGTCAGCCCGATGTCGATTTCCGCCTTGTCGGTCGGCGCGGCGCCGTTCGACAGGTGCGCCCGACCGGCATGGGCCACGACGTGCGCGACCTCGGGCAGGCGCTGCATGATCGCCACCGCGCGCTCGGCGATGCGCAGCGTGGTCGCCAGCGAGGTGCCCGGCGCGGTCTGGAAGTGCACGATGAGGTCGTTTTCGTTGAAGTGCGGCAGGAAGCTGGTGCGCAGCAGCGGCACGCTGGCCAGCCCGGCGACCACGGCCATCGCCACCGCGGCGACGACGCCGGAGGCGCGAGCGTGCACCGCGCCCAGCAGGCGCGCGTAGCCGCGCTTGGCCAGCGCCACCAGCGGCGGGTCGGACGGGTCGATCGGCGCATGCCCCAGCAGGAGCATCGCCAGCGCCGGCGTGACGGTCAGCGCGACCACCAGCGAGGCCAGGATGGCGAACATGTAGGCCAGCGCGAGCGGCCCGAACAGGCGGCCGGCGACTCCGCCCAGGCGCAGCACCGGCAGGAACACGACGACCACCGCGAAGGTGGCGAAGATCACCGCCTTGCGCACCTCCAGCGTGGCCTGCAGCATCACCTGGTGCAGCGGCCGCGGCTGCGCCAGCGCGCGGTTTTCGCGCAGCCTGCGGTGGATGTTCTCGACCCCGACCACGGCGTCGTCGACGACCTCGCCGAGGGCGATCGCAAGCCCCCCCAGCGACAGGGTGTTGAGGCTCAGGCCGTAGTGCACCAGCACCATCGCGGCCGCCAGCAGCGACAGCGGGATCGCCGCGAAGGACACCACCGCGGTGCGCCAGTTGCGCAGCGCCAGGTACAGCACGATGGCGATCAGCACCCCTCCGATGGCCAGCGAATCGCGCACGTCGCGCAGCGCCGAATCGATGAACGACGCCGGGCGCAGGCCGTCGGGCAGAACCTGCACGCCGTCGCGCCGGAACACCGGAGCCATCGATTGCAGCACGCGGTCGAGGCCGCGGGTCACCGCCAGGGTGTTCGCGCCGTACTGCGTGCCCACCACCAGCAGCAGCCCGGGCCGCGTGCCGACCAGCGCGCCGCCCAGCGGCGGCGGCGGCGCCGCCACCACCCGCGCCACCTCGCCCAGCGTCAGGCTACGGCCCGCGCGGTGCAGCACCACGCTGTCGGCCAGCGCGGCGGGGGTGTCGGCCTGGCCGTGGCTCATCAGGAACAGCTGCTGGTTCGCCGTGTCGACGATTCCGGCGCCGAGCACCCGGCTCGACGCTGCCGCGGCGGCGCTCAGCCGGTTCAGCCCGATATGCAGCGCGGCCAGCCGGGCCGGGTCGAACTGCGCCTGCAGCTGCTCGGGGCGCGCGCCGAAGATCACCACCTTGGACACCCCGGGCACGGCCAGCAGCGCCGGCCGCACGGTCCAGCGCGCGAGCTCGGTCAGCTGCATCGCCGACATGCGCTTCGACGCCAGCCCGATCGACAGCGCGACTCCGGTCGACGATTGCAGCGGCGCGATCACCGGGGTCGCCCCCGGTGGCAGCGAGGCGGCCAGCGGGGCGATGCGCTGGGCCACCAGCTGCTGGTCGCGGTAGACGTCGGTCGCGCCGGAGAACACCGCGTCGACCACCGACAGTCCCTCCATCGACTGCGAGCGCAGGGTCTTCAGCCCGGGAACCCCGTTGACCGCGTCTTCCACCGGGGTGGTGACCAGCGACTCGATCTGGCGCGGCGCGAGCCCGGCGACATTGGTCTCCACGGTGACCGTCGGCTGGCCGAACTCGGGAAACACGTCGTAGGGGGCATGCAGCACCGCGAGCACCCCGAGCAGGCTCAGCGCGAGCGCGGCGACCAGCACCAGCCAGCGAAAGCGAAGGCAGAACGCGACGATGGATCGCATGGGCGGCCCCGGCTCAGTCGTCGTCGGCCGGGGCGCTGGCCGCGCCCGCCGGGTGGGCCGAGCGGGAGGCCGAGTACAGCAGCGCCGCGCCTCGCACGACCAGGCGTTGCCCGGCGCGCAGGTCCGGCGCGTCGCGTGCCGCGACGAAATAGCCCGCGCCGACCGGCGTCGAGGTCGGGATGGCCACCGGCGCATAGGTCGACGCGCCGCGTTGCAGGTACACCAGCGCGCGGCCGTCGTGCCACACCACCGCCGACGCCGGAACCAGTACCCCGGGCAGCGCCCGGCTTGCGCGCAGGCTCACGCTCAGCGGTGTGCCGATCGACGCCGCGGTGGGTGCGGCCAGCAGGCAGTACACCCCGGGGCCGGCGATCCCCGCCGCGGCGCGCGGCGCCCGCCCGATCACCCGCAGCCTGGCTCGCGTGCCGTCGGGCAGCCGCGCCAGCGGCGGCGCCAGCGGCCGCGGCAGCGAGCCGCCGAGCGCGACGCTGGCCTCGACGAGTTGCCAGCGGCCCTGCTCGAGCTGCGGCAACGGTGCGCCGCCGCCGGCCGCGGCGCCGGCCAGGCGCGCGCCCCAGCGCGAGCGCGCGCCCGCCTGCACCTCGGCGAGCCTCGCACGGGCGCCGGCCTCGGCCGCTTCGGCGACCTGCAGGCGCGAGCGCGCGGCCTCGTAGTCGGCCCGGGACACATTGTGCTGCGCGCGGTACAGCCCGGTCGCCCGCCTGGCCTGGCTGGCTGCCAGCGCGGTTTGCGCGCGCGCCTCGGCCAGGCGGCTGCGCGCTGCCGCGATGGCCGCCGCCAGCCGGATCAGCGGGCCGGGGTCGAGCACCACGCCGTAGGCCGCGACCCGGGGTGAGCGCGCGACGGCCCGCAGCGCCGCGGTGCGCACGCCGCCTGCCGCCAACGACGCGGCGTCGAGCCGCAGGGTCGCCGGCGGCGCGGCGCATGCGTTGCCGGCGCAGGCGGCAGCGGCGCAGGCCAGCGCCGCGAGCACAAGGAGGTAGCGTCCCATCATCGACTCCGTCGGGCGACCAGGAAGGGGTGGTACAGCGCGGCTTCCAGCCTGCCCAGCGCGCGGCGCTGGTCCAGCGACGCGGCCAGCGTGCCCTGGCGCGCCTGCACGCTGGCCAGCTCGGCGGCCAGCAGGCGCAGCCGGCCGATGGCGCCGGCGGCGTAGCGCGCGCGCTGGCGCCGCAACTGCTGCGCGGCCGCACCGCGCACGCGGCGCGCGCTGGCGAGTTCGGAGCGGCTGGCCCGCCAGTCGGCGCGGGCGGCGTCGATCTGGGCCAGCACCCGCGCCTGCGCGGCGACGAACTCGGCCGCGGCGAGCTGCCGCGCCGCGCGTGCCTGGGCGATCGGCCCCTGGTTCTGGTTCAGCACCGGCAAAGGCAGGGAGATCGAGAGGATGAACTTGTGATCCCCCTGGTCGTAGTGGTAGCCGGGGCCGATTTCCAGCCAGGGGTATTGCCGGGCCACCGCCAGTCGCAGCGCGGCCTGCGCCGATGCGTAGTGCGCCAGGGCCTGCAGCACCTCGGGGCGCGACACCAGCGCCGCGCGAACCAGGGCTTGCAGCCGAGTCGGGGTGCGCGGGTGCGAGACGCCGCGCAGGTCCAGGCGCACGCCGTCGAGCGCGGCATCGGGCAGGCCCAGCGCCGCGGCCAGAGCCGAGCGCGCCAGCCGCAGGTCGCGGCGGGCCGCGCTGCGCTGCAGCGCAGCGCGTTGCCAGGCCAGCGTGGCCGTCGACAGCGCCGATGCCGACACCATCCCTGCGCGGTAGCGCTGCGCGATGGTGTCGCGGTACTGCGCGGCCAGCGTCGCGCCGCGGGCAGCCAGGCGCAGCGCCGCGCGCGCCGACCACAGATCGAGCAGCGCCCCGCGCACCTGCCCGCGCAGGCTCCACGCCGCGATGGCGATGCGCTGGCGCGCCTCGTCGATGCGGGCGCGCGCCCGCGCGATGCGCGCGCGCCGCGCGCCATCGGGCTGGATCAGGAAGTCGATCAGCGGGCCGATCTTCCAGCCGCCGGTGGTCGCGTCGTAGGTCGGCGCGATCGACAGCGTCGGGTTGGGCAGCTCGGACGCGGTGATTTCGCCGCCGCGTGCTTCGCGCAGCCGCGCCTGCGCCAGCGGCAGGTCCGGCCGCTCGTACAGCGCGACCAGGCTCAGCGTGGCGAGGTTCCAGCGCGGCGCCGCGCCGCGATGCTGTTCGACCGCCAGGAAGCGCAGCAGCCGCGGGTCGGACAGGCTGCGCGCCTGCAGCGCGGCCGCGCTGCGGCCCGGATGCAGCGGGCGCGGCACGTAGCTCGCGCAACCCGCGAGCAGGGCGCAGGCGAGCAAGCCGGACATCCAGACCTTGGTCATCGAGGTTGCGCTTCAGGTTCGACCGTTGCGGGCGTCGTGCGGCGGTGCCTCGGAGGCACGGGCGTTGGCAGGCAGCGCGGATGCGCGACGGGGAGCCGGCCAGCGCGCAGTCTACGACGGGCGTCGTAGAGGTGCAAATCCCGGCAGCCCCGAGCCAGCCCCGGGCGGCCGCGGCGTCAAGGCGGTCCGGCCGCGGGTGAGTCCCGCCGGGCCACCACCGGAGCCTGCAGAACGAGTTCGGCGCAGACTTCGTCGAGTTGCTGCTGCAAGCGCAGCCGGGCGCCCTGGCTGGGCAGCAAGGTGGCGAGCAGTTGCAGCCCGGTGCCGATGCCGCGCCGGCCGGCGAAATCGAAACCGGCCGGCAGACTCGCCGGCCCGTTGCGCACCTCGACGCAGACACCTCCGGTGCCGCCGCGCAGCGTGATCCGCACGGGGCGCGCGGGGTCCACGTGCGACAGGTGCTTGCACGCGTTGGCCACGAGCTCGTTGACGGCCAGCGCGACCGGAACGGCATCGGCCTCGTTCAGGTACGCGGCGCCGTCGAGCTCGCTGGCCCATCGCACATGGGCGGCGGCGCCGGCGCCCTGCACCACGAGGTCGACGATGCGCGCCAGATCCAGATCGGCGGACGCGGACTGGCCACGCAGGCCATAGACGCCCGCGATGGCGTACACCTGCGCCATCACCTCGGCAAGCGCCGCAGCCAGTTCGGGCTGCCTGTCGATCTGCAGCCGCAGCAGTCCCAGCACGCCCTGCAGGTGGTTCTTGATGCGATGGTGCACTTCACGCACCAGCGCGTCGCGCTGCCGCGCCACTTCGCCGAGCCTGGCCGCCTCCTCGCGCTTGCGCGCGGTGATGTCGCGCGCGATCCCCACGAGGCCGACGATGTCGCCTCGCGCGTTGCGTATCGGCGTGCGCAGGGTGAGCCGGCTGCGCGCCAGCGCTCCGCAGCCCACGACATCCTCGACGCTGGATGCCTGGCCGCTTGCCATGGCCTGCTCGTCGAGCTCGCGAAATGCGCGGGTCATCGGGTTGTCGCCGAGGACTTCCCAAGTCGTGCGTCCGGCCAGCTGCTCCAGGCGCAGGCCCGGATCCTGCAACGCGCGGCGCATGAACTCGAGTCCCGCGGGGTTCAGGTATTCGATGCGATGCGAGCGGTCGACGTAAAAGATGTCGTCGTGGCTGTTCTCGGCGATGGTGCGCAGCAGTTCCTCGCTCGCCCGCAGCGCATGCTCCGCGTTCTTGCGACCGGTCACGTCGCTGGCCATGCCGATCCAGGCACGGATGCCGCCGCGCTCATCGAGGATCGGCACCGCGCGCGAGTGGACCCACGCGATGCTCCCGTCCTTGCGATGGACCCTGTGTTCGAGGTTGAACGCGCCGCGCGACTGGATGGCCGCGCCGATGTGCTGCAGCACCTCGGCGCGGGCGTCGGGCGGGATGTATTGCTGCAGCCAGCCGCTCGACGGGGTCGTCGTATCGGCGATGAATTCCCGGCCATCCAGCGACTGCATCTGCGTCCAGTCGTGGTTCATGCAGTAGACGATGTCGGAACTCGCCATGACGAGCGCGCGAAAGCGCTGCTCGCTGTCGCGCAATGCGGCCTCGGAGAGTTTGCGCTCGCTGATGTCCTGCACCACCGCCACCGCGCCGGCGATGGCGTCGCCCGGGCCGCGGAAGGGGATCGCCGAGACCAGCAGGCTCCTGGTTTCGCCTTGCGGGCTGCGATGGGTGAATTCGATGCCGCTGCGTACCGACTCGCCGCGCAGGGCACGGGCTCCCGGCCATTCGTCGGGCGGCAGGCGCCCGCCTTCGGCATCGCAAGCCTCCCAGCGCGCAACCTGTTCCTCGGAGAACGACGGCATCTGCGCGCCCATCGCCAGCGAGCGCATGAGGGCGTTGCTCAGCAGGAACTGTCCCGCCTGGTCCAGCACCGCCACGCCCACCGGGAGCTGCTCGACGATCGCATGCAACCAGCCCTGGCGTTCGCGAAGCGCATCGTCGGCCAGGTGACGATCGCTGACGTCCCTGGCAAAGCCAGCCGTGCCGATGCTCTCGCCGTCGAACTCGATGGGCGAGCGCACGACTTCCCACCAGATGCGGCGTCCGGGCTCCGGGCTCCGGTAGACGGTCGTCAGGGGCTGTCCACTGTCCAGCACCTGGCGCTCATCGGCTTGAAGTCGTTCGGCGACACCCAGGGGCCAGATGGCGGGCTCGGGCATGCCGACGAGCAGGCTCGCGTCGGCAACCCGGGCCGCGTCGGCCAGCGCCTGGTTGGCCATCAGGTAGCGGCCGTTCCGGTCCTTGATCCAGGCCAGGAACGGGAAGTTGTCGAAGATCGCGCGGATGTAGCCCTCCCGCAGGCGCAACTCCCCTTCTGCCCGGCGTTGCGCGCTGACGTCGCGCTGGATGCCCAGCCAGACGGCTCCCCAGCCGGGCAGTTCGTGGCAGCTGATCGTGGTGAAGGTCCAGAAGGTGCTGCCGTCCTTGCGCTGGTTCAGGATCTCGCCGTCCCAGCGCCCGGTGCAGCCGAGGGCGTCCATGATGGCCCTCGCGGTCGCTGCGGGGGCCTCCATCGTCGGGGCGTTGAGCCTGGCCACGGGCTGGCCGAGCAGTTCACCGCGGTCGTAGCCGAACATCGACTCGAGAGCCGCGTTGCAGTAGACGATGCTCCCGTCCTGCGCGGCCACGACCACCACGCCGTCGGTGACCTTGGCGAGGATCTCCGACTGGCGACGCACCTGGTCCTGGGCCGCGCCGACCGCCGCAGGGTCCACGTCCCCGGTTCGCGGCGGCCCGCTATCCATGACGATTGCGTTGCAGCGCCGCCACGACGTCGTTGCAGTGGTCGCTGAGCTTGCGTCGCTGGCGGCGCGCCTCGTCGCGCAGGCTCGCGAAGGCGGCACTCTCCGACAGCCCGCGCTGGGCCATCACGATGCCGATGGCGACGCTGGTATGGCGGCCATCGGCGAGCGCGTGCTCGAGTTGCCCCTTGGCAGCCAGCAGCCCGTCGAGGTCGCGCGCGCGAGCCAGCGCCGTCTCGATCGCCGGCATCAGGCGTGCCGGGTCGATCGGCTTGACCAGGTAGCCGAGTCCGCCCTGGCGCACCGCCTCGGCCACTTCGTCACGCTCGCCGTAGGCGCTCAGGAACAGGCTGTGCAGCCCGTGGCGGCGCTCGAGCAGATGGGCGAGCTCCATCCCCGAAAGACCCGGCATGCGGATGTCGAGCAGGGCCAGATCGAAGGCTTCGGCGGCGGCCCGCTGCAAGGCTCCCGCAGCGGAGTCGGCGGCTGCCACCCCGTAGCCCATCGCGCGCAGGCCCTCGGTCAGCGTCGCCAGGGCCAGGCGGTCGTCATCGACAAGCAGCAGCGCGGGGTGGGGCATCGAGGCACCGCAACGGGCGAATGGTTCGAAAGAATGTCCAGATGTAAGCAATGGATTCCAACCGACCTCTTGTTGACCGGTTGGGGGACACTTTATACGATGGGACCGTGCAACCGCGTTTTGCGCGAAGGACACGCGAGATGGCTTGGCGTGTCGGATCGCCGCGGCTTGCGACGCGCCCCAGCCCCTGGCCGTCACCCACGAGTCGCCGGACGCTCCGGCCTTGCCCGGCACAGACCACGCCCCCGTCCGTGCCTTGTCGCTTCGCGCGTGCAACCGTGCCCGCAGATCCCGAGGTGGGGGAAACGCATGAACCTCGATCGCACCATCGTCGACGCTTCGGCTCGATCGTCCGGCAACGCCGCTGAACGCGTCGCTGGGCCGGATCGAGTCGACGCATCGCGCCGCCCGTACCTCGCCGCAACGCGAGGGTGAGTCCCGACGAGGAGCCACAAGGTGTACTTGCCCAGGCGCAACGCGGAGGAACTGGTCCTCGAGGCGCTGCAATCCGTGCGCCGGCTGATCGGACTGGAAGTGGCGTTCATCTCCGAGTTCAGGGAGGGGCGTCGGGTGTTCCGCTACGTCGATTCGCTGCTGGAGGATCCGCCGATCCGCGTCGGGGCGTCCGACCCGCTGGAGGACAGCTTCTGCCAGCGTGTCGTCGACGGCCGCCTGCCCGAGTTGATGCAGGATGCCGCGCGCGTGGCCGAGGCACGCACGCTGCCGGTGACGGCCGCGCTGCCGGTCGGCGCGCATCTGAGCGTGCCGATCCGGTTGAGCGACGGTCGCATCTATGGCACCTTCTGCTGTTTCAGCAGACGCCCGGACGACTCGCTGGGCGAGCGCGAAGTGAAGACCCTGCGGTGCTTCGCCGACATGACCGCACGCTTCATCGAGGAGCAGGTCATCGAGGAAGGGCGCCGGCGCGACCTGCTCGTGCGCTACGCGGGGGTGCTCGATGGCGAGCGTTTCGCGACCGTCTACCAGCCGATCGTGCGACTGCCGGACAGGACGGTCGTCGGCCATGAGGCGCTGACGCGCTTCGTCGACGAGCCCGTGCGCGCGCCCGACATCTGGTTCAACGAAGCCGCCGAGATCGGGCTGCAGGCCCGGCTCGAAGCGGCGGCCATCGAAAAGGCACTGCGCGGGCTGGCGCGCCTGCCGCAGCAGACCTACCTGTCGCTCAATGCCTCGCCGCAGACCCTGCTGTCGGGAGTCCTGGAGCCTGTGCTGGGCACGCATCCCTTCGAGCGACTGATCCTCGAGGTGACCGAGCATGCTTCGGTGGACGACTACTCGATCATCGCGCGCGCCATCGAACCGCTCAGGAAGCGCGGCCTGCGCATCGCGGTGGACGATGCCGGCGCCGGCTTCGCGAGCTTTCGCCACATCCTGAGGCTGCAGCCCGATGTCATCAAGCTGGACAACAGCCTCATCCGGCAGATCGACTCCACGCGACAGTACCGCGCGCTGGCCGCCGCGGTGCAACGCTTCGCCGAGCAGACCGGCAGCACCGTGGTGGCCGAGGGAGTCGAGACCGAGGCGGTGTTGCGGGTGTTGCTCGACCTCGGGGTCGGCCACGCGCAGGGCTACCTGCTGGGGCGCCCACGGCCGCTCGACGATCCGCCGGAGCCGCGCGGATGAGCCGGCCCGCCGAAGCCTCGGCGCTGCGTTCGGCCTGGTATGGCCACGCGATGGAGCGCCTGGTCGAGGTCGTGCAGCGCCTTTCGATGGCGCGCGACCTGCCCGGCGTGATGGACATCGTGCGCCGCGCCGCGCGCGAACTGACCGGAGCCGACGGCGCGACCTTCGTGCTGCGCGACGGCGACCGCTGCTTCTATGCCGACGAGGATGCGATCGAGCCGCTGTGGAAAGGCCAGCGCTTCCCGATGAGCGCGTGCATCAGCGGATGGGTGATGCACCACCGCGAGCCGGCAGCCATCGCCGACATCTACGCCGACCCGCGCATTCCCGCCGAAGCCTACCGGCCGACCTTCGTGAAGAGCCTGGCGATGGTGCCCATTCGCACGCTGGAACCGGTCGGAGCCATCGGCAATTACTGGGCGTCCCACCACGTTCCGTCACCCGACGAGTTGCGGGTCCTGCAGGCGCTGGCCGACACCACCGCGGTGGCCATGGAGAACCTGCGGGTGTACGAGGAACTGGAGGCGCGCGTCGCGCAGCGCACCGCGGCACTGCAGGCCATCCTGGACAACGTCGAGGTCGGCGTCATGTTCTCGGTCGGCCCGACGGTCGAGCGCGGCAACCCCAAGCTGGCGAGCATCCTGGGCGTTGCGCCGACGACGGACCTGGCCGGGCGGGCGCTGCGCGAGCTGCTGCGCGCGGCCGATTCGAGCCAGTCGGCGGCCCTCGACGCGACGCTGGAGACCGGGGTGGCGGGTGCGCCGACCTTTGCCGCCGAACTGCAGCTGCTGCGGCTCGACGCAAGCCCGTTCTGGGCGCGCGTGGCGGCGCGCACCCTCGCAGGCGACGGGACCGCGCGATCCACCATCTGGGTCGTCGAGGACATCGGCGAAGCCAAGGCGCGCGAACGCGCGCTCGAGGACATGCGGCGGGCGGCCGAGACCGCGACGCGCTTCAAGAGCGAATTCCTCGCCAGCATGAGCCATGAGCTGCGCACGCCCCTGAACGCGATCATGGGTTTTTCCGAGGTGCTGCGCGATGGCCTGGCCGGTGCGCTGGACGCGCGCCAGATCGAGTACGTCAGCGATATCTACGACAGCGGCGAGCACCTGCTCGAATTGATCAACGATGTGCTGGATCTGTCGAAGATCGAGGCCGGCAAGATGTCGCTCGACGCCGAGGTCGTGGACCCGGCGCAGCTGCTGCGCGGCTGCCTGTCGGTGGTCAAGGAAAAGGCGATGGCGCAGCGCATCGCCCTGACGGCCTGGGTTCCCGACACCCTCGGCACCGCGCTGCTCGACCCGCGCAAGTGCAAGCAGATCGTCTACAACCTGTTGTCGAACGCGGTGAAGTTCACCCCCGACGGAGGGCGGGTGGAACTGCGCGCTGCCGCCGTGAGCCGCGCGCAGGCGCTGGCCGCGCTGGCCGCATGCGACCGCGTGGCGCAGCCGCTGGCCGAAGGCGACGAGGATCGGTTGCTGCAGATCGAGGTCTGCGACAGCGGGATCGGGATCGGGCAGGCCGACATGCAGCGCCTGTTCGAGCCCTTCGTGCAGATCGACAGTTCGCTGGCTCGCCAGTACCAGGGAAGCGGACTGGGATTGACGCTGGTGCGCAGGCTGTGCGCGCTGCAGCGCGGCTGCGTCGGACTGCGCAGCAGCGAGGGTGTCGGAACCACCTTCTGCGTCTGGCTGCCGTTGCGCGGGGTCGACGCGCGGCGCACCGAAGCGCAGGTGCAGCCTGTGCGGCGCGACGCCACCACGCCGCCATTGGCGCTGGTGGTGGACGACGACGCCAGCGCGGCCGGGTTGATCCGCGTGCAACTGGAAAGCGCGGGCTGCGACGTCCTGGTCGCGTCGAGCGCCGAGCAGGCGTGGGACCTGCTGCGCGAGACCAAGCCGTGCCTGATCGTGCTCGACGTGCTGCTTCCGGGAATCGACGGCTGGGAATTCCTCGCGCGGATCAAGAGCACCCCGGAGCTGCAGGCGATCCCGGTGGTCGTCGCGTCGATCGTCGCCGACACCGGCAAGGGCCTTGCTCTGGGCGCGGTCGACGCGCTGCAAAAGCCGGTTCCGGCCAGGATGCTGCGCAGCGTGCTGCAGCGACTGCACCTGCTGGATGCCTCCGGCGATGGCTGCGCTTCCCCCGTCCTGGTGGTCGACGACGAGCCGCAGGCGCTGGAGGTCGTCGGCTCGCTGCTCGCCGCGAACGGATGCACCAGCCTGTGCGCCCGGGACGGACGCGAGGCCTTGTCGATGGCGCGCGCGCACAAGCCCAGGCTGATCATCCTCGATCTGCTGATGCCGGGGATGAGCGGATTCGAGGTCCTGGCCGCGCTGCGCGCGGACGACGCCACCGCCGGGATCCCTGTCGTGGTGCTGACCGCGATGGAGCTCGACGCGGCGCAGCGCAGTGCGCTGCAGGACCAGACCTGCAGCGTGGTGCGCAAGTCGAGATTCAACGAGCAGCGGCTGCTGGCCGCACTGCGCCAGGCCGTATCGCAGCGTTAGCAGGAGATCGCATGTCCGCCCAAGCGTCCAAGGTGGTTCTGATCGTCGACGACGACCCCCGCAATCGCGAATTCCTGCGCCTGCTGCTCGAGCGGGAAGGGCACGCGACGCTGGAGGCGGCGGACGGCGACGCGGGACTCGAACGTGCCAGGCAGGATCGACCCGACCTGATCCTGCTCGATGCGATGATGCCCGGCAAGGACGGCTTCCGCGTCGTGCATGAACTCAAGTCCGACGACGACACGCGGTCGATCCCGGTCATCATGGTCACCGCGCTCGACGATCGCGCGGCCCGCCTGCGGGCGCTGGACTGCGGCGCCGAGGAGTTCCTCGGCAAGCCGGTCGATCGTGCCGAGCTGTGGGTTCGCGTGCGCAACCTGCTGCGCCTGAAGGAATACGGCGATCTGCTGGCACTGCACAACCGTACGCTGGAGCAGCAGGTGCGCGAGCGCAGTGCGCAGCTCACCGCGAGCCATCGAGACACCATCTGCACGATCATGCGTGCAGCCGAATTCCGCGACCAGGAGACCGGCGCCCACATCAAGCGCATCAGTTTCTACAGCAGCGAGCTGGCGCAGCGACTGGGCATGGGCGATGAGTTCGTCGACTCGATCTTTCATGCCAGTCCGCTGCACGACGTGGGCAAGATCGCGATTCCGGACCATATCCTGCTCAAGCCGGGTCCGCTGGATGCCGAGGAGAGGACGGTGATGCAGACCCATACCAGTCTCGGCGCGCGCATCCTGGCGCAGGGCGAGGGCGAATGCGCCTACCTGCGCATGGGCGAGGAGATCGCGCTGGGTCACCACGAACGGTGGGATGGCAGCGGTTATCCCCACGGCGTCGCGGGCGATGCCATTCCGCTGAGCGCGCGCATCATGGCGATCTGCGACGTCTACGACGCGCTGCGCAGCCGCCGTCCCTACAAGGACCCGCTGGGCCACGAGCAGGCGCTGGGTGTGATCGTCCGGGGCGACGGCCGGACCCTGCCCGGGCATTTCGACCCGGAAGTGCTCGATGCCTTCCGCAACGCGGCGCAGGCGTTCGATGCGATCTATTCCGAGCAGGCCGATTAGGCCCGGGGCGGGCTTGCGGCCGCGGATCCGGTCGGCCCTTTGTTGATCTGATGCAAGCCGCGGGCGCCGACGGGGCGCGGCGGCATGGCGATCGGCGCTATGGTCGTGATCGGATCGCGACTCCGGCTTGTCGGATCGCATTCGCTGCCACCCGGATCCTCCGCCATGCCGCGCTTGCCCGGCGCTCGTGTCGACCGCCCGCCTTCGGCGACCCCGCGGGCGCGCGCGCAATCGCTGCGCGGCTGGAGCAGGAGCCTGGCCCGCGGCCTGTGCGCGCTGGGTTTGGGCTGCTGCGCGATCGCGAGCCTCGCCGAGCCGGTCCCCGACACCTGCGCCGTCCACTATCCCAGCGATGCGGCGGTCGCATGGACCTGCCACCGGGTGGTGCGCGGCGACACGCCGATCGGGCTTTTCGGTCCGCACTGGCAGGACGGCCTGCGCTTCAACCGGATCGACCGCCGGCATCTCTACCCGGGTGTGCGCATCAAGCTGCCGCTGGACCCCCGCCAGCTGCGAGGCTTCACTCCGATGCCCGCCCGTTACCAGGCTGCCGCGGGCGAGCCCAGGTTCCTGCTGGTCGACCTGTCGGAGCAGTTCCTGGGCGCCTACGCCTACGGCAAGCTGGTCATGTCCTTTCCCATCACTTCGGGCAGCGACTCCGACCCGGCTCTGCGCACCCCGGACGGCCTGTTCAGCGTGACGGCGTACGATCGGCTGCACCGTTCTTCGGTCTATGACATGGAGAACACCGACAAGCCCTATCCGATGCACTATGCGCTGCGCTTCTACACGACGCCCCAGGGGGTCGAGGTGTGGATCCACGGCCGCGACCTGCCGGGCCGCGCCGCCTCGCATGGCTGCATCGGCCTGTACGATGAGGCGATGCAAAGACAGTACTACGGGGTTCCGCGCCGGCCGGTGCTCGACGATGCGCGCAGGCTCTACGAATGGGCGATCGCTGCGCATCCCGACGACGGCCGGCTGCATGCGATCGGCGACGGGCCGACCGTGCTCATCGTCGGCCGCGCGCCCTGACGAGGACCGGAGCATGTCGGCCGGCCAGCGATTCCAGCGGCAGCGGCGAAGCCCTGCGGGACTGGCCGCGGCGCTGCGCGCAGCGAGCCGGCGCTCGGCGCTGGGGTCGGCGTTGATCGGGGTTCTCGCAGCGCCGCGGGCGCATGCCGGCGCCGCGCCGCCGGCTCCGCTGCCCAGGCTGGTCGAGACCATCCACGCGCAGGCGCCGGCGATCAGCCCGCAGGCCATCCGGACCACCCTCAAGGCTTACACGCGGGTGCGCCAGTTGCACCTCACCGACAAGCCCCTGGTCACCATCGTGGACTTCTCGGTGCCGTCCAGCCAGCCCCGGCTGGCGGTGGCCGACGTGCTCACCGGCAAGGTGCTGTACTACACCTACGTCGCGCACGGCAAGGGCAGCGGTCTCGCGCAGGCGACGCGTTTTTCCAATCGGCCGGGCACCGATGCGAGCAGCCTGGGGGTCTACCTGACCGGCCGCACCTATTACGGCAAGCACGGCTATTCGCTGCGCCTGCACGGACTCGACCCGGCCTTCAACGGCGCGGCCTACCTGCGCGACATCGTGGTGCATGGCGCGGCGTACGTGGGCAAGGCCTACGCGCAGACCCACGGCCGCATCGGCCGCAGCTGGGGCTGCTTCGCGTTGAGCCCGAAAGTGGAGGACGCGGTGGTGCGGCTGATCCGCGACCACACCGTCCTCGTGGGCTACTACCCCGATGCGGACTGGCTGCGGCATTCGACCATCCTGAACGCCGCCGGCTGAACGCGCGCGGCGGCGCGGCGGGAGCTCAGGCGGCGCGGGGGCGATACAGCGCGGCCCACAGCGCCAGCACCGAGATCACGTTGCCGGCGAAGAACACCAGCCAGAAGGCGACCAGGTGATTCAGCACCCCGGCCTGGAACAGCGCCAGCGTGCCGGCGGCGACCGCCGCAGCGGCGATCTCCGTCGTGCCCGGCCAGCGGGCGAAGTCGCCGCGCCGCGACAGCAGCGCCAGTGCGGCGGCCGCGGCCGCCGCGGCGTACACGGTCCAGGCCTGGCCGCGCAGTCGCCCGAGGTCGAGCACCGCAGCATAGGAAAGCCACAGCCCGATCAGCGTGGCAAGGCCATTCGAAATCGCACCCATCATGGTCACCCTTCGGTCGGTTCTTCCAGTTGTCGTACGTAATGCAGCGATACCCTGGGGATCAGGCTGCACGCGGCGGCCGAGGCCGCGAGCAGCAGCTTCCACGGCAGGCCCAGATCGCTGCCGATCCACAGCATCGCCGCGATCGTCCATTGCGCCGCGTAGCACAGGTAGCCGGCGCCCGCCAGCAGGCGGCTGGCGTGCAGCCGCCCGGCTCCCCAGAGCAGCGCGTAGCCGCCGGCCAGCGTGACGAACAGGCCCAGCAGCATCGCGGTGCGCAGCAGCTGGTGGGGGTTCACGCGCCCACCCCGGCAGCGCGCAGTTCGGGCGCGGCCGCTCTGCGGCCGACGCGCGCCAGGTCGACCACCAGCAGCACGTAGCCCAGCGCGAACATGACGCCGAACGCGGCGCGCACCCACATGCCCTCGACGAACCACGAGCTGCCCTGGGCGGTGATGAAGGACTGCAGCGTCGAGCCGCCGAGCGCGCGTTCGTAGAAGGCCTGTGCCATGCCGGCGATCAGCAGCCCGCCGACCATGCCGACGATTCCCAGGTTGAGCAGAGCGAAGGCCCATTTCCACAGCGGACCGTCGACCTGCCTGGCGTCGCGCGCCTGGGCCAGCACCACGTAGACGATGGAGATCAGCCCGCAGACATAGGCGCCCCACCAGGCGAAATGGCCGTGCGAGACCGTCCATTGGGTGCCGTGGGTGAACAGGTTGATCTGCGGCAGGGTCATCATGAAGCCGAACACCCCGGCGCCGAAGAAGTTGCCGAAGGCTTCGGCGAACATCCAGTACAGCGCCGGACGGTTGCTGCAGCGCATGCGGTGGACTCCGGCGTCGTAGACGGCGTGCACCACCATGCCGATCAGCGGCAGCGGCTCGAGGGCGGAGAAGAAGCCGCCGAGGTCGAACCAGTACTTGGGCGTGCCGATCCAGTAGTAGTGGTGTCCGAGGCCGAGGATGCCCGAGCCCATCACCAGTCCGATGGTGATGTACAGCCAGGTCTCGACGATGCGGCGCGGGGTGTCGAGCAGGCGCATCAGCGTCCAGGCCATGATGCAGGCGATCAGCACCTCCCAGGTCGCCTCGACCCACAGGTGGACCAGCCACCACCACCAGTACATGTCCTTGGCCATGTTGGTCTCGCTGGGGAAGGCATCGAGGTAGAGCACGAACAGCGGGACCAGGTCGACGATGAGCACGCCCAGCACTCCCGACATCCTGCGCGCCTTCACCGCGGTGGCGACGATGTTGAACATGAACACCGCGACCACGCACAGGATGCCGATGGCGGCCCAGCGCGGAGCCTCGACGTACTTGCGCCCCTGGTTGATCAGCCACAGCGTGGAGTCGCGGGTCGGCCCGGTCTGCACCAGCGCGAACACCGCGGCGACGACGAGGAAGGCGGCGCACAGTACCCAGAACATCACGTTGGCCAGCCGGATGCCGACGACCTCGCGCTCGACCTCCTGCGGCAGGAACCAGTAGACCGCGCCGAAGAATCCCATCAGGTTCCACACCACCAGGGTGTCGATGTGCAGGATCTTCACCGTGCTGAAGTTCAGCTTGTCGAACAGCAGGCCGGGCTCGAGGTAGAAGGCGGCCGCCAGCAGGCCGGCTGCGATCATCACGCCGAACAGCGCGAACGCGGCGACCAGGTACCGGATCGCCAGTTTCTGAGATTGGTACATGAGGTCCTCTTCAGGGTTGGCTCGCGTGGCCGAAGTTCGCCGGGAAGCCATTCGTGTTGATGGCCGACATCCACTTCAGGTAGGCGACCACCGCCTCGGCGCTGTCGCGGCTGATGTGCAGGTCGGGCATTTCGCGGCTCCATGTCGGGTAGCGGTCCGGATGCATCAGGAACTCGACCATCGCGTCCTCGCGGGTCTTGGCTCCGGTCATCGGCATCCACTGCAGGCGCCACGCGGGATCCAGCCACGACTTGGTCAGGTCGGGCGCGAAGTACGCTCCGTTGCCGAGGAAGGTGTGGCAGTCGATGCAGGCGCGGGTCTGGATCACCAGCTTGCCGCGGGCGATCAGCGCGCGCGCCTGCTCGGCGTCGTAGTGCTTTCCGAACAACAGTTGCTGACCTCCGATCACCGGCATGTCGTGATCCCTGGCCGGGTCGTACTGGTAGGAGATGCGGTGGTTGATCACCGTGTACGCAGGCACGTGCGATCCGCCGGCGGTGATGTCCGACAGGCTGTTCACCGTCAGGAAGCCGAGGATCACCAGCATCACCGCGGTGGCGCTGATCGCACCCGCGCGCCAGAAGGCCGGGTCGGCAGTGTGGGAATGGTTCATGGTCTGGCCTTCGACAAGTCGGGGCGGGCTGGCGAGTTCATGCGGGTTCCAGGGGTGTGATGTAAAAGATGTAAACTGGATTCCACTATAAACCGCAATTGCGGTATTCACAATACCTCTTTTGGGCGGCCGAAGCGGCTGCGACGGAGATGCGATGCGCCTGACCCTGATGACCGACTACGCGCTGCGGCTGCTGATGTACGTGGCGCGCAATCCCGACCGGCTGTGCACCATCGGCGAGGTCGCAGCGGCGCACGCCGTCTCGGAGGCCCACTTGATGAAAGTCACCCACAAGCTCGGCCTGGGCGGGTGGCTGGAGACGGTGCGCGGCAAGGGCGGCGGCGTGCGGCTGGCGCTGGCGCCCGAGGCCGTCAATGTCGGCGCGGTGGTGCGCAGCGTCGAGCCCGACTTCTTCCTGGTCGAGTGCCTGGGTGGCGGCGAGCGCTGCAAACTGACCGGGAACTGCCGGCTGACCGGAGTGGTCAACGGCGCACTGCACAGCTTCCTGGAACACCTCGACCGCTACACGCTGGCCGACCTGCTGCAGGGCCCACCCTCGCAGGTCGGCCTGAGCGTGGCGATCCAGGCGCCCGCGCGCAGGCGGCCAGCGCCGTCGACGCGGCGCCCCTGAGGCCGCGCGGCCGGCTCAGGCTGCCGGCGCGGTCGGCCCGGCGTCGATCGCCGCGCTGCGCTCCAGGCGCCACAGCAGCAGGTGGAAGTACACCAGCCCCGCGCAGGGCTGCCAGGGCTCGATCAGCGCCTCGGTCGCCGGCGGGTCGAGCGCGGCGGGCAGCCCGAGCCACAGCGTCAGGTACTTGCGCGCGCCCGCGTCGTCGACCGGGAAGGAACGGTGGCGGCCGAGACCGCGCAGCAGCGCGTACTGGGCACTCCAGCGCCCGATCCCGCGCAGGCTCAGCAGCGCCTGTAGCGCCTGCGCATCGTCGGCTTGCCGCAGCCGACGCTCCCACGAGCCGTCGGCCAGCGCGGCGGCGATGTCCAGCAGGTAGCGTGCCTTGCGCAGGCTCCAGCCGTCGCGCCGCAGGTCCTGCGGGTCGGCAGCCAGCAGGTCCTGCGCGCGCGGAAAAGCGTGGCAGCCGGACCCGGCTTCGAGTCGGCGGCCGTAGCGGCGGCACAGTCGGCCGAGCAGCGCGATGCCCACGTTCAGGCTGACCTGCTGGCAGGCCACCGCGTTGGCCAGGGTCTCGAACAGATCGAGGAAGCGCTGCGGATGCACGCCGCGGTAGCGCGCCGCCAGCGGCGCGAGCCGCGGGTCGGCCGACGCGATGCGCTCGAAGGCCGTCATGTCGCAGTCCAGTCCGAGCAGTCGTTCGGCCGCCGTCCGCGCCGCCTCGCGCGCTGCGGGCAGCCGCGCCGCGGGCCCGCGCAGCCGCAGCTCGAGCAGCGGGGACTCGGCGCATCCGTGCTGACGCACCTGAAGCTCCACGCCGGCCTCGCCCACCGCCAGCACGCGCCGCCAGCTCCGGCCGTCCCAGCGGTCGACCGCGTTGTGGGGCTGCCGCCGCAGCGCCCAGACCGTGAGGTCCAGCCTGAACGGCGGCCGCGGCCGCAGCAGCATGTGCGCCGTCCTCAGCGCGCGTCGCCGACGCCGGACTTGCGCAGGGTGTCCAGCGCGAGCAGCGAGTGGGCGTAGGCGGCCCCGGCGCGCATTTCCGAGGCGACCCACACGGCTTCCATGATCTGCTGTCCGCTGGCGCCCGCCTGCAGCGCGGCTTCGGTGTGGTTGCGGATGCAGTACGGGCACTGGGTGACATGGGCGACGGCGACGGCGATCAGCTGCTTGGTGCGCCGGCCCAGCGCGCCGTCGGCGAAGGCCTGCTTGCTGAAGGCCCGGAAGGCTTCGAGTTGCTGCGGCGCCAGCTCGCGGCGCATGCGTGCCAGCTGGTCGTCGGCTTCGGGGTAGAGGCAGTCGTGCATGATTCGACCTCGGTGTTGTAAGTGGTATGCACCATACCAAAAAAGGCGCGCCGGCCCGCGCTGGCGCGGCGAGAGCGCCGTGGCGGGCGCGACACGAACTCAGGCGTGCAGTCGGTTCGCCGGTTGGCCGTCGTCGACGCGCGATGGTCGGCGCGCGTCGCCTCCGGGGTCGCCTCGCGCGGCGCGGGTCGCGGCGTCGGGCAACAGCCTGCAACGGATCGTCCCTTCGACCGCGGACAGGTCGCTCAGCGCGCGCGGGTCGCAGGCGCCCTCGACGTCCATCACCACATAGCCCAGCTGCTCGTCGGTGCGCAGGTACTGGGCGGCGACATTGAGCCCCGCCGCGGCGACCCGGTCGTGGATGGCGGCCATCACGCCCGGCCGGTTGCGGTGCACGTGCAGGATGCGCAGGCGTCCCGCGTGGCCGGGCAGCGCGACCTGCGGAAAGTTGACCGCCGACACGGTCGTTCCGTTGTCGCCGTAGCGCGCCAGCTTGGCCGCGACTTCGCGCCCGATGCTGGCCTGCGCTTCCAGCGTCGAGCCGCCGATATGCGGGGTGAGCAGCACGTTGTCGAAGCGCACCAGCGGCGAATCGAAGCGACCGTCGTTGCCTGGCGGCTCGACCGGGAACACATCGATGGCCGCGCCGGCCAGGTGGCCTCGATCCAGCGCCGCGGCCAGCGCGTCGATGTCGACCACGCTGCCCCGCGAGGCATTGATCAGGTGGCTCGCCGGCCTCATGCGCGCCAGCTCGCGCGCGCCGATCAGGTGGCGGGTCTGCGGCGTCTGCGGAACATGCAGGCTGAGGACGTCGGCGGCCTGCAGCACCGCGTCCAGCGTGGCCAGCTGCCGTGCATTGCCCAGCGCCAGCTTGGCCTCGATGTCGTGGAACACCACCTGCATTCCGAGGTGCTCGGCGAGCAAGCCGAGCTGGGTTCCGATATGCCCGTAGCCGACGATGCCCAGGGTCTTGCCGCGCACCTCGTGCGATCCGCTCGCGCTTTTCATCCAGCCGTTGCGGTGCAGCAGCGCATTCCTGCGGGGAATGCCCCGCATCAGCAGGATGGCCTCGGCCAGCACCAGTTCGGCGACGCTGCGGGTGTTGGAAAAAGGCGCGTTGAACACCGGAATGCCCCGCCGCGCGGCGGCACCCAGGTCGACCTGGTTGGTTCCGATGCAAAAACAGCCGATCGCCATCAGCCGGGGCGCGGCCGCCAGCACCGCTTCGGTCAGTTGGGAGCGAGAGCGGATTCCGACGAAGTGCGCGTCGGCGATCAGGCGCGCCAGTTCGTCGCCACCGGCTGCGTCGGCCAGCGCGACGACCTGGGTATAGCCGTCCGCATGCAGCAGGTCGACAGCCGACGGGTGGATCCCTTCGAGCAGCACGATCCGGGCTTGCGTCTTGTCAAAGAGGACTGCGTTGTGTTCCATTGTTCCCTCGATCGATCGACGGTGCATGGGGCGATCGCGTGGGCGTGGATGCTCCCCGCGTTCCGCGCGGGCCGTCCGCGCTCCGTTTTGCCACGTCTTCTGCCACATTGAAGCAGCGTCGACCCGTTCGCATGCTGGAGCGCGGCATGCCCATGCTGCCGGCAGGTTCATGGTTGCAAACAGGCATCAAACATGTACCATTAAGCCATGAACCTCGATGCTTCCCTCGAACGATCGCTGTCGGCCCCCTACACGGCGGGCTTTGTCACCGACATCGCCGCGGAGACCCTTCCTCCCGGCTTGTCGAGCGAAGTCGTCCGCCTGATCTCGCAGCGCAGGAACGAGCCCGCCTTCATGCTGGAGTGGCGGCTCCAGGCCTACGACGCCTGGTTGCGCATGCAGCCGCCACGCTGGGCCAACCTCGAGCAGGCGCCCATCGACTACCAGGCGATTTCGTACTTCTCCCGCCCGCGCTCGGCCGGCGACTCGCCGAAGAGCCTCGACGAGGTCGACCCGAAGCTGCTCGAGACCTACGACAAGCTCGGCATCCCGCTGCACGAGCGGGCCGCGCTGGCCGGCGTCGCGGTGGACGCGGTGTTCGACTCGGTCTCGGTGGTCACCACCTTTCGCAGGCAGCTCGCCGACGCCGGAGTGCTGTTCTGCAGCCTGTCGGAGGCCCTGCAGAGCCACCCCGAGCTGGTCAGGAAGTACCTGGGCTCGGTGGTGCCGCCCGACGACAACTTCTACGCCGCGCTGAACTCGGCGGTGTTCTCCGACGGCTCCTTCGTCTACGTTCCCCGGGGCGTGCGCTGCCCGATGGAGCTGTCGTCGTACTTCCGCATCAACGCCGCGAAGACCGGTCAGTTCGAGCGCACGCTGATCATCGCCGAGGAGGGCGCGTCGGTCAGCTACCTGGAGGGCTGCACCGCGCCCAAGCGCGACGAGAACCAGCTGCACGCGGCGGTGGTCGAACTCGTCGCGCTGGACGATGCGCAGATCCGGTATTCGACGGTGCAGAACTGGTACCCCGGCGACGAACACGGCGTCGGCGGCATCTACAACTTCGTGACCAAGCGGGCGCACGCGCGAGGCCGGCGTTCGCGCATCACCTGGACCCAGGTCGAGACCGGAGCGGCCATCACCTGGAAGTACCCCAGCTGCTGGCTGATCGGCGAGGGCTCGGCGGGCGAGTTCTATTCGGTGGCGCTGTCCAACCACCACCAGCAGGCCGACACCGGTACCAAGATGGTGCACATCGGTCGCGACACCCGCAGCACCGTGATCTCCAAGGGGATTTCGGCCGGGCACGGCCGCAGCACCTACCGCGGCCAGGTCAAGGCCGCGCAGACGGCGTCGGGCGCGCGCAATTTCACCCAGTGCGACTCGCTGCTGCTCGGCAGCCAGTGCGAGGCGCACACCCATCCGTACATCGACAGTCGCCATCCCGAAGCCCGCTTCGAGCACGAGGCGACGACCTCGCGGGTCAGCGACGAGCAGCTCTTCTACTGCAGGCAGCGTGGGCTGAGCGCCGAGGACGCGCTGGCGCTGGTGGTCAACGGCTTCTGCAAGTCGGTCTTCCAGCAGTTGCCGATGGAGTTCGCAGTCGAGGCGCAGAACCTGCTGAACCTCAGCCTGGAAGGAGCCACCGCATGAACCCCCCTGTGTTGCGACTGCGCAATCTGCGCGCCAGCATCGCCGGCCGGCAGGTGCTGCGCGGCGTCGACCTCGACGTCGCGCCCGGCCAGGTGCACGCCATCATGGGACCCAACGGCGCGGGCAAGAGCACGCTGGCAGCGGCCCTCGCGGGCCGCCCGGATGTCGTCGCCACCGCGGACGCCGCGTGGCTGGACGGCCAGCCTCTGCTCGAGCGCAGTCCCGAGCAGCGTGCCTGCGGCGGGCTGTTCCTGGGTTTCCAGTACCCGGTGGAACTGCCGGGGGTGCACAACCTGCTGCTGCTGCGCAGCGCGTTGAACTCGCTGCGCCGCAGCCAGCATCTGCCCGAGGTCGACGCCTACGACTTCCTGCGCTCGGCACGGCAGGTCGCCAAGACCCTCGGCCTGGGCGAGGACCTGCTGCAGCGCGATGTCAACGACGGCTTCTCGGGCGGGGAGAAAAAGCGCAACGAGGTGCTGCAGCTCGCGCTGCTGCAGCCGCGGCTGGCGATCCTCGATGAAATCGACTCCGGGCTCGACATCGACGCCCTCAGGCAGGTCGGCGCCGCGCTGCAGGCCTTGCGCGACGGCCGACGCAGCTTCGTCCTCGTCACCCACTACCGGCGGCTGCTCGACCTGGTTCCGGCGGACCGGGTGCATGTGATGGTCGACGGGCGCATCGTCGCGTCGGGCGGAATCGAACTGGCCGAGCGCCTGGAGCGGCAGGGCTACGAGTGGGCCCTGCAGCCCGAGGCGGTCGGGGAGTAGAGCCGTCATGGACGCATTCGATGGTTCCGCGCCGCTCGCGCCGGCCGACGAGCCCGACGCGGTGGCGCACTGGCGCGCCCAGGCACGCGACCTGCTGGCCGAGCTGGGCCTTCCCGGCCGTCACGACGAACACTGGAGGCGCGCCGACCTGCGTTTCCTGGTCACCGCGGCGAGCGGCGACGTCGCCGCGCAGGCGCGGCCGGTCGAGCGCCTGGCCGAGGTCGGGCAGCTGCGCGCCGGCACCCACCTGTGCTTCGACCGGGGCCGATTCGCGCCGGAACTCAGCCGGATCCGGCACGACGATGCGTTGCGCGTCGGCCGGCTGGGCGCTGCGCGTCCCGCAGACGACCTTCCGTCGGCCGCACTGGCGTCCCACCGCGCGCTGGTCGGCGACCTGCGGCTGGCGCTGCTGAGCCGCGCGGCCGGAGCCGACGGCGCGCAGCTGGTCGTGCGGCGCGGCTGCGCGCCGAGCCGCCCGCTGGTTCTGGAGCACGTCGGTGGGCGCGGCGCGCGCGGGACGGCCTGGGTGTCGCACCGCGTGTGCGTCGAGCCGGGCGCGTCGGCGACCCTGGTCGAGGTCTACGACGACCGCTCGAGCGCCGAGTCCGCGCTGCTCGGCGACGTGACCGTCGAGCTGGGCGCTGGCAGCCGCCTGCTGCACCTGCGGCTGGTCGCGCCGAGCCACGCCGCGCAGCTGGCCGACACCCTGCGGGTGGAGGTCGGACGCGACGCCGAGTATGTCCAGCGCACGCTGGCCGCGCCGGCGGGCGCGTTGCGCAGCACGCAGGCGCTCGTGCTGCGGGGCGACGGTGCAAGCGCCGAGCTGCACGCCGGCGCCTTCGCCCGCGGCGGCTCCGACGTCGACCTGCGCCTGCTCGCCGAACACGGCGCCGACGCGACCCGCAGCGCACAGACCGTGCACCTGCTGGCGGCCCGCGGCCGCGCGACCGTGGACTCCGAGGCCGCGGTGCCGCCCGGGCGGCGCCGCGTGCGCTCGCGGCAGTCGCTGCGCGCGGTGTTGCTGGAGCCGGGCTGCGACGTCGCGCTGCGGCCGCGGCTGGCGATCCGCTCCGACGACGTCGACAGCAGGCACGGCGCGACCACCTCGGCGTTGCCCCAGGATCAGCTGTTCTACCTGCGCAGCCGCGGCCTGGACTGCGCGCAGGCGCGGCGCCTGCTGGCCTGGGCGCACCTGCGGCAGGTCTTCCCGGCGAGCGGCGACCAGGCACTGGACTCGGTGGTGCAGAGCCTGCTGCGGGCCGCGCTCGACCGCGTGCTCGCCGAGCCCGGAGGCGCCACGCGATGAACCCCCGCGATCTTCCCGCAAGCCCGCCGATCGCGTCGCCCGCCGGCGCGCAGTCCGCCGCGACCTTCCCGGCGCTGGCGCAATCCGTCCACGGGCGGCGGCTGGTGTATCTCGATGGCGCCGCGTCCACGCTGACGCCGCAGTGCGTGATCGACGCGATCGCCGACTACCAGTCCTTCGACCATGCCAACGTGCACCGCGGGGTGCATGCGCTGGCCGAGCGCGCGACCGCCCGCTTCGAGGACGCACGCGAGGCCGTGCGCGACTTCATCCATGCGTCGAGCGCCCGCGAAGTCGTGTTCACCCGCGGCGCCACCGAGGCGCTCAACCTCGTGGCCATCGGGCTGGGCGCCGGCCTGAGGCCGGGCGACGAGGTGATCGTCTCGGCCATCGAGCACCATGCCAACCTGGTGCCGTGGCAGATGGCCTGCGCCCGCAGCGGCGCGCGGCTGCGCTTCATCGCGGTGCGCGACGACGGCACTCTCGACATCGACGGCTTCGAGCGCCTGCTCGGGCCGCGCTCGCGTGTGCTCGCAGTCACCCAGGCATCCAACGTGCTGGGCACGCTGCCCGACGTGGCCGCGCTGGTCGCCCGCGCGCGCGCCGCCGGGATGGTGACGGTGGTCGACGGGGCGCAGGCGGTCGCGCATGCGCGGGTCGACGTGCAGGCGCTGGGCTGCGATTTCTACGCCTTCTCCGGCCACAAGATGTATGGGCCGACCGGGATCGGAGTGCTGTACGGACGCGAATCCGCGCTCGAGCGCATCCCTGCGCTGTTCGGCGGAGGCGACATGATCGAGGCCGTCACGCTGGAGTCGGCGAGCTACGCCGGCCTGCCGGCGCGGCTGGAGGCCGGCACGCCGAACATCTCGGGGGCGGTCGGCCTGCACGCGGCCATCCGCTTCCTCGGCAGCTTCGACCGGCCGCGCCTGCTCGATGCCGAGCACCGGCTGCTGGCGGCGATGGAAGCGGGACTGAGTGGGGTCGCCGGAGTGCGGGTGCTGGCTGCCGGCACGCCCAAGCAAGGGGCGTTGTCCTTTGTCGTCGACGGCGTGCATGCGCATGATGTCGGCACGGTGCTCGACCGACGGGGCATCGCGGTGCGCGCCGGCCATCACTGCGCGATGCCGGTGATGCAGCGCTTCGGCGTGCCCGCGACGGTGCGCGCCTCGCTCAGCGTGCACAACACCCAGGGCGACGTGCAGGCGCTGCTCGACGGCGTGCGCGAGGCCTGCGAGAGGCTGCGATGAACGACGAACTCGGGCTGCTCTACCAGGACGTGGTGCTCGACCACAAGCGCCATCCCCGCCACCATGGCCCGCTGCCGGATGCCGGCTGCGAGTCCCGCGGCTGCAACCCGCTGTGCGGCGACAGCATCACGCTGCGCCTGCGCACCGGCGACGGACGCATCGAGGACATCGCCTTCGAGGGCCAGGGCTGCGCGATCTGCATCGCATCGGCATCGCTGCTGACCGAGGCCGTGCACGGCGCCCGGCTGGTCGACGCCCGGCTGGCGCTGCGGGCGATGCGCCGCATGCTGTCGGGCGACGGCGAGGTCGACGAGCAGATCCTCGGCAAGTTGTCGTTGCTGCGGGGGGTGCGGCGCTTCCCGTCGCGCATCCAGTGCGCGGCGCTGGCCTGGCACGCGTTGGGCGACTGCCTGGACGAGCCGGCGGCAGCAGCGCAGGAGCGGAGCGATGCGTCCGGGCGCGCGTGAGGCCGTGGTGGTGCGGCGCCTGGTGAAGGCGCAGCAGGTGCCGTCGGGCGAGTGGTACCGCCTCGAACCCGGGCTCGAGGGTTGGCTGACCCAGGCGCTGGGGTCGAGCTACACCGTGCTGGCCGACGGCCTGCTGTGGCGCATCGACGGCAGCGACGGCGACGCCATCGGCATGCCCATCCGCAGCGCGGCGCCGCGGCAGGCCGAGCCGAGCGACGAGGAGTTGCAGCGCTGGGTCTGGGAGGAACTGGGGGAGATCTACGACCCCGAGATCCCGTGCAGCATCGTCGAACTCGGGCTGGTGTATCGCTGCGATCTGCGCAGGCAGGACGACGGCCGCTTCGAGCTGCGCATCGAGATGACCCTGACCGCTGCGGGCTGCGGCATGGGCCGGCAGCTGGCCGACGAAGTGGCCGAGCGGCTGCTGGCGCTGCCGCGCGTGGCGCGCGCCGAGGTCGACGTGGTGTTCGACCCGCCGTGGGATCGCTCGATGATGAGCGAGGCGGCCCGGCTCTCGCTGGGACTGCTGTGAAGGAACGGCCCGCGCCGGCGCGGGCAGCTGCGAGGAACCCCGCATCATGACCTACGTCGTCACCGAGGCCTGCATCGCCTGCAAGTACACCGACTGCGTCGACGTGTGCCCGGTCGACGCGTTTCGCGAGGGTCCGAACTTCCTGGCCATCGACCCGGACGAATGCATCGACTGCGCGGTGTGCGTGCCGGAGTGCCCGGTCGGGGCCATTTTCGCCGACGACGACGTGCCCGGCGACCAGCAGGAATACATCGGCCTGAACGCCGAGCTGGCCCGCGCATGGAAACCCATCGTGAAGACCAAGGCCGCGCTGCCCGACGCCGACGAATGGGCCGCGGTGCAGCGCAAGCGCGACCGGCTGCTGCGCTGAGATCGCGTGCCGCGTCGCCGCTCAGCCGTCGCGGCCGTCGACCCGCGCGGCCAGCAGCCAGCGCGCGTAGCGCGCGAAGTACAACGCGAAGCCGAGCATCCACAGCAGCCCCGATGCCAGCAGCGCCTGCAGGGTCAGCGCGGGCAGCAGCAGCGGCCCGGCCACGCGCGCCAGCGCGGCCAGGAACAGCGCCGCATAGGCGGCCACCTCGACGCTGCCGGCCTGCAGGGCCCGACCGGTGTGGGCGCGCGCGGTGCGGGTGAGCATCGCGAGGATCAGGCCACCCATCGAGCCCACGGTCAGGGCGTGCAGCGCGGGCGAGGGGGCGATCCACCCGGCCCGGGCGGCGGCGAGCAGCGCCAGCCCGACCGGGATCCAGCCATAGCCCAGGTGCAGCACCCACAGGATCGGGCGGCCGAGGCTGCGCCACGGCTTCCACGACAGCAGGCGCCACGCCTGCAGCACCGCGGCCGCCGCCAGCAGCCACGCGTCGGCCGTCGCCGACACGCCGCAGGCCCATCCCGCCAGCCCCGCGCCGGTGACGATGGCCGCCAGGCCGTCACGCCGCGGCGACGCCACCAGATCCAGCCCGGGCACGGCATTGCGGGTGAACAGCGGGATCACCCGCCCGCCGATGATGCACTCGAGCAGCACGACGAGGGCGATTCCCGCACGGACGGCGCGCATCGGGTCGATGGGAACGACTCCGAGCACGGCCAGATGGAACAGCAGGTTGGCCAGCGCGAGCGCGGCCAGCACCCCGCCGACCGCGGCGTTGCGCCGGTTGCCCGAGCGCACCAGCAGCCCGATGAACACCCCCGCGACCACCACCAGGAACGAGCCGTCGAGCAGCGAAAACAGCGCGTACGGGCCGCACACCGCGGCCACGCGGGCGGCCGTCCACCAGGCGAACAGCGCGCCCAGCGCGGGCCCGCGGGGAGTCGCCAGCCCGGTCCACACACGGCCCGCGGTGAACAGGAAGCCCACGACCACGGCGACGACAAAGCCGTAGAGCATTTCGTGGGCATGCCACAGGACCGGCCCGAGTCCGGGCGCGACGGCGATGCGGCCGGTGAACACCGGGAACCACAGTCCCATCGCGACGACGGCAAACGCCGCGGCACCCAGGTAGAAGGGCCTGAAGCCCAGCCGCAGCAGCGGCCATCCGGGCACTGCAGGACTGGCCGCGCAAGGGACCGGGGGAGTCGGCTGGGGCACGGCTGCTCTCCAAAACATTCATGTAGAATGTCTATTATAGAAACCCGGGGGCGTCTGGCCAAGCATCGGCAGGCCTCCTTGCCAAGGCAGCAGCCCGCCGCAGGCGCTGCGGGCCGGTTCGCGTATACGATCCTTCGATGAGCAACGTCCAGGGAGCCATCCGATGCGGCTGACCGTCCGCACCGACTATGCGCTGAGGGTGCTGATCTACCTGAGCCTGCAGCGGGGAGGCGAAGGCATCGGCACCATCGACGACATCGCCGACGCCTATCGCATTTCCCGCAGCCACCTGAAGAAGGTGGTCAACGAGCTGGCGCAACACGGCGTGCTGGAGACGGCGCGCGGACGCGCGGGCGGCGTGCGGCTGGCCAGGGACCCCAGCCGCATTTCCATCGGCGAGATCGTCCGCCTGGTCGAAAAGGACTTCGCGGTGGTCGAATGCCACGACGCCGCGGTCGAGTCCGATTGCGCGATCGCCCAGGTGTGCAACCTCAGGCGGGTGCTGCGGCGCGCGGTCGACGCCTTCATGTACGAACTCGACAAGGCGACGCTGGCCGATGCGGCCGCCGCGCCTTCGGTGGTGGCGAGCATCCTCGGCATCGGCCCGCCGGCCGGCGCTGCCGGCCAGGCCAGGCCGCGGGTGCGCAAGCCCGGCGCCGCGGTGACCGTCGATCCGCCGCGCTCCCGCCGGGCCTGACCGAAGCGGCGGGAAGCGGGCAGGCTACTCGCGCTCCTGAGGAACGTAGCGGCGCTGCCCGGTGCGGCCGTTCTCGTAGACGGTCATGCGCCTGCCGCTGGCCGGATCGACGAAGGTCTCGTCGCTGCGCGACCAGTCGGGGCCGCGCGGGATTTCGCTCGATTCGCCATAGCGCAGCTTCTCGAGCAGCGTGCCGACGACCAGCAGCCCGCCCAGCACCATCGCCTCGATTCCGGCGCCCGTGGCCTGGCCCACCAGCGCGGTGAACAGGCCTCCCAGCGCCAGCGCCGCGCCCAGCAGCAGCACGATGGCGCGCAGCATCAGGCGGCGCCTCCCTCCGGATCGGCGATCACCGCGGTGCCGTAGGCCACGATTTCGCTCATCGACTGGCCGAGCTCCGACGAATCGAATCGCATCATCACGATGGCATTGGCGTGGCGCAGAAGCGCGTTCTCGACCATGCGGTCGATCGCATGTCGGCGCGCCTCCTCGAGCATCTGGGTGTACTCGGGGATCTCGCCGCCGACGATGGTGCGCAGCCCCGCGACCACATTGCCGCCGAGCCCGCGGCTGCGTACCGTGAGGCCGAACACCTGGCCCTTGACCTCGCGGATGCGGTAGCCGGGGATGTTCTCGGTGGTGACGATCAGCATCGCGGGCTCCTCGCGGGGTCGGACAATGCCACGCAGCTTACGGTACTGCGCGCGCGGCTTCAAGGTCGCGGCGCTGCCGCGCGCCGGGCTGCTACGCTCGACCCGCGATGGAGGTGGCAACCGCCTGCAATCGGAGTCCGGGGCATGCAACTGATCGTCTTGGCCGCGCTGCACTTGTGGTGGCGCCTGAGCTGGCGGATGGCACTGTGGGCGGCCGCGGGCGGCGCGCTGACCATCGCTGGCATCGGCATGGAGTTCCGCCCGGGCTACGCGGTGGCCGGACAGCTGATGCTGGAATGCGGCGTCCTGTCGCTGCTGCTGGGACTGGCCGGCCTGCCGTGGATGTTCCGGCGGGTGCTGTTCGCCAAGCCCTTCGCCTTCGACGGCGCGATCTGGCGCATGCAGGTCTCGCGCGGCAAGGCCGTGCACACCGGCGCCGTGCTGCCCTGGCGCGAATGCTTCGCGCTGCTCGGGGGCTGGCTGTGGCGCTGGCTGGCCCTGTCGCTGCCCTTGTTCGCAGGCTTCGCCCACCTGCTGTTCGATCCGTACGGCGGCTCGGTCCCCCATCGCGCGCTGCTGCAGTACCTGGCGTTGGCCCAGTTGTGCGGCCTGGTCGCCGCGTGGTGGCTGTTGCGCTGGCCCGGCCGGGGCGCTCGCATCGAGGTGCAGTGCCAGGCCGTGCGCGGTGCAGCGGCCGGCGCCGCGCAAGCGGCGCAGCCTGCGCCGGCCGTCCACGGGCTGCGCCGAAGCTGGCCGACCGCGCTGATGCTGGCGCTGCTGGGCCTGGCCGTGCTGGTCGTCGGCGCCGACCTGCCGGTCGAACTGCGGCAGTCTGCGGTCGGAGCCTGCGTGGACGGCGTGGACACGGCTTTTTTCCTGCGCCAGGCCGGCCCACCGACCGCGCGTGCGCTGCGCCTGTGCGCAGGCCTGGTGGACCGCATCCCGGCGCGGGCACGGCAACGCTACCAGGTGTTGCGCGATCGTTGGCACTTGCGGCACGGGCCCGATGCGGCCGCGCTGCGCGATCTCGAGCTGCGCGCCGCGGCCGAGACCGATGGCCTGGACTTGCGCTGGATGCTCCACGACCTGCTGCAGGCCGGCGCCGCATCGAGTGCCTCGCGCATCGCCGACGCGTGGTGGCGCAGCCTTCCCGCTACCACCTCCTACGTGGACCTTCGCGTCGCCGCCAACCTGCGCGCCCACGCCGATGCGAACCTGGGGCGCTGGGGCGCCGCCGCGGGCGCCGAGCGCGACCTGCTGGCCCGGGTTCCGGACAGCGGGATGATCGCCGTGAACCAGGCCCGCGAGCGCCGGCGCCTGCAGCAGGTCATCGCCGAGCTCGGCCAGCACCGCATTCCCAGGCAGATCCGGGCGTTTTAGTCAGGCTGCCGGAACACCCGAGGGGACCGCGCGGCGGCGCGCCGCCTTCAGATGCGCCCGGCGTAGGCCTGGCGCGGCAGCCGGCAGGCGATGACACTGAACTTCGGCGCGGCCAGCGCTTCGGTGATCGCCGCTGCGAGTTCGGCGCGGCTGCGCACCTCGAAGCCCAGCCCGCCCAGCGCGCGCGCGACGCCCGCGTAGTCGGTCGCGCCGAAGTCCACGCCCAGCGCGCGCTGGCCGTTGGCGCGCTGCTTGAGGTCGATCAGCGACAGGGCGTCGTCGGCGAACACCAGGACCATCACCGGGGCGCCGGAGTCGCGCGCGGTGATCAGTTCGCCCAGGGTCATGTCCAGGCAGCCGTCGCCGGTGAACACCGCGACCGGACGCGCCGGATCGGCGAGCTTGGCGCCGATGCCCAGAGGCAGCGAGCAGCCCATGGTGCACAGCCCGTTGGATTGCATCAGGGTGCGCGGCTCGTGGCTCTGCCAGGTCTGGGAGAACAGGATGCGGTGGGCTCCGCTGTCGACACTGGCCACGGTGTTCGACGGCAGCGTCCGGCGCGCCACGTCGACGACGGCCGCGGGTCCCCAGTCCTCGTCCATGCGGTAGATCGCGCGCAGCCTGGCGCGCAGCGCCTGGGTCTCCTGCGCGGTCCAGGTCGAGGCCCCGTGCACGCCGTCGGCCAGCGCATCCAGGCCGCAACGCAGGTCGCCGACGAAGGACAGCGCGGCCTGGTGCATGTAGTGGGTGTTGCGCGTCGCGCAGAACTCGACCACCCGCGCCTGCGGTCCCCAGACGTTGCGCCAGCCGACACGCATTTCGATGGGGTCGTAGCCTGCCAGCAGCACCAGGTCGGACGACTCGAGCAGCGGCAGCAGCACCTTGTCGGCCTGCGGAGAAAGCCCGGCGCCGCCCAGCACCAGCGGGTTGCGCTCGTCGACGATCCCCTTGGCCTTGTAGGTGGTGATCAGCGGGATGCGGAAGTCGTCGACCAGCCGCGCGATCTCGCGCTGCGCCGCATGGTGGTTGGCCTCCAGCCCGGCCAGCAGGATCGGCCGCCTGGCCGCGGCCAGCCACTCGCGTGCCTGGTCCAGCTCCCGTCCGGCCGCCGGCGCGCTGGGCGCCGGGCGCTTGCGGCGGGTGCCGGGCGCGGCAGCGACCTGCTGGGTGGCGACCGAGATCGGCACGTCGATGTGCACCGGGCCCGGCGGGTCGTCGAGGGCGATCGCCAGCGCCTTGTCGATCAGGGCCTCGGCGCTGGCGGCGCTCACGCGGAACGTCGCCTTGGTGACCGGGCGCAGCAAGGCCGAATGGTCGAACACCTGGTGGGTATAGGTCGCGGCGTCGGCATCGTCGACGCAGCCGGTCAGGAACACCATGGGCACCCGGTCCTGCAGCGCGTTGGCGACGACGTTGACCGCATTCGCGACCCCGGGCCCGAGGGTGGCGATCAGCACGGCCGGCGCGCCGCTGCGATGGAAGGTGCCTTCGGCCATGAAGCCGCCGGCGTTCTCGTGCTTGACCAGGGTGAACTTCACTCCGGCGCCGTCGACACCTTCCAGCACGGCGAGGACTTCACCTCCGGGGATGCCGAAGGAGTGGCGGCAACCGGCGTCGAACAGACGCTGGCCTAGGACTTGGGCGACGGTGGGCATGGGCAGGGAACCGGGGGTGGGCGGGCATGCGAATCGCATAGGGTATTGCACCAGCGCGCCTGGGCATCGCGGCGATGCATGCGATATTCTGTCCGGTTGGGCGCCTGACGCGGCGGAATGCCGCGCGCCGCCTGGGTTTCACGACAATTTCCCGAAGGCGCGATCCAACCCATGGGTGACAAGGAATGGCAATGAAGATCCTCGCAATCACCGGCGCCGCGCTGGTCGTCGTGGCCGGCGCCGCCGGCGGGGTGGCGTACTGGGCCGGCGGCCAGTTCGAGCAGCAGCTGCGGGCTCTCGACGGCAAGGACCTGGGCCAACCCGGGCTGCGGTTGCGCGACGTGGTCGTGCATCGCGGGCTGCTGTCGTCGACCGCCAAGGCGATTCTCGACGTGCCCGCCGGGGTGTACCCGCTGAGCATCCCGCTGCGCCTGCAGACTTCGCAGGGCCTGGCGCTCGACGGCTCGGCGCTGCGCGTGAAGGTGCGCATGGGCGACCTGGCCGACACCCCGTTGCGCTCGCTGCTCGCCGCGGTCGGCGATACCGGCAACCCCTTCGTGCTGCGCTTGCGCTACGGGGTGGGAGGAGCCCTGGAGCACGTGGCGTTCGAGCTGACGCCGGTGCAGGCCCGGATCGTGCAGGGCCGTGTGCAGCTGGCGTGGAAGGGCATGCAACTGCGCATGCGGGTGCACGGCTTCTACACCGGCAGCGGCGGAAGCGCCGATGGCACGCTGCACTGGGCGAGCATGCACCTGAGCACCGGCGCCCCGACGAACGCCCGCATGGATGTCGGAGCGGTCGACGAGACCTTCGTGCAGAAGGGGCGAGTCACCAACGCGCAGTCCACCATGCGCCTGACCATGGGACCGACGACGGCCAGCGCCGCGGGCCAGGCGCTGCGCATCGACAGCGTCGACGCCAGCGCGGACCTGGCGATGCACCGGCCGGAGTCGGGGTATTCCGACAACCCCTCCGGTCTGCCCCCCGGGCAGTCGTCGCTGAAGGACCTGGACATGAAGGTGGTGCTCAGCCAGCCGGCTGCCGGCAGCATCGAGGCCCGCGCCAACCTGGATGCGCCGCTGCCCGCGCCGACGGTCCTCCCCGGGATGAGCCCCGAGCAGATCGAGCAGGCCAACCTGGCGTACCTGGGTCGCATCAGCGGTACCCTGGACCTGCGCGCATCGATGTCCCTGCTGCAGCATTTCCCGCTGCCCGCGCTGGCCAACCTGGCCCGACAGGGCTACATCGTGCGCCAGGGCGCCGACGCGGTGAGCCACATCGTCCTCGGTGGCGGCCACGTGACGGTCAACGGCCACCTGCTGGGCAGCTGAGCCGCGGCTCGCGGGCGCGGCGCCGGCCTGCCGCGCCGGCGGCGGTTTGCCCTCGCGCGGACCGATGCGCGACAATGCCCGCGTGATGCGGAGGAAGGGCCGCGGAGGATGGCGATGGCGGGGGTGGACGACGAACAGCGCGAGCGCGGCGGCAGGCAGTGCGGCCACGGCGAGTCGGGGTGTTCCATCTGTCGCAACGGTCGCGGCGGCGAGCTGGACTTCAGCTTCGCCTACCAGCCGATCGTCGACCTGCAGTCGCGGCGGGTGTACGCCCACGAGGCGCTGGTGCGCGGCCTCGGCGGCGAGTCGGCCGCCAGCGTGCTCGAGCGGGTCGACGACGGCAACCGCTACGCCTTCGACCAGGCCTGCCGCGTGCACGCGATCGACCTGGCCTGCGACCTCGGGCTGGTCGAGCGCCAGGAGAAGCTGTCGATCAACTTCCTGCCGCACGCGGTGTATCGCCCGGAGCTGTGCATACAGACCACGCTGCAGATCGCGCGCCAGCGCGACCTGGCCATCGGCAACGTGATCTTCGAGGTGACCGAAGGCGAACGGATCGAGGACGGCCCCTGGTTCGCCAGCATCCTGCAGGAATACAGGCGCCAGGGCTTCCTGACCGCGATCGACGACTTCGGCGCCGGCTACGCCGGACTGCGGCTGCTGGCCGACTTCCAGCCCGACCTGATCAAGCTCGACATGGACCTGGTGCGCAACGTCGACCGGCTCGCCGCGCGCCAGGCCATCGCGCGGGCCGCGATCCGGCTCGCCGAGGAACTGCGCATCGACCTGGTCGTCGAGGGCGTGGAAAGCGCAGGCGAACGGGACTTCTTCGTCCACGAGGGCGTGCGGCTGTTCCAGGGCTACCTGTTCTGCGAGCCGCAGTTTCGCGGCCTGGCCGACACGGCGCGCTGTCTGGGCGCCTGAGCAAACCCTCGCCGCCGGGCTGCGTCCGCCCCGGTGCGGCTCGCCACGCGCCGACCGCCGCAAGGCAGCAGGGCTCCATGCTCGGCGCAAGGTAAACGTTTGTAACGAAATGCGTGGATGCGTAGCGTGGACCGCGCGCGCCATGCCCGGTTGCGGCAGGCGATGCTGCGCTGCATGAGGGCGCGCGGCGCATGCAGGGACGTGCAGCAAACTGCCTCGATCTGCATCGAGATGTTGCAACGCAAGAAATCGATGACTTCGGGCGATGCCTTTTTCCCCCCGGAAGGAATGCGGGCGAATCCCCGTTGACAGCAAATTTCCTTTCGTGAACACTCGTCGGCAATTCGAACAAGGTTCAGCAGGCTGAACAGATGTTCCCGCGCTGAACACGGCCTTCTGCGCAGGGCTTTCCCGCCCCGCGGCCCTCGTGGCGCTGCGGGGTTTTCGACGACAGTGGATTCAGCAAGGATGGTCAAGGAGGAGATGATGAGGGTATTCATGAGATGGTGCCTCTCGCTGGCACTTCTGTGCTCGGTAACGGGCTATGCGTTGGCTGCCGGCGTCGATGAGTTGCCGGCCAACATCCAGAAGTCGCTGTATTCCAAGCAGATGCTGGACCCCCAGCAGCCGATCGGGCCGAGTCCCTATCGCAACTGGAAGGCCAAGAAGGGGCCGCCGTGGACCATCGGCTACGCCAGTTCGTACGCCGGCAACACCTGGCGCGCCGCGGCGATGGAGCGCCTGCAAAAGGAGATCATTCCCAAGTGGCAGAAGCTCGGCCTGGTGAAGAAGGTGATCATCACCCAGTCCAACCTCAAGGACTCGGTGCAGATCCAGCAGATGCGGCAACTGGTGGATGAAGGCGTCAATGCCATCATCGTCTGCTGCTCGAACCCGACCGCGCTGAACGCGACCGTCAAGTACGCCTACGCCCACGGGGTGCCGGTGTTCTCGTTCACGGGATACCTGACGTCGCCCTACTCGGTGAACGCCTCCACGAACTACCAGCTGGGTGGCTACGAACTCGGCCACTGGATGACCCAGCAGATCGGCGGCAAGGGCAACGTGCTGGTCGTCGAGGGCATTCCGGGTACCTCCGGATCGGACTCGCAGGATCGCGGCATCAAGGCCGGCCTGGCCTCCGCTCCCGGGGTGAAGATCGTCGGCGACGTGGCCGGAATGTGGACCGACCAGATCGCGCAATCGGCCGTGCAGCAGTGGCTGGCGACGCACCCCGGCAAGCTCGACGGCATCGTCGTGCAGTCGGCAGCCGAGCTCGGCGTGCTGCGCGCGATGCAACAGTCGGGACGCAAGATGGTCCCGGTGAGCATCGGCGGGGAACTCGGCGCGCTGTGCTACTGGCGCAAGCATCCCGGCTTCATCAGCGCCGCCTACCAGCTGTGGCCTCCGGGGGACGAGATCGAACTGGCCTGGAACATCATGATGCGCACCCTCGAGGGCCAGGGCCCGAAGATCGAATCGATCCTGGTGCCGCCGGTCAAGCTCACCTACAAGGACGTCGAGGCCAAACTGCCGGCCAACTGCGACGTCAATTCGGACGGCTGGCTGAACGTGGGCACCGATCGCTGGGGCAGCAACGCCTACCTGGACAAGTTCTTCGTCCACCCGGCGGACCCGACGAAGTACAAGCCCTGATGCGTTCGCAAGACGCCCGGCCCGAGCGCTGCACGACGTCATGACTTCGCAGTCGATGCCGCAATCAGCCGGCGCGGCCGGTGGGATCCCACCGGCCGGGCACCACTACGAACTGCCTCGACCCGTCGAGGCAGGTCGAGAGGCCGCGCCGCCGGCGATCGTCACCGGCGAGATCTCCGCGGTGAACGTGCGCAAGTCGTTCGGCGTGACGCGCGCCCTCGACGGCTGCACCTTCAGCGCCCACATGGGCGAGATCCACGCCATCGTCGGGGGAAACGGCTGCGGCAAGAGCACGCTGGCCAAGGTCCTCTCCGGCGTGCTGCCGATCGACGGCGGGCAGGTCTCCGTGCTCGGGCACATGCCGAGCAACCCGCACGATGCACGCGCGCAGGGCATCGCGACGGTGTTCCAGGAGGTCCTGGTCGCCGACGAGTGCACGCTGGTCGACAACCTGTTCCTGGGCGCCGATCGCCTGTGGACGCGGTCCAAGTCGGAGCGCGAGAAGGTCGCCGCCGCGCATGCCCTGATGGCCGACCTGCTGGGTTTCGAGATCGACGTGCAGACCCTGGTGGGAACGCTTCCGCTGAGCGTCAAGCAGTGGATCACCATCGGTCGCGCGCTGCTGACCGAACCCAAGGTGCTGATCCTCGATGAATCCTCCGCCGCGCTCGATCTGGATTCGACGCAGCGCCTGTTCACCAAGATGCGTCAGTTGCGCGATCAGGGCTCGGCGATCCTCATCGTCACCCATCGCATCGCCGAGCTGATCCAGATCAGCGACCGCGCCACCGTGCTGCGCGACGGACGCGACGTCGGCGTGCTGGAGCGCCAGGACATCACCGAGCGCAACCTGCTCGACCTGATGACCGGCAAGGAGGCGCCGGCGCCGATCTCCCAGCTGAGGGCGCGGGAAGTGCTGGGGCACGAACTCGTCATGAAGACGAGCGGCCTGGCGCTGAGCCGGCGAGGCCCCGGCATCGACTTCGCGCTGCACAAGGGTGAAGTGGTGGGTCTGACCGGGCTGGACGGCCAGGGCCAGAACGAGTTCATCCGCGCGCTGGCCGGAATCCAGCGCGCCGAGCGGGAGACGCCCGCGGTGCGCGAGCGCGACGGCACCGGGTTCGCCGACATCCATGGACTGGCCGACGCGGCACGCCATGGCGTGGTCTATGTGTCAGGGGACCGGAAGAAGGAAGGCATCTTCGCCAACCTGAGCATCTACGAGAATCTCCTGATGCCGTTGTACCGCCGCACGGCCCGCGCGGGCTGGCTGTCGGTGATCAACCGGCGCGCCCTGCAGGGGGTGTTCGACTGGGAGATCGAGCGGCTGGCCGTGCGCATGGGCGCGCGCAGCAATCGCATCACTTCGCTTTCGGGCGGCAACCAGCAGAAGGTGCTCATCGGCAGGGCCTTCGCCCTCAGCCCCGAGATCCTGCTGCTCAATGATCCCGCCCGGGGCATCGACATCGGCGCCAAGGCCGAGCTCTACAAGCACCTGGGCGCCTTTGCGCAGCGTGGCAAGTCGGTCGTCTACCTGTCCAGCGAGATCGAGGAGTTCGTCGGCTTCTGCACGCGGGTGCTGGTGTTTCGCCACGGCACCATCTTCGGCGAGTTCACCGGCTCGCAGATCGAGCCCGCGCGCATCCTGGAGTCGATGTTCGGTCAGGGCGGCGCAAGCGCCGGGGCGCAGGCGGGCGCCGGCGACGCCGCCGCGGAGGAGGATGCGGCCCTGCGCGAGCTGCGCCTGCTGCCTCCGTGGATGCGCGCGGCGCGCCTCGGCGGCATGGGGGGCACGCGGTGAGCGCGGGCGACCTGAACCCGTCCCGGCAGTCGACGGCATCGAGCACGTACCTGTTCGTGCCCATCGTCCTGCTGTTCGTGCTGCTGATCGTGGCCGTGCTGCGAACGCCGAACCTGGTGACGAACTCGGGAGTCGGCGGCGCGATCATCGTGGCCACCCCACTGGTCCTGGCGACCTACGCGGTGATGGCGCTGGCCATAGCCGGGCGCGGCACCGTGGACCTGTCGATCGGCCCGTTGATCGGGTTCATCAACGTCACGCTGGTACAGCTCTTCGGCGCCCACGTCATCGGCTCGCCGCTGACCTTCTTCCTGTGGGCCGCCCTGGTGGGCGTGAGCTACCAGGTCGTCATGGCCCTGGTCATCATTTTCGTCAGGGTGCAGCCGATCATCGTGTCGCTGAGCGGCTACCTGGCGCTGTCCGGGATCAACCTCGTGATCATGGCGCGTCCCGGCGGGACGACGCCCGACTGGATGTCCAACTGGGGACAGGGCACCTCGATCTGGTCGCCCGTGACGGCGATCCTGGTGCTGGCCACCGTGGCCTGGCTGCTGTTCACCCTGACTCCCTTCTACGGGCACCTGCGACTGATGGGATCCGACGAGCGCGCCGCCTACACCAGCGGCGTGCGCATCAACCTCGTGCGCCTTGGCGCGCACGTCATCGCCGGGCTGTACGCGGCGCTCGCCTCGATCACCTACACCTCGCTGATCGGCTCCGGCGACCCGACCCAGGGCACCACCTACACCTTGATCGCCATCACGGCCCTGGTGCTGGGTGGAACGAGCCTGGCCGGAGGGCGTGGCGGGGCGATCGGCTCCCTGCTGGGAGCGCTGAACCTGTACCTGATCACGGCGGTGCTGGCCACCTTCAATTTCGGCGCGGTGCAGAGCTTCGTGACCGACCTGTCCTACGGCACGGTGCTCGTGGCCTCGCTGCTGCTGACCCTGGCGCTGCCCTACGTCCGTCGGCTGGTGGGCGATCTCTCGCCGCTGCTGTTCTTCGTCATCTGCTCGCTGGTCGCGCTGGGGGTGATCCTGCATGCGGGCTACGACTACGCGGCGCCCAAGCCGCGGGCCGCGGCGGTGGCATCGACCGGCCACCGGGCCGTCGCGCCGCCGCGCTCCCGACGCGCCGGCGACGCGCTGCCGGCGCGTGACGAGACCATGCCCTTCGAGTCGACCGCAACCGCAGCGGGCGCCACAGCCGGAGCGCCATCGACGCTCGCCTGGCCGGTGCTCTCGATCGTGCTGCTGCTGCTGGCCGCCACGCTGGCGCTGCGCGTCGCGCCCGCGCAGGCCAGCCGCAGGCAGGGCCTTGCGCCGCTGATCCACCTGGTGATCGCCGGCGTGATCCTGCTGGGGATCTTCACCATTTCCGGGCATGCACCGTGGGCCGCCGGGCGCAGCCTGCATCACCTGGAGGCGCGCAAGTGAACACCCCGGCCGAGCAGCACGCGGCGCCGCGTCGCCGCGCGTCGGGCGCGCTGCGCAGGTGGCTCGGGCTGCCGGTGGCGCTGGCCATCTCCGCGGTCGGCTTCGGCCTCGGCCTCGGACAGCACCTGCCCGTGCAGGAGGTGATCTTCTACACCGTGGCGACCTTCGCGCTGGTGACCTGGGCGTGGCGCTACTACGCCCAGCAGGCGGGGGGTGCGCAGGCCGCCGAGGGCGCGGCGGACGCGGCCTCGCAGGCCGCCGGCGGCCGTGCCGGCAGCAAGGGGTGGCGGGTGTGGATCGCCCGCCATCGCGCGGTGCTGATCGGCATCGGCCTGGTGCTGATCGTGTTCGGCATCGCGTCGGTGACCGTCAAAGGGTTCTTCGACGCGCTGAACATCATCTCCGCAGTCGTCCTCATCGCGCTGCTCGTCTTCTCGGCGGTGATGAACCGCTTCGTCGCCGCCAACAAGAGCGCGTTCATCGGCCTGATGGTGCTGGTCGGCCTGTTCGTCATCGGTTCGCTCGAGATCGATGGCTTCATCTCGCCGGCCAACCTGCGCTCCATGCTGCTCTTCGCCTCCTTCCTGGGCATGGCATCGGTGGGACAGACGCTGGTGGCGTTGCTCGGCGGCCTCGATCTGTCGATTCCCTTTGTCATCGGCGCCGCGAACGTCGGCTTGCTCTACCTGATGGGCCTGGGGGTGCCGTCCTGGCTGGCGGTGATTCTCGTGCTCGTGATCGGAGCCCTCATCGGCCTGCTCAACGGCTTCCTCAGTTTCCGCCTGCAGGGCCAGGCGCTGATCCTCACGCTCGGGGTGGGCTTTGCCGTGTCCGGCAGTACGCAGATCGTCACCAGCCTGGGCTCGAGCTTCGCCGGCAACGTGTTCGGCACCGTCCCGCACTGGCTGAGCAACCTGGCCGCGATGAACGGACGGACCTTCGGGCTGGCCATTCCCCCTGTCATCCTGATCTGGATCGCCGTCGCCATCGGGCTGATCCTGGGAATGCGCCACACGGTGTATGGACGCTACATCTATGCGCTCGGCGGCAACCGGACCTCGGCCAGCCGCCTCATGATCTCCGAGCGCCGCTACTGGGTGGCCGCGTACGCGATCAGCGGCGCGGCCTCGGCGCTGACCGGTGCGCTGCTGCTGGGGTGGAGCGGCGGCGGCTTCATCGGCGTCGGGCAGCCCTATCTGTTCACCACGCTGGCAGCCGTGGTCATCGGCGGGACATCGCTGCTGGGCGGCGCCGGAGGCTATGGCTTCACGGTCATCGGCGTGCTCGTGCTGCAGGTGCTGACATCCTTTCTGGTGGGTATCGGGCTGACATTCCAATGGCAGCAATTCATCTTCGGGCTGCTGATCCTGCCGATGGTCGCGCTGTACGCGCGCTCGCCGCATATCCGCACGCAGGTGTGACCGGCGAGGGCCGGTGGCATCGCATCACCTTGGGGAGCCAAATGCAAGACGAATCCAGCGGCAGCCGCGACGCGAAGCGCGGCGACCAGACGCAGCGGGGAGCCGTGCGATGAGCGCAGCCGGGGTGTTGCAGGCGACCGACGTCGTCGGCGGATCGTTCGCCCTGCTGGCCGCATCCACGGCCGCGGCGTCCGTGCTGCTGCTGCTCGGCACGGCCTGGGCGCAACGCAAATGGAAGGTTCCGGTAGCCCTGTCTGCGGTCGCGCTGCTGGTGGCGGCGTTGCAGTACGTGCAGATGGACGCCATCTGGCTCGGCACGCACGACATGCCGGTGATCTATCGCTACATCGGCTGGCTGATCGCGGTGCCGCTGCAGGTGGTGACCCTGTACTTCTACATAGCCGCGCAGGCGACGCTGCCCTACGGGCTGTTCTGGCGGCTGCTGGTCGTCGCGGTGCTGACCGAACTCTCGCGCTACATGGGCGAAGTCGGGTTCTTCTACCCGACGCTGGGCTTCCTGATCGGCCTGGCCGGCTGGCTGTACATCCTCGGCGAGGTGTTCTTCGGCCGCATGAGCGAGGTCAACTCGCGCAACGGCTCGCGCTCGAGCCAGACGGGCTTCTTCTGGCTGCGCCTCATCGTCAGTGTCGGCTGGGCGGTGTACCCGCTGTGCAACTTCATCGGCAGCTTCGCCGGCGGCATCGACGAAGGCAGGCTGACCATCATCTACAACCTGGCCGACCTGGTCAATCAGGTCACGTTCGGGCTGATCGTGCTGACCGCCGCGATGCGGGATTCGACCTCGGCGCGCTGATCGGCGGAGCGGCGGCCGTGCACGAGCAAGGCGCCGCGCGCCCGACTTTCGATTGAACGGAAAGGGATGGAAGTATGAACGGCTCGGACATCATAGCGATCGTCATCCTGGTCGCGATCGTCATCGCGGTCGCTGTCTATCTGCTGCACTGGCTGTACCGCAGGTCGTCGAAGGACGTGTCCTTCGTGCGTACCGGTCTGGGGGGCGAGAAGGTCGTGATGGGCGGTGGCGCGCTGGTGCTGCCGATCGTCCACGACGTCACCGAAGTCAGCATGAACACCTTGCGGCTGGAGGTGCGCCGTGGCCGCGAGCAGGCCCTGATCACGCGCGATCGCATGCGCATCGACGTCACGGTCGAGTTCTTCGTGCGGGTGATGCCCAAGGAGGAGTCCGTCGCCGCGGCTGCGCGCACCCTCGGCCGGCGCACGATGAACCCGGAGAGCCTGAAGGACCTCGTGCAAGGCCGCTTCGTGGACGCCATGGGCCTGGTGGCTGCCAAGATGAGCATGGAGGAGATCCACGAGCATCGCGGCCGCTACATCAGCGAGGTGCGCGAGCAGGTCGCCGATGCGATGACCCACAACGGGCTCGAGCTGGAGGCGGCCTCGCTGACGGGCCTCGACCAGACGGACATGAAGCTGTTCAACCCGTCGAACGCCTTCGACGCGGAAGGCCTGACGCGCCTGACCGAGGAGATCGAGTCGCGCAAGAAGAAGCGCAACGACATCGAGCAGGACACCGCGGTGGCGATGCGGCGCAAGAACCTGGAGTCCGAGCAGCTGACGCTGAGCATCGCGCGCGAAAGCGAGTTCTCGCGCCTCGAGCAGGAGCGCGAGGTCTCGGTTCGCCGCGCCAAGCAGCGCGCCGAGATCGCGCTGGAGAAGGCCGAGCGCGAGCGCGAGACCGAGGAGGCGCAGATCCGCGCCGTCGAGGAGGTGGAAAAGGCCCGCATCCGCCAGGAGCGCGCAGTCGAGGCAGCGCGCATCGAGCGTCAGCTCGAGATCGAGCGCCTGGAGCTCAAGCGCAGGCGCGACGTGGAGATCGAGGACCAGGAGCGGCTCATCGCGGTGGCGCAGAAGAGCAAGGCGCAATCGGAGACCCAGGCCATCGCCGAGGAGGCCAACGCGGCAGCGGTGGCCGCGCGCGAGCGCGTGGTGTCGGCGCGCGAGCGCGAGATCGCCGAGCGGCGCAAGCTGGTCGAGCTGCTGCTTGCCGAGCAGGAGGCCGAGCGCGAGGCCATCAAGCTGCGCACGCTGGCCGCGGCCGAGAAGCAGGCGGCCGTCGAACGCGCCGCGGCCGATCGCGTGCTGGCCGAGGCCGCGCAGCTGCGCTATGCGGTCGATGCCGAGGGGCAGCGCGCGCTCAATGAAGCCGAGAACCTGCGTTCGGATGCCAGCCGGCGCAGCGGCCTGTACCGCAAGCTGCTGGAGCGGCTGCCGGAGATCATTCGCGAGAGCGTCAAGCCCATCGAGCGCATCGATTCCATCAAGATCCTGCAGGTGCAGGGCATGCCGGGGCTCAATGGCGGGGGCGGTGCCGGGGGCATCGACGGAGCGGCCGAGACGGGCGGCAGCGGCAGCCTGGCCGACCACGCGGTGAACGCGGCCTTGCGCTACCGCGTGCAGGCGCCGTTCGTCGAGGAGATGCTGGGCCAGATCGGCATCGCGCCGGGATCGATGTCGACCCTGGGCAACCTGATGCATGGCGAAGGCAAGGGGCTGGCGGACATCGTGGCCGCCAAGCAGCTGGGGGATCTGTCCTCCGGACCGGTCGCTGACGGCGACGCCGAACCTCGCCGTTGAGCCGTGGCGGCGACGCACGTCGGAGACATCTCGTGAGCACGCTTCACGCCACGCACAGGCGGCTCGCCGTGGCGAGCAGCTGGGCGCTGCTCGGGCCGTTCGCCTTGTGTCTGGTGCTGTCGGGCTTCACGCTGCCGCTGCCCTGGGCGATCCTCGGCGGGTTCGCGCTGCTCGTGGCGGCCTTCATCTCCCACCTGATCATCAACGCGGTCTTCCACAGCGGCTTCACCACCGGCGAGATCGTCGCGGGCTTCGTGGCCTTCGGCATCGGGCTCATCGCCTTCATCGCATCGGTGCTTGCGGGTCCGCCGATGGCTGCAGCGCAATTCGCCGCGGCGATCGCCGGATTCGCCGCGCTGGTCCTGTGTTTCCTGGCCTACCTGATCACCAAGTTCGGGCTCAAGGGGGCGTTCTCGCGCTTCCACATGAGATCGCGCTCCGGGGGGGACTCCCTTGCAAGCTAAGCTCGTCTGGCTGTGTGCCTTGGTTGCAGCCTACGCCGTGTACTGCCTGTACTGGGGCGTGACGGCGGCGCGCATGGGCGGGAGCGCCAGCGACTTCCTGCTTGCCGACCGCAGGCTGCCGCCCTGGGTATTCGTCGTGATGGCCACCGCCATGTCGTTCTCCGGCTGGTTCTTCCTCGGCCAGCCGGCACTGGTGTTTCGCGATGGCCTGCCGTTCAACGAGACGGCGCTGGCCGCGGTGGCCATGCCGCTGGTCGGCGTGCTCTTCCTCAAGCGCCAATGGCTGCTCGCCAGGCGCTTCGGCCACAACTCCGCCGCGGACCTGCTCGGCCATTATTTCGGCGGCGAGACGATCCGCCTGCTGGTGGTGCTGGTCGGCCTGTGCTTCGCCATCCCCTTCGTCGGCATGCAACTGCGCGCGACGGGGTACCTGATCGCCTTCCTGTCGAACGGCGCGATCGACGGCACGCTGGCGATGTGGGTGCTGAGCTTCGTGCTGTTCCTCTACGTGTGCATAGGCGGCATGCGGGGGGCCGCGTACGCCGGCACCTACCAGGGCCTGCTGCTGCTCGTGGGGCTGGTGGCCATCGGCGTCGTGGCGCTCGAGCAGCTCGGCGGCCTGCAGCCGCTGATGGACGCGCTGGGCCGCCTGGGCGCCGGGCATGCCGGCCCCTGGGGCGTGTCGGCCAAGGGGTACAGCGCCTATCTGTCGATCCCCGGGGTCATCCAGTTCACCGATGGCCTGGGCCACGGGCAGGCCGTCGGCGGCGTGTGGACGACCTCGATGATCCTCAGCTACGTGCTCGCGCTGATGGGCCTGCAGGCCTCGCCGGCCTACACCATCTGGGGCATGGGCTGCAGCAGCGTGAAGGGTTTCGCGGCGCAGCAGGTGTGGGCGTCGGCCGCGGTGATGGGCCTGGTCCTGGTGTTCTTCCCGGCAGTGGCCGGGCTGGGCGCGCACTTTCTCGGGGCGTCGCCGTCCGGGCCGACCCCCGGCGCCGGCTTGCCGCATTTCCTGCCCGCGCTGCGTTCGGGCGACGCCATGCATGTGGCGCTCTTGTACATGGCCGCGGTGGCCCGCGAGGAGCCCTGGTTCGCCGCGCTGCTGGCGGTGTGCGCGCTGGCTGCCATCCAGGTCGTGACCGCCGGTTTCGCCAGCGCCACCGGCACGCTGTTCGCCCGCGACATCTGTCAGCGCTATTTCGATCCGCATGCCGAAGATCGTCGCGTCACCTTGTACGGGAGGGTCGGCATCGGGCTGTCGATCCTCGGCGCGCTGCTGCTGGCGACCTACGCTCCCGGCGCGCAAAGCGCGATGGGCGTGCTCGCGCTGTCCTTCGGACTGCAGCTCGTGCCGGCGCTGGCGGCGGTGTGCTGGCTGCCCTGGATCACCCGCCCCGGGGTGCTGCTGGGACTGTTCTTCGGCATGGCGGCGGTCATCCTGACCGAGCCGATCGGAACCGCGCTGACCCGCTTCGTCGGCTTTGCGCTGCCGTGGGGGCGCTGGCCCTGGACCATCCACTCGGCGGGCTGGGGCATCTTTGTCAACGTGCTGGTCTGCCTGGTGGTGTCCTGGATCAGCCACCGCGAGGGCGAGCGAGCCCATCGCCAGCAGTTCCACGATTTCCTGCGCGAATTCGCCGCTCCGGGCAAGCGCCGCTTGCGCGCGCTCGCCTGGTCCATGACGCTGGCCTGGCTGTTCTTCGCGGTGGGGCCCGGCGCCTTGATCGGAAACAGTGCCTTCGGCGCTCCCGACGCCGGGGCCCGTGGCTGGAGCCTGGGCCTGCCCTCGCTGTGGATGTGGCAGTTGCTGTGGTGGGCGCTCGGCGTGGTGGTGGTCTGGTTCCTCGCCTACAAGATGGAGCTCTCCACCATCAGCGGCAGGAGCGTCGAATTCGCCCCGCTGGGCGACTCCGACGCGCGGCGAGCCGCGGCCCCGGCCGCGGGCGAATGGAAGCGATGGTTCTGGGGCGTGGCGATCGCGGTCGCCGTGGTCGTCGGCGCCCACTGGGTCTTTGGATGACGCGTCGGCGGCGCATGCGCGCCGGCGGCGGCCTGGTCAAGGGAGTTCGGAAATGGCGAGTTTTGCATTCAACACCGTCGGGCAGGTGACCTTCGGCGAGGGAGCGTCATCGCGCATCGGCGAGATCGCGAAGGCGCGACTTGGGCGCCGGATCTTCCTGGTGACCGACCCGGGGCTGCTGCGATCGGGGATCCTGGAGCCGGCGCTGCAGTCGCTGCGCGGCGCGGGAGCCGAGGTCCGGGTGTACTCGGAGGTGGTCGCCGATCCGCCGGAGGCGGTGATCGAGGCCGCGGTCGCGCTGGCCGTCGAATTCGGAGGTGACTCGGTCATCGGCTTTGGTGGCGGCTCGTCGATGGACGTGGCCAAGCTGGTCGCGCTGCTGGCGCTCGGCAAGGAGCGCCTGGCCGACGTCTATGGGGTAGGCAACGCCAAGGGCCCGCGCCTTCCGCTGATGCTCGTGCCGACGACCGCGGGAACCGGATCGGAGGTCACGCCGATTTCCATCGTGACCACGGGAGCGAGTGAAAAGAAGGGGGTGGTCACGCCGGTGATCCTGCCCGACATCGCGCTGCTCGATCCGGAGCTGACCTATGGCCTGCCGCCGGCCACGACGGCGATGACCGGCATCGACGCCATGGTGCATGCGATCGAAGCCCACGCGTCGGCAAGTGCCAACAACAACCCGCTTTCGCGCTCCATCGCGCGCGAGGCGCTGCGCTTGCTGGGGGCCTCGCTGGAGCGGGCGGTGCGCGATGGCCGGGACCGCGCGGCGCGAGCCGACAACCTGCTGGGCGCGATGCTCGCCGGGCAGGCCTTCGCCAACTCCCCGGTCGCCGCGGTGCATGCCTTGGCCTACCCGATCGGGGGCCACTACCACGTGCCGCATGGACTGTCCAACTCGCTGGTGCTGCCGCATGTGCTGCGATTCAACGCGGTGACCGCGGCCGAGGCCTATGCCGAAACCTCGGTATGCGCGTTCCCGCGGCTGGCCGCCCTGCCGGCGGCCGAACGCGCGGCCGCGTTTGCCGACGAGCTCGATGAGCTTGCGCGGCGTTGCGGCCTGCCTACCCGCCTGCGCGACGTCGGCATCCCACGCGAAGCGATCGACTCACTGGCTGCGGATGCGATGCTGCAGACGCGCCTGCTGGTCAACAACCCCCGAGCACTCAGCCAGGCCGATGCGCGGGACATCTATGCAGCAGCCTGGTGACGGGCGCTGAGCAAGCCGCGCGCACCACCGACCCGAAACCGACGAGGTTGAATATGGCAATCGACATCAAGAGTTGGGCCAGCCGGTTCAAGAGCCTGAGCGACAGCGATCCGACGATCGCCGCGATGGCGAGGTACTACACCTGCACCTTCATGTTCGACATGACCGAATGCAAGGTGATCATCGAGATGCACGACGGCAAGGTCAAGCGCATCAACACCGACCCGCAGCCACTCGACGCCTACGACTTTGCGTTGCGCGCCAGCGCCCAGACCTGGCGCGAATTCGGGCAGCCGCTGCCGCGACCGATGTTCCATGGCATCTGGGCGGCCAGCTTCCGCGAGGACCTCAAGCTCGAGGGCAACCTGCTCGTACTGATGCAGAACCTGCGCAACTTCACTGCGCAGTTCGAGGTGCTGCGCAAGAGCGGCGTCCCGGTCTGAGCGCACCGCACCAGTACCCCACACCAAACCAGGAGGCGCAAGCATGGTCCGTCATTCACCGGTCACAGGCCGCTACGTCACGATCGACGTCGACGGCTTCGAATACAAGGTCTTCTATCTTCACAACGGGCAGGGCCAGCCGCTGGTCTGCCAGCACACCGCGGGTTGCCACAATCACCAATGGCGCGGCCTGCTGGAGGACGAGGAGATCACCAAGGACTACAACGTGATCGCCTATGACCTGGCGCGACACGGCAAGACCGACCCGCCGCTGAACTCCGAATGGTGGAAGTCGGAGTACAAGCTGACGGCCGAACACTACGTCAACTTCATCGTCAAGTTCTGCGATGCCCTCGAACTGAAGAACCCGATCTTCATGGGTTCGTCCTTCGGCGGCAATGTCGCGCTGCAACTGGCGTTGCGCCGGCCCGATCGCTTCAAGGCGGTGATCCCGGTGGAGGCCGCGGACTATGCGCCGGGCTTCTTCCTCGACTGGTGGCGCCACCCGCACGCCAACGCGGCGCAGGTATGCGCCAGCGGCGTCTGGGACCTGATGTCCCCGCACTCGCCCGACATGGATCGCTGGCTGACCTGGCACTACTACACCCAGGGTTCGGAGGCCTTCAAGGGCGATCTGTACTTCTATTCGGTGGACCACGACCTGCGCAAGGAACTGGAGGACATCGACGGTCGGCGTTGCCCCGTGGTCATGATGACCGGCACCTACGACTACCTGACACCGCCGGAAGCGACCGAGAACACGGCCCGCCGCATCCGTGGCGGGGTGTACATCGAAATGACCGATATCGGCCACTTTCCGATGAGCGAGAACTATCCGCGGTTCAGGATGTACCTGAAGGAAGCGCTGCGCATCATCCGTGAGCGCACCGGCGGTTGAAGGCGCGCAGTGGCGTTTCGTCGCAGCGATCGCGCACATCCGAGGCAGGCACAGGAACGACGATGAAGATCATCGAATTTGACAAGGAAGAGGTAACCGGTCGATCCGACGGAATCAAGATCCGGGAGAGCGTGGTGCCCGCGGTCGGTTGGCGCGAGTCCTCGCAGTGGGCTGCGCCGGCGGCCCCGGCGACGCCGGCCGAACGGCGGGCGTCGACCCCGAACTGGCGCGCCGGGCGCGTCGCGCGGGCGAGCGACTCGCTGCGCATGCACGTGCTCGATCTGGGCAAGTTGCGCCTGGACAAGAACTTCATGGTGGCCAATTCGACGGTGGCCACGGCGCGAAACCCCAACCCCCCGGGGCAGGTCATCGACATCCCGGTCTCGGCCTATTTCATCGAGCATCCCGACGGCAACGTGCTGTACGACACCGGCTGCCACCCCGACTGGGGCGGCCCGAATGGCCGCTGGCCCCAGCAGACACAGGAAATCTTTCCGGTGATCGGCGGCGACGAATGCATGCTTCCGGCGCGCCTGGAAGCCCTGGGGGTGGGGCCGGACCAGATCCGCCATGTCGTGCTGTCGCACCTGCATTGCGATCATGCGGGTTGCGTCGAGTACTTCCGCAAGTCGCAGTTGATCGTCCACGAGGACGAGTTCCTCGGTGCGTACCGGCACTTCGCGCTGCGCGACCACAACACACCCTACGTCGTCGGCGATCTCGAGCGTTGGTCGCGACTCAACCTGAACTGGCGGCTGGTCTCGCGCGACGCGCCGGACCAGAATCTGGTGCCCGGAGTGCGCCTGCTCAATTTCGGCAGCGGCCATGCCTACGGCATGCTCGGACTCGATGTCGATCTGCGCAGCCGCAATGGGGTCCTGCTGGTGGCCGATGCCTGCTACACGGCGGAGAACTACGGTCCGCCGATGAAGCCGCCCGGCATCAGCTTCGATTCCGTCGGCTTCGCCCGCACCATCGAGCGGATCCGGGGCATCGCCGCCAACAAGGGTGCCGACGTCTGGTTCGGGCACGACGTCGAGCAATTCGCATCCATCCGCAAATCCACCGACGGCTACTACGAATAGCTTGGAGCCGTCGCACGGGCCGATCGAATCCTCGGAGGAACGCATGAGTCTGAAAGATCCCACCTTGCTGCGCCAGTTGTGCTATCTCGATGGCGCCTGGGTCGCTGCCGACAGCGGAAGGACCATCGCGGTGCGCAATCCCGCCACCGGAGTCGACGTCGCGCACGTCCCCGTGATGGGCACGGCCGAGACACGCCGGGCCATCGCCGCCGCGCATGCGGCCCAGGTGTCCTGGCGCGAGCGTACCGGCAAGCAGCGCGCGGCCATCTTGCGCAACTGGGCGGATCTGATGCTCGCCAACGCCGACGACCTCGCCTGGATCATGACCAGCGAGCAGGGAAAGCCCCTGGCCGAGTCGAAGGGCGAGATCGTCTATGCGGCGTCCTTCCTCGAATGGTTCGGCGAGGAGGCCAAGCGGGTGTATGGCGACACCATCCCCGGTTTCGCCGCCGACCGCAGGATCGTGGTGATCAAGCAGCCGGTGGGCGTCACCGCGGCGATCACGCCGTGGAATTTCCCGTCGGCGATGATCACCCGCAAGGCCGGGCCTGCGCTGGCGGTCGGCTGCACCATGGTCGTCAAGCCGGCGCTGCAGACGCCTCTGTCGGCCTTCGCGCTGGCGGAACTCGCCGAGCGCGCGGGGGTGCCGCGCGGGGTCTTCAGCGTGCTCACCGGCGACGAGGTGGAGATCGGGGGCGAGATCACCTCGAACCCGCTGGTGCGCAAGCTGTCGTTCACGGGGTCGACCGCGGTCGGGCGCAAGCTCATCGCGCAGTGCGCGGGCACGGTGAAGAAGGTGTCCATGGAGCTTGGCGGCAATGCGCCCTTCCTGGTGTTCGACGATGCCGACCTCGACGCGGCCGTGGAAGGGGCGATGGCCTCGAAGTATCGCAATACCGGGCAGACCTGCGTCTGCGCGAACCGCATCCTGGTGCAGGACGGGGTGTACGAGGCCTTTGCCCGGAAGCTCGCCGATGCCGTGCGCAAGCTCAAGGTCGGCAACGGCCTGGACGCGCAGGTCACCCAGGGTCCGCTGATCGACTCCAGCGCTCTCGACAAGGTCGAGGAGCATATCCGCGATGCGCTGGCCAAGGGAGCCCGCGTGGTCAGCGGGGGCCGGCGACACGCGCTGGGAGGGTCCTACTACGAGCCGACCATCCTGGCCGACGTGAGCCCCGACATGCTGGTGGCGCGCGAGGAGACCTTCGGGCCCGTCGCGCCATTGTTCCGCTTCCATACCGACGCCGAGGCGATCGCGCTGGCCAACGCCACCGAATTCGGCCTGGCCGGGTACTTCTATTCGCGTGATGTCAACCGGATCTGGCGCGTGGCCGAGGCCATGGAGTGTGGTATGGTCGGGATCAACACGGGGCTGATCTCCAGCGAGGTCGCCCCATTCGGCGGGGTGAAGGAATCGGGCATCGGGCGTGAGGGATCCAAGTACGGTATCGACGAGTACGTCGAGATCAAGTACCTTTGCTTTGGCGGGGTGACGCCATAAGCGGGACTCATCCCAGCCAGCGCCACGTTCCCGCGCGCAGATCGGGCCGGGGGCTGCAAGGCTCGCGCAGCCGCGGCGGCTTGCAAGCTGACGACAACGGCGCCGGTGCGCAGCACAAGGTGCCCGCACTGGCGCGTGCCGGCGCCTTGCTCGACGCCGTGGCCCTGGCCGAGGAGCCGCAGACCGTGTCCACACTGGCGCGCGGTCTCGAACTGCCCAAGAGCACGGTGCATGGCCTGTGCGTGACCCTGGTCGACATGGGCTTGCTGGTGCGTCGCAGTGACGGGTCGTTCCGCGTGGGCCCGCACGTGATGCGCTGGGCCAATGCCTTCCTCGCCGGAACCGATCTCACCGCGGAGTTCGCCGCGCTCTGGGATGACCTGAAGGTGCTGCCGCACGGCACGATCACCCTGTCCGTGCTCGATGGCGCCGACGTGGTCTACATCGGCTGTCGCAACAGTGGGCAGCCGCTGGGGATCACTTTCCGCATCGGCATGCGCCTGCCGGCGATCTACACCGCCACCGGCAAGGCCTTTCTCAGCACCATGAGCGAAGCGCGGGTGCGTGAAATCACCAACCGCGCCTGGCCCGAGGCCCTGACTCCCCGCAGCGTGCGCAACGTGACCGCGCTGCTGCGCGAACTCAAGGCGTGTCGCGAGCGCGGCTATTCCATTGACGACGGCCAGACCCGCGAAGGCATGTACTGCTTCGGTACCGTGGTGCGGGACTCCTCGGGGCAACCGGTGGCCGGCGTCGCGGTCAGCCTGCTGGCCGAGGAAGTGGATGCGCAGAACAGGCAACTGGCTGCCGACTCGATCCAGAAGATCGCCCGCAAGCTGTCGATCCGCATGGGCGCCGACCCCGGGCTCGATTCCTGAGCAGTCCTGCGGGAAGCCCCCCGGCCCTGCGGGCCCGCGGGCCGCCCGTGCCGGCGCCTCGACCCGGCTGGCGCGGGCCGGGGTGCATCCCGGGGTGCATCCCGGGGTGCATCCTTTTCCGGGTTCGTTCGTCCCCCAGGACAGAGAGTTCCTGTCCCGAGGCCACGATGAACCACCCCGCATCCACCACATCCCTCGCTTCCCCGCCCGCATCGGGCGCCGCCGGCGCTTCGGCGCCGGCCTGGCGTGCCTGGCTGCCCGCGCTGCTGTACGTCGGCGCCTGGTTCCCCCTGTACTGGGCGCTGGAGCCTGGCACCGCCGCCTTCACGCGCTGGGTCGCCGGGGCGGCCCACATCGCGCCGGCCAGCCACCTGTACTCCGCGCTGGCCTTCCTGGTGTTCGAGGTGCCGAAGGTGCTGATGCTGCTGGCGCTGATCGTGTTCGCGGTCGGCGTGCTGCAGACTTTCTTCACCCCGGAGAAGACCCGCGCGCTGCTGGCGGGCAGGCGCCAGGGGGCGGGCAACGTGCTGGCCGCGGCGCTGGGAATCGTCACGCCGTTCTGCTCGTGCTCGGCGGTGCCGCTGTTCATCGGCTTTCTCACCGCGGGCGTTCCGCTGGGGGTGACCTTCTCCTTCCTGGTGTCGGCGCCGATGGTCAATGAAGTCGCGCTGGCGTTGCTGTACGGCATGTTCGGCTGGCGCATCGCGCTGCTGTACCTGGGGCTGGGCCTGCTGGTGGCCATCGCCGCGGGGCTGGTGATCGGGCGCATGAACCCGCTGCACCTGGTCGAGCCCTGGGTGTTCGACATCCCGGCCAGCGAAGGCGTCGAGCGCCGCATGGACTGGCAGGCGCGCTTCGCGCAGGGCTGGCGCCATGTGCGCGACATCGTGCTGAAGGTCGCACCGTACATCGTCGCCGGGGTCGGAGTCGGCGCGTGGATCCACGGCTACGTGCCGCAGGACTTCATGGCCCACCTGATGGGCAAGGGGGCCTGGTGGTCGGTGCCGCTGGCGGTGCTGATCGGGGTGCCGATGTATTCCAACGCCGCGGGGATCATCCCGGTGGTGCAGGCGCTGCTGGGCAAGGGCGCTGCGCTGGGCACGACGCTGGCCTTCATGATGTCGGTGACCGCGTTGTCGGCGCCCGAGTTCCTGATCCTGAAGAGGGTCATGAAGCCCAGGCTGATCGCGCTGTTCGCGGCGGTGGTGGCCGCCGGCATCGTCGTGGTCGGCTACGTGTTCAACGCGGTGATGTGACGCCGCATTCCTTCCATGGTTGGGTCCGCGAGGAGTCGCATGATGATCGAAGTCAAGATCCTGGGTACAGGTTGCGCCAGCTGCAAGGCCACGCAGAAGCTGGTCGAGCAGGTGCTGGCCGCCCGCGGCGTGGCCGCGCGCATCGAGAAGGTCGAGGACATCGCGTCGATCCTGCGCTACGGCGTGATGAGCACTCCGGGCGTGGTGATCGACGGCAGGGTGGTGCACGCCGGCGGCGTGCCGGGCCGGGCGCAGGTCGAGCAGTGGCTTGCGCGCTGACAAGGTCCGCGTCGCCGCCTCACCAGCGCCGCAGCGCCAGCGCGAAGGCCCAGCCCAGCAGCGCGCCGGCGGCCGGGCCGATGAGCCAGCCGCGCACCACCCCGAGGATCACCCGGGTGTCGATGGTCTGCCGTCCGCGCGCCAGCCCGGCGCCGGCCATGGCGCCGATCAGCGCCTGGTTCATCGAGGTGAAATAGCCGAATGCCACCGCCGCCAGCACGACCAGGGCCTGCACCAGCTGCGCCGCGGTGGCCATCGGCAGGTCCAGCTTGACCATGTCGAAGGCCACGCGCTCGAGCAGCGGGCGGCCCCAGGTCAGCACCCCCAGCGCCAGCCCGATGCCGCCCAGCAGGCCCGCCGGCAGCGGGCCGCACAGGCCGGTGGACAGGAACACCGCGGTGGCGTTGGACACGTCGTTGGCGCCCATCGCAAGCGACGCCAAGGCCCCCATGACGACCAGCGCGCGCCCCACGTTCGCGGCGGCGCGCCGCGCCGATGCCCACTGCGGCAGAGCGTCCGACAGCCTGGTGAACAGCCAGCCCAGCCCGCAGGCCAGGCAGGGCGCCAGCACCCACAGCACGGCCAGGTGGGCGATGGTGTCCCAGCGGATGCGCAGGTGCAGCGCGAAACCGGCGCCGACCAGGCAGAACACCAGGATCTGGATGGTCGACGTGGGGATGCGCAGCCGGGTGAAAAGCGTGGTCAGCACGAACGCCGCGCCGATCACCGCGATCGCCGGCTCGGTGCCCAGGCTGCCGCCGGCGACGATGTCGTGTCCGACCCGATGCAGCACCGAGTGGCTCAGCAAGGCGGCGCCCAGCAGGGTCAGCGGGGCCATCGTGCCCAGCGCGGCGCGCGCGCCGATGCTGCCGCTGGCGTAGGCCATGCCCATGCAGGCGCCGGTGTAATGCGCGCCCATGCTCCAGGCGAAGGCCAGCGCGAGGGCGACGAGGACCAGATCGGGAAGGCTCATGCGGAGTCAGCACAGCGTGCAGGGTGGGACCGCGCGGTCGGGCAGGGCTTCAGCATAGCCGGCCCGCGCCCGTCGATGGGCCGCCGCGCGGGGCCGTGGCGCCCCTGAGGCATTCCCGGTTGACTCCACAAATCAGACCATGCGAATATTGCATGAATTGGATAACCAAAGCCCTGCCCGAAGCCCTCCAGTTTCCTGCCAGGGCTGCGCTGGCGCGCGGCCTCGCCGATGACCGAATCCCTTTGCGAAACCCCGGCGCCGCGGCAGCAGGCAGCGCAGCGCCAGGCCGACATCGTCGCGCTGCGAGCGCTGCTGGCACGTCGCATCGTCGGCCAGCAGCGGCTGCTCGACCGCATGGTGGTGGCGCTGCTGACCGGCGGCCACCTGCTGGTCGAGGGACTGCCGGGGCTGGCCAAGACCACCGCGGTGAAGGCGCTGGCGCAGGCGGTGCACGCCAGCTTCCAGCGCGTGCAGTTCACCCCCGACCTGCTCCCCGGGGACATCACCGGGGGCGACGTCTTCGTCCCCGCCGAGGGGCGCAGCCGCTTCGTGCGCGGGCCGCTGTTCCACGACATCGTGCTCGCCGACGAAATCAACCGCGCGCCGGCCAAGGTGCAGTCCGCGCTGCTCGAGGCCATGCAGGAGCGCCAGGTCACGGTGGGCGCGAGCACCTACGCGCTGCCCGGGATGTTCCTGGTCATGGCGACCCAGAACCCGCTGGAGCAGTCGGGAACCTATCCGCTGCCGGAGGCCCAGCTCGACCGCTTCCTGCTGCACGTGGTGATCGACTACCCGAGCGCCGAGCAGGAGCGCACGATCCTCGACATGGACCTGGGCGCCGGCATCGGCGGCGCCGCAGGCGAGCCGCCCGTGTGCGCGGTCGACGCCGACGCGGTGCTGCAGGCCCGCGAGGAGGTGCGCAGCGTGCACCTGGCCGACAGCCTGCGCCAGGCCATCGTCGACCTGGTGCGCGCCACGCGCGCTCCCGAACAGCGCGATCCCGAACTCGCCGGGCTGGTCGCGGCGGGCGCCTCGCCGCGCGCGATGCTCGCGCTCGCGCACTCGGCGCAGGCGCTGGCCTACCTGCGCGGCCGCGACTACGTGATCCCCGACGACATCGTCGAGCTGGCCGCCGACGTGCTGCGCCACCGCCTGGTGCTGAACCTGGAGGCCGAGCTGCGCGGCGTGGACGCCGACTCGCTGATCGGCCGCCTGCTCGGGGCCGGCGCCTTCGACTGAAGCGATGTCCGGGGCGACACTGGCTGCCGGCCTGCGCGCGCTGGCGCGGCCCTGGCGGCGCCAGCGCCACGACAGCCTGCTCGCCGCCGCGGACTGGGAGGAACTCGGCCAGGCGCTGGCGAGCCGGCAGGTCGGGCCGGCGCCCGCCGCGCCGGCGCGCCAGCGCAACCCCGGCGAAGGGCCCTCGCCGCTGCGCGGGCGCGGCCTGGACTACGCGCAAAGCCGTGCCTACCAGAGCGGAGACGACCTGCGCGCGATGCACTGGTCGCTGCTGGCACGCACCGGTCGCCCCTATGTGCGGGTCTACGAAGAGGAGCATGCGGCGCCCTGGCACGTGCTGGTCGACGCCCACGGCGGCATGCTGTTCGGCACGCGTGTGCGCACCAAGGCGACGCAGGCGGCGCGTGCCGCGGTGCTGGCGGCCGGGCTGCAGGCGGCGCGGTCCCCGCAGTCGCGGCTGGGCTGCTCGCTGTGGTCGCCGCAGGGACTGCGCGCGCGGGACTTCGGCAGCGGTTTCGCCGCGGTTCGCCGCATCGCCCAGTGGCTGATGCAGCAGCGCATCGAGCCGCCGCCGGCACCCGCCGCGCCGGCCGACGAGTCGCTGCGCGACCTGCGCGCCTGGTCGCGGCGCCTGGCGCTGCACCGTCCGGCTCCCACCCGACTGCTGGTGTGCAGCGATCTGGCGTGGCTGGACGCGGCGGCTCGCTCGGCGCTGTGGCCGCTGGCCGCCAGGGCCCAGCTGCACGCGCTGCGCATCGTCGATGCGGTGGAGCTGGCGTTGCCCGAGTTGCCGGCCGCGCATTTCCTCGATGGCGCGAGCGGCCGCGCGGGCTGGCTGGAAGGCGGGCCCGGCCCGCGCCAGCAGTTCGTGCGCGCCGCCGAGCTGCGCCGCCAGCAGCAGGCCGTGCAGCTGCGGGCGCTGCGCGCAGCGCTGGCGCAGGCGCGCGCGGCCGATGCCGCGAGCGACCTGCGCGCCGCGCTCGCCGGGTTGCCGCGATGATCGACCGCCTGGCCGAGCTGGCCGACATCGTCGCCCCGCGGGCCGTGGCGCATGCGCCGGCGCCAGGCTGGTGGACGGGCGCCGCGGGCTGGCTGCTGGGCGTCGCGCTGCTCGCACTGGCGCTCGCGGCGGCGCTGGCGGGGGCGCGGCGGCTGCGCCGCCTGCGCGCGCGCAGGCGCCTGCAGCGCCTGGCGCAGCGGCTGCGCGGCGGCGCGTGCAGCGACGACGTCGGCGCGCTGCTGCCGCAGGTGTGGGGCGACATGCGGCGCGCCGGCATGGCGCCGGAGTCGCTGACCGGGTCCGCGCGGCTGCAGCGCCAGCGCCTGCTGTATGCGCGGCACGCCGGGTGCGACGCCCTGCTGGCCTTGCTCGAGGATGTGCAGGCGTGAGCGGCGCGCCGCTGCAGCAGCTGCTGGGCAGCCTGGCCTGGGGGCGGCCGTGGGCCTTCGCGCTGCTGCTCGGGGTGCCGTGGCTGGTCTGGCGGGGGCTGCGGCGCGATGCCGCGTGGCCTGCGGCGCCCGCCAGCCTGGTGCACCCGGACCTGCACGGGCTGCTGCAGGCCCGCGCGCGCAGCCGCAGGCCGCCGTCGCGGGTCCTGCTGGTCGCGGCAGCGTTCGCGTGCTGCAGCGTGGCGCTGGCGCAGCCGCAGTGGTCGGGTTCCTGGGTGCTGCCGCCGCCGCAGGGACGCGACGTGGTCGTGCTGCTCGACACCACCTTGTCGATGACCCTGCGCGACCTGCGATGGAACGGCAGGCCCGCGCAGCGCCTGGCGGTGGTCAAGCAGGTGTTCGCCGGCTTCGTGCGCCACAGCCCGGGTGACCGCTTCGGTGTCATCGCCTACGGAGCGCGCGCAGCCACGCTGCTGCCGCCGACCTTCGATCGCAGGCTGGCGGTGCAGATGCTCATGCGCGCCCGTCCCGACCTGCTGGGCGACGGCGGCTGCCTGGGCGATGCCATCGGCCTGGCGCTGCGCCAGGTCGACACCGGGGCCGGGCTGAAGCCGGCGCTGGTCGTCTATTCGGACAACGGCTGGAGCCAGGGCGGACATGTCAGCCCGGCGCAGGCGGTGGCCTTGGCGCGCGCGCTGGGGGTGCGGGTGTTCACGGTGCAGGTGGGGGGCAGGCCTGCCGACGGCGGCAGCTACCGGGTGCCTGCCTTCGACGCGCCGCAGCCCGACCTGCGCAGCATCGCCAGGCTGACCGGGGGGGCGTATTTCTACGCCGCCGATGCCGGCGCCCAGCAGCGCGCCGTCGCCGCGATCGCGCGCCTGGCGCCGACCCTGCAACCGCCGCCGCGGCGGCGCTCGGCCACCCCGCTGTACGCCTGGCCGCTGGCGGCCGGGGTGCTGCTGCTCGCGCTGGCGCGTGCCTGGCCCGCGCGCCGCGGGCGGCCCGGGGACGGCCGATGATGCAGATGCTGGCGGCCGTGCAGTGGGCGCATCCCTGGGCCTGGCTGCTCGGCCTTGCTCCGCTGGCGCTGGGCTGGCGGAGCCGGCGCGCGCGCCGGCTCCGCGAAACCGCGGCCTACGCCGACCCGGCGCTGCGCGACTGGGCGGTGCGCGAGGGCGGCGGGCGCGGCGGCGCCGCCCGACGCTGGCTCGAAGCCTTGACGTGGCTGCTGCTCGCCGCGGCGCTGGCGGGGCCGCGGCGCATGCTCACGCTCGACCATGCGGGGGTCGCCCGCCTGCGCCACCGCGTCGATGTGCTGGTGCTGCTCGAGTTGCCGCGGCAGCGCGGCGGCTCCGCCGTCGCGCTGGAGCGCCAGCGCATCGCGCTGCAGGACCTGCAATCCAGGCTGCATGGCGAGCGTCTCGGGCTGATGGTGTTCGCCGCCGGCTCCGGGTTGCTGCTGCCGTGCACCAGCGACCCCTCGCTGTTCGATGCCTACCTGGACCATGCGCGCGCCGGCTTGCTCGCCGGCACCCGCGGGCCGGGCCTGCCGGGGGCGCTGGCGCTGGCGCGTCGGGAACTGCTGCGCGAGGGCGGGCGCTCGCGTGCGTTGCTGCTGCTCGCCGGGGCGTCGGCGACCCGATCCCTCGACCCGCGCGGGCGCGCCGCGCTGCGCGAGCAGGCGCTGGCGCTGCGGGCCGCGCGCATCCCCGTCTACCTGGCCTGGAGCGGCCCCGGGCGGCCCGGGCCGCTGCTGCGCCGGCTGGTCCGCGGCAGCGCCGGCGCCCGCGCCCGGCTGGACCGCCCCGGACTGTGGGCGACGCTGTACGACCGTGGCATCGCAGGCCTGCCTTCGGATCCGCCGACGCGGTCGAGCCTGCGCGTCTGGCAGGAGCTGTATGCCTGGCCGCTGTTCGGCGCGCTGCTCGCGCTGCTGCTGCTCGAGGCCGGCCCTCGCCTGCCGCGGGGTCGCGCCGCGCTGCCGCTGTTGCTGGGCGCTGCGCTGGCCTGTGGCGCGCTGCACCCGTCGCCGGCCCGCGCCGCCGGGACCGACCCGGGCTGGCAGGCGTGGCAGGCGTGGCGGCATCGCGACTACGCGCGCTGCGCCGGCCTGTATGCGCGGCTGCACGGCTTCGACGCTCGCCTGGGCGAGGGCGATTGCGACTATCGCCGCGCCCGCTACCAGCAGGCCCTGCGCGCGTACCGCGGCGCGATGCTGCGGGCCGGCAGCGACCGCGACCGCGCGCTGGCGCTGTACAACCTGGGCAATGCGGCGTTTCACGTCGAGGGCGGGCTGCGCGAGGCTCTGGACGCCTATCGCGCCAGCCTGGTGCTGTGGCCGGCCGATCCCGCCGCGCTGCGCAATCTGCGGCTGGCGCAGGCGCAGTGGGCGCAGGAGCATCCCGAGCGGGCCATCGTGGGCATGGGCAAGCGCGGCGCGCCGGCGGCGGGCGGGCGCTTCGGCGACACCTCGGATGCGACGCCGAGCCAGCTGCGCCGCAAGCGACGGCAACGTCCGTTGCGCTACCGCAACGAGCGGCTGCAGGCTGCGGGGCGCTTGCAGGCGGCGCACCGGGGCAGCGCGGACCGCGCGGCCGGCGCGAGCCTGTCGGTCGCCGAAATCGCCGCCGCCCGACGCGGCGTGCAACTGCTGCGCGACCACCGCGCCGGCCTGCTCGGCGGGTTGATCGAGCGCGACAGCCGCGAGGCTGCCCGGCTCGCGGGGTCGCCGTGATGCGTCGTCTGCTGGCCGGCCTGCGCGGCGCGGCGCTGCTGCTGGCGGCGGCCTGCCCGGCCGCGCAGGCCGCGACGCCGTCGCTGCGCTGCAGCGTGCTGCCGGCGAAGCCGCTGCTCGGCCATCCGCTGCGCTGGCGCATCCGCGCGCGCGACCTGCCCGACATCCCGATGCTGCAGCCGGCGCGACTCGGCCCCGACTGGCTGCTGCAGCGGCAGTCGGGGGAACGCTCCACAGACGCCCGCGGGGGTTCCGCGCAAAGCCTGGACCTGACGCTGTATCCGCTGCGCGCCGGCGAGCTGCGGCTGCCGGCATGGCGCGCCGGCGGCCGCCTGTGCGCCGCGCGCAGGCTGCGCGTGGCCGACGCCGCGCCGGGGCAGCCGGAGCAGTTCATCGAAGCCCGCGTCGACGGCCGGCGCGCGGTCGTCGGGCAGGCCGTGCGGGTCGACCTGGACGTGGGCTCCGGGGGCGCGCTGGCCTGGCAGCCGGTGCGCGCCAGCAGCGACCAGGGCCTGCTGCAGCCCATGCGCAGCGTGTCGACCCGGGTCGAGGCGCAGGGCATGCGCATCGCGGTGCAGCGCCAGAGCTGGCGCTTCACCCCGCTGCGCGCGGGAGTCGCGACCATTCGCTTCGGCCTGTTGCGCGCGACGCCTTTCGGCCGCTTGCGGGTCTACGCGGTGGCCCCGCTGCGACTGCGGGTGGGGGCGCTGCCGGCGTATTGGCCTGCCGACGCCGCGGTGGGGCGCGCCAGGCTGCGCGCGCTGCCGCCGCCCAGGCGGCTGGAAGTCGGGCAGACCGGGGTGCTGCGGGCGCGCCTCGCCGGGGTGCAGCAGGGGCGCGGCGCGCTGCTGAGGACGCTGGCGCGCTCGCGCCCCGCCGGCGGCGCGTTGCGGCTGTACCCGCCTCGCCTGAGCCTGGACGGCGCGAGCGTGCACCGACTGGACCCGATCTGGAACATCGAGTGGCCGTTCCGGGTGCGCGAGGCCGGGCGCATCGTCTACCCGACACTGCGCGTGCCCTACTACGACCCGCTGCGCGGCGCGCCGGCACTGGCGGTGGCGGCCTGGGGGGTCGCGCGGGCCGGCGATCCGCGCGCGCGGCACCTGCTCGAGGCCTGCGGCCTGGTGGCGGCGCTGCTGCTGGCGCTGGCCGGATCGCGCCGGCTGGTGCTGGAGCTGCGCGACCGGCGCTGCCGCGCGCGCTGGCGGCGCATCGGCGAGCGCGGCGACGCCGGCATGCTGCTGCGTCTGTGGCGCGATGCGGCGGCGCGCGGCGATCCCCGGGCACGCACCCTGCGCGCCTGGGTCGCGTCGCAGCGCTGCGGCGGTCGCGTCGCGGCCACCCCGGAACTCCAGGCGCTGGTCGCCGCCTGCGAGAGGCAGCGCTACGCCCGCGCAGCGCGCGGCGACCCCATCGACTAGTCCACTGCGTCAGCGCGCGCGGCTTGGATCGGCGGCGCGCCTCGGGTACGCTGGCGGGGTATCCACGCCGAGGCCATGAAACTGCTGATCGTCGAAGACGAGCCGAAGACCGGCGAGTACCTGCGCCAGGGCCTGGGCGAGGCGGGTTTTGTCGTCGACTGGGCGCGCAACGGCCTCGACGGCCACCACCTGGCGATGAGCGGCGACTACGACCTCGTCGTGCTCGACGTGATGCTGCCCGATATCGACGGCTGGCGCATCGTGCGCTCGTTGCGCGAAGCCGGCCGATCCACCCCGGTGCTGTTCCTCAGCGCGCGCGACACGGTGGAGGACCGGGTGCGGGGTCTGGAGCTCGGCGCCGACGACTATCTGGTCAAGCCCTTTGCCTTCACCGAACTGCTGGCGCGCATCCACACGCTGCTGCGGCGCGGCCGCGTCGCGGCGGCACCCGAGCAGTTGCAGGTGGCCGACCTGGTGCTCGACCTGCAGCGCAGGCGGGCGAGTCGCGGGGGAGCGCGCATCGCGCTGACCGGCAAGGAGTTCGCGCTGCTGGAGTTGCTGATGCGCAGGCGCGGCGAGGTGCTTCCGCGATCGTTGATCGCGTCCCAGGTGTGGGACATGAACTTCGACAGCGACACCAATGTCATCGACGTGGCGATCCGGCGCCTGCGCGCCAAGGTCGACGACGGCTACAGCCCGAAGCTGATCCAGACCGTGCGCGGCATGGGCTACCTGCTCGATGTCCCCGACACCCCCGACCCATCCTGAGGCGCGGCGCCGTCCGATCTCCCTCGCGCTGCGGGTGACGGTGCTGGCCGCGCTGTCGACCACGCTGCTGCTGCTGGTGTTCGCCTGGGGGGTGGAGCGATCGATCGAGGTGCATTTCGCGCGCATGGACCTGGCCGAGCTCAGCCTGGGCTGGCGGGCGGTCGACGGCGCGCTGCGCGCGGGCGACGCCGCGCAGCGCGCCCGGCGGCTGCGCGACGCCTTCGGTGCCGACCGCGGCGTGGTGCTGCGGGTGCGCGACGCGGCAGGCAGGCTGGTCTACGCGTCGCCCGGCCCGCCGCTGGCCGGCGCCGGGGTGCCCGCGCTGGCGGCGCCGAGCCTAGACGGACTGCACGAGTGGCGTGCCGGCGGCAGCACCTGGCGCGGCCTGGTGCTGCGTGCGCCGGGTGGCGGGCGCGTGGTGCTGGCGCGCAACATCGACTTCCACCTGGAGTACCTGCGGGGGCTGCGCGGCGCACTGTGGGCGGGCACCCTGGCGGCCAGCCTGCTCAGCGTGCTGCTGGCGCGCCTGGCGGTCGAGCAGGGCAACGCTCCGCTGCGCCGCATCAGCGCGCGCATGCGCGAAATCGGCAGCGAACACCTGGACATGCGCCTGGACCCGGACCGGGTACCGCTGGAGCTGGCCGACCTGGTCGCAGCCTTCAACGCCATGCTGGTGCGAATCGAGCGCGGCTTCGAGCGGCTGCGCGGGGTGTCGGCCGACATCGCCCACGAGCTGCGCACCCCGGTGACCAACCTGCGCACCCAGACCCAGGTGGCGCTGGCGCGCACGCGCGACGCCGAGGCCTACCGCGAGGTGCTGTATTCCAACCTCGAGGAGTTCGAGCGCATGAGCGCGATGATCTCCGACATGCTGTTCCTGGCGCAGGCCGAGCAGGCGCAACCGGCGCGCGAGGACGTCGACCTGGCGGCCGAGGCGCGGGCGCTGTTCGAGTACTTCGAGGCGTGGGCCGAGGAGCAGGGTGTCGCGCTGACGTTGTCCGGCGCGGCCGCGCCGGTGCGCGGCGACCGCGCGATGCTGCGACGGGCGCTGAGCAACCTGCTGGGCAACGCGGTGCGCCATGCCGCGCGCGGCAGTGCCGTCGAGCTGCGCCTGGTGCAGCGGCCGCAGAGGCTTCGCGTCGAGGTGTGCAACCTCGGCCCCGACATCGCGCCCGAGCACCTGCCGCACCTGTTCGAGCGCTTCTACCGCGCCGATGCGTCGCGGCGGCGCAGCGGCGAGGGAGCCGGCCTCGGGCTGGCCATCGTGCAGTCGATCGTCGAGATGCACAAGGGCAGCGTGGACGTGCGCTCGGCCGGCGGCAGCACCTGTTTCGCGATCGAGCTGCCGACGGCTCGCCCGGCATGAGTCGAGGCCGGGCAGCGTGTCAGGGTTCGCCCTAGAATCGAGTGCTGGACCCTGAAGGCCCGCGCCCGGCGCCAGCCTTCGCACCGCAGCCGCCTTGCCGCGGCGCTTCCCGATGGCGCCTTCGCAGCACGCTTCGCCGACCGCCGGCCGCGCGGACCCGGCATGACCCCCGCGACCGCGGCACCCGCCGCATCCGGCCCGCGACCCCGGTCCCCGGAGCCGTCGTCCCACCACGGCTGGGCGCTGGCGATGCTGCTGATCGGGGCGATCCTGCCGCCGCTGGACTACTTCATCGTCAACCTGGCGCTGCCGGCGATCCGCGGCGGGCTGGGGGCGAGCGACGCGCAACTGCAGTTCGTCATCTCGGCCTACGCCTGCGGCAACGCCGTGGTGCTGATCACCGGCGGCCGGCTGGGCGACCTGTACGGGCGCAAGCGCATGTTCATGCTCGCGATGGCGGGCTTCGTCGCCGCGTCGGCTCTGTGCGGACTGGCGCCGGATGCGACCATCCTGGTCGGCGGGCGCGCGCTGCAGGGCGTGTGCGCCGCGGTGCTCACGCCGCAGGTGCTGGCGACCATCCGCAGCGTGTTCGCGCCGCGCGAGCAGGCCCGCGTCATGGGACTGTTCGGTTTCGTCTACGGGCTGGCCGCGGTCATCGGCCAGCTCGGCGGCGGCGCGCTGATCAGCCTGCACCCCTTCGGACTGGGGTGGCGGGCGATCTTCCTGGTCAACCTGCCGATCGGGCTGGTCGCGCTCGCCGGCAGCGCGCGCCACCTGCCGGAAAGCCGCGCGCCGCGCGGCGCGCGCATCGACCTGCCGGGGACCGCGCTGCTGTCGCTGCTGCTGTTGCTGCTGATCTATCCGCTGACGCGCGGCCGCGAGGAGGGCTGGCCGGCCTGGACCTGGGCCAGCCTGGCCGCCTCCGCGCTGCTGGCGCCGGTGTTCGTCGCAGTCGAGCATCGGCGCCAGCGGCGCGGCCTCGACCCGCTGCTCGACCTGCGGCTGTTCGGCAACCCGGTGGTCGCGCTGGGCATGGCGCTGGCCTTCCTGTTCTACTGGATGGGGGTGTTCTTCCTCGCGTTCGGCATCTACCTGCAAAGCGGGCTGCGCTGGAGCCCGTTGCTCGCCGGCCTCGCGATCCTGCCGTTCGGGCTGGGTTTCCTCAGCGCGCCGCTGCTGCTGCCCCGCCTGTTGTCGCGACTGGGCGAGTCCGGCACCCTGGGCAGCAGTTTCGCGCTGCTGGCGGGCGGGCTGGCGCTGGTCGCCCAGGCGGCCGGCGGCGCGGCCCCGGGCTGGCTGTTCTACCTCGGACTGGGCGCGGCCGGCGCCGGCCAGGGCCTGACCCTGCCTTCGGTGCTGCGCATCGTGCTGGCCGAGGTCGCGCCCGAGCGCGCCGGGGTGGCCTCGGGGATGATCACCGCGACGCTGCAGATCGGCTCGGCGGTCGGCATCGCGGTGCTCGGCGGGGTGTTCTTCGCGACGCTGGGCCCCGCGCCCGGCGCCGACGACTATGCCCACGCGTTCCGCCTGGCGCTGCACCTGCTGGTGCTGCTGCTGCTGGCCTGCCTGGGCTTGTCGCGGCTGCTGCTTCCGCTGCGCCGGCTCAAGCAGCGGCGTGCCGCCGCGGCGCCGGCCTGCGGCCAGGCCGCGCCGCCGCCGAGCGGCTGCCCCTGACACCGTCCCCGCGCGCCGGCCGTTGCGGCCTTGCGCGGGTTTATGTACTATCCATTCCAATATTTCCCGCCGGGGGCCTCGATGTCCAGACCGCGCACCTTCGACCAGCAGGCAGTGGCCGACGCCGCGATGCGCGCGGTGTGGGAGGGCGGCCTGGTGGCCACCAGCGTCGAGGCGCTGCTGCAGGCCACCGGGCTTTCGCGCTCGTCGATGTACCAGTGCCTGGGCAACCGCGAGGAAGTGCTCAAGCTGGCGGTGCAGTGCTATGTCGACCAGCAGGCCGCGGCACTGCAACGCCTGTTCGCCAGCCAGCCGCTGGAGTCGGCGCTGCGCAAGCTGCTGCTCGACTCTGCGGTGGACAACCACGGCGGGCGCGGCTGCCTGCTGTTCAACGGCGCCAATGAACTGCACGACGCCGACGACGCGGTCGCGGTGGCCGTGCGCGACGGGCTGGCCCGGATGGCCGCGGAGTTTCGCGCGGTGTTCCTTCGCCACGGTCGCTCCGAGCAGGACAGCGCCGAGCGCAGCGCCGCCGTGATGACGGCGATCGCCGGCTTGCGCACCATGCAGCGCGCGGGGACGCAGGGCCCCTGGCTGCGCGCGGTGGCGCAGCGGCTGGCTGCCGCGCTGGCCGCCGACTGAGTCCCGGCGAGCGCGCGCCCGGCTTGCCCCGCAGGCCGGCTCGCGCGCAGCGGCCGCGGCGCAGCCGTTGTTCCGTTGTGTGAAACAGCCGGAGTGAATCCTTCAAGTCGAGCGGTGCCTGTGCGAACATGGCCGGCATTCGCGTTCGATGGAGGTGCCGCTTGGATGGCCTGTCCGCATTTCCGGTGATTCGCGCGCGCCAGGTCGACGGCCGCTGCGTCGGCCGGCTGGAGACCGCGGCCCTCGACGACATCGACGGCGGCGAGGTGCTGATCCGGGTCGCCTGCAGCGGGATCAACTACAAGGACGCGCTGGCCGTGACCGGCAGCGCGCCGGTGATGCGGCGCCTGCCCTGCATCGCCGGGATCGAGGCGGTCGGCAGCGTCGTCGAGTCGGCCGACCCGCGTTTCGCCGCCGGCGACGAGGTGCTGGTGCACGGCCTGGGACTGGGCGTCGATCGCGACGGCGGCTGGTCCGCCTACCTGCGGGTTCCGGGCGACTGGGTGATGCCCCGGCCCGAGGGCCTGAGCGCCTTCGAGGCCGCCACCATCGGCGTGGCCGGCTACACCGCTGCGCTGGCGATCCATCGCATGGAGCACAACGGCCTGGCGCCGGGCCAGGGCCCGGTGGTGGTCACCGGGGCCACCGGCGGCGTGGCCAGCCTGGGCATCGCGATGCTGGCTGCGGCGGGCTACGAGGTCGCCGCGATCACCGGCAAGGACGACGCCCACGACTATCTGCGAGGCCTCGGCGCAGCCCAGGTGTTGCCGCGCAGCGCGGTCGAGCCACCCGGCAAGCCGCTGCGGCGCGCCCAGTGGGCCGGCGCGCTCGACTCGGTCGGCGGCGAGACCCTGCCCTGGCTGATGTCGACCATGCGCGAGGGCGCCGCGATCGCCGTGTTCGGCAACGCCGCCGGATCCGCCTACTCCGGCAACGTGCTGCCGCTGCTGCTGCGCGGCGTGCAATTGCTGGGAATCAACGCCAACAGCCCGATGCCGCTGCGCCGCCTGGTGTGGTCGCGCATCGCCGGCGACCTGCGCCCGCAGGGCCTGCAGGCCATCGGCCAGCGCGTGCACATCGAGGACGTGGTGCGCACCTGCGAGCGCCAGATGCGCGGACAGATCCGCGGACGCTCGGTGCTCGGCTTCGCCTGACCCCGCCGCGGCCCGCGCGGTGCCGAACCATTCCACGAGGAGAGACAGACCATGGCCCGCCTTTTCAGTGAGCGCTTCCTGCATGCGCTGGAGCCCGACGAACGCGATCTGCTCGAGACCGCGCGCCGGCTGGTGCGCGAGCACATCGGGCCGATGGCCGAGGCCGTCGGCCGGCAGGACGTGTTCGCCGCCGAAACCTTCCGCCTGCTGGTCGACCACGGCATCATCGCCACCGCGTTCCCGCGTCGCCATGGCGGCAGCGACGCCCGCCAGCGACTGCGCGTGCGCCTGACCGAGGAGTTCGCCCGGGCGTGCAGCGCGGCGGCGTCGCTGGTCACCGGCGCCGACCTGTCGTGCCGCGCCATCGTCGCCGGCGCCACACCCGCGATGGCCGACGCGCTGCTGCCGGCGCTGTGCAAGGGGGAGATCCAGGCCGCCTTCGCGCTGACCGAGCCGGGCGCGGGTTCCGACGTGCGCAACCTGGCGACGGTGGCGCTGCGCGACGGCGCGGGCTACCGGGTCAGCGGCAGCAAGAAGTTCATCACCCGCGCCAACGTGGCCGACTGGTACGTGGTGTTCGCGCGCTGCCGCGACGCCGGCCAGCCGGGCGGGCCGGCGCGCGCCGATGAGCCGCTGGTCGCGCTGCTGGTCGATCGCCCTTCGCCCGGACTGTGGGTCGGCGAGGCGGTGCCCAAGCTGGGCTGGTACGGCGTGCCCATCGCCGACGTGCGACTGCAGGACGTGGCGGTCGAGCCCGGCCGCCGGCTCGGCCGCGAGGGCGAGGGCTTCGCGCTGGCGCAGGACGCGCTGGTGCGCGCTCGCCTGGGACATGCCTCGATGGCGCTGGGCCGCGCGATGGGGGCCGTGGAAATCGCCGCCGCCTACTGCGGCGAACGCAGCCTGTTCGGCAAGACACTGGGCGCGCACCAGGGCGCGCAATGGATGCTCGCCGACGCGATGACCCGCATCGAGGCCGCTCGCGCGCTGGTGGACGCCGCGGCGCAGAGCTACGACCGCGGCGATGCCGACGCGCCGGTGCAGGCCTCGATGGCCAAGATGTACGCCACCGACCTGGGGATGCAGGTCTGCACCGACGCGCTGCAACTCACCGGAGGGCGCGGCTACCTGCAGTCCTTCCCGCTGGAGCGGTTCTTCCGCGACGCCAAGCTCAACCAGATCGGCGAAGGCTCCAGCGAGGTACACCGCACGGTGATCGGTCGCGACCTGCTGCGGCGCGCCGGCGACGCCGAGCGCAACCCCTGCCTGCCCGAGGGCAAGCTGACCACCGATTACTGAGGCTAGATCACCCCCTCGCCGCGCAACCGGGCGAGCTCGCGTTCGTCCAGCCCGAGCTCGCCGTAGACCTCGGCGTTGTGCTCGCCCACCGCGGGACCGCTGCGCGGCACCGGCAGCTCGCGGCCGTTGACGCGGGGCACGATGCACGGCGCCGGAATCGTGCCCAGGTCGGCGTCGGGCAGGCGGATGATCGCCTGGCGGGCGATGAAGTGCGGGTCGGCGACCACGTCCTCGATGGTGTAGACGCGGGAATGGGGCAACGCGGACCGGCTGAGCCTGGAATGGATCTGCTCGAAATCCAGCGCGGCGAAGGCTGCGCCGAGCAGCGCGTCCAGCGCATCGGTGTTGCGCACCCGTCGCACGTTGTCGGCGAAGCGCGGATCGTCGACCAGATGCGGCAGGTCGAGGGCAGCGCACAGCCGGCTGAAGGTGGCCTGCGACGAGGCGACGAGGGTGAACGCCACGCCGTCGCCGCTGCGGTACATGTTGGACGGCGCGGTGTAGCCGGCTCGGCTGCCCTGGCGGCCGCGCACCAGCCCGAGCTGCTCGTGCTCGACCGCCAGCGGCTCGAGCATGCGCATCAGCGCCTCGGTGGCCGACAGGTCGATCTCGACCCCCGCCGCATGCGGGTCGGAGCGCATGCGCACCATCTCGGAGGTGATCGCGAAGGCGGCGAACAATCCGGCCACCGTGTCCCCCAGCGGGAAGTTCATGTGCAACGGCAGCCCGCCGGCTTCGCCGCACAGGTTGGTCAGCCCGCTCATGGCCTCGAACACCCGGGCGAAGCCGCCGTTGCGCCGGTAGGGCCCGGTCTGCCCGAAGCCGGTCAGGCGCAGCACCACCAGCCGCGGATTGGCGGCGAGCAGGGTCGGGACATCCAGCCCCCAGCCCTCGAGCGTTCCGGCGCGGAAGTTCTCCACCAGCACGTCGGCGTCGGCGACCAGCCTGAGCAGCAACTCGCGTCCTCGCGGCTTGCGCACGTCCAGCGTGATGCCGCGCTTGCCGCGGTTGGTCACCTTCCAGTACAGCGGAAGCTCCCCTTTGACCGGCTGCAACTGGCGCAGCGCATCGCTGCCGTCGGGCAGCTCGATCTTGGTCACCCGTGCCCCCAGGTCGGCGCACAGCGCGGCACCGAAGGGGCCGGCGAGCACCGTGGCCAGGTCGAGGATGCGCACGCCGGCAAGCGGGCCGCGGGAAGGGTTCGACGGGGAGTTCATCGGGGATCGGCGGGCGTGCGGTCGGGGGGAAGCCAGGGGGCCATGGGGCAAAAGTAGGGCGCGAGGGGGCGCCTGTTCAAGGGGCATACCGCACAGCGAAACAATAGGCGGGCTTTCTTGACCGTCACCCACGCGGAGGCAGACGATGAAGTCGTCCCCAACCCGGCGCCCGCCAGCGCCCGCCCCAGGCATGCAGACCCGTTCCCCGACGCCCGCGCCCGCTGCGCCGCAGGCCGCAGC
>JAJZVU010000026.1 GCA_021845505.1 Pseudomonadota bacterium | reverse complement strand
GCGGCCGCGGGGCCTGGCGCCGCGGGCGCCGCGGGCGGCGCGGGCGGCGCAGCGGCGCCCGCGCCCGCTGGCGAGGCACCGTCTTGCGCCATCGACAGCACCGCGGCGAAGGAGCCGGAGGCACTGGTTTCGCCGAACGTCGCAGCGGGTGTCGCGGTGGCGGCGGGAAGGGCTTCGAAGGTCGAGATACGGGTCATGGAGGGGTCGGCGGTGACAGGAGCACCGCGTGCGCCACCCGACGCAAGCAAGACTCGCGCCAGGAACCGACCGTGCAACCCGGCACGCCGGGCGCCGGAAAACCGCCGGCCGCGCGCGCAGCGCTCAAGGCCGCGTGGGCCCGGTATCGCCGAAGCGCGAGCCCTGGGTATCGGCCGCGCTGTCGCCGAACACCGGCCGGCGGTTGAGCGACCACTCCTGGAAGTCGGCCTGCTGGCGCCGGCGCTGCTGCGCCAGCGCGACGCCCTGCTCCTGCGCCAGCAGCACCTCGTAGGCCTTTTCCTTCTGGCGTGCAGTGGTCCACGCCCGCAAGTGCTCGGCGCATTGCTCGCGGCTGCGCTCGACATCTCCGCGCTGCGCGGCCTGTGCCGCCGCCAGCCGGTCGAGGAAGCCGCGCAGGTCGCGCACCTGGCTCCACGGCGCTCCCGCGCGCTCGCGCTCGGCCAGTTGCAGGCGGTACTGCTCGGCGTACTGCTGCAGGTTCTGCAGCTTGGCCTCGGCGCGCTGCTGCTCGACCTGCGCCCGCTTGACCGCGACGGCGATTTCCTGGGCCGCGCGCTGGGCCTGCTCGAGCAGGTCGCGCAAGACCTGCGAGCGCCGCGTGGAGGCACTGGAAGGGAAGGCGGGGTCGGACATCTGCGAGGCTGGGGCGCCGCGGCCGCTGGGACCTGCCCGATTGTAGGCGCCGGGCCCCTCAGGCAGCGGCTGCCGCCGGCAGGTACGGCGCCATCAGTTGCGCCAGCAGCACACGGCTGGTGGCCAGGTCGACCGCTTCGCGCATGCCCTGGCGCAGGAACTGGCTGATGGCCGCGTGCGCCTGCACGGCCTGGTCCAGCACCGGATCGCTGCCCGGGGTGTAGGCGCCCACCGCGATCAGGTCCTGCTGCGCGGCGTAGCGCGACTCCAGCTCCTTCAGGCGGTAGACCCGGCGCAACTGTTCGGCATCGGCCAGCGCGGGCATGACCCGGCTGATCGAGGCTTGCAGGTCGATCGCCGGGAAATGCCCCTGCTCGGCCAGCCTGCGCCCGAGCACGATGTGTCCGTCGAGGATGGCGCGGGTGTTGTCGGCCACCGGGTCCTGCTGGTCGTCGCCTTCCATCAGGATGGTGTAGAAGGCGGTCACGCTGCCGCCGCCGTCGCGCCCGTTGCCGGCGCGCTCGACCAGCGCCGGCAGGCGCGCGAACACCGACGGCGGGAAGCCGCGCGCGGCCGGCGGCTCGCCTGCCGCCAGCGCCACTTCGCGCAACGCCAGCGCATAGCGGGTCAGCGAGTCCATCAGCAGCAGCACGTGCAGCCCCTGGTCGCGGTAGTACTCGGCGAGCGCGGTGGCCAGCCGCGCGCCGCGGATGCGCGACAAGGCCGGGGCGTCCGCCGGCACGGCCACGACGACGGCGCGCCGCAGCCCCTCGGCACCCAGGATGTCCTCGATGAATTCCTTGACCTCGCGCCCGCGCTCGCCGATCAGGCCGACGACGATCACGTCGGCGTCGGTGTTGCGGGCCATCATGCCCAGCAGCACGCTCTTGCCCACCCCGCTGCCGGCGAACAACCCCATGCGGGCGCCGCGACCGACCGTGAACAGCGCGTTGATCGCACGCACCCCGACATCCAGCGGCTGGCGCACCAGCGCTCGCTCCAGCGGATTGATCGGAGGGGTGCTCAGGCTGGTGAAGTCGCCGGCCAGCAGCGGGCCCAGGCGATCGAGCGGGCGGGCGTCGGCATCGAGCACGCGCCCGCACAACTCCAGCCCGGCTGGAAGCCGCAGGTCGCCCGGCACGGGCATCACCCGCGCGCCGGGAGCCAGCCCCTGCATGTCCCCGCTGGCCATCAGTTGCACGTTGTCGCCGTGGAACCCCACCACCTCGGCGCTGATCCTGCGCTGGCCCTCGGCGCCGATCAGGCAGCGTGAACCCAGGCTCAGGTCCAGCCCCTGCGCTTCGAGGATCAGCCCGCGCACCCGAACCAGGCTGCCGCTGGGAACCAGCGGCAAGTCGCCGGCCGCCCGCAGCCGCCGGTACAGGGTATGCAGCCGTGCCAGCGCGGCGGGCCCCGCGAAGGCGATCGCCGGGCCGGCCGCCGCCGCGCGGACGGCATCGTGGCCGCCCGCGGTCGCATCGGTCGCATCGGTCGCATCGGTCGCATCGGTCGCATCGGTCGCATCGGGCGGGGGCGGCGCGCTCATAGCGAGCCCTCCTCGAACAGCCGCGCCATCACCTGGCGCCAGCGCTCCTCCAGCCGCAGGTCGAGTTCGGCCTGCGGCTCGGCGCGCACCCGCCAGCGGCGTTCGGGATGGGCGCGTGCCGGCTCGGGACCGGCGCCCAGCACCAGGTCGCCACGCTGCAGCGCCGAGTCGGACACGAAGCCCAGGCCGCTCTGTTCGAGTTCCGGGGCCAGTTCGCGCAGCAGCGCGGCATCGTCGGGATGCAGTCGCACCCACGGGACCCCGGCGCGCGCCGGGAAGGCCGCCAGCGCCTTTTGCAGCACCTCGAGCACCTGCTGGGGTTGGGTGCGCAACTCGTGGATCAACACCTGCCGCGCCAGCTCCAGCGCCAGCGCGACCAGCGCCGATTCCAGGTCGGCGTCCAGCGCGTCCACCCGTGCGTGCAGGCGCTGCAGCAATGCGCGCAGCGAGTCGAGTTCGGCCTGCGCCTGTTGCCGTGCCGCCTGCAGTCCGGCCGTCCGGCCCTGCTGGAAGCCCTGCTCGAAGCCCTCGCGCCGCGCCTGCTCGCGCGCCGCCTCGAACACCGCCTCGAGGTCGCGCGCGGTCGGCAGCGCGGACGCGGCGCCGCCCGCGCTGCGCCCCGGCCCCAGCTCGGGGGCCGCCCAGGCGCGCGCCTGGGCCACCTCCTCCTTGGGGATGATCACCTCTCGCCCACCGTGCGCGCGCCTGCGCGTCGCGTCCCCAGCATCCATCGCGGCCCCATGCTCACGCAGTCGTCAGCCCACCATCGCCTCGGCCCCGCCGCCGCCGAGCTGGATCTGGCCCGCGGCCTCCAGGCGGGTCGCCACCTGCAGGATCTCCTTCTGCGCCGCCTCGACCTCGCTCAGCCGCACCGGGCCCTTGGCCTCCAGGTCGTCGCGCAGCATTTCGGCCGCGCGCTTGGACATGTTGCCGAGGAACTTCTCCCTCAGCGGGGCATTGGCACCCTTGAGCGCGACGATCAGGCTTTCCGACGAAATCTCCCTCAACATGGTCTGCATGCTGCGGTCGTCGACGTTGATCAGGTCGTCGAACACGAACATCTGCTCCTGCACCCTGCCGGCCAGCGTCTCGTCCTGCGAGCGCATGTGCTCCATGATGCCATTGGACAGCGCCGTCTCGACGCGATTGAGGATTTCCGCCGCGACCTTCGGTCCGCCCATCGCACTGACCTGCACGCTCTGCGAATCGCCCGACAGCAACTCGTCGAGCGCGTCGTTGAGTTCGCGCAGTGCGCCGGGTTGCAGGCCGTCGAGGTTGGCCAGCCGCAACACCGCCTCGCTGGCCTGGCGTTCCGGCAGGTATTGCAGCACCTCCCCGGCCTGGTCGGGGTCGATGTAGGACAACACCAGCGCGATCACCTGCGGGTGCTCGAGCTTGATCAACTCGGCCACCGCGCGCGGCTCCAGCCACTTGAGGTTCTCCAGGCCGCTGGACTCTCCGCCGTGCAGGATGCGCTCGATCAGCGAACTCGCCCGTTCGCCTCCCAGCGCCTTGGTGAGTGCCGAGCGCAGGAACTGGTCGGCGCCCAGGCCGAGGGAGGTCTGGCGCTCCAGCTTGTCGCGGAACTCGCGCATCACGGTGTGCGCCTGGTCGGTGCTGACCCGCCCCAGGCGCGACATCGCCACGCCCAGGCGCTGCACTTCGCGCGGCGCCAGATGTTTCATGACCTCGGCCGCCTGGTCCTCGCCCAGGCTCAGCAGCAGCACCGCGGCGCGCTCCAGCCCCTTGAGTTCATCCTCATTGGCCATCGGCGAGCCACTCCTTGACCACCTGCGCGGCGCGGCGCGGATCCTGCTTGACCAGTTCGCGCGACACCGCGGCGTCGTTCTCGAAGGTGTTGCTCAACTGCACCACGTCGGGCGCCAGTTCGCCACCACCGGCCGCCGCGCCCGCCATGCGCGCGCCTGCCATACGGGCGCCCCCGGGCCCCGGCCCGCCGGCCTCGCCCGGCTCACCGGGCTCGCTCGCCGCGACGCTGGCCGCAGCCGCGCCCAGGCGACGCACCGCGCGATAGATCAGCAGCCCGAAGATCAGCGCCAGCAGGTACGGCACCGCCTGGCGCAGCAGCGCCCAAAGCCACGGCGAACGCCACCACGGCGCCGCCGCCGGCGCTGCCGCCGCCTGGCCGAAGGGCATGCTGGCCACCGAAACCTGGTCGCCCCGCTTGGCGTCGTAGCCGATCGCATCCTCGACCAGCTGCTTGATCTGCGCCAGCTGGGCCGGGCTCAGCGGGTGCGCCTTGGCGGCCGCGCCGCTGCCGGCGGCCGGACGGTCGTTGATCAGCACGGCCACCGAAATGCGCCGCACCGTGCCGACCGGCTGCTGGGTATGGCTCACCGTCTGGTCGACGTCGTAGTTGTTGGTCGCCGAACTGCTGGCCGCGGTGGGCGCCAGGCTGCGCAGCGCGGGCGCCACCTGCTGGAACTGCCTGGGCGTCAGCGGCTGGGAGGCCGAACCGACGGTGAAGGGCGCGGTGACGCCGCCCGGGGGCTGGTTGGTCAGCGCTCCCGGCACGCCTGCCGGCAGCCCGGCTCCGCCGGTGCTGTTGCGGGTCTGCGCCTGGCGGCTGAGCAGGTGGCTCTGACCGTAGATCACCGAACTGGTTTCGGTCTTGCCGAAGTCCAGGTCGGCCGACACCGCCACCCGCACGCCGTTGCTGCCCACCAGCGGGCTGAGAATCGACTCGATCTGCCTGCGGTACTGCTGCTCCACCGCGTTGCGGTAGGCCAGCTGGCCGGGCTCGATGCCGCTGGAGGACTGCGCGGCGGCGGTCAGCAGGTTGCCGTCCTGGTCGACCACGGTGACCGCCTTGTCGTCCAGTCCGGCGACCCCGGAGGCCACCAGGTGCACGATCCCGGCGACCTGGGCGGCGCCGAGCGCGCGTCCCGGGTACAGCTTGAGCAGCACCGAGGCCGAGGGCTTCTGCTCCTGGTCGAGGAACACCGAGGGCTTGGGGATCGCCAGATGGACGATGGCCGACTGCACCGCCGACAGCGATTCGATGGTGCGCGCCAACGACCCCTCCAGCGCGCGCTGGTAGTTCACGTGCTCGATGAACTGGCTGGTTCCCATCGGCTCGTGGTCCAGCACCTCGAAGCCGACCCCGACGCCCTTGGGCAGGCCCTGCGCCGCCAGCTTCATGCGGGTGACGTAGACCTGGGCGGTCGGCACCTCGATGACATTGCCGCCGTCGGCGATGCGGTACGGGACGTTGAGCTTCTGCAGCTGCGCCAGCACCGCGCCGCCGTCGGCCTGCGACAGGTTGGCGTACAGCACCTGGTAGCCCTGCACCCGCCCCCACATCAGGCTGACGACCAGCAGCGCGACCAGCGCCGCCAGCCCGGCCAGCAGCCCCATGCGCTGGTTGATGCTCAGGCGCCGCCACAGCGCCAGCGGTGCCTGCAGCGCGTTGGCGGGTGGGGCGTCGGTACGCGTGGCCATCGGGATCAGAGGAAAAAGGCGCCGGCCGCTGCCGGCTCACTCGCGGGAGCGACGCGCAGCGGCTGTCGCGCGCAGCCCGGCCGGCGCGGCCTGCCGCGGCGCGAGGGTGGGCATCGCGGGTTCGTCGACACGGCGGCTCAGGCCTGGATGTTCATGATGTCCTGGTACGCGGTGACCAGCTTGTTGCGGACCTGCAGCGCGGCCTGGAACGACAGCGACGCCTTCTGCGAGGCCAGCATCACGTCGCTCAGGCTGACGCCGCTGGCGCCGCTGGCGAACCGCGCCTGCAACTGGTCGGCGTGCACCATCTGGGCGTTCACCCCGTCCAGCGCGGTCTTCAGCATGTCGGCGAACTGCCCGACCGCCGAGCCCGCGGCGGCCGGCGCCGCGCCAGCTCCCGGCGCCGGCGCAACGGCGGCCGCCTGCGCTGCCAGCGCGCGCATCTGGACGACGAGTTGCTGCATGCGGTCGACATTCATGGCGATCTCCGGACAGGGCCAGCAGGCGTCAAGGCGATGACGTCAACCCGCTGCAAGCAAAAGCCGTTCCACCGTGCCGGCGGCGACGCTTCAGTCGTCGCCGTCGTCCTCGCCCAGCTCGATTCCCGCCTCGCGCAGGCGCTGCAGCTTGTGGCGCAGGGTGCGCGGGCTGATTCCCAGGCGCTGCGCGGCCAGCTTGCGCGAGCCGGCGCTTTGCCGCAGCGCATCGACGATCATGCGGCGCTCGCTGTCGGCGAGTTCGGCCCCCAGCGCCCGCCCGGCAGCCGCCTCGGCGCCGGGCGCCAGCGCGCCGGTCGGCTGCGGTTGCGGCGCGGCGCCGCGCGACGGCTGCGCGGCGGGGTGCAACAGCAGGTCGGCCGCAGCGATGCGCCCATCATTGCACAGGATCGCCGCGCGCTGCATGACGTTTTCCAGTTCGCGCACGTTGCCCGGCCAGCCATGGTCCAGCAGGCGCTCGCGCGCCGCGGAATCCAGGCGCGGCGCCGCCGCCAGCGCGTACTGCTCGGCGAACCTGCGCAGCAGCGCCTCGGCCAGCGGCACGATGTCCTCGCGACGCTCGCGCAGCGGCGGCACGCGCAGCGGGAACACGCTCAAGCGGTAGTACAGGTCCTCGCGCAGCACCCCCTGCGCCACCGCCTGCTGCAGGTCGCGGTTGCTGGTGGCGACCACGCGCAGGTCCAGGGGGATGCGCCGGCGCCCTCCCAGGCGCTCGATTTCCCGCTCCTGCAGCACCCGCAGCAACTTGGCCTGCAGCGCCGCCGCCATTTCGGTGACTTCGTCGAGCAGCAGCGTGCCGCCCTGCGCCTGCTCGAACTTGCCGGGTGCCGACTGCGATGCCCCGGTGAAGGCCCCGCGATCGAAGCCGAACAGCGTGGCCTCGAGCAGGCTGTCGGGTATCGCAGCGCAGTTGATCGCGACAAAGGGCCCCTGCGCGCGCGGCGAAACCCGGTGCACGTAGCGGGCCAGCACTTCCTTGCCGACCCCGCTTTCCCCCAGCAGCATGATGCCCACGTCGGTCTGCGCGGCGCGCCGCGCCATCTCCAGCGTCTGCAGCATCGACGCGGACTGGGCGATCAGGCCGGTTGCCGGGGCACTGGCGGCCGGCTCGCCGGGCAGGGCTCGAGGCGTTACGGACATGGGTGACATCCTAGTGTTACCCACTGCGCGCGGCCTCCCCGGCGCGCCGGCGACGTCAAGGATTTGACGTCGCGCCCGGGCCCCCGGGCATCAGGCGCCGCTGGCATCGATGGTTTCGCGCAGGTTGTACTTGCGGATCTTTTCCACCAGGGTGGTGCGACGCAGCCCCAGGCGGGCCGCGGCGTGGGCGATGACGTGGTCGCTGGCCTGCAGCGCCTGCTCGATGAGCGAGCGTTCGATGCGCTCGAGGTAGGCGCGCAGGTCGATGCCCTGCGCGGGCAGCACCGGGTCGGCCGGGTCGGCGACCAATTGCATCAATTCGTGCAAGGCCTGCTCGCCGTCGCCGTCGCCGTCGCCGTCGCCGTCGGCAGCGGCAGCCAGCGGCGGCTCCTCGCCCTGCGACTGGCGCATCTTGGGCGGCAGGTCGCGCAGCTGCACCGTGCCGCCGGCGTGCATGATGACCAGCCGCTCCATCAGGTTGTGCAGTTCCCGCACGTTGCCCGGCCAGCGGTAGGCCAGCAGCGCGCCGGCCACGCCGTCGCCCAGCCGCACGCGCCCCAGGCCGGCCGCGTCGAGCCCGCGCAGCGCGTGCTCGGCCAGCAGCAGGATGTCGTCGCCGCGCTCGCGCAGCGCCGGGATCTGGATGGGCACCACATGCAGGCGGTAGTACAGATCCTCGCGAAAGCGCCCCAGTTCGATCTGCTGCTCCAGGTCGCGGTGGGTGGCGGCGACGATGCGCGCGCCGGCGACCAGGGTCTCGCTGCCGCCGACCCGCTCGAAACTGCGCTCCTGCAGGACCCGCAGCAGCTTGACCTGCAGCGGCGGGCTCATTTCGGCGATCTCATCGAGGAACAGCGTGCCGCGGCCGGCCAGTTCGAAGCGTCCCTTGCGCGCCGCCTGCGCGCCGGTGAAGGCTCCGCGCTCGTGGCCGAACAGTTCGCTTTCCATCAACTCGCCCGGGATGGCTCCGCAGTTCACCGCGACAAAGGGCTTGCCGGCGCGCGCGGACCAGGCGTGCAGCAGACGCGCGACGAGCTCCTTGCCGGTACCGGACTCGCCCTGCACCAGCACCGTGCTGTCGGCCGCGGCGACGCGGCGCACCAGCGCGCGCAGCGCGACCATCGGCTCGCTGTTGCCGAGCAACATCGGTTCGGCTGCGGCGTTCTCCAACTGAAACGTCGTACTCATGGTGGTTTCATGAGCATTCTCGCACCAGCGCGACCCGCCGCAGCAATCCGTCGACCGGCGTAGCCGGTGCGCAACGCCGCGGCAGGCCCGTGCCGCGGCCCGAGGCGCCCCGCGAGGGCGCCTCGACGCCCCGCCCGCGTGCTTCAGCGCAGGTGGCGCAGGAAGCTGGCCTTGCGCAGCGGCGCCTTCAGGTGCGAGCGCAGGCGCTCGGCCTCGGCGCGGCTGGCATACGGGCCGACCAGCAGTTCATGCAACCCGCGCGGCTTGCGCGGGCCGCGGCAGGTCGGCAGCCCGAAGTGCGCCAACCTCTGCTGCAGGCGCCGATAACCCGCGGCCTCGGAGAACGCGCCGACCTGCACGTACCAGCCGGCACGATGGCAGACCGCGCCGGCCGCAGGCAGCGTGCGCCGCGCGGCGTGACGCGGCGCGGCGTGACGTGGCGCACGTGCCTCGGCAGCGCGCCGCGGCGGCGCCCTGTGGGCGGCCGCGGCGCGGTGCGCTGCCTGCGCGGCGGCGGTTCGTGGCGCGGGCGCCACCGGCTGGGCCTGTGGCTGGACCGCCGCCGCAGCCGACGCCGACGCCGACGGCGAAGCCGCGGCCGACGCGGTGGCCACCGGTTGGCTCGCCGCCGCGACCGCCGGCGCCGATGCCGCGGCGGCCGACGCGGGTGCCGCCGCCGGCTGCGAGGTCGCCGCCGCCGGCGAGGCCGCGGCCAGCGGATGCGAGGCCGCGACCGACGGATGCGATGCCGCGGCGATGGGGCGCGAGGCCGGCGCGGCGGGCTGGGGCGGCGCGCTGCCCGCGTGCAACCGGTGCCAGGTGTAGGCGATCAGCAGCAGCACCAGCACGATGGCGCCGGCGATCAGTCCGCGGTTGATCCAACCGAGGCGTTTCTGGATGGTGTCGAGAGGGTCGGTCACGGTCGATGGGCAGGAGACGGTGGGGGAGGCGCTGGGGGAGACGGTGTGGCAGAGGGCACCGGGGAAGGTGTCGCAGAGGGCGCCGGGGAACTGGCGGCGGCGGGCGCCACCACCACACCGCGGGCGTCCCCGCTGGCCTGGTCGGGGGAGACGATCACGATACTGACCCGGCGGTTGGCGGCGCGGCCCTGCGGGCTGGAATTGCTTGCAACCGGATGATATTGGCCATAACCGGCGGCGACTAGTTGATTCGGCGGGACCCCTTGCTGGATCAACATGTCGACCACCGAAAGCGCGCGCATCGCCGACAGATCCCAGTTGGAAGCGAACTGCGCATTATGGATCGGCCGGTCATCGGTGTAGCCGTTGACCTGGAACTGGTAGGGCAACTGCGCCAGCACCTGGCTGACCTGCTGCAGCAGGCCCTGCGCGCCCTCGCCCAGCGCCGCGCTGCCGGAGGCGAACAGCACCTGGTCGTGGATGTCGATCGCGACCCCCTGCGGAGTCAGGCGCACCTGCACCTCGCCCTGGCGCACCTGCGCCGCCAGCCGCCGCGCCAGCGAACGCGCGATCTGCGCCAGGCGCTGGCGCAGTTCCCGCTGCGCGCGCGTCGGGCCGCTGGGCGGCTCGCCGGCGGTCGGCAGCGCGGGCAGCTCCACCAGCTGGGGCGGCCCGCCGCTGCCGGCCCCGGCCTGCAGCGGCAGCGGCCGCGTGGGCTGGCCGGTGAACGCGGCGACCAGGGTCTTCGACAGCACCTTGTACTTGCCCTCGTTGACCGAGGAGATCGAGTACATGACGACAAAGAACGCGAACAGCAGGGTGATGAAATCGGCGTACGACACCAGCCAGCGCTCGTGGTTCTCCTGCTCGTGCTGCTGGCGGCGCGACATCGCGAGCCTCAGAGCCCCGCCCGCTGGCGCGCCACCTGCCGGCGGTGATGGCGGAACACCAGGCGCTCGAGGTCGTTCTGCAACGCGGGTTCCAGCGCCTCGATGTCCAGCCGATGCCACAGCTGCTCGCCGTCGACCTCCTCCTCGACGATCTGCCCCGGCAGCATCAACGGCAGCGCGATGCGGTGGCGCAACCAGATGCGCGCCCAGACGCGGCGGCCGACCCCGATCGACTCCTCGCTGGCCCAGTACAGGCGGTGCGCCGACAACACGCAGTCGCGCTCGCGCGGCAGTTGCTGCATGCCGCGCAGCGCGGTGCTGGCCATCAGCAGCAGCAGATCGAGTCGACGCTCGAGATGGGACGTCGCCTCGGCGCGGCCGGCGTCGCCGGCCGCAGGCGGCTCGTCGAGCATCCACAACGCGCGCAGCAGCGTCAGGTTGTCGGCCATCACGTCGGCCAGCGCCGATTCCGGGGTGATGGTCTCCACCCAGTCCATCGGCAGCCTGGCGTGCAGGCTGACGACTTCGCCGCGCACGCCCGGCGCGGCGGCGTCGCCCAGGTCGGGCGGATAGGTCGATGGCGGCGCGGGCTCGTTCATGGCAGGCAAGAGGCAGGCGAAGCGCTCAGGCGCGCAGCCCCCAGCATACCGGCTGCGCGCCGGCCGCGCGACCGCGCGCCCGGCCTGCCGCGCCGCGCTACTCCCGGCGCAGTCCCTCGATCCAGGAATCGCGCAGCGCGGTCACCACCGCGGCGCAGTCGTCCAGCGCCTGCAGGTCGTCGAAAATGTTCGCCTGTCCCAGGCGCTCGAGCAGGTAGCGGTAGATCCCGGCGAGCCGATCGCTGAGTTCGCCCGACTGCTCGGAGCCGGACTCGGGCAGCGCCACCAGCAGGTGCTCGACGATCTGGTACGCGCGGGTCATCGCGGGCACCTTGCGCTCCAGCGCCCGGTCCTGGATCGCCCCGCGCGCCCGGCGCAGGTATTCCAGGATGCCGTCGAGGCCGAGCACCAGCAGGCGTTCCTCCTGGACCCCCTGCTGGCCGACCTGCCGGTAGGCGTTGACTGCCATCAATGCATTCATGTAACAAGCCTCCTTGCTTGCATGGTCACCCGATCGAGGACGAACCGGACGTCGAGGGGAAGAACGCGTCCAGGTACTGCCCGACCGACTGCAACTGCGCCACCTGGACCTGCATGGCATTGAACTGCTGCTGCAACAGCGCGGTCTGCGCCGCCGCGCTGCTCTGCAACTGGGTGATCTGCTGGTTGATGCCGCTGATGGTGCTGTTCAACCCGTTGGTGGCCGCCGCGACGAAGCCGGTCTGGCTGTCCAGCGCAGCGCTCAGCGCCGTGTTCATCTGCTGGTACACCCCCTGGCTGAGGGTGATCGTGCCCAGGCTGCCGGTGGCCTGCCCGGCCACGTCGACCTGCAGGCCCAGCGCGGGCCCGGGGCCGGTGACGCTCAGCGTCTGCCCGGAACCGCTGGCCGCCTGGCCGTTGATCGTGCCGACGACATCGGTTCCGGTGGCGCTGAGCAGGGTCGTGCCGATTCCGGTGCCCCCCGACGATGCGGGCTGGTTGGACACCACGCTGAAGGACTGCCCGCTGCCGTAGCCGGCGGTCTGCAGTTCCAGCACGCCGTTGTTGTTGATCGCGCTGATCGCCGACAGCCCCTGCTGCGACAGCGTGGCGTTGATGGTGCCGACGATCGACGCGATGCCCGCGCCGGAAGCCAGCGCCACCGCGACGCTGGTGGCGCCCGACGTGATGGTCAGGGTCTCGGCGCTGGCCAGACCGCCGCTGGGAACCGCGCTCGAAGCCGTCACGCTGGCCTGGGTCGCCGCCGACGCGATGGAGATCGCATAGGTGCCGGGCTGGGTGCTGCCGCCTGCCGCGACGAATTGCACGTTGGCGTTGCTGGCGCTGCCGACCTGCCCGAACAGCCCGGCCACCCCGTTGTAGTCGGTGCTCAGCGCGGCGCCCAGCAGCGAGGTGTCGAGCTGGATCGTTCCGTCCTGCGCCAGGCTGATACCCACCGACGCCAGCGAGTTGTAGTTGCTGCCCGGCGCCGTTCCGAGCGCCTGGCCGCTGATCAGGTTGAGCAACTGGGTGCGCAGGCTCTGGATTCCGGCGTTGCCCAGCAAGGCTCCGGTCTGCCCCGAGGCCCCCGACGTGGCGCTCGAATCGGGGTTGTACGCTGTGACCTGGTTCAGCGTGTCCATCGCCGAATTGAAGGCGGTGACAAAGATCTGGACCGATTGGCTGAACGAATGACTGTCATTGGCCACCGTCAGGGTGGTCGACCCGCTGGCCTGCAGCAGGTTCAGGGTCACTCCGGGAATCGCCCCGCTGACGGTGTTGCTGGAACTGGTGATGCTCAAGCCGTTGATGCTCAGCGAGGCGTTCAGCGCGGCCTGGCTTTGCGTCATCCCGCTGCTGCCGGTACCCGAGCCGAAACTCAACGCCGACAGCGATCCGGTCGCGCCGCTGGCGCCGACGGTGAACGCGTTGGCGGTTCCGGTCTGGTTGCTGGTCAGGGTCAGGCGGTAGCCGGTGCCGTCGTACACCACCGCGGCGTTGACCCCGGCGCTGGCGTTGTTGATCGCCGCGGCGATTCCGTTCAGGTTGTCGTTGGCGTTGTTGATCACCACATTCGTGACCGAACCCGAGCCCACCTGGATCTGCAGCGTCCCGGTGCCGACCGCGGTGTTGGAAGCCGAAGCGAAATCCTGCGAATACGCGCTTTGCGCCTGGGCCAGCGCGATCTGGCCCAGCGAATAGCTCCCCAGCGGTGCGTTCGAGCTGACGCTGGCCGACACCGCGGCCGAGTTGCTCAGGTTGGCCAGGCGATTGTTCACCTGGGTCACGCTTTGCAGTCCCGCCACCGCCGACTGCAGGCTCGACAGCGCGCCTTGCACCTGGCCCCAGGCCGACAGGGTCGTCTGGTTGGACTGTTCCTGCGCCTGCAGCTGGGTGATCGGCCTCTGGTACGCAGCGCTGAGCGACGTGATCAAGGACTGCACGTTGATGCCACTGACCAGGCCGGAAATCGAAACCGACATCGTTGCGCTCCGCTAGCTGACGCGATGGCCCGGATTGTCCACGCTGGGCATGCCCGGCCTCAAGCCTTCGCGTTGATCAGGGTACCCTGCGGTACCGCGGCGGCGCCGCCGCCGAGGTTCTGCGCCGCGTTCACCACCTGGCTGGCCGGAACGTAGTACTTGAAGAAGGTCTGCTTGGTGACCTTGTCGCTGAGCTCGACCAGCACCTGCCCGGGGTGGCTGCCGCTGGTGTCGAGTCCCGCGCTCAGGGTGATTCCGCTGGACAGCGCGAGTTGCTGGTTGATCTTTTGCACCGCCTTGTGCAACGCGGCGGCCGACAGCGCGCCGGACTGCGCGGACTGCGGCTGCTGCGACTGCTGCGGCTGCGGCTGCGCGGACCCTTGTGCCGGGCCGGACGCTGCCGATCCCTCGCCGGACGGCGGCGGCGCGCTCGTGCCCTGCGCCTGCCCGCCGGCCGCCGCGGGCGGCGGCGCGAGGGCGCCGGGGTCGAGTACGGAAAGCAGATTCGAGATATTCATGGAGCCCGTCTCCAGAATCCAAGAAACGGGGAACCCGCGGTGGGCTCCCCGTGACTCGTCGCGTCAAGGACTCCGCGCTTACGGCAGCAGTTTCAGGTAGCTCTGCTGCAGCGCATTGGCCTGCGCCAGTGTCGAAATACCCGCTTGCTGCAAGATCTGGTATTTGGACAACTGGGTGGTCGCCGCCGCGATGTTGGCATCCTTGACCACCGATTGCGCCGACGCCAGGTTGGTCGCTGCCGTCTGCGCGTTCGACACCGAGGCCTGGATCCGCTGCTGGATCGCTCCGAGCGCACCGCCCTGGCTGTTCAGGGTATTGATCGCCTGGTCGAGCACGGCGATCGCCGCCTGCGCGCCGGCCGCGGTCGACACGTTGATGCTCGACACCGCGGAGCCGCCGACACCGGTCGTCAGGGTCGCCGCCTGCGACGTGAAGCCGATGTTCGAGCCGCTGCCGATGGTGTACGACGACGACGACGCGAACTGCACCACGCCCTGGATGGTCAACCCGGAAGCCCCCGAGCTCAGCGTCGCCAGGCTCGAGCCCGAACTGATCGTTCCGTCGGAATTCAGGGTATTGGCGACCACCGTCAGCTTGGCGGTCGAACCCGATGCCAGTCCGCTGGCGCCGCTGTTGTTGCCGCTGTCGATGACGATGTTGCGACCCTGGCTTTGCGTGAGGACCAGCTCCTGGGTTCCCTGCACGGTCTGGGTCGAGGCCGAGATCCCGGTGGTCGACGCCTGGTTGTTGATCGCGGTGACCAGCGAGCTCAGGTCATACGGGGTGGTCGTTCCGTTGCCGGTGATGGTCGCCGAGATATTGACGGCGTTGGACTGCGAACCCGAGGTGCCGTTGCTCAGCGAGAAGCTCAGGCTGCCGGCGCCGCTCACCGAGAACGCGACGCTGGTATAAGCGGTCGCGCTGACCCCGGTCTGCGCCGAAACCTCATTGACGCTGCTGGCGATGGTGTAGGCCGAGGAACCCGCGCTGAGCACGTTGACGGTGGCGTCGCCGACCGACCCCGAGATCGCGAAGGTGCCCGACGTGAAATTGCCGCCGGCGGTTCCGCTGCTGACGGTGAAGCCGCCGCCCGCCAGGTTGCCGCCCAGCGAGTACGCACCCGACGACGAGTACAGGCTGGTCGAAGCAGCCGAGGTCACGAAATTGCCCAGCGAGGTCGTCTGCGCGTTGGCGATCGACACGCTGATCGTCTGGTTCGCGTTCGCACCGACCTGGAAGGCCGATCCCGCGAAAGTGCCGTCGAGCAGGTTCTGGCCGTTGAACTGGGTCTGCGTCGCGATGGTCTGGACCTGCGACAGCAACTGGCTGACCACGTTCTGCAGCGATTGGCGGTCGGCGGTGGTGTTCGACGCGTTCGCCGACTGCACCGCGATGGTGCGGATCTGCTGCAGCAGGTTGGTCTGGTTCTGCAGCGCGCTGGTGGCGGTCTGCACCAGCGAAACGCCCTGGTTGCCGTTGGACACCGCCTGGTTCAGGCCGTTGATCTGGGTCTGGAAGCGCTGGGAGATCGAATAGCCCGCCGGGTTGTCGGCCGGGCTGTTGATCTGCTGGCCGGTCGACAGTTGCTGGATGTAGGTACTGAGGTTGCTCGAAGTGTTGCCCAGCGCGTTCAGGGTATTGAGCGCGTAGACGTTGGTGTTGATGATGCCGGTTAGGGCCATGGCAAAGCTCCTATAGGGGGGAGGATCCGGCTTCCCTGCCGGATGCGGCCAATCCTGTCCGCATCCGGCTCAACGACACAACCCCCAGGGACTTTAGGCCCCCACGCAATCGTTCGCGGCACGCCCGGGCGCGGTAGCGCGCGGCGTGCGTACAATGCCCGAAACGGGCCATCCGCGCGACAATTCAGCCCCGCCCGGGCCCGGCCCGGCCGGAGCTCAGCCGTCGGCCAGGCTTGCTGCGGGCGCCGGCGCGTCGTCCCGCAGGACCTTCTCCAGGATCGCCCGCCAGTCGCGCGCGGCGGCCGCCTGGGCCTCCGGCAGCACCTGCCGGACCTCGTCGTTCGCCTGCTGCAGTGCGGCAAGAAGGCTCGCGGCCCGCTCGGGCAGCGGCTGCAGCGCCTGCTCCAGCGGCTGCAACGCCTCGACGCCGAGGCGCGGCCGCGAAGTCGCCTGCGGCAGGCTGTCCAGCAGGTTGGTCGCCTGCAGGCACAGCGGCTCCACATCCTGCACCACGGTATCCAGGCTCTCGCCGCGCACTCCGGGGATGAGTTCCAGGCGCTCGAGCGCCAGCCGGAAATTCAGGCTGAGCAACTGCAGGGATTCGGCCACCCGGGTGGCGCGCTGCAGGAACTCGCGCTCACCCTCGTCCCGCTGTTCCTGCACGGACTGTCGCAACGCCTGCAGCGCGGCCTGCGCGCCGGCCAGACCCTCGCGCAGGCCGCGCGCATGCTCCCGGGCGCCGTCCATCGCCTGCGTCGAACCCTCCAGCGCACGCAACCGCGCCTGCCCCTCGTCGGCCGAGGGCAGCGCCGGCAGCAGGCGCTGCCACTGCTGCTCGAGCTGTTGCAGCGAATCCTCGGCCGAACGCGCAGCCTGGCTGGAACGCTCGCCCTGCTCGCGCAGCGCCTCCTCGGCGCGCTGCGCGCGCAGCGCCAGGCGCTCGCGCTCCAGGCCCAGGCGGCGGATCGACAGGCGTACATCGTCGAGCAGAGCCCGCCACTCCGGCGCGGCGCCGGCGCCGGCCTCGCCGCGCAGCGCGGCGCGCACCGCGATGCGCAGCCGCGTCTGCTCGATGCGCAGGCTCAACGCCAGGAACAGCGCCGCCAGCAACAGCAGCAGCACCCCGCCGCCCAGCACCGGCAGCGCGCTCGGCAGGTCGGCGCCGGCATGCACGGGCAGCAAGGTCTGCAGCCACCAGATTCCAGGCAACCACAGGCTGCACAGCAGCCACATCCAGGCAATGGCACGGGTCGGTGTGATTTTCACGCTCGCAGCTCCGCAGGATGGATGGGCGCCGGCGGCGCGCAGCCGTCCTGGCACAGGGTAGGCACATGCAGCACCGGGCAGACCTCGCCACCGTCGTCGGTGGGCAGCGGCAGCAGCGCGCGCACCGCATTCCACGGTGGCGGCAGCCCCGGCTGCACGTCGATCAGGCGCGTCGGACTGTCGTGGTGCAACCCGCGCACCTGGTCGACCAGCAGCGCCCACAGGCGCGACCGATCCTGCACCACCAGCACGCGCGCCGCGACGGCGCCCAGGCTCGGCCGGCGGCCCATGGCGGCGCCGCAGTCGAACACACCGAGTACCCGCTGCTGCCACGCCAGCACCCCCGGCCAGCGCGCCAGGCGCGGGCCGGGCAGCCGGATCAACGAGTCGGCCAGCGCGATCTGGCGCAGTTGCCGGCTGTCGATCGCGCAGGCCTGGCCGTCGACGACGAACAGCAGCCAGCTTCCAGCGAGCGACGGCGCGAAATCCATCGGCGGCGGCACCGTGGCGGGGCTGCGCTGCGCGTTCATGCCGGGACCTCTCGCGCCGCATCCGCCTGCACCGCGCCCTCGCCGGCCGCGGCCTCGCGCGCCGCCGCATGCTGGGCGGCGATGAAACCGGGGTCGAGCAGCAGCACCAGGTCGCTGGCGCGCGGCGACGCGCCCGCCGCCAGCGCGGGCCTGTCCAGCACCGCGGCGGCGGCCACTCCCAGCGGCGCACCCAGCACCACCGGCAGGGACCAGAAATGCAGAGCCCGCGGCTCCAGGCAGGACTGGACCCGCAACGCATAGGCCGCCTGGCGGTCGCCGACCAGCAGGTATTCGTCGGCGCCCAGGGGGTCCGGCTCGAGTTGCCAGGGCGCCTCCAGGCCGACGTCGGGCAGGGCGCCGAGTTCGCTGAGCACCAGGCTTTCGCCGCGAGGCAGGCGCAGGCCGCGCGGCTGCCTGAGCTGGCCGAGCACGCACTGCGAAGGCAGGGCCACGGTCCATTCGCCCAGGCGCGCCGGGTGCACCTGCAGCACGCCATCCCAGGCGGGCGGCGCGTCGGCCTCGCGCTGAGCGTCGGCGCCTTGCGCGTCCACCGCTTGCGCCGTGGCGGGCTGCTCCCGCGGCGGCGCGACGGCCGCCGCCAGCTGCGACGGCGCGGCCGCGGCCAGGGCCTGCAACAACTCCTCGCGCAGCCGCTGCCAGCCCTGCTGCTGGTCGAGCAGCAAGTCCTGCGTCCGCTGCAGGCTGCCCTGCAGCGGCGCCACCGCGTCGTGCAACAGCCGCGAGGCATCGGCGAGGTCCCAGCGACAGGCGCGCCCGGACTCCGGCGCGCCTGCAGGCGGCGCGACCGGGCCGCCGCCTGCCCCGGTCGTGGCTGGCAGCCGCGTTCCGGGCTCGCCGGGCTGCGCCGGCAGGGGCTGCTCCAGGACCCGCTGCACCGGCTCCCCAGGCACGGCCTCGTCCGGCACCGGGGCGAACTCCTCGACCTGCGACCGCATCGCCAGTTCCTCCTGCCGGGCAGGCGTCCGCGACGCCGCCTCCCGATTCTCGCCGGCCACCAGCTCCCGCGCCGCCGGCGACAGCCCGGCCCGCGCTGGCTCGGCGGCGCTGCCCGCGGCGGGGTGCGGCCCGCACGCGACTGCGTCGCCCCCGGCTTCGCCGGCCACGGCGTCGTGCAACACCGCCTCTTCGGCCTCCGGCTCCTCGGCCACCGGCTCCTCGGGCACCGGCTCCTCGGGCACCGGCTCCTCGGGCACCGGCTGCTCGGCCACCGGCTCCTCGGCCACCGGCTCCTCGGCCACCGGCTCCTCGGCCACCGGCTCCTCGGCCACCGGCTGCTCGGGCACCGGCTGCTCGGGCACGAACTCCTCGGCGACCGGCTGCTGGGCCACGGCCTCCTGGGCCACGAACTCCTCGACCATGAACTCCTCGGCCACCGGCTGCCGGGCCACGAACTCTTCGGCCACCGGCTGCTCGACCACGAACTCCTCGGCCACCGGGTGCTCGACCACGGGCTCCTCGGCCACGGCCTCCTCGACCACGAACTCGTCGGGCACGACCTCCTCGGCCACCGACTGCTCGGCCACCGACTGCTCGGCCACGGCCTGCACGACCACCGACTGCTCGGCCACGGGCACCTCGACCACGAACTCGTCGGGCACGACCTCCTCGGCCACCGGCTGCTCGACCACGGCCTGCACGACCACCGGCTGCTGGGCCACGGGCACCTCGGCCACGAACTCCTCGGGCACCGGCTGCTCGACCACGGCCTCCTCGACCACGGCCTCCTCGACCACGAACTCCTCGACCATGAATGCGTCGGCCGCGACGTGCGGGACCTCAAGCGGCTGGAGCGCGACCTCCTCGGGCCCGACTTCCCCCGCCGTCAGGTCCCCGGCCGCGAATTCCCCCGCCACGAATTCCCCCGCTGAGAGCTCCCCGGCCACCGGCTCGTCGGCCATCGCCACCACTTCGTCGGCCGCCATATGCTGCGCGGCAGCCGGCTCGATGGATTCTGCGGTCGCCAGGAGGTCCCGCGATGCATCGAGCCGCGACACCGGCTCGGCAAGCTCCCCAGGCACCTCCTCCTGCACGGCCGTGGGCTGCCGCGGCGGCTCCACTCCTGGCGGGGGCTCGAGCGACCCCGCTGCCGCCCCGCTGTCCTCGACCTTCAGGCCTTCGATCGGCGCACGCGGCTGCCCGGTCACCGACTCGTCCAGCCTTGCAGACCCCTGCTCGTCGACGCGTGGCTCCCCGAGCCGATCCAGCGGCACACCCGGCTGCTGCACACCCCTCGCCTGGAGCCGCTGCGTCCGCTCCGGCTGCTCCGGCTGCTGCTGCTCCGGCTGCTGCTGCTCCGGCTGCTGCTGCTCCGGCTGCGGCTGTTCGTGCGAGCCCCGCCGGTGCTGCTGCGGCAACCCCGCCGGCGACGGGTCCTGCGGGGCCAGGGCCAGCACGTCGCCCAGCGCCTGGTGCAGCGCCTGCGCCAGCTGGCGCACCCGCATCGCGCCGGCTTGGGCGGATTCAGGCGGCGCGCCAGGCGGCGCCAGCAGTTCGCGCTCGACCTCGCGGCACAGCTGGGACAGCGAGCGCAGCCCGAGGAACTCGGCTCCGATGCGCAGGCCGCGCAAGGCCTCGCCGGCCGCGGCGCCCACCCGGGGGTCGGGAGTCTGCGCCTCGCCCCGCAGCGCGCTGTCGAACTGCTCGAGGAACGACCGCGCATCCACCCCGAAGGCGACGCGCAACTCGCGCAGGCTGGCGCTGGCCAGGTTCATGGCTGCAACTCCGGCGTGCCGCGCAGACGATCGGGTCGATGGTTCATGTTGGCCGCGCTCGTGGGGGCCACGCCGCTGCGCGCTGCTGGATCTGCGCAAACGCTGCTGCCGACATGGCGGTTCCTCCCTGAGCGTGAGAGGGCCCTAGCAAAGGCGATGCCAGGCTGCGGCTTCGCGTGGCTCTTCGGATGTTTTCTAGAGAGAAAACCGGCTCAGTCCGAAACTGCGCCGAACCACCGAGCGGATCCCGCACCCCGCCCAGCCGGCCCGCGCGTCAGGGTTTTGACGCGCCGTCAACGCATGCGTGCCGCGATCACATCGCCCCGGCGATCGACCACCCCGCTGACCACCCTGCCCGATTGGGCGTTGCGCACCAGCACGGTCTGGCCCCGGCTGCCGTCCTGCAGCGCCACGCCCAGCGCGACCAGCCGGATACCCTGCCCTTCGGCGATCAGCGCCACCGACTGCCCGTTGTGGATCAGCGTGCGGCCGGCCAGCATGCCCCGGGTGATTCCCTGGCCGGCGGCGACCCCGACCGTCAGCACCCGGCCCTCGGCCTGCGCCTCGCTGTGCAGCGAGCCCGGCGGGAGTGCGTCGCGGTTGCGTTGCAGGACCTGCAGGTCGGAGGCTCGCAGCGCATGGCCCGCGGCCAGCGCGTGCGCCGCCACCACCACCTGCTGCGGCCAGTCGACGCGCACAGGCAGGTACACCGACCACGCCTGCGGGCCCCGGCAGCGCAGTTGCACCGTCTGCGCGCCGTAGGGATTGGCATCGCCGAAGGCCTGCGCGACCAGTTGCCCCGGCGCGCAACGGCGGAAGCGCGCGGCCGGCAACTGGGCGCGCAGCCGCACCCGGGCGCGCCCCGAGCCCGCAGGCAGATGGCTGCGCACGAAGTCCTCGGCTGCCGCGCGCAGCGCCTGCGCCGGCTCCCAGGACGGGGGCGGCGGATGGCGCACCGGCGCGACCTCCGGATGGCGCATCGGCGCTGCGGGCGCGACTTCGGCAGCGCCCGCGCCGCCCATCAGCACGAGGGCCAGCGCGGCAGCGGACGTCGCCGAGCGCCACCGCGACAGGCTGTCCGGCGCGGGCCGGGATCGATCGGAGGGGTTCATGTGGACCCGGGCTTGCAAGGTCCGTACCACCGCGCACCCCCTGCGACAGCCTCGCCGGGCGGCAGCGGCAAGCGGCAAGGCCTTGCCGCCCGGGCGGCGCGAGGCCGCGCCGCGCCGCCGTCGACGAATGCGGCTCGATCGGCAAAGGAGCGACTTTTAACCGCTTTTGCCTACAGAAAAAACGATGAAATAGACCTTTTGCACGACTATGCGGGCTTTGTCGGCGATGGCACGCTTCCTGCTAACGAAATCGCCATCCAGCCTGCCCAGCCGTCCGACACGATGTCCCCGCCCAGCCTTCTCGACCGCACGTTCACCCCGCTGCAGCAAGCGCTGGACCTGCGCGCCTACCGCCAGCAGGTCCTGGCGGCGAACATCGTGAACGCCGACACCCCGGGCTACAAGGCCGTCGACCTGCATTTCGGCAAGGCGCTGCAAGCCGCGATCGCCGGCCAGTCCGGCGCGCTGGCGCTGAAGACCGACCAGCCGGGACAGTTGCAAGGCCCCGGCGCATCGCAGCCGGCGGCCCGATTCGTCGCCTACCAGCAAGGCAACCCGCAGGGGCTCGACGGCAACACCGTGGACATGAACCGCGAGCAGGCGGCCTTTGCGTCCAACTCGATCCAGTACGAAGCCGACCTGACCTTCCTGACCGGCCGCATCAAGACCCTGTCGTCGGCGATCACCGGCTGAGTCGCCCGCACCCGCACCCGACACCATGTCCCTGTTCAACGCACTGAACGTCGCGGCCAGCGGGCTGGCCGCGCAGAGCTACCGCCTGAACGTGGTCGCCAGCAACCTGGCCAACGCCGACTCGGCGACCAGCTCGAACGGCCAGACCTATCGCGCCCGCGAGGTGGTCTTCGCGGCTCAGCCCTTGCAGGCCGCGGGGGCCGGCGCCGGCGTCGACGGAGTGCGGGTGCTCGGCGTGGTGCAGAAGCCCGGGCCGCTGCGCATGGTCTACGACCCGGGCAACCCGCTGGCCGACAAGCAGGGCTACGTCGCCTACCCGAACGTCAACCCGGTGGACGAGATGGTCAACATGATCTCGGCGTCGCGCTCCTACCAGGCCGATGTCAACGTGGCCAACACCACCAAGAACCTGTTGCTCAAGACCCTGACCCTGGGCCAGTGAAGTTCCGAGGAATCCCGTCATGACCACCTCACCGATCGGCAGCAACCCCTTTCTCGCTTCGCTGCAGAACAGCAGCAGCTCGAGCAGTTCGGGGGCTTCGGGAGCCGGCGCGCTGGGCAGCGCCAACACCTTCTACAACCTGTTGGTCACCCAGCTGACCAACCAGGACCCGCTCAACCCGATGAGCAACACCGACTTGTCGGCCCAACTGGCCCAGTTCAGCACCGCCAGCGGCGTGCAGGCGATGCAGCAGTCGCTGGCCACGCTGACCGCCCAGCTGGCGCAATCGCAAAGCCTGCAGGCCGCGTCGCTGGTCGGTCGCAACGTGGTGTTCGACAACAACTCGCTCAGCCTGGGCAGCAGCGGCAGCGCCGCGGGGGGGTTCACCCTCGGCGGCGCAGCGCAGAAGGTGGCGGTGCAGATCAACAACGCGGCCGGGCAGGTGGTCGACACGCTGAACCTGGGGGCGCTGCCGGCCGGGGTGCAATCGTTCACCTGGAACGGCACCGACGCCTCCGGCACGCCGCTGGCCGCGGGCAGCTACAGCTTCAACGTGCAGGCCCTCGACGCCAGCGGTGCCGCGGTCGCCTCGACGCCCTTCGGCAGCGGCCAGGTGGTCTCGGTGATGCTCAACGGCGGATCCTCGCCTTCGCTGCAGATCCAGGGCCAGAGCGTCCCCGTGCCGCTGTCCAGCGTGCAGGGCGTGATGTAACGGCCGCCCCGATCCCCTCGACCCCTCCTTCAGCGCGCCCGCCATGAGCACCTTCCAGACCGCGATTTCCGGACTGCAGACCGCCACCTCCGACCTGCAGGTGCTGGGAAACAATATCTCCAACGCCAACACCGTGGGCTTCAAGCAGTCCAACGCCGAGTTCTCCGACGCCTACGCCGCGGCCATCGCGGGCAACGCCCCCACCAACGGCCAGATCGGCATCGGCACCCAGGTCGCGACGGTGGCGCAGCAGTTCTCCCAGGGCAACATCCAGAGCACCAGCAACCCGCTGGACGTGGCGATCAACGGCAACGGCTTTTTCCAGTTCGACCACAACGGCTCGACGGTCTACGGGCGCAACGGCCAGTTCCAGCTCGATTCCAGCGGCTACGTGATCGATTCCAACGGCGGCAAGCTGATCGGCATTCCGGCGGTCAGCGGAACCCTTGCCGGGGCCAACGGCCCGCTGCAGATCACCCAGGGCATGCAGGCGCCGCAAGCCACGTCCGGGTTGGTGATCGACCTGAACCTGAACTCGGGCACGACGCCGGTGGCCAGCGGGACGGCGTTTTCGGCCAGCGACCCGACCACCTACAACTACTCGACCAGCACCACCGTGTACGACAGCCTGGGCTCGCCGCACCTGCTGAGCACCTATTACCAGCTGGTGTCGGGCGCCGGGACCAACTGGAACGTCTACTACTCGATCGACGGCACCACCGGGACCAGCGGCATCACCTCGGGCAAGCTGGGGTCGCTGCCCTTCAGCGCCACAGGCACGGTCAGCGGCGGGATCAGCCTGAACACCGGGACCCTGACCTGGGCGGACGGCGCCACGCCGAGCAGCGTGCAGGTCGGCTACACCGGATCGACCAGCTACGCGACCGCGTCGGCGGTCAACAGTGTCAACGACAACGGCTACGCCGCCGGCAGCCTGACCAACCTGGCGATCAACCCCAACGGCGACATCTACGGCCAGTACAGCAACGGCCAGTCTTCGCTGCTCGGGCAGATCACGCTGACCAACTTCGCCGCGCCGCAGTTCCTGCAACGCGCCGGCGACAACTATTTCGTCGAGACCAACGCCTCGGGCGTGCCGCTGACCGGCTCGCCGAGCGCGGGAGGCCTGGGCACGCTGCAGTCCAGCGCGGTCGAGAGCTCCAACGTCGACCTGTCGACCCAGCTCGTCGACCTGATCGTCGCGCAGCAGGCCTACCAGGCCAATGCGCAGACCATCAAGACCCAGAATTCGGTGCTGCAGACCCTGTTGTCGCTGTAACGACCTTACGAGGACGCCTCCATGGACTCCCTGTGGATCGCCGCCACCGGCGCGCGCGCCGTGCTGCAGCGCCAGACGGTCGTCGCCAACAACCTGGCCAACGCCGACACCACCGGCTACCGCAGCGCGCAGCCGCAGTTCCGCGCGCTGCCGGTGTACGGCGAACCGCTGCCCAGCAACGCCTACGTGGCGACCCAGAGCGACACCACGGATTTCCGGCAGGGCCCGATGATCCATACCGGCCGCAACCTCGACGTGGCCGTGCAGGGGCCCGGGTGGCTGGCCGTGCAGACCGCCGGCGGCGGCACCGCCTACACCCGCAACGGCGACTTGCGCATTTCCGGCAGCGGGTTGCTGGTGACCAGCGACGGCCACCCGGTGCTCGCGCAGAGCGGCTCGCCGATCTCCCTGCCCCAGCTGCAGTCGATCCAGATCGGCGCCGACGGAACCATCTCGGGCGTTCCGGCGGGATCGCAACCCAACGCGCTGGTCGTGCTCGGGCGCATCCAGCTGGTCAATCCGCCCGCCGCGCAGCTGCAGCGCGGCGCCGACGGACTGTTCCGCGACACCCAGGGGCCGGCACAGCCCGACCCGGCGGTGCAGGTGGCCAGCGGCGTGCTCGAGGGCAGCAATGTCAACCCGGTGCAGGCGATGGTGCAGATGCTCGACAACACCCGCGCCTTCGAGATGCAGACCAAGCTGATGCAAAGCGTCAACCAGAACCAGCAGGCTGCCGAGCAACTGCTCAACGTGACCTGAAGACCCGCCACGACCCGCCCCCTGTTCCTTCCAGCCAGCCACCATGATCCGCTCCCTGTACGTCGCCGCCACCGGGTTGCAAGCCCAGCAGATCAACATGGACGTGATCGCCAACAACCTGGCCAACGTCAACACCACCGGCTTCAAGAGCGGCCGCACGGTGTTCCAGGACCTGCTCTACCAGAACCTGACGCAGCCGGGAGCGCAGTCCTCGCAGACCACCTTGTATCCGTCGGGGCTGCAACTGGGCACCGGGGTGGCACCGGTGGCCACCGAGCGGCTGTTCACCGAGGGCAACCTGACGCAGACCGGCAACTCGCTGGACGTGGCGATCAACGGCAACGGCTTCTTCCAGATCCTGCAGCCCGACGGCACCATCGCCTACACCCGCGACGGCACCTTCCAGCTCAACAACCAGGGGCAGCTGGTGAACTCCAGCGGCTACCCGCTGCAACCGGCGATCACCATCCCGGCCAGCGCGCAGAACATCACCATCGGCAACGACGGCACGGTCTCGGTCACGCTGCCCGGGCAGGCCGCGGCGCAGCAGGTGGGGACCATCCAGCTGGCCAGTTTCATCAACCCGGCCGGGCTGCAGAGCATCGGCGGCAACCTGTACCTGCAGACCGGCTCCTCGGGCAGCCCCAACACCGGGCAGCCCACCCTCAACGGCCTGGGTTCGGTGCAGCAAGGCTACCTGGAGGCGTCGAATGTCAACGTCGTGTCCGCGCTGGTGGACATGATCTCGACCCAGCGCGCCTACGAGATCAACAGCAAGGCGGTGCAGGCCTCCGACCAGATGCTGCAGTACGTGGAGCAGAACATCTGATGCCCGGCATCGCCTTCCCCGGACCGCGCGCACGCAGCCTCGGCGCCGCGCTGCTGGCGGCGGCGCTGCTGCTCGGCGGCTGCGCGGCCACGCCCAGCGACAAGATGGCGCTGCGCCCCCTCAAGCCGCTGCGCATCCCGGCGCAGCCGCAGCCGATGAATGCCCACGCGCCCAACGGCGCGATCTGGCAGCGCGGCACCAACGTCGCGCTGTTCCAGGACACGCGGGCGCACCGCGTCGGCGACCTGATCACCATCCTGATCGCCGAGAACGCCAACGCCAGCAAGTCGACCAACACCACCATCGCCAAGTCCGACTCCATCAGCGCCAGCCTGACCAGCCTGTTCGGCGGGCGGGCCTCGCTGGGCGGCTACACGCCGAGCCTGGGAGCGACCTCGGCGCAGAAGTTCGGCGGCAACGGGGCCACCACCCAGAGCAACACCTTCACGTCGACCCTGCAGGCCACCGTCGTGCAGGTCATGGGAAACGGCAACCTCGAGGTGTCGGGGCAGAAGGAGGTCATGCTCAACGGCGGCCACGAATTCATCCGCGTCGTCGGGGTGGTCAGGGCTGCCGACGTGACCCCGCAGAACACCGTGCTGAGCACCCAGATCGCCGACGCCCGCGTCGAGTACAGCGGCAACGGCAGTGTGTACGACGCCGCCACCGTGCCGTGGCTGACCCGCTTCTTCCTGTCGGTCTGGCCTTTCTGATCCGACCCCGCGCACCATGCCATCGATCCCCCGCCTTCACCGCTGGCCTGCGGCCCTGGCCGCGCTGTCGTTGCTGCTCGCCACGCTGGTGGCCCAACCGGCGCGGGCGATGGCCATCCGCGACCTGGTCAGCGTGCAGGGAGTGCGCACCAACCAGCTGGTGGGCTACGGCCTGGTCGTCGGCCTGTCGGGCACGGGCGACCAGGCGACCCAGGTTCCCTACACCACGCAGTCGCTGCTGAACATGTTCCAGCGCCTGGGAATCAACCTGCCGGCCAGCGTGGCGCAGAACCTGCAACCCAAGGACCTGGCCGCCGTGATGGTCACGGCCAGCCTGCCGCCGTTCTCGCTGCCCGGGCAGAAGATCAACGTCACCGTGTCGGCGGTCGGCAATGCGTCCAGCCTGGCCGGCGGCACGCTGCTGATGACCCCGTTGAAAGGCGCCGACAGCCAGACCTACGCGGTGGCGCAGGGCAACGTGGTGGTCAGCGGCTACGGCGCCTCCTCCGGGGGCAGCAGCACCCAGGTGAACTTCCTGACCGCGGGCACCGTGCCCAATGGGGCCACCGTCGAACGCAGCGTGCCCAATGCCTTCGACCAGGGCCCGAGCCTGACGCTGGCGCTGGACACGCCCAGCTTCGGCACCGCGGCGCGCATCGCCAGCCGCATCAACCAGTCCTTCGGCGCCGACACCGCGACCGCCCTCAACGCCGGCAGCGTGCAGGTGCGCGCGCCGCTGTCTCCGGGCGCGCGCACGGCCTTCCTCGGCGAACTCCAGGGACTGGACGTGACCCCCGAGGCTCCGCCGGCCAAGGTGGTGATCGACGCCCGCAGCGGCACCGTGGTGCTGGGCCAGAACGTGACGCTGGGCGCCTGCGCGGTGGCCCACGGCAACCTGTCGGTGACCATCAACACCAGCTACGAGGTCAGCCAGCCCAATCCGCTGGGAGCCGGGCAGACCGCGGTCGTGCCCAAGACCAATGTGAAAGCCAAGGCCGGCAAGGCCGAGCTGCTGATGTTCCGCCCCGGGGTCACGCTGGAGGCCGTGGTGCGCGCTCTCAACGCGGTGGGCGCGTCGCCGTCCGACCTCATCGCCATCGTGCAGGCGATGAAGCAGGCCGGCGCGCTGCACGCCCAGCTCGACGTCATCTGAAGCGCCGGGAAGCCAGGCATGAACGCCCCCGCCCTCGCCTCCGCCGCACCGAGCGCCGCGCCCGCGCTGCTCGCCGGTACGGGCAACAGCCTGTCGTTCCAGGGGCTGAACCAACTGTCGGCGCTGGCCCGCTCCGACCCCCACAGCCCGGCGGCCATCGCCGCGGTGAGCCGCCAGTTCGAGGCGCTGCTGGTGCAGCAGATGCTGCAAAGCGCCAACGCCGTCAAGCTGGGGCCCGACCTGCTGGGCGGCACCGGCGGGCCGCTGTTCGAGTCGCTGTTCACCCAGCAGGTGGCGAGCACGGTCAGCCAGGGTGCCGGCATCGGCCTGGCCAGCCTGCTGGCTCGCGAACTGTCGGCGCGCTACGGGCAGGCGCGGCAGGCGGCGGACAGCGCGCCGTCGGGCCACGGCGCGGCGAGCGCACCGCCGCCCACGCCCACCCGCCCGGCAGCCACCGCGGCGGCTGCGCCGCCGCCGGCCGCGGACGCCGCCGGCAGCCCCGGCCTGCAGCAGCAGGCGCGCCGGTTCATCGCATCGATCCTGCCCAGCGCCCGCGCCGCCGCCAAGGCGCTGGGGGTGAGCCCGCTGGGCATCCTGGCGCAGGCCGCGCTGGAAACCGGCTGGGGCCGCCACGCTCCGGGCCACAACCTGTTCGGCATCAAGGCGTCGGGCGGCTGGCAGGGCGCTTCGCTGCAGGCGCTGACCAGCGAGGTCGAGTCCGGCCTGAGCCGACTGGGCAGCGCGGCCTTCCGCGCCTATCGCAGCGCGGCGGCCAGCGTGCGGGACTATGCCTCGCTGCTGCAGTCGCCGCGCTACGCCCCGGTGCGCGGCCACGGCAGCAACCTGGCCGCCTTCGCCCAGGCGCTGCAGGGCAGCGGCTACGCCACCGACCCCCAGTACGCCAGCAAGCTGCTCGAAGTCGCCCACAGCCCGCTGATGCGCGACGCGCTGGCCTCGCTGGCCGACGCGGGCGGCTCAAGTGTGGCCGTTCCGTGACGTTAACCCCTGCGTATGGTGCCCGCCGTGAAAACCCGCCCGATCGACCCGCCCCAGGCCGCCGCCGCCGACGATGAGGCCGCGCTGCTGCAGGCCCTCTCGGCGATGCTGCGCGACAAGCGACAGGCGCTGATGCAGGGCGACATGTCGGCGCAGGCGCTGGCCCCGCTGTGGCAACCGCTGCTCGACCGCCTGGCGCGGTTCGCCGAGCGCCGCGCCGACGGCGGCGTGGCGCCCCCCGGCGCGGTGTTGCAGGCACAGGCGCAAGCGTTGCGCCAGGAGTACGACGGCCTGCTGCATACCCTGACGGTGTGGAGCGATGCGATGCGCCAGGCGCGCGACCAGGCCGCGCGGCGCCCGCTCGATCCGGTGTACGGCCAAGCGGCCGCGCCGGCCGCTCGCCGCAGCCTGGGAAGGGGTTGAGCCATGTCGGGAGTCAGCGGTCTGGTCGGCAACGCCCTCACGGGGCTGCAGGCGGCGCAGGACGCGCTGCAGGTCACGGGCAACAACATCGCCAATGTCAACACCCCGGGCTACTCGCGCGAGCAGGCGGTGCAGATCACCCAGCCGGTCAGCGCCTTCGGCGGGTTCTACCTGGGCAACGGCACCGACCTGAGCACCGTCACCCGCAGCTACAACAGCTTCCTGCAGACCCAGGTGTGGAGCACCACGGCCAGCGCCAGCGGCGCCAACACCCTGAACAACGAACTGCAGCCCCTGGTCAGCCTGTTCGGCGGCAGCCAGTCCGGGCTGAGCACCGCGGTCAACCAGTTCTTCGCCAGCGGGGTCGCGCAAGTCGCCGCCAACCCCTCCGACGTGCCCTCGCGGCAGGCGCTGATCAGCCAGGCGCAGACCCTGGCGCAGACGCTGAACAGCGCCGGCGAGCAACTGCAGGCCACCGCCAGCGGAGTCAACCAGCAGATCGGGCAGAGCCTCGACGCCATCAACAACCTGACCGGGCAGATCGCCCAGCTCAACACCCAGATCAACTCGCTGACCACCAGCACCAGCCAGCCCAACACCCTGCTCGACCAGCGCAACCAGCTGGTCACCCAGCTTTCCGCGCAGCTCGGCGTCAGCGTGCTGCAGCAAGGCAACCAGCTCGATGTGTACACCGGCACCGGCCAGGTGCTGGTCGCGGGCTCCCAGTCCTACCAGCTGCAGACCGCGCCCAACCCCTACGACCCGTCGCAGCTCGAGGTCGCCTATGCGAGCAACGGGGCGATCCTCTCCCAGGGGCTGCAGGGCGGCACGCTGGGCGGATTGCTGCAGTTTCGCAGCCAGGTGCTGCAGCCGGCGCAGGACGGCCTGGGACAGATCGCCGACGCGCTCGCGCAGGCGGTGAACACCCAGCAGGCGCAGGGGCTGGACCTGTACGGCAAGCTCGGCTCGCCGATGTTCTCGGCCGGCCCGGTGCAGGTGCTGGCGAACTCGGGCAACACGGCCGGCGCGACCATCAGCGGCTCGATCGTCGATGTCTCCCAGCTCGCCGCGACCGACTACCGCCTGCAGTACAACGGCACCAGCTGGAGCGCCACCAACCTGTCCAACGGCCAGGCGGTGAGCGTCGGCCAGTCGACTTCGGGCTCGGTCACCACGCTGAGCTTCGGCGGCGTGCAACTCAGCGTCAGCGGCGCCGCGTCGGGCAACAGCTTCGAGGTGCTGCCCACCCGCCTGGGAGCGCTGGACTTCCAGTCGGTGCTCAGCGACCCGCGTGCCATCGCCGCGGCCGCGCCGTATGTCGGCAGCGCGGGCCAGACCCTTTCGGGCAGCGTGGTGAACACCAACCTGGGCAACCTGGTGCTGTCGTCCGGGCAGTACGCCTCGGGCAGCGCGGGCGCGGTCGTGGTCGGCGGCGCCAACGTTCCGGCGCCGCTGCAGGTCACGCTGAGCAGCGGCGGCACCAGCGGCGCGACGGTGGGGTTCGTGGTCACCGCGCAGGGCTCGTCCACCGCGCTGGCCAGCGGCAGCCTGACGCTGGGCGGCAGCGGCACGACGCTGGCGATACCCTACGCATCCAACCCGCCCGGGGGCTACTGGAGCGTCACCCTCAGCGGCAATGTCGCGGTCTCGGGCGACGCCTTCAGCCTCAGCCCGGCGGGCCCGGGCAACGGCGCCAATGCGCAGGCCATGGCGGCGCTGCAAGGCGCCAAGCTGCTCGACGGCGGCAGCGTGTCGGTGCAAGGCGCCTACACCCAGCTGGTCGGCCAGGTGGCGTCGCAGGGCTCGCAGGCGCAGAGCGCCCTGAGTGCCGCCAACGCGGTGGCGCTGCAGGCCGGCAACGCCCAGCAGTCGGCCTCCGGGGTCAACCTGGACCAGGAAGCGGCGAAGCTGGTGCAGTACCAGCAGGCCTACCAGGCGGCCGCCACCGCGATCCAGATCGGCAACAGCCTGTTCCAGTCGCTGATCAGCGCGGTACAGGCCGCATGACGCGGCAGCTTGCGCGCAGGAGACCTCGATGCAGATCATCAGCAGCAGCCAGTTCTACACCGCCGGGCTCAGCGGCATGCTGCAGCAGCAAAGCCTGCTGGGGACCCTCGGCCAGCAGCTGTCCACCGGCAGCAGCCTGGTCGACCCCTCGGCGCAACCGGTCGCGGTGGCACAGAACGTCGACCTGACGGCCCAGATCGGGCAGCTCGCCGGCTACACCCAGAACGGCGGCAACGCCCAGCAGTCGCTGCAGCTGGAGAGCGCGAGCCTGCAAAGCGTGGGCACGCTGATCGATCAGGTGCGCCAGCTGGCGCTGCAGATGAACAACGGCACGGTCAGTCCGCAGGACCTGAAGAACGCCGGCACGTCGATGCAGGCCTACCTGCAACAACTCGTGCAGTACGGCAACACCCAGGACGGCCAGGGCAACTACGTGTTCGCCGGCAGCCGCAGCCAGACCCAGCCCTTCGTGCTCCAGGCCAACGGCCAGGTGCTCTACCAGGGCGACGGCGGGCAGAACCAGCTGGCGCTGGGCGCCAGCCTGAACACCCCGATCGGCGACCCGGGCAGCGCGGTGTTCATGAACATCCCGGGCGGCAACGGCACCTTCGGCGTGGCCGCGGCCGCGTCCAACACCGGCGGCGCCAGCCTCGGGCCGGGCAGTGTCGTCAACCCCTCGCTGGCCCAGCAGGTGCTGCTGGTCTCGGGGACGCAGTACCACATCAGTTTCAGCGCCGCAGCCTCCGGCGGACTCGACTACAGCGTCACCAGCGGCAGCGGCAGCGCCTTCGCGTCCTCCGGCGTGGTCGCCAGCGGCACCTTCAGCGCCGGGATGAGCATCGGCCTGCCGCCGGGCGCCAGCCCGGCGATCGAAGTCCCGGTGGTCGGCAACCCGGCCGCGGGCGACAGCTTCACCATCGCCGGCTCGCAGCCGCAGAGCCTGTTCGCGACCTTCCAGTCGCTGCAGCAGGCCTTCTCCTCCACCGCGCAGACCAGCGGCACCGCGGCGCAGCGCGCGCAGATCATCTCCAACGCGCTGGCCAGCCTCGACCAGGCGCAGACCACGCTGCTCGGCACCCAATCGGCGATCGGCAGCCGGCTGCAGCAGGTGCAGGCGGTGCAGACCCAGAACGCCAGCCTGACGCTGCAGTTGCAGACCCAGCAGGCGACGCTGTCGGGAATCAACTATCCGCAGGTGATCAGCCAGTACCAGCAGAGCCTGACCGCGCTGCAGGCGTCGGAGGCCGCGTTCGCGCAGTTGCAGGGGTTGAGCCTGTTCAAGTACCTGTGAGAGCCACCGGCGCGACCAGGCGGCGTTTGCCGATTATTCCCGGCACCGATCCACCCGCCCGCGCCCGGTATTGGAACCGTGCGGCCGGCAACCCGAGGAAAGGTCCCGCGAAGCGATTGCGGACTTTGCACGCGGCGGCAATCAGGTTACTCTGCGGGCAACCGGCAGTCCCGTCGGGCCGTTTCCGCGCAGACGCCGGTCGTCGGCGTGTCGCCTGGAAACGCCAGAGGACGGCCGTGCCCGCACCAGCCGCATCGAGACGATCGCGTCGAACGACCCCACCGCCTGCCCAGCCATGTCCGGCCCGATTTACATAACCAAGCCGTTTCTTCCCCCGCTGGAAGAATACACGGACTATCTGCGCAAAATATGGGACAGCGGAATCCTTACCAACGCGGGCCCTTATCACGAAGAATTCGAGGCGCGGCTGGCCGAGCATCTGGGCGTCGAACACGTTTCGCTGGTCTGCAACGCAACCGTCGGTCTGATCATCGCGCTGCAGGCATTGCGCCTGCAGGGCGAGGTCATCACCACCCCCTATACCTTCATCGCGACCGCCCATTCACTGCTGTGGACGAACAATATCCCGGTGTTCGTCGACATCGATCCGCTCACGTTGAACCTCGATCCGGCGCAGATCGAGGCGGCGATCACCGACCACACGCGGGCGATCCTGCCGGTGCACTGCTACGGAAAGCCCTGCGCGGTCGAAGCGATCCAGGAGATCGCCGACAACTACAACCTGCGCGTCATCTACGACGCGGCGCACGCCTTCGGCGTGCGCCACCGCGGCGACAGCGTGCTGAAGTGGGGCGACTTGTCGGTGCTGAGTTTCCACGCGACCAAGGTGTTCAACACCTTCGAGGGCGGGGCCATCGTCTGCGCCGACGCGAAGACCAAGCGCCGCATCGACAAACTTCGCAATTTCGGTTTTGTCGGCGAGACGATGGTCGCGGCCTCCGGCATCAACGGCAAGATGAGCGAGGTCAGCGCCGCGATGGGCCTGCTGCAACTGAAGTATGCAAGCAGCGTGCGCGACCGGCGTCAGGCGATCGACGCACGGTACCGAAAGGCCTTCGAGGGACTCGATGGCGTGGAATGCCTGAGCCTGGACGAACACACCTGGCACAACCATGCCTACTTTCCGATCTTCGTAGGCGACGGCACCGGTGACCAGCGCGACGCCCTGCACCGCGAACTCAAGCGCATCGATGTGCATGCACGGCGCTACTTCTATCCGATCATTCCGGATTTCCAGATCTACAAGAAATTCGGCGCAGCCGGCGGCCATCCGCTGCACATGGCGCGCCGGCGGGCGAACCAGGTGCTGTGTCTGCCGATCTACCCCGATCTGAGCGAATCCGATCAGGATGCCATCATCGCGATCGTCCGCAAGGGCCGCTAGGGTGCCGACTTCCATCCATTCGCCGCCCGGTGTCGCCGACGCCGCCGACCCACGCAAACCCGGGTGCGCGGTGATCACCGGCGCGGCCGGGGCGATCGGTGCGGCGATTGCAGCGCGCTTCCAGGCAGCCGGGTATCGCATCTGCGGCATCGACCGCGTCGAGCCACCGCCGGCGTCGACCCTGGACATGTACATCCGGGCCGACTTGCATGCGTTCGTCAACGACGAGCGCGCGCGTGACCATACGCTGACCCGCATCCGGAACTGGCTTGCCGGCCAACCGCTGCGCGCGCTGATCAACAACGCGGCCCACCAGCATGTGTCGCGCGTTCATCCGATCGCAGTGGACGAATTGCAGAAATCGTACGACGTGAACGTGCTGGCGCCGTACCTGCTGGTCGGCAACCTGGCAGCCGAGCTTGAGCGCGGGGATGGCAGCGTGGTCAATGTCGGCAGCATCCACGCGCGTCTGACCAAGCCCGGCTTCCTCGCGTACGCGACGACCAAGGCCGCGCTGGCTGCCCTCACGCGCGGGCTTGCGCTCGATTTCGAGGATCGCTTCCGCGTCAACTGCGTCGAACCGGCATCGGTCAGCACGCCGATGCTGCAGGACGGCTTCCGCTCGGCACCCGAGAAGCTGCAGCATCTTCGCGACCACCATCCGCAGCGCCGGATCGCCAGCGCGGCCGAGGTCGCCGAACTCGTCTTCCAGGTCAATTCCAACGAATTGCGCTTCCTGCACGGTTCCTGCATCGACATGAGCGGAGGGATCGGTGCCAGATTGCATGACCCGCTCTAGTGTCCTGACCCGCTCAGGTACCCTTGCCGCCGCCGCCGAGCCGCACGACCGAAGACATTCATGACACTGCCATCCGAATTCGACGAGACGCACTTCCCTCTGTCGCGGGCGTTCATCACGCAAAAGCGCCGGCACTTCGTCGAGCGCTACCTCCGCCGTGACTTCGTCATCTGCGATGTCGGCAATCAAGGCAAGGCGGTTCCCGAACTGCGGGATTTCAGGCTGATCACCCTGGACATCACGCCGTCGACGGCTCCCGACATGGTCGCCGACATCACCACGCACAACGCGAACATTCCCGACGCCCATTTCGACGCGGTGCTCTGCACCGAAGTGCTGGAACACGTCGTGGACCCCTTCGCCGCAGTCCGCGAGCTGCGCAGGATCACCAGACCGGGCGGCTGGATGCTGTTCACCACCCCACTCAACGCGCGAATCCACGGCCCCGTTCCCGACTGCTGGCGATTCACCGAATTCGGCCTGCAGGTCTTGTTCCGCGACCTCGAGGTCGTCGAATTCGACAAGCTGCACACGCCGGGCCGCAACCTGTTCCCGCTGCACTATTGCGCGATCGCGCGCAACGGTGACGACACACGCAGCGAATCCGACCCGCGCGCGATGCGATTCGAGCGCGTCGACTGAGGCGTGTCTGCAGCATGATCGACGTCCTTCCCGGGGCTCCATGCCAGCTCGGCGAAGGCCTCCACTGGGATGCCGCGAGCGAGCGACTGCTGATGGTCGACATCGTCGGCCGGTGCCTGCTGCAGGTGGACATCGCCGACGGCGCCAGCCGCGTCTGGCCGATGCCCGAGGCCATCGGCTGGGTGCTGCCGACGCCCCTTGCCGGACAACACGCCGTCGGTCTGAAGACGGGTATCGCACTCGTGGACACCGAGGGGCGGCGTGAACTCCGCTGGCTCGACAGGAGCTTTCCCGGGGACCCGCTCTGCCGGCTCAACGATGCCTGCGCCGACCGCGCCGGGCGCATCTGGTACGCAAGCATGCCGGACGGCGGCGAGGGCAGCGCGGAGGGCCGGGTGGCGAGCTTCACCCGGCAGCGCGGCGTGACCATTCACGACCGTGGCTTCGGGGTCACCAACGGCCCCGCAATCGCCCCTGGGGATCGCCTCCTCTACGCCAACGACACCTCGCGCGGCATCGTCTACCGGTACGCCTTCTGCCTGGACAGCGGAACCATCTCCCGGCGCGAGACCTTCCTGCGCTTCGGTGCCGGCGACGGCCTCCCCGATGGCATGTGCTTCGATGTCGACGGCAATCTCTGGCTGGCCATGTGGGGAAGCGGTCGGGTCCTGCAGATCGCCCCCGACGGCGGGATCCTGCGCAGTTTCGACCTGCCGGCACCGAACATCACCAACGTGTGCTTCTGCGGGCCCCGGCTCGATCGCCTGCTCGTCTCCAGCGCCGCGGTCGAGATGAGCGAACACGCTCGCGGGCAATACCCCCTCGCGGGCCGCCTGTTCGAGATCCGCGGCCACGCCACGCGCGGCCTGCCGCCCGCGACCGCCCGCATCGACTGACCATGGACCGCATTTCCGTCATCGTTCCGATCTACGACCTGGCTGCCTATCTGTACCAATGCGTGCAGAGCCTCGTCGAACAGACGTATCGGAACCTGGAGATCATCCTGGTCGACGACGGCTCGACCGACGCGGCCCTGGAAATCTGCGAGTTCTTTCGAAAGGCCGATTCCCGGGTCCAGGTGATCGCGAAGCCCAACGGGGGCCTGGTCAGCGCCCGCAAGGCCGGCCTCGCCCACGCCAGCGGAGACTATGCGTTCTACGTGGACGGCGATGACTGGCTCGATGCGGGTTGCCTGGAGGCCTATCACGATCTGGCCCGGCGCCACGACGTGGACATGGTCATCGGCGGCCACAAGCGGGAGTTTCTCGGGAATTTCTCATATGCCCACAACGCGCTGCCCACCGGCCTTTATCCGGCACTGCGCATGCAGGAGCAGGTGCTGCCCGCGATGATCCAGGCGGGCGATTTCTTCCAGCACGGCATCCGGACCTATTCCTGGGGCAAGCTGTACAGACGCAGCCTGATCGACGCACTGCAGCAGCGCGTGCCCGATGAGATCACCTTCGGCGAGGATGCCGCGCTGGTCTACCCGGCGATCCTCGCAGCGAAGTCGATCTACCTCAGCGACCTCACGCTCTACAACTACCGCCACCGGCCCAACTCCATTCTCCAGGCCAAGGGGTTCACGCATGCCGAGGCCACGCGGATGTCACGCGGGTTCGGCTACATGGCGCAGGCGCTGGGCGCTCGCCAGGACACGCGCTACGCATTCCTTCGGCAGTTGCAGGCCTACCTGTGCGCACTGCTCATCATTCGCCATGGCGCCTATCTGGGAGATCCGCTGCGCTACCGCGACTACCAACCGTTCGGCGAACTCGAGCCCGGCTCCAGAATCGCGCTCTACAACTCGGGATCGTTCGGCCAGCATGTCTACAGGCAGCTGCGCGACAACCCCGAACTGCGTTGCGTCGGCTGGTTCGATCGCGATTTCCGCGAGAACCGCCTCCTCAAGATGGACGTCGAAGACCCCTCCGCGCTTGCCGGTACGGACTTCGACTGGCTTGTGCTGGCTTCCTTCGATCCCGCAGTCCACGCCGAGGTTGCCGCGCTGTTCGTCCGCCACGGCCTTCCCCAGGACAGGATCCGTCGCGTGGTTCCGCCGCGCATGGGATTCGCGTCGTTCATCGAATCCAATGGATTCGACCCCATCACCTTCCTGCCGCGGGGGCCGCGATCATGAGTCCACGGGATCATGCGCAGGAGCGAAGCATCCTGATCCTCGGCGGCAATCCGGAGACGGGGGCCATCGTCGACGTCGCCAATACGATGGGGCTGCGCACCGTCGTGGTCGACCCCTACCCGGGAGCGCCGGCCAAGCGTCATGCGCGGCGTGCATACGACTTGGACGTCAAGGATTTTGCCGCGATCGACACCGTGATCGCCGGCGAGCACATCACCGGCATCCTGGTGGGCGTAGCCGACCCGCTCGTCCCCTACTACCAGCAGTTGTGCGACCGGCACGGCATGCCGTGCTACGCCAACCCGCGCAGCGTGGCCGCGCTGACGTCGAAATCGGGATTCATCGACGCCTGCCGCCGGCACGGCATTCCCACCACTCCGACATTCGACGTCGACCCGGCCGACGCGCGCGCGGTGGCGTCGCTGCCCTACCCGGTCGTGGTCAAGCCCACGGACTGCGGCGCAGGCGTCGGCGTCTCCGTCTGCCGCAATGCCGGCGAATTCGCCGCGGGTGTCGCGCTCGCGCTGGCCGCATCGCCGCGCAAGCAGCTGGTGATCGAGCGCTTCATGGACTGCGACGACATGTTCGCCTATTACACCTTCGTCGACGGACAGGCGTACCTCTCGGCCGCCGCCGATCGCCACAAGGCCGCGGACCAGGGGGGTAGCCCGGTATGCATCGCGGCCGAGTACCCGAGCCGGCACCTCGACCGCTTCCTGCGGACGGTACACCCGTCCCTGCTGCGCATGTTCGCCGATCTGCAAATCCGCAACGCCGTCCTGCTGATCCAGTTCTTCGTCGACACCGACGGCTTCTACGCCTACGACCCGGGATTCCGGCTGCAGGGCGAGGCCCCGCATCTCTATCTCAGGCACTTGCAGGGGTTCGACCAGCGGGAAATGCTGATCGATCTGGCGATGACCGGAACCATGTATCGAGGCGCCTTCGGCGAGGTCAACGATCCGCGTTTCAAGGGACACCATGCGACCACGGTCTGGGCGCTGCTGCGCGCAGGCCGGATCGGTCGGGTGCGCGGGCTGCGGAGCATCGCCGAGCATCCCGGCACGTTGACCGTGCTGCAACGGCTGCGCGAGGGCGACCTGGTCACGCCGGAGATGACCGGCACCGAGCGCCAGGTTCTGGCACGCATCTACACCATGGCCCCGACCCGCGAGGCCAGCCTCGAGCGGGTCCGCTTCATCCGCGACCATCTTTCGGTCGTCGACGAACACGGCGAAGATATGCTGCTCGCCATGTACAACCCGGCCACGAAGCCATGACGCAGCAGCTTTTCACCTTCGGCCAGCGGGTGGCGATCGTCACCGGAGGCTCGGGCAGCATCGGCTCGGCCATCGGCTTGAAGTTCGCCCAGGCCGGCCTCGGGGTCGCCCTGCTGGCGTCGAACCCGGCCAGGTTGGGGCGCGCCCAGCAGCGTTTCCAGGACGCCGGGCTCGCCGCATCGATCTGGCCGTGCGATCTGTCGGATCTGGCATGCATCGAGCCGGTCCTGCGTGCGGTGCACGCTCACCACGGCTCGATCGACATCCTGGTGAACTGCGCCGGGGTACTCGACCTCGACCCGGTCGAGCAGACCGACGAGGAGACCTGGGATCGGGTGCTGGACGTGAATCTCAAGGCTTCGTTCTTCATGGCGCAAAAGTGCCTGCCCTACCTGCGCGAAGCGCGTGCCCCGCGCATCATCAACATCTCGTCGAATGCGGGCCGCATGGGCGGCTATGCCAACGGCATGCCGTACACGGCTTCGAAGGGCGGGATGATCGCCCTCACCTACGGACTGGCGCGCAAGCTGGCGCAGGACGGGATCACCGTCAATTGCGTGGCGCCCGGAACGATCGAGTCGGACATGTCCCGTTCGCGTGACCCGGAGACGCACAGGCAACTGCTCAGCCGATTTCCGCTCGGGCGTATCGGAACACCCGAGGAGGTCGCGCTGGCGGCCTGCTATTTCGCGAGCCTGGAGTCGAGCTTCACCACCGGCGCGGTGCTCGACGTCAACGGCGGACTCTTCATGGGATGAACCACGACATGCATCTGTTCGATCTGGCAGGCAGGCGCGCCCTGGTCGTGGGCGGCGGCGGCGACCTCGGGCTGGCCATGCTCCAGGGGCTTCTCGAGGCGGGCGCGGCGGCCGTGGCCGTCGACATCGACCCGCGGGTCGATGAGCTGACGGCCAGGCTGCGCGAAAACGGCGCCGACGCGCACGCGCTGCGCGTCGACGTGCGCGATCGCGATGCCATCGACCGATCGGTCGACGAGTCCGAGCGGCTGCTGCGGGGGCCGCTGGACATCCTGGTCAACGCGGCGGGGATCCAGCGGCGGGCGGCGAGCGAGGTCTTTTCGCGGGACGACTGGGACGACGTGCTGGCCATCAACCTCACCGCGACCTTCCTGTATTGCCAGCGGGTCGCCCGGGGCATGATTTCCCTGGGCCGCGGGAAGATCATCAACGTCGCCTCGGTGATGAGTTTCTTCGGCGGCATCACCATTCCTGCCTACGTCGCCTCCAAGGGCGGTGTCGCGCAATTGACCAAGGCGCTGTCGAACGATTGGGCCGCCAAGGGGATCTGTGTGAACGCCATCGCACCCGGATATTTCGACACCCGCCTGAATACCGCCCTGATCGGCGATGAGACTCGCAGCGCCGAAGTTCTTCTGCGCACACCGGCCAAGCGCTGGGGAAAGCCCGACGACCTCAAGGGCGCCACCGTTTTCCTGGCCTCGCCCGCCAGCGACTTCATCACGGGCGCGATCCTTCCCGTCGATGGCGGCTACTCGGCTCGTTGACGTGGGCGCCGCGCACCTCGCCGGCGCCGCCGGAGGCATCGAATGAGCACTCTGGTGATCGGTGGGCGCGGCTTCATCGGCCGCCATGTCGTGCGCGCTCTCGAAGCCGCAGGATCACGCGTCGTGGTCTATGACCGCCATGCCGATGCCGACGCCTCGACGCATCGGATCGCCCAGGTGCGGGGCGATTTCGCCGACGTCGCAGGGCTCGAGCGTGCGATCGTGGAGCACCGGGTGGCCCAAGTGGTGCACCTCGTGTCGACGACCTTGCCCCAGTCGTCGAACGAGGACATGCGTTTCGACTATCACAGCAACGTCGTGCAGACGCTCGCCTTGCTCGAGCTGTGCGTCAGGCACCGCGTCGCGGACATCCTGTTCATGTCGTCGGGCGGTACGGTCTACGGCCAGCCCAGGGCGCCCACGATGAGCGAGTCCCATGCCACCGATCCGACCTGCGCCTATGGCGTGGCCAAACTGAGCATCGAGAAGTACCTGGCGCTCTACGACCATCTGCACGGCCTGCGCCACGTCATCCTGCGCGCCGCCAACCCGTATGGTCCGGGGCAGCTTCCCTCCAGGGGCCAGGGAGCCATCGCCCACTTCGTCCATCAGGCGCTGGGCGGGCGGCCGATCGAGGTGTGGGGCGACGGGGGCATCGTGCGCGACTATTTCCATGTCGAGGACCTTGCGCTGCTGGCAACCCAGGCGCTGGCCTCTTCGCACCGTGGGGTGTTCAACGCCGGCGGCGGTCAGGGAACCACGCTGAACGCGCTGATCGACCTGGTCGCCCGGGCCACCGGGACCGCGCCGGATGTGGTCTACAAGCCTGGCCGCAGATTCGATGTCCCCGCGGTCGTGCTGGACTGCTGCAAGGCCGAGCGGCTACTGGGCTGGAAAGCCCGCATCGGACTGTCGGAGGGCATCGCACGCTATGTGGACTGGTACAGGAACACGCTGGCGAGCGACTGAATCGGGGATCTCCTCGATGCGCTCGCCGCCCGCCGCTGGCCGGAATCAACCCGGCCCGCGGCATCACCCCATTCGCACCCTGGTTCGACGCTACCCACGCTCGGCGTGACGGAAACATCCCATGAAGCGCACATTCATAGTCTACGCCCCGTCCTACGATGAAACGAGCGGGGGAGCGATCGCGCTCCACAAACTGTGCCACGTCCTCAACCAGATCGGTGAGCAGGCCTTTTTGTACCCGTTGATCCCGAGCTTCGACCTGCATTTCCACAATATCGAGGAAGTCGGCGCGTACATACGCAACATGTACGACATCGCCAACCCGGCGACGTACCGCGTGAACCCCGAGATCGCGTCGCCGGTCATCCCCGCGAACCCGCGTTTCAAGGCTCCCGACGACGTGGTCGTCGTCTATCCCGAAATCGTCTTCGGCAACCCGCTGGGTGCCCGGCACGTGGTCCGCTGGTTCCTGCACAACCCGGGCTTCCATTCCGGCAAGGTGTTCTATGGGCCGGGCGAGCTGTACTTCCGGTTCGGCAGTTACTTCGGCGATTTCCACTACCCGGGCTCGCGAACCGCAAGCGAGTTCCTGCGCATCACCCACACGCCGTTCGCGCTCTACTACCTGCGCCCGGAGGACGAACCGCGAGCCCGCTCGGGAGTCGCCTATTGCCTGCGCAAGGGGCGCGATCGGCTGGTCGCTGCGGAACTGCGCGAAGCCACGTTGATCGACGGCAAGCCCCACGCCGAGGTCGCGCGGATCTTCCAGTCGGTGAAGACCTTCGTCAGCTACGACACCCATACGCTGTACTCGCGGCTGGCGGCGATCGCGGGTTGCGACTCGGTGGTCGTCCCGCTCGACGGCGTCGGCAAGGAGCAATGGCTGCCCGACCCGGTCGACCGCTATGGCATCGCCTACGGCTTCGACGACCTCGACTACGCCCGGCGCACGCGCCAGCAGCTGGTCGACACGATGCGCGCCGACGAGGAGCGCACGCGCCAGTCGGCACAGTCCTTCGTCCGGGAAGTGCAGTCCCACTTCCGCGGCGGCGCTGCACAGGCCGCCGCGCCGAGCACACCGGCGTCCGCGGTCGTGCTGCATCTGCACTACCCCGATCTGTGGCCGGAATTCGCGCACGCGCTGCGTGGCCTGCCGACCGCGGCCGACCTGTATGTGTCGCTCACGCCGCACGCGCTGGCCGCGCGCGACGCCATCCTCGCGGAGTTCCCGCACGCGGCCATCGTCGAAGTCGAGAACCGCGGGCGCGACATCGCGCCACGCCTGGCGCTGATGCGCCGGGTCGTGCAGAAGGCGGCCTATGCGCAGGTGCTGCTGGTGCACGGCAAGAAGTCGCCCCATTTGCGCGAACTCAAGGGACGCATCGCCATCCCGTTCATCGCCCACGGCGATGGAGACCGCTGGCGGCGTGAACTGCTCGACGAACTGTTCGGCCATGCGCAGCAGGTCATCGAGCAGTTCGCGCGCCAGCCGCAGCTCGGCCTGGTGGGCCCCAGGGGCTTCGTGCTGCGCGGCGACGATGCCAACCTGCAACGCGTCGACGAACTGCGCAACCGCATGGGCGTCGTCAGCGACGCGGAGCGGGACCTTTATTTCGCCGGATCGATGTTCTGGTGTCGGCCGCAGGCCTTGGCGCCGCTGCTGGCGCTGGACCTGGACGGCGCGTTCGAGGCCGAGGCCGGGCAGACCGACGGCACCCTGGCGCACGCGATCGAGCGGCTTTTCGTCGCCAGCACGCTCAAGGCCGGCCTGGACGTCGCCGACACGTCCGGCACCATCCTCGCCCACGCGCAGCGTGCCCGCACGCCATGGATGCCGTCCGAACGCTGGCTGCCGCGCGAGCGCGAGTGGGCACAGCAGGCCATCGAGGCGCAGCAGGGCCTGGCGAATTGCCGCATCACGGTCGGCATACTCGTCAGCGCCACCGTCGATGCGACACCGACCCACCGCAGCATCGAGGCCCAGTGGTGCCCGGGCACGGCGCTGGCGATCGACCCGGCTGGCGGGGATCCTCTCGCCGCGGCCAACGCCGCGTTGCTGCAGGCGCAGGCCGACTGGGTGGCCCTGATCGACGCCGGGGATCGCCTGGCGCCCGACGCGCTGTTCCGCCTGGCGCATGCGATTTCCCGCAACCCGCATTGGCAGGTCGTCTACACCGACGAGGACGCCCTCACGCCCGAGGGTCAGCACGTCAACCCGCACTGCAAGCCCGATTTCAACCTCGACTACCTGCGCAGCCTGCCCTACGTCGGCGGCCTGCTGCTGATCCGCCGCGAGCTGTTCGAAGCCCTCGGCGGCTTCGACCCGGCGCTCGAGGGCGCCGAGGACTACGACCTGCTGCTGCGCGCCTGGGAACACCTGGAGCGCACCGGCGCGGGCGAAGCGGCGATCGGGCATGTGGCCGAAGTGCTGTACCACCGGGCGCAGGGCTCGGGACACACGCGCAAGGACGTACCCGCGATCCTCGCCGCCGGCCAGTCGGCGCTGCAGGCGCATTTCCGGCGGCTGGGCATCGCCGCCGAGGCGCAGCCCGGGCCCTTCCCGCCCGCTTTCCGCGTGCGCTGGCCGCTGCCCGAAGTCCGGCCACTGGTGTCGATCCTGGTGCCGACTCGCAACCAGCTCGCGTTGCTGCAGCGCTGCATCGAATCGGTGATCGAGAAGACCCGGTACCCGGCGTACGAGATCATGATCATCGACAACGACAGCGACGACGCCGACACCTGCCGCTATCTCGACGCGGTCGAGTCGCGCGAGACCGAGCTGGGAGGCAGGCTGCGTGTGCTGCGCCACCCGGGAGCGTTCAATTTCTCGGCGATGAACAACGCCGCGGCGCGCGCCGCGCGCGGCGACTACCTGCTGCTGCTGAACAACGACACCGCCGCGCTGCACGAGGACTGGCTCGACGAAATGATGAGCCATGCCGTGCGGCCCGATGTCGGCATCGTCGGCGCCAAGCTGCTGTTCCCGGACGGCAAGATCCAGCATGCCGGGGTCATCCTCGGAATCCGGGGGCCCGCCGAACATCCCTTCATCGGCCGCCCGCCCGAGGACCGCGGCTATTTCGGGCGTGCGCAACTGGTGCAGGACCTGTCGGCGGTCACCGGCGCGTGCCTGCTGGTGCGCAAGACCGTGTACGAGCAGGTCGCGGGCCTCGACGAACAGGCGCTGAAGGTGTCGTACAGCGACATCGACTTGTGCCTGAAGGTGCGCCAGGCCGGGCTGCGCGTGGTGTTCACGCCGTATGCGCTGCTGCTGCACGAAGGCTCGGCCAGCCAGCGCGGACAGGTCGAGGCCCAACCCGACGAGGCCAAGCAGAAGCGCTTCGCTGCCGAGCGCGCGGTGATGTACGACCGCTGGCTGCCTCTGCTGGCGCGAGACCCGGCGTACAACCGCCAGCTGAGCCTGCTGACCACCGACTTCCTGTTCGACGACCAGCCCTGCCTGGCCTGGGACCCGGACTGGCGGCCGCGGCCGCGCATCCTCGTGCATCCGGCCGACCGCGAGGGCTGCGGCGAGTACCGGATCATCGCGCCGATGCGCGCGCTCAATCGCGGCGGCGCGGCGCAAGGCTGGGAGACCATGCGGCTGTTCGAGCCGGCCGAGATGCAGCGCATCGACGCCGACAGCCTGGTGGTGCAGCGCCAGATGGAATGGCCGCAGATCGAGGCGCTGGAGCGCCACGCGCGGCATTGCAGGGCGTTCCGGGTGTTCGAGATCGACGACCTGATCACCAACCTGCCGCTCAAGAGCGTGCACAAGGCGCAGATCCACAAGGACATCGCCAAGCGCTTCCGCAAGGCGGCCGGGCTGTGCAACCGCCTGGTGGTCGCCACCGAGCCGCTGGCGCGCGCCTATGCGGGCTTCAGCGACGAGGTGGTGGTGTGCCCCAACCGCCTCGAGGGCGCGCGCTGGAAGTCGCTGCAGCCGGCGCGCGCCGAGCGCAAGCGCCTGCGCGTGGGCTGGGCCGGGGGCATCGGCCACAGCGGCGACCTGGAGCTCATCGTCGACGTGGTGCGCGAGACGGCCGCCGAGGTGGACTGGGTGTTCTTCGGGCTGTGCCCCGACGCGCTGAAGCCTCTGGTCAAGGAATTCCACCCCGGCGTCCCGCTCGACCAGTACGCACCGAAGCTGGCCAGCCTGGACCTCGACCTGGCGGTGGCCCCGCTGGAGAACAACGCCTTCAACGAGGCCAAGAGCCACCTGCGGCTGCTCGAATACGGGGTGCTGGGCTACCCGGTGATCTGCTCCGACATCACGCCCTACCAGGGGGATTTCCCGGTGGTGCGGGTGGCCAACCGCTTCCGCGACTGGGTGCGGGCGATCCGCGATGCCGTCGCCGAACCCCAGGCGCTGCGCGCCCAGGGCGACGCGCTGCGCGCCAAGGTGCTCGCCGACTGGATCATGGAGGACCATCTCGACGCCTGGCTGCGTGCCTGGACACGCTGACCCGCGGGTCGGCTTGGCCGGGCGCGCGTCCCCCTCCGGCAGTTCGACAGCCTGCTAGCATCTCCCGCGTGAGCGCACGGTATTGTCACCGAGCCACCGCCCCGCCGACCCGATGCCACCGTCCCCGACGCCAGAGTCCGTGATCGCTGCCGAAACCGGCGACGGCTACACCTACGCGCACATCGCGCGCCAGCCGATCCTCGATCGCAAGCAGAGCATCATCGGCTACGAACTGCTGGCGCGGGAAAGCGCCAGCAGCACCCAGGCGCCCAGCCGGCACAGCCGGGCGTCGGACTCGGCGCTGCTGTTCCACGCGCTGTCGAGCATTTCCGCGGAGAACCTGTTCGGCGACAAGCTCGCGTTCCTCAACGTGCGCCTCGAGGACCTGGGCGCCGAGTACCTGGAGATCGTCTTCCCGCAGCGCATCGTGCTCGAGCTGCCGCGCGCCGCCGGCGACGATGCGGCGCAGATCGCCGCCGCCGCGGTCGCGATGCAGGCGCTGCGCGACAAGGGCTTCTCGCTGGCCGCTGGCGTGCATGCGATCACCGCGCCGTACGCGGCCTGGTTGCCGTTGCTGGGCTACATCCAGGTCGACGTGCAGGCGTTGCCGGCCGGCGTGCTGCCGGTGCTGCTGCGGCGCGCCGCGCTGCATCCCGGGCTGCGGCTGATCGCCGAGAAGGTCGAGACCCAGCAGGCCTTCGACGAATACTTCGCGGCCGGACTGCACCTGTTCCAGGGCTACTACTTCGCTCGCCCGCAGACGGTCAGCGCCAAGGTCGCCAACCCCGCCTACGCGACGGTGCTGCAACTCATCGACCTGGTGAACAAGCAGGCCGAGGTTCCGCGCATCGAGGAAGTGCTCAAGCACGACCCGACCCTGTCGTTCAAGCTGCTGCGCTACATCAACTCCTCGGGCTTCGGGCTGATGACCGAGGTCACCTCGTTCCGCCATGCGGTGGTGATCCTGGGCTACCAGAAGCTGCTGCGCTGGCTGGTGCTGCTGCTGGCCACGACTCCGGGCAGCAGCGCGGCCTCCAGCCAGGCTCGCGTGGCCATCACCCGCGGCCGCATGATGGAACTGCTCAGCCGCGGCATGCTGCCTGCCGAGGAGGGGGACAACGCCTTCATCGCCGGCGTGTTCTCGCTGCTCGACGCCATGCTCGGGGTTCCGCTGGACAAGGCGCTGGAGGAAATCTCCCTGCCCGAACAGGTGGTGCTGGCGCTGCGCGAGCGCCGCGGCGCCTTCGGTCCCTACCTGCAGATCGTGCTCGCCTGTGAACGCGAGGACTGGGACGAAATCGACCAGCACGCCGGCCTGCTCGGGCTGAACCAGCGCGCGGTCGCGATGGCCCACCTGGAAGCGCTGGCCTGGGCTGAAAACCTGGGAATCTGATACGGCGGTCGAGTCATGTCCGGCATCCTGCGCACCCTGTTCCAGGAGACCTTCAGGGTGCATTCGCGTTCCTTCCAGACCCTCGAGCGCATGCAGCGCGGCCGCGAATGGCTGACCCTGTACCTGCCCGGCGATCAGACCGAGCGCACGACCCGGCTGCTCTACCTGGACTCGGGACGCACCTACATCCTGCTCGAGGAACCGAGTCCGCGCCCCGAGGAGCCGCCGCAGGCCGGAGGCGAGGCCTTTTTCCTCGGCCTGGCGGCCGGCGTCCAGGCGGGGCTGCGCTGCCTGATCGAGGGCCAGCACAGATGGGACGGCACGCAGGCGCTGCAACTGCGCTGGCCGCACGCCGTCTACCACCTGCAGCGACGCTCGCATTTCAGGGTTCCGGTGGGCACGAACGAGGTCGTCGCGCTGGAACTGCAGCGACGCGGCGGTCGCAGCGTGCGCGCCGAATGCCTGGACCTGAGCATCAGCGGCATGCGGCTGCAGATCGGGGCCGGCGAGGCCACGCCCTTCGCGGTCAACGACTGGATCGAGCGCGTGTCCTTCAGGGTGTCGGGCCAGGCCGTGACCTGCTCGGCGCTGGTGCGCTTCGCGCAGACGCTGCGCGCCCGCGCGCAGCAGCCGCCGGCGCGGGTGCTGGGCCTGCAGTTCCAGCAACTGCAGCCGCGCCAGGAAGTGCACCTGCAGCGCTACGTGCACCAGCGCGACCGCGACCTGGTGCTCGACAGCCGCCTCTGATCAGGCCCCCGCGCGCAGCGGCTGCACGCTGATGATGCGCTCGGCCCAGGCCGGGTTGACCGCGGCGCAGGCGGACGGCCCGACCCAGTTGCCGTCGCCCTGCACCTGCTCGGCCTCGAACACCTGCTGGCGCAGGCGCGCCTGCCCGACGTCGAACAGCAGCGGGGCCTGCGAATGCACGCGCAGGACCTCGCCGGGCGCGCGCGGCAGGATCACCATCACGCAGGGCGGCGCGAGCAGCGCGCCGGGGTCGAAGTCGCCGGCCGCCAGGTAGCGCAGCCCGAAGCATGCCGCATCGCACACCACGAAGGCCAGTTCGGCCACCTCCAGCGACTGCAGCCACAGGAACGGCCCCTGCGACGCGACGTGCAGCAGCACGAACTCGCGCAGGTCCTCCAGGCCGGCCAGCGGCTGCGAGCAGGTCCAGCGCTGCTGCGGCAGCACCTCGACCAGCCCGAGGCGGGTGGCATGCACGGTCATCCAAGGCCCTCCGGGTGAGTGCGCGCCGACGGCGCGGGGTCGACCGCCCGGCAGCGCATCAGGACGAACCCTCCGGCTTGGCCGGCGGCGGTTGCTGCAGCCACTGCTCCAGCGCGCCGGGGTCGGCCGCCTGCGCACGCTGGTTCAGGCCCGCCACCATTTCGTAGAGCTCCTCGCGCAGGATGCGCAGGTCGCGCGGGCCGTCGATTCCCAGCCTCACCTTGCCGCCGCCGAGCTGGACCACGACGATGCGGATGTCCTTGCCGATGCGGATCGCCTCCCCGCTGCGTCGGCTGAGGATCAGCATGGCGTGGCAGGGACGTGGCGCATGCCGCAGCTCAGGCGCTGCCCAGCGGCTTGGCCGCGGTGCCGTCCAGCGTGCGGCCCTGCGGACCGTAGACCGCGCCGGACTTGTCGGTACCGCGCAGCACGTCCAGCGCGCCGCGGGTGTTGCGGATCAGCGCAGCCAGCATCGCGCCGTTGCGCTGGTTGGCCTGCGCGACGGCTTGCGCCAGCTCGCGCACGCGCTGCAGCCGTGCCGCATCGTCGGCGGCTTGGGGCTGCAAGGCATCGATCTGCGCGCACAAGGCGCTCTTGCCGGCTGCCAGCTGCTCGATGCGCCCGGCATCGTGGGACTGCAGCAGGGCCTCGAACTCCTCCTCCAGCAGTTGCGCCAGCTGCTCGAGCAGCTCGATGGCGCGCGTGGCCGCGGTCGGGGGCTCGCTCGACCCTGCTGCCGTCATCGCGCGACCCGACGGCCGGTTCAGGACCCGGCGCCGCCGCCCGCGGCGGAGCCCAGCGCCCGGCTGTCGCGCAGCAGCCCCTGGGCGATCTGCCGGGTGTTGACCGTGTAGGTCCCCGAGGCGATCGCCTGGCGCAAGGCGCTCAGGCGCTGCGCCGAAGCCGGCGCCCCGGCCTGCAGCGCAGCACCCTGCAGCAGCTGGCGCGCAGACTGGGAGATCGACACCGTCTCGGCGCCGGCGCTGCTCGCAGCGCCGCCCGCGGACGGTCCGCCCGGCGCGCGCGACTGCCCGGCGTCCAGGCGCTGCGCGCTGCCGCTGGAAGCCTGGCTGGCGGCCTGGCTGAGGCTGGGCTGGATGGGATGCATGATGACCGGATCAGGTTGCTGTAGTGCTCAACGACACAGGGGCAGCCGACTTGAGGGCAGATTTCACGCCTTGGGCGCAATTTTGACAAGCGGCGGGACCAGAGGCCTGGCCGCCTGGGGCGCCAGCGGCAACCGGGCCGGCTGCGGCGCGGCAGCGCGCGGCGCCGATGCCGTGCCCGGCTGGCTGGCCGTCAGGCGCGCATTGGCCTGGGCCGCGCTCGACGCCGTCTGCTCGGCGCCCTGCTCCTTGAGGATGCGCGAGGCGGCCTTGCGAGTCAATACCAGCACGCTGACCCGGCGGTTGAGCGGGGAATTCGGGTTGCTCGGGTCGAACGGCGCCACCGAGGCCATGCCCACGACCCGCAGCACCTTGGATTCGTCGAGCCCCGAGCGCACCAGGACCTGGCGCACCGCGTTCGCCCGATCCGCCGACAGGTTGTAGTTGCTGTAGCCCTTGCCTTGGTTCTGGTAGGTCAGCGCGTCGGTATGCCCGGTGATACTGATGGAGTTCGGCAGGCTGTTCAGCGTGGGCGCGATGTCCCGGAAAATGGTCTTGGCGTAGCTCTGCAGTTCGGCCCCGCCGAGCGCGAACATCGGCCGCTTTTCGCTGTCGACCACCTGGATGCGCAGGCCGTCGCGGGTGATGTCGATCAGCAATTGGTTGCGAAACGCGCTGAGCTGGGGGTTGATGCGGATCTGGTGCTCGAGGGTCTTTTTCAGCGCCTCCAGGTTCGCGCGGTCGATCTGCTCCTCGCGCACCACCACCGTGGTCGTCGCGTTGGGCCTGACCGTCCGGCCGGGAGTGGCTCCGTTGCGCACCTGGCCGACGGTGCGCGTCAGGTCGGTGCCTCCGCCGGGCAGCACCGAAGTCGCCGAACCGCTGCCCGGACCGCCTTCCAGCGCCACCTTCAGCGGCTGCTGGAAGTACTTCGCGATGCCTTGCAGCTGCGCCTTGGTCGACGAGCCGAGCAGCCACATCAGCAGGAAGAAGGCCATCATCGCCGTGACGAAATCGGCGTAGGCGATCTTCCACGCGGCGCCATGGCCGCCGGCGACGATCTTCTTGACCTTCTTGATGACGATGGGCTGCGGCTTGGGCTCGGCCATGGTTCACTTTCCCTTGGCTTCGCGCAGATGGCTTTCCAGTTCGGTGAAACTCGGACGCTCGTTGCTGAACAGCACCTTGCGCGCGAATTCCACCGCGACCTGCGGCGGATAGGCATTCATGGTCGCCAGCAGCGCGACCTTGATGCATTCGAGCATCTTCGTGCCCTCGTGCGCCCGGTCCTCCATGCGCGCGGCCACGGGCGCCAGGATCGCGTAGCCGATCAGGATGCCCAGGAAGGTGCCGACCAGCGCCGCGCCGACCAGTTCGCCGAGCACCGCAGGCGGCTTGTCCACCGAGGCCATGGTGTGCACCACTCCCATCACCGCGGCGACGATGCCGAACGCCGGCATGCTGTCGGCGGTACGCGTCATCGCGTGCACCGGGATCTCCGCTTCACGGTGATGGGTCTCGATATTGACATCCATCAGGTTTTCCATTTCCATCACGCCGAGGTTGCCCCCGATCATCAACCGCAGATAATCGGTGATGAATTCCAGCACATGATGATCGGACGCAATATGCGGGTACTTCTTGAAGATTTCGCTGTTCTCGGGCTCTTCGACATCGCCTTCGATGGCCATCAACCCGTTCTGCCGCATGCGGGTGAACAGCTCGTTGAGCAGCGACAGCAACTCCATGTAGGCATCCTTGGAGTAGGTCGAACCCTTCATCGCCATCGGCAGCGCCTTGATCGTCGCCTTGAACGATTTCGGGAAGGTCGATGCGAAGAAGGCACCGAACGCACCCCCGGCGATCATCAGCAGTTCGAAGGGCTGCACCAGCGCGCCGATATGCCCGCCCTCGGCCATGTAGCCGCCGAAAATGGCAGCCAGGGACAACACGTAACCGATCAGGAGAAACATGGGAAATTGCTTCCAGGATGCGTGCCCGGCTTGCGCAAGGCCCGCCGCGACCGAACTCAGCCTGCGATGGTACCTCCGCGAGGCGCTTTGCTCGCGCTTCGCGCGCCATCCGCGGCGCGCGCGCGGCGCTTGCGGCATTCCTGCGACACGCGCTGCCGCCCGATTCCCTCCGCCGGCTCGCCCAGCGCACAATGGCGGCGCCGACCGCCGTGCGTCGTCGACCGCGCGAGCCATCCGCAGGCCATTGCCCGCCACCTCAAGTCGGCGCCCGCTGTGCCGTCATTCCAGTGGGGACCCTCGCGGTTCCGCCATGCCGGAGCATCCCTTGAAGTTTCTCGTTGTTGACGATTTTCCGACCATGCGTCGCATCGTGCGCGGCCTGCTCATGCAGACCGGCCACGTCACGGGCACGATCGATGAGGCCGAGGACGGCGTGCAGGCGCTGAAGCGCATCCAGGCCGGCGGCATCGAATTCGTGGTCACCGACTGGAACATGCCCAATATGCAGGGCATCGACCTGCTGCGCGAAATCCGCGCCAGTTCCGACCCGCAGATTCGCGGCCTGCCGGTATTGATGGTCACCGCCGAGGCGAAGAAGGAAAACATCCTGGCCGCCGCCCAGGCCGGGGTCAACGGCTACATCGTCAAGCCCTTCCCGGCCGACGTGCTCAAGGCCAAGATCGACAGCATCCTGCAGCGCCTGCACGCCGCGCAGGGCGCGCATGCACAGGGGGGGCAAGGATCATGACCCTTCCTCCCGAAGACGGCGCAACGGCGCTGCGCGGCACCCAGGCCTGCGCCGCATCCGACCTCGACGCCGGCGGCGAGGCGTTGCGCAACCTGCGACAGGCCGATGCGCTGCTGACCCAGGGTGTGCAGCGCATCCTGCACGCGTCCAGCGACCTGCCCGGCGCCACCCATCCGCTGCAGGAAGCGCTGCGGCTGAGCGAACAGCAGGCCATGCACACCCTGGAGGCCGTGGAAGCCGCGCAGGCCGAACTGCAAGCCATACGCGACACCGACGGGGGTTTCATCGACCAGCGGCTGCAACGCCTGGAGGGGCACCTGCAGACCATTCTCACCACCCAGCAAAGCCAGGATCTGGCGGGCCAGCGATTGCTCAAGACCATCGCGCTGCTCCAGGCCGTGGAGTCGCGCATCCAGGAGGCGCTGCTGCAGCTCAGCGGCGCCGGTTTCGAGACCCCGGCGCCCGCGCCCGATGCCGGCGCTGCCGACACCTTCGGCGGCGGGCGCCTGAACCAGGACAACGTCGACGACCTGCTTTCGCAACTGGGCATCTGAGGCATCCGAGCCGGCGGCCGCGCGCGGCGGCCGACGATGCCTGCGAAGCCTGCCAACGCGAGCCCCCGACGACCCCGAGCACAATCGAGCGATAGCGCGATGGACAACGATATCCTGCAGGAATTCCTCGCCGAGTCCCGCGAATTGCTGAGCGACGCGCAAGCCCAGCTGCTGCGCCTGGAGGCTGCGCCCGGCGACGGCAACGTGCTGGGGGCGATCT
>JAJZVU010000025.1 GCA_021845505.1 Pseudomonadota bacterium | reverse complement strand
GCGTCGTCGATCTGCACTTTCAGCAGGCGGCGCACCGCGGGGTCCATGGTGGTTTCCCAGAGCTGGGCGGGGTTCATTTCGCCCAGGCCCTTGTAGCGCTGGCGGGCGACGCTGCCTTCGGCCTGGCGCAGCAGCCATTGCATGGCTTCGCGGAAATCGGCCGCGGGCGCCTGGCGGGCGTTGTCGCCGTTCCCCTTGCTGACGCTGGCGCCTTCGGCCAGCAGGCCGCCGAAGGTCTGCGCGGCCTGCGCCAGCACCGCGTAGTCGGCGCCGTGGCAGAAGTCCTCGCCGATGACGCTGGGGCGCACGTTGCCGTGGTGGTGGCGCAGGATGCGCAGCAACTGCTTGTCGCTGCGCGGGTCGGTCTCGGCGCTGACCGTGGGCACCACGCCGCCCACGTGCTGCGCCAGCAGCGCCTGCTGCAGCCTTTCGGCCGATCCGCGGGCCTGCTCGGGGGTGTCGAGCTCGAGGGCCACGCCGCCGGCGATGGCGCGCAGCGCGGCTTCGTCCATGAACGCCGCGAGGCGCTCGATCACCCCTTCGGTCAGCATGTACTGCCGCGCCAGCTGTTGCAGCGACTCGCCGGCGAGCAGCCGGGCGTCGGGCTGGCCGGAGGTGGCGATCGACGCATCGCGCAGCGCCACCTGCAGCACGTAGGCGTCGAGTTCGTGGCCGTCCTTGAGGTACTGTTCGTCCTTGCCGTGCTTGACCTTGTACAGCGGCGGCTGGGCGATGTAGACATGGCCGCGCTCGACCAGCTCGGGCATCTGGCGGTAGAGGAAGGTCAGCAGCAGGGTGCGGATGTGCGCGCCGTCGACGTCGGCGTCGGTCATGATGATGATGCGGTGGTAGCGCAGCTTGGAGACGTCGAAGTCGTCCTTGCCGATCCCGGTTCCCAGCGCGGTGATCAGCGTGAGGATTTCATTGCTGCTGAGCAGCTTTTCGTAGCGCGCCTTCTCGACGTTGAGGATCTTGCCGCGCAGCGGAAGGATCGCCTGGAACTTGCGGTCGCGGCCCTGCTTGGCGCTGCCCCCGGCCGAATCGCCCTCGACGATGTAGATCTCGCACAGCGCCGGGTCCTTTTCCTGGCAGTCGGCGAGCTTGCCGGGCAGGCCCATGCCGTCGAGCACGCCCTTGCGGCGGGTGAGTTCGCGCGCCTTGCGCGCGGCCTCGCGGGCGCGCGCGGCGTCGACGATCTTGCCGCAGATGATCCTGGCGTCGTTGGGGTTCTCCTGCAGGAAGTCGGTCAGGCTCTTGGCCACCACCTCCTCGACCGGCGCGCGCACTTCGCTGGACACCAGCTTGTCCTTGGTCTGGCTGGAGAACTTGGGGTCGGGGACTTTGACCGACAGCACGCAGCTCAGGCCTTCGCGCATGTCGTCGCCGGTGATCTCGACCTTGGCCTTCTTGGCCAGTTCGTTGTCCTCGATGTACTTGTTGATCACCCGGGTCATCGCCGCCCGCAACCCGGTCAGGTGGGTTCCGCCGTCACGCTGCGGGATGTTGTTGGTGTAGCACAGCACGTTCTCGGCGTAGCCTTCGTTCCACTGCATCGCCACTTCGGTGTAGATGCCCGCACCGGCCTCGGTGGGCTTTTCGCCGCTGGCGTAGAACACATTCGAGTGCAGCACGGTCTTGCCGCGGTTGATGTACTCGACGAATCCCTTGACCCCGCCGGTGTACTCGAAGTTGTCCTCCTTGCCCTGGCGTTCGTCGACCAGGCGGATCTTCACCCCGTTGTTGAGAAAGGACAGTTCGCGCAGCCTGCGGGCGAGCACGTCGTAGTGGAAGTCGACCCCCTCGAAGATCTCGTCGTCGGGAAGGAAGTGCACCTCGGTGCCGCGCTTGTCGGTCTTGCCCAGCACCTTCATCGGCGACACCGGAACGCCGTCCGCGGTCTGCAGGTTGCGGTTCTGCACCACGCCGCGCGCGAACTCCAGCACGTGCACCTCGCCGTCGCGCCGCACGGTCAGCCGCAGCCAGCGCGACAGCGCGTTGACGCAACTCACCCCCACTCCGTGCAACCCGCCCGACACCTTGTAGCTGTTCTGGTTGAACTTGCCTCCGGCGTGCAGTTCGGTCAGCGCGATCTCCGCGGCGCTGCGCCGCGGCTCGTGCTTGTCGTCGAGCTTGACCCCGGTCGGGATGCCGCGGCCGTTGTCGGCCACGCTGATCGAGTTGTCGCTGTGGATGGTGACGACGATGTCGTCGCAGTAGCCGGCCAGCGCCTCGTCGATGGAGTTGTCGACGACCTCGAACACCAGGTGGTGCAGCCCGGTTCCGTCGGAGGTGTCGCCGATGTACATGCCGGGGCGCTTGCGCACGGCTTCCAGCCCTTCGAGGATCTGGATCGACGCTTCGCTGTAGGAGGAGGGGTTGCTCGAGGTTGGGGTCATGGCCAGGATGAACGGCGGATGAAACGGCCGCGCCGCACGCCGCGGCGGGGCTGCACGCGCGGCTTCAGATGCGCATGGGCATCACGACGTACTTGAAGGTGGCGTCGTCGGGCAGGGTGATCAGCACGCTGCTGTTGCCGTCCTGCAGTTCCAGGCGCACCGAGTCGCCGGGGACGTTGGCCAGCACGTCGATCAGGTAGGCGACGTTGAAGCCGATCTCGATGGCGTCGCCGCCGTATTCGACATCGAGTTCCTCGAGGGCCTCTTCCTGCTCGGCATTGCTGGAGGAAATGCGCAGCATTCCGGGTTCGAGCTGCAGCCGCACTCCCTTGAACTTGTCGCTGGTGAGAATCGCCACCCGCTGCAACGCGCCGAGCAGTTCGGCGCGCGAGGCCTGCAACTGGTTGCGATGGCCCTTGGGCACCACCCGCTGGTAGTCGGGAAACTTGCCCTCGACCAGCTTGCTCACCAGTTCCATGTCGCCGAAGGACACCCGCACCTGGTTCGACGCGAAGCGCAGTTCCACCGGTTCCTCGGAGTCGCCGAGCAGCCGCATCAACTCGATCACGGTCTTGCGCGGCAGGATGACCTCGCGCTTGGGCGACTGGCCCTCGCTGGTGGCGCCCACCAGCGCCAGCCGGTGGCCGTCGGTGGCCACCAGCGTGAGTTGCGAGCCGTCGGCCACCAGCAACAGGCCGTTGAGGTAGTAGCGGATGTCGTGCTGGGCCATCGCGAAGTGCACCAGCGCCAGCATGCGCTTGAGCTGCCCCTGCTGCAGGCGCAGCGGCTGATCGCTGTAGTCGGCCGCCTGCTTGACCAGCGGGAAGTCCTCGGCCGGCAGGGTCTGCAGCGAAAAGCGCGACTTGCCGCACTTGAGCTGAAGCTTGCCTTCGGCCCATTCCATCGAAGCCTGCTCGCCGTGAGCGGCCCGCAGGATGTCCATCAGCTTGCGGGCGCTGACCGTGGTCGGCTGCAGCGACCCGGCGTTGGCGTCTTCGCCCAGCGCGCAGCGCATGCGGATCTGGATCTCCATGTCGCTGGTGGTCAGACCGAGTTCGCTGGCCGCGGGCTGGATCAGCACATTGGCCAGCACGGGCAGGGTCTGCCGGCGCTCGACAATGCCGATCACTCCCGCGAGTCCCTTCAGCAGGGCTTCACGCGACATGCTCAGTCTGTTCATTGTCATTGTTCCTTCTCAACATAGAAGTGGTAACAAGCACCCCGGAAAACCTCGGATAAGTCGAAAAGTCTTTCCAAATCAACAACTTCCTGGCTTGCAAAGCTGGGGACAAACAGCCCAGTGTAGGACAGGCAACTTGAACAACTTCGGCGCGGCGCCGGCTCGGCACGGGTTGTTCAACAAGGCTCCACAGTCATCCCACAGGATTGGTCGGTCGATGCGTTCCCGGCTGGGCTCCCGGCTTCAGCCCTTGAGGGTCTGCTCGAGAACGTGCAACTGCTGGTTGAGTTCCTGCAGCCGCGTGCGTTCCTGCGCGACCTTGCGCACCGCGTGCAGCACGGTGGTGTGGTCGCGTCCGCCGAACAGTTCGCCGATCTCGGGCAGGCTCTTCTGGGTCAGCTCCTTGGCCAGGTACATCGCGATCTGTCGCGGGCGGGCGATCGAGGCCGGGCGGCGCTTGGAATACATCTCGGCCACCTTGATCTTGTAGAAGTCGGCGACCGTCTTCTGGATGTTCTCCACCGAGATCTGGCGGTTCTGCAGCGACAGCAGGTCCTTCAGCGCGTCGCGGGCCAGCCCTATCGAGATGGATTCGCCGGAAAAGCGCGCGTAGGCCAGGATCTTGCGCAGCGCCCCTTCGAGCTCGCGCACGTTGGAGCGCACGTTCTTGGCGACGAAGAAGGCCACGTCCTCGCCCAGGCTGGCGTGCTCGGCCTCGGCCTTGCGCAGCAGGATGGCCACGCGCATTTCCAGCTCGGGCGGCTCGATCGCCACGGTCAGCCCGGAGTCGAAGCGCGAGGTCAGGCGGGCGTCGATTTCCTGGAGTTCCTTCGGGTAGGTGTCGCTGGTCAGGATGATCTGCGAGCGCTTGGCGGTCAGCGCCTCGAAGGTGTAGAAGAATTCCTCCTGGGTCTTTTCCTTGCCCGCGAAGAACTGCACATCGTCGATCAGCAGCAGGTCGAGGGCGTGGTAGTAGCGCTTGAAGTCGTCGAAGGTCTTGCGCTGGTACGCCCTGACGACCTCGCTGACGAACTGCTCGGCCTGCAGGTAGCGGATGCGCGCCCCCGGGCGGGTCGCCAGCAGGGCATTGCCCACCGCCTGCACCAGGTGGGTCTTGCCCAGGCCGACGCCCCCGTAGAGGAACAGCGGGTTGTAGGACTTGCCGGGGTTTTCGGCGACCTGCAGCGCGGCCGCGCGGGCGAGCTGGTTGGCCTTGCCGGCGACCAGGGTCTCGAAGCTGAGCAGCGGGTTGAGCCGCGAGCGCTCCAGCGCCTCGATCGCCTCCAGCGCCGACGCGGCTTCGCCGTCGGCGGCGGACGGTTGGGCCGCTGCGGCCGCTGCGGCCGGCGCGTCCGCGGGCACGGCTGCCGGTGCCGCGAGCCCGTTCGGCTCGGCCCTCGCCGCGCCCTGCGAGCGCGCTGCCTGGGGTTTGTGGATGACAAACTCGAGTTGCACCGGACGCCCCGCGGCCACCGCCAGCGCCTGGGCGATGCGCTGCGCGTATTGCGAGCGCAGCCAGTCCATCTTGAAGCGATTGGGAACCGCCAGCACGGCCGTCGTCCCGTCCGCGCTCCACTGGGGAGCGAGCAGGGGCTTGATCCAGGCAGCGAACTGCTGGGGGGGGATTTCGCTGGCCAGCTGGGAGCAGCAAGCCTGCCAGAGCGGTTCGAGAGACATGAACGATTCGGGTGCCGGGCGCAGGTTGGGCCGCCGCCACCGCCGTGGGCAGCTGCTCGGGCCTGGAAACAAGGCGACGACAGCCGGCTTCGCCGCGCAGTGCAGCGGCGAGTCGGCAGCCATCCAGGGATCGGGCGTTTGATTCTAGACCATCGGACCGAGTTATCCACAGCCGGGGCGACCCTGGTACGCGGCCGCGCGGGCGGTGCCGGCGCGGCGCGGCGGGTGACCCCGCGGTCGCGGTGGACATTGACAAAACCCCGGTCGTTTGGTGAAATGGCATGCTTTTTTCATGCGTTGCGCCCGGGGCCCCAGCCAAGCCGGGCCCGAGCAGTTTTGCCACCATCATGAAACGTACCTACCAGCCGTCGAAGACCCGTCGCAAGCGTACCCATGGCTTCCTGGTGCGCATGCGCACAGCCGGTGGCCGCGCGGTGATCAATGCGCGTCGTGCCAAGGGCCGCAAGCGCCTGGCCGTCTGAGTCCGCCGCGGGCGCTCGGCGCGACCGCCGAGGCTTGCCAGCATGAATCCAGGCGGTGCCCAGCAGCCCGGCGAGCGCTTGCCGCCGGTGCGCCTGCTGCCGCTGTCCAGGCCCGAATCCTTTGCCGTCTCGCTGCGCAGCCGCTGGGTGCAGGCCGGCGAGTTGCGGCTGCATTTCCGGGTTGCGAACCCGGCCGACGCGTTGCCTGCCGCCGGCACCTCGCCTGCGTGCGCGCTGGGCTTCGTGCTGGCGCGCAAGCAGTGCCGCCATGCGGCTCGCCGCAACCTGATCCGGCGCATCGCACGCGAGCGCGTGCGCGCCCATCTGCGCAGCCACCATCGGCCGGCCGACGCCGCGGCGTTGCCGGTGCTGGTGCTGCGCCTGCAGCGCGGCCTCGATGCCCAATGGCGAAGCCAGCAGTCGCTGCCGCTGCGGCGCTATCTGCACGGACTGCTGGAGCAGTTGCTGGGGCAATGGGAGCGGTCGCAACAGCCCGGCGAGGGCGCGCGCAGACGCGCCGAGACACCGTGATCGCCCGCCTGCTGATCGTCCTGCTGCGCGGCTATCAACTGCTGCTCAGCCCCTGGGTCGGCGGCCAGTGCCGTTTCACGCCGACCTGTTCGAACTACACGCTGGAAGCGCTGCGGCGCTTCGGGGCGGCGCGCGGCAGCTACCTGGGAGCGCTGCGCGTCGCGCGTTGCCACCCCTGGTGCCGCGGCGGCGACGACCCGGTGCCGCAACGCTTCCGCTGGGCCGGTTGGCGCGCCGAGCAGGCGCCCGACCAGCAGCCTTCCGGCAAGGGCGACACCGCCGGGTGACGCATGGAATCTCCGGGACGCACCGCCATCGGTTCTAATAAGCGGTTCCGTCGCGACTCATCGACCCGGTGCGGGGACCTTGCCGCCGCACCGCAGCAGGAATGCACATGGACTATCGCCGTTCCATTTTGTGGGTGATCTTCACCGTTTCGGTGATTTTTCTTTATAACTCCTGGCTGCGCTCGAAGGGCGAAGGCGGACTGTTCGGCGAACCCCCGAAACCCGTCGCGAGTCAGCCGGCCGCGCCGACGAGCGGCGTGCCTTCGTCGCTGGCCAGCGGCCCGGCCGCGGCTCCGCAACTCGCGCCGGCCCGCCCGACGCAGCAGCCGGCCACGCTGACCGAGGTGCGCACCGACCTGCTCGACCTGAAGATCTCCAGCCAGGGCGCCAGCGTGGTGTACGCGGGGCTGCGCAAGTACCAAAGCCAGAACGACTCGGCCAAGCGCATGGTGCTGTTCGAGCAGAACGGCCAGCGCACCTATGTCGCGCAAAGCGGTCTGGTCGGAGGGGACTTCCCCAACCACCAGACGCCGATGACCCTGTTGCCCGGGCCGCTGGACATGGGCCAGGCGAAGTCGCTGACCGTGAGCTTCCGCTCGCCGGTGGTCGGCGGGGTGCAGCTCACGCGCAGCTACACCTTCCATCGCGGCAGCTATGCGATCGATGTGCGCGACACCGTGGTCAACAAGGGCTCGGTCGAGCTGCGGCCGCAGCTGTACATGCAGCTGGTTCGTGACGGCCACAACCCTTCCGAGGGCACCCACTTCTATCACACCTTCTTCGGCGCGGCGCTGTACGACAGTGCGGCCAAGTTCCAGAAGTTCGAGTTCTCCGATTTCCACGACCAGCCCAAGACCCGCCAGGCCAGCGACGGCTGGGTCGCCGTGCTGCAGCAGTACTTCGCTGCGGCCTGGCTGCCGCAGCCCTATCGCGGCGCGCGCGAGTTCTACATGCGCAAGCTTCCCGACGGCCTGTACGCAACCGGGGTGCTGCTGCACCTGCCGGGGCTGGCCCCGGGGGCGCAGGAGCAGGCCAGCCAGGTGCTGTTCGTGGGCCCCGAGCTGCAAAGCCAGGTCGAGGGGCTGGCTCCGGGCTTCGAGCTGGTGCGCGACTACGGCTGGGTGACCATCATCGCCAAGCCGCTGTTCTGGGTGCTCGAGCAGATCCACCGGCTGCTCGGCAACTGGGGCTGGTCGATCATCGGGCTGACCATCCTGCTCAAGCTGGCGTTTTTCCCGCTGACCGCCGCCAGCTACCGCTCGATGGCGCGCATGAAGGCCGTCGGGCCGCGGCTGACCGCCTTGCGCGAGCGCCACAAGGACGACCCGCAGGCGATGAACGCGGCGATGGTCGAGATGTACCGCAAGGAAAAGATCAACCCCCTCGGCGGGTGCCTGCCGGTGGTCATCCAGATCCCGGTGTTCATCGCGCTGTACTGGGTGCTGCTGTCCAGCGTCGAGCTGCGCGGCGCTCCCTGGCTGGGCTGGATCCACGACCTGTCGGCCAAGGACCCCTACTACGTGCTGCCGCTGGTGATGACGGCCACGTCGTTCCTGCAGGTCAAGCTCAATCCGACTCCCCCCGACCCGATGCAGGCCCGGCTGATGTGGATCATGCCGCTGGCGTTCTCGGTGATGTTCTTCTTCTTCCCGTCGGGCCTGGTTCTGTACTGGCTGACCAACAACATCTTCTCGATCGCGCAGCAGTGGTTCATCAACCGCAAGATGGGCGTCCCGGAGTTCTCGACGGCCAAGTGACCGCGCGCACGCGGCGGGGGCCGCGGTGAGCTCGTCGCTGGCTCGCCGAGCCGAGCCGATCGCCGCCGTGGCCACCGCGGCCGGGCGGGGAGCGGTGGGCATCGTGCGCGCCTCCGGGCGCGACCTGCGCGGGCTGGTGCGCGGCGTCTGCGGCGTCGAGCCGCAGCCCCGCCACGCCACGCTGCTGGGCTTTCGCAACGCCCGGGGCGAGTTGATCGACAGCGGGCTGGCGCTGTGGTTCCCGGCCCCGCATTCCTACACCGGCGAAGACGTGCTCGAGCTGCAGGTGCACGGCGGCCCGGGCGTGCTGCAGCTGTTGCTGCAACGCGTGCTCGAGCTCGGCGGCGCGCAAGGCATGCGGCTGGCGCGGCCGGGCGAGTTCACCGAGAGAGCCTTCCACAACGGCAAGCTCGACCTGGCGCAGGCCGAGGCGGTGGCCGACCTCATCGAGGCCACCACCGGCGCCGCGGTGCTGGGAGCGCAGCGCTCGCTGGCCGGCGAGATGTCGCGCCAGGTGCAGGCGTTGGCCGCCGAGCTGCGCGAACTGCGCGCACTGGTCGAGGCCACGCTGGATTTCCCCGAGGAGGATCTGGAGTTCGTGCAGGCGCACGCGGTGGCCGACAGGCTGGGGCGCGCGCTGCGGGATCTGCGGGCGCTGCAGGCGCGCACGCGCCAGGGGGCGCTGCTGCGCGAAGGGCTGCATGTGGTGCTGGCCGGCCAACCCAATGTCGGCAAGAGCTCGCTGCTCAACGCGCTGGCCGGCGCCGAGCTGGCCATCGTCACCGATGTGCCCGGGACCACGCGCGACCGCCTGCGCGAGTCGATCCAGATCGAGGGCGTGCCGCTGCACGTGATCGACACCGCCGGCTTGCGCGACACCTGCGACACCGTCGAGAAGGTCGGCGTGCAGCGCAGCTGGGAGGCGATAGCCGGGGCCGACGCGGTGCTGTTGGTGCACGACCTGGCGCGCCTGGACGAGCCGGCCTACCTGGAGGGCGAGGAGCGCATCGTGCGCCAGCTGCGCGAGCGCGGGGTCGAGGCCGCGCGGCTGCTGCACGTGTGGAACAAGACCGACGTCGTCGGCCGGCAGCGCGCCTTGCAGCTGGCGCGCCAGGCAGCCTCGCGCCTGGGCGCCGAAGCGGCGGACGCGCCAGCGCCGCTGCTGCTGTCGGCGCGCCACCAGCAGGGACTGCAGGCCCTGCGCGGCGAGCTGCTGCGCCGCTGCGGCTGGCAGTCGATGCCCGAGGGGGTGTTCCTCGCGCGCACCCGCCATGTGCTGGCCTTGCAGGGCTGCGAGCAGCACCTGCTGCAGGCCGGCGCGTGGCTCGAGCCGCCGCGGCCGGCGCTCGAACTGCTGGCCGAGGAACTGCGCCTGGGCCACCAGGCGCTGATGGAGATCACCGGCGAGGTCAGCGCCGATGACCTGCTGGGCGACATCTTCGCGCGCTTTTGCATCGGCAAGTAGGCGCGCTGCCGCGCGGCTTCAGCCCGAAGCCCAGTCCTTGTGACGCAGCGCCTCGGGGTTGACCACCCCGCCGCGCTCGCCGTCGGCGAAGCGCAGGATGGCGTCGAAGGCCTGCCCGAACAGGTGTTCGTAGTGCAGTTCGTCGACATAGCCGATGTGCGGGGTGCAGATGGCGTTTTCCAGCCGCAGCAGCGGATTGCCCCGCATGATGGGTTCGGACTCGAACACGTCGACCGCGGCCATCCCCGGGCGGCCGCGGTTGAGCGCCGCGACCAGCGCGTCGGGAGCGATCAGCTCGGCGCGCGCGGTGTTGACCATCACCGCGTCGGGTTTCATCTGCGACAGGTCGGCCAGCGTGACCAGGCCGCGGGTGGATTCGTGCAGCCGCAGGTGCAGGCTGAGCACGTCGCTCTGGGTGAACAGTTGCTCGCGGTCGGCCGCGCCGACCATGCCGTCGGCCTGCGCGCGGCGCAACGACTCGTCGCTGCCCCAGACCAGCACCCGCATGCCGAACGCGCGACCGTAGCCGGCGACCAGGCTGCCGACGCGGCCGTATCCCCAGATGCCCAGGGTCTTGCCCGCCAGCCGCTGGCCGAGGCCGAAGTTGACCGGCATCGACTGCGACTTCAGCCCCGACTGCTGCCACGCTCCCTGCTTGAGGTTGGCCACGTACTGCGGCAGGCGCCGCATCGCCGCCATGATCAGGGCCCAGGTGAATTCGGCGGTCGGCGCCGGGTCGGTGCCGCCCTCGAGCACCGCGATGCCCAGGCGCGAGCAGGCCTCGAGGTCGACATGGGCGCCGACGCGCCCGGTCTGCACCAGCAGCCGCAGCTTGGGGCAGCGGGCCAGCACGGCCGCGTTCAACGTGGTGCGTTCGCGGTTCAGCACCACCGCCTGGGCGTCGCGCAGCCGCAGCGCGAGCTGGCCGGCGCCCTTGACGTTGTTGTTGAACACCTTGACGTCGTGCCCGGCCAGACGCTCGAAGCACGCCAGCTTGCGTACGGCGTCCTGGTAATCGTCGAGGATCACGATGTTCATGGCGCTGTACTGTAGCGTGAGCACGCCGAAGCCGGCTGGCCTCGGGGCAAAGGCCGCACCGGGCCGGGCCGCTGCGCGCGGGCGGCGCGCAGCCAGCGCCGCGAGGCCCCTGCAGGGCCGGATGGTACCGCCGACGGGTCGTCGGCGTGCGAGTGTCGCGCCCCGCGCTCGCGCAAGCGAGCGCGGCGCTCAGCTGGGCGACATTTCCCGGCAGACCGCTCGCACCACCGAGTGGATCTGCGGGGATTTGAGGCGGTACAGCATGAAGCGGCCGTGCCTCACCGCTTCGACGATGTTTTCAGCTCGCAGCCGGGACAACTGCTGCGACAGCGCGGCCTGGCGCATTCCGACCCCGTGTTCGAGGTCGCGCACGCACATTTCACCGTCGAGCAGCAGGCACAGGATGGCCAGGCGCTCGCGGTGCGCCATGGCCTTGAGCACCCGCACCATCGTGTCGGCAGGGGCGCGCTGCGAGGTCGAGACCGGCAGGGCCGGCACAGCCGAGGAGTAAGCGAGGGCGTTCATGGCAGCAATGGCGTTCATGGCAGCCCAGTCTATGGATTCGACGCGCCCCCGTTTTGATGCAAAACAAGATTTCGCGGTACGGCGCGCCGACTTGCGTTTCGCAAGCGCTCAGTGGGCGTGCAGGTTCTGCCGCGAAAGCGCCGAGAAGCCGTCGAGGAAGTCGTCGATGTCGTCGGTGGTCGGCGAGCCTTCCATCAGGCTGCGCACGCGCTGGCGAAAACCGTCGGCGACGTGGCCCTCGAGGAAGATCTCCTTGCGCGCGAACTTGTCGACGATCTCGAAGCCGCCCTGCCGGGCGTCGGGGTCGCGCCGCGCCGGGCCTTCGCTCTCCCAGTCGAGCTGGAACACGCTGAAAGCCTCGGAATCGTAGATCATGGTGTGCATGGCAGACCTCTTCGGGTGGTGTGCGCCTGCGGGAAGCGACCCGCGGTCGTCTGCTGCTGATGGTGGGGGCGCGAGCGCGGAAATCAAGCCGCGGACCCGCCACCCCCTGATCGCACAACGCGCCAGGCTGCGGCGGCGCTGACAGGGTTCAGCGCGAGCCCGACGGCGCGCTGGCCGCCGGGGCCTGCTGCAGCGCGCGCTCGAGGGTGAACAGCAGGTACTCGGTCGCGCTGCGGCGCAGCCGGATCTGCACCGGCAGGTCCTGCAGCTCGGGCGCCAGCCAGACCTCGGCGCCGAGGTCGGCGCCGGGGGGCGGGGTGTAGTCCAGGTGCCAGCAGGCCAGGCGGCCGGCTCCGGTGGCCACGGTGTCGTGGCCTACGACCCGGAACACCCAGGTGGTGGTTCCGGTGGGGCGCGCCACCTGCAGCGCCACCTTGGCCCCGTCGACAAAATCCTGCGGCCGGCTGCGCAGGCGCTCGGCCAGCTGCATGAACACGCTGGCGCTGTCCTGCAGGTGGGCGGGGATCGGCAGGGTCGCCGGCATCGCGGAAAAGCGCAGCAGCCCGGCGCGGCGGTCGAATTCGACCGTCTTGCTGCGCAGCAGCACCTGCTCGACGTAGCGCTCGGGAGCCAGCCAGGGTCCGTCGATGCGGCCGCTGCTGGTATAGGAAAAATCGATCAGCGCCGACCCCGCAAGCCGCAGCTGATAGGCGTCGCCCAGCCGCCGCCACTCCAGGCTGCCGCTGCCGTGCAGCGCGCCGCGGTAGTAGCCGGTGAGGCGGAATTCCAGGCGGGTCGAAGGCGGCCACGCGGGCTCCGGCGCCGAGCGCGCGGCCGAAGCCCCCGCAGGGGCGGCGGCGGCAGCGCTCTCGGGCGAAGCGGCGGCCGGCGGCTGCGGCGCAGCCGCCGGCGCGGACGCGCGCGGGTGGGCTGCGGAGGCCGCGGAGGCGCCGGGACGGGGGGCTGCGGCCTGGCTGGCCGCGGGTTCGGTGGACGGTGCGCGGCCGGGCGCAGCGCGGGAGGTGGCGTGGGAGGCGGCTGGGGAGGCGGTACGGGAGGCGGTACGGGAGGCGGGGTGGGAGGCGGGGTGGGAGGCGGCCGGCGCGGCCGCCGTCAGCAGCGTGGCCGTGCCGGGCCGCGCCGGCGGCGGCCGGGTGGCGGGGTTGCGCGGCAGCGCGCGGGGTGCCGCGCGCGCCGGCGTCTGCTGCGCCACCGTCGGGCTGCGGGGCAGCAGCACGCGGGTGTACAGCACCGGCGGCAGCGAGTCCGGTTGCGGGCCGGCCAGACGCGCCAGCGCGAGCAGGGCCAGCGCGTGCAACCCCAGCACCGGCAGCAGCCACAGCGCGACCAGCCAGCGCCGGCCCTTGCGCGAGCGCGCACGGGCACGCTGGGGAGCCGGGCCGGGGATGCTGCGCATGGGGGCATTGTGCCGCCACGCGGCGCTGGCCATCCACGCCGGGGATTATCAGCGCAGGCCGATCTGGGTATGCTGGGCTGGTCGCCGTGGCGGGAATCGGTCCCGCCGGGCCGTTGCCTGCCATCGGAGGCCGCAACCGTGAACCCCTTCAACGCCGCGCAGACCCATCCCGGGCTCGACTTCTTCCAGAGCCTGCTCAAGGGTTCGGGCATGTCCTCGGGCTTCGCCAGCTGGATGGCGCCGACCCTCGACCCCGACGAGCTCGAGCGCAAGATCGTCGACCTGCGCGCGGTGCTGCAGTGGCTGGAGGCCAACGTGCGGCTGACCCAGGCGACCATCCAGGCGCTGGAAGTGCAGCGCATGACCTTGTCGACCTTGAAGACCATGAATGTCGACCTGGGCGACCTGGCGGGACAGATGGGGGAGGCGATGCGCGCCGGGGCGCAGGCGCTGGACGCCGCGGCGGCCGGGGCCGCGGCCGCCGCGGACTCCGCGCCGCAGCCCGCGCCGGCCGCCGACGCGGACCAGGCTTCGCCGGCGCAGCCCATGCCCGGATTGATCGACCCGATGCAATGGTGGGGGGCGATCAGCGAACAGTTCGGCAAGCTGGCCGCCGACGCGCTGCGCGAGACGGCCTGGCCGAAGGCGGCGCAGCCGCAGACCGGGCAGCCGGCGGCCGGCGCCGCGAGCGCGGCGGGCGGCGCTTCGGCGCGCAGGCGCGGCGCGGCCGCGACGCGCAAGCCCGCCGCCAAGCCGGCTGCCAAGCCGGCGCGCAAGCGCTCGTCCGCGGCCGGTTGAGCCGAGGTCGCCGCGAGCCCATCGGGTCTATCGACACCCTGCTAGCATCGGTCGGACCGCGCCAGCCTGGCGCGGCGACCCTGGATCCACGACCCGCCTTGTCGCTTGCCGGGCCGCTCGGCCCGACGAACCGGCCCGGACCCACCTTCGATGCGTTTTGTCACTGCCCATTCCTCGGCTCCCGACTGGCCGCTGGCGCTGGAGGCGCTGGTGCGCCAGGTGGCTGCCGCGCGCGCGCGCGCCGACACGGTCACCCGCCCCGGCCTGGGACTGGTGTACGCCGACTCGCGCTATGCCGGCCACGTCTCGACGCTGCTCGAGGACCTGCGCGACCGCCTCGGAGTGGCCCACTGGGCCGGCGCGATCGTGCCGCAGGCTTTCGCCGATACCGGTTCGGCGATCGAGCCCTGCGGGGTCGCGGTGATGCTGCTGCAGGTGGCGCAGCGCGACTTCAAGGTGTTCTCGGGGCGCCAGCCGCTGCCTGCGTTGTCGCGCGGCTGGCGCGGCGCGCACTCGGTACTGGCGCACGGCGATTCCGGCGACGACGACCTGGACGAATTGCTGGCCGAACTCGGCGAGCGCACCGCTTCGGGCGACGTGTGGGGCGGCGTGGTCGCTGCGGGCAACGGAGCCCAACTGGCCGACGCGGTGCTCCACGGCGGGCTGTCGGGGGTCGCCTGGGGGCCGCGTGTCGGCCTGCTCGGCGGGCTCAGCCAGGGGCTGGAGCCGGTCGGGCCGGCGCGCACCGTGACGCGTTGCACCGACAACGTCGTCTATGCCCTCGACGGCCAGCCGGCACTGGGCGCTTTGCTCGAGGACCTGGGCGAGCCGGCGCGCGCGCGCCAGCACGAGCAGTGGCGGGAGTTGGTGCCCAGCCTGCGCGAGGTGGTCGTCGGGCTGTCGTGGCCGCAGAGCGAGCCGCCGGCCGGCGGCGGTGCGGTGTTGCGCGGCCTGATCGGGATCGACCCGGGGGCGCAGGGGGTCGCGCTGGCGGCCGAGTTGCAGCCGGGCATGCAGCTGCGTTTCTGCCGCCGGCAGCAGCACGAAGCGATGCGTGACCTGTTGCGCCTGTGCACCGAGGTCCGCGACGAGCTCGAGCAGCGCCGCGAGGCCTGCCTGGCCGGCGGGCGGCGGCGCGCAGCGGACCGCAGCGCTCCGGTGCGCGGTGCCGTGTACATCAGCTGCGCGTCGCGCAGCGACGCCGCGCTGCGCGACGAGCTGCGGCTGCTGCGCAGCCAGCTCGGCGAAGCGCCACTGATCGGCTTCAGCTCGGCCGGCGAGTTCTGCTCCGGCCGGCTGCACGCCTACAGCTCGGTACTCAAGGTGTTTGCCAACGACCCCGCGATGTGAGCGCTCGCTTCGCGGGCGAAGCAGGCGCACCGCCGGCTGGCGCTCAGGGGTTCTTGCGCAGGTAGTCGATCAGCCCGTTGAGTTCGTCGAGGGAGTGGAAGCCCACGACGATCCGGCCGCGCAGCCGGCTTCCGCTTCCGGTGGCGCGGATTTGCACCGGCGCCGCCAGTTGTTCGCTGAGTTCGTTTTCCAGGCGCGCCAGTTCGCCGCGGTCGGCTGCGGCGGCGCGCGGCGTCGCCGGCGGGCGCTGGGCGCGGCTGCACAGGCGTTCGGTTTCCCGCACCGAAAGGCGCCTGCCCTGCACCTGGTGCGCGGCCTGCACCTGCGCCGCCCCCTCCAGCGCGAGCAGCGCGCGCGCATGGCCCATCTCCAGGTCGCCGGCCAGCAGCATGTCCTGCACCGGCGGCGCCAGTCGCAGCAGCCGCAGCAGGTTGCTGACCGCCGCGCGCGAGCGCCCGACGGCCTGCGCGGCCTGTTCGTGGGTGAACGAGAACTCCTCGATCAGGCGCTGGATTCCCTGCGCTTCCTCGAGGGGGTTGAGGTCCTCGCGCTGGATGTTCTCGATCAGCGCCATGGCCAGCGCGGCCTGGTCGGCGACCTCGCGCACCAGCACCGGGACCTCGTCGAGCCCGGCCAGGCGCGCGGCGCGGCTGCGGCGCTCGCCGGCGATGATTTCGTACTTGCCCGAAGGCAGCGGACGCACCAGGATCGGCTGCATGACCCCCTGCGCCTTGATGCTCTCGGCGAGTTCGAACAATGCCCCCTCGTCCATGCGGGTGCGCGGCTGGTAGCGCCCGGGCACCAGCGCATCGAGCGGGAGCGCCGAAGGCGCCGTCGCCGGGGCGATCTCGGCTCCCTGGGCGCCGAGCAGGGCCTCCAGCCCCAGGCCGAGGCCTTTGCGCTTTTTCGATGGCGGGGAGGCGGGAGGGTTCGCTTGGGAGTTCATCATGCAGGGACGGTGGAGCCGCGGGAGCCGAAGCCGGTCGCGCTGACGCGGCGCACCATTTCCTCGGCGAATTCGACGTAGGCCAGCGCGCCCCGGCTGGCGCGGTCGAACACCACGCCGGGCATGCCGTAGCTGGGCGCTTCCGCCAGCCGCACGTTGCGGGGAATCACGGTTTCAAAGACCTTGTTCCCGAAGTGGGTCTTGAGCTGGTCGCTGACCTGCTGCTGCAGGGTGATCCGGGGATCGAACATCACACGCAGCAGTCCGATGAGCACCAGTTCGGGGTTGAGCTTGGCATGCACCTGGCGCACCGTGTTGACCAGGTCGGTCAATCCCTCGAGCGCGAAGTATTCGCACTGCATCGGCACGATCACCCCGCGCGCGGCGCACAGCGCGTTCAGGGTGAGCAGTCCGAGCGCCGGGGGGGTGTCGATGAGCACGAAGTCGTAGTCCGCGTCGACTTCGCGCAGCAGGTCCTTCAGCCGATGCTCGCGCCTCGGCTGGTCGACCAGCTCGACCTCGGCGCCGGCCAGCTCGCGGTTGGCGCCCAGCACGTCGTAGCCGCCGTGCGGGCTGCGCCGGCGCGCCTGCTGCAACGGGGCGATTCCCAGCAGCGCCTGGTAGACGCTGGGGCTGAGCTGGCGCTTGTCGACACCGGAGCCCATCGTGGCGTTGCCCTGCGGGTCGAGGTCGACCAGCAGCACCCGCTGGCCGATGCGTGCCAGGCCGGCGGCCAGGTTCACGCTGGTCGTGGTCTTGCCGACCCCGCCCTTCTGGTTGGCGACACAGAAAACCGATGCCATCACGTCGTCCTGGCAGGGTGGTGAACGGCCGCCGCGGGGGACGCGGCCGGCCACATCCAGACCACGCAGCGCCGGGCCTCGAGCCCGGGCACGCGCAGCTCCTCGACCTGGTGCTGCAGCGTGGCGGGCAGCGCGCGCAGCTCGTCCTGCGGCACATGGCCCTTCATCGCCGCCCAGGCGCCGCCGGGGAGCAGCAGATGCTCGCTGATGCGCGCCAGTTCGGCCAGATCGCCCAGCGCGCGGCTGACAATGCAGTCGACCGGAGGCAGGCGCAGTTGCTCGACGCGGCCGTGCACGACCTCGACATTGCGCAGGTGCAGCTCGGCCACGGCCTGGCGCAGGAAGGCGCACTTCTTTTGCACCGCGTCGACCAGCAGCAGCTGCCAGTGCGGGCGCATGACCGCCAGCACCAGCCCCGGCAGCCCGGCTCCCGATCCGACATCGAGCACGCGGCGCGGGGCGCGGCGGTCCAGCGGCGCGAGCACGGCCAGGCAGTCGGCCAGGTGCAGGCTGAGCATGCGCTCGGGGTCGCGCACCGAGGTCAGGTTGTGCACCCGGTTCCAGCGCTGCAGCAGCTGCAGGTACTGCAGCAGTCGTTGCCGGCTCGACGCGTCGGCGGGCAACTGCAGGGCCTGCAGCACCTGCTCGAGTTGCTCGAGCTGCTCGCCGGCGACCGGTGGGCCGGGCGGCGTGGGGGCCGGCGTGACGGGCGCGCTGCGCTGCGCAGTCATGGGCCGGGCGATTCCGGCTGGGGCGCCGGCGCGCGGGGGGCGCCGCCACGCGGTGGGTCGCCTGCGGCCGGTCCGCGCAGCCGACGCTTGCGCAAATGCACCAACAGCAGCGAGATCGCGGCAGGCGTGACTCCGGACACCCGCGAGGCCTGGCCCAGGGTGTGGGGGCGTGCGCGGTCGAGCTTTTGCCGCACCTCGAACGACAGTCCGAGCACCGTCGCGTAGTCCAGGTCCTCGGGCAGCGGCAGATGCTCGTAATCGGCAGCGCGCTGCACGTCGACCTGCTGGCGCTCGATGTAGCCCGAGTACTTGATCGAAATCTCCACCTGCTCGGCTTCCGCCGGCTGCAGCGGCCGAGGCGGCGCGAAACGCCCGCCCAGCGCAGCGGTCAAGCGCGCATGGTCGACGCCGGGGCGGCGCAGCAGATCCTCCAGCCGATATTCGCGCTCGATCGGCTGCCCGATCAACTGCAGCGCCTGGTCGGCCGGCAGCGACTGCGGCTGAACCCAGGTGTCGCGCAGCCGCTGGCGCTCGGCCTCGATGGCGTCGCGCTTGCGGCAGAAGGCGTCCCAGCGCGCATCGTCGACCAGCCCCAGCCGACGCCCGGCCTCGGTCAGGCGCAGGTCGGCGTTGTCCTCGCGCAGGCTCAGGCGGTATTCGGCGCGGCTGGTGAACATGCGGTAGGGCTCGCTGACTCCCTTGGTGATCAGGTCGTCGACCAGCACTCCGAGGTAGGCCTGCTCGCGCCCCGGGCACCACGGCGGGTCGCCGCGCACCAGCAGCGCGGCGTTGGCGCCGGCGAGCAGGCCCTGGGCAGCGGCTTCCTCGTAGCCGGTGGTGCCGTTGATCTGGCCGGCGAAAAACAACCCGGAGATGGACTTGGTTTCCAGCGAGGACTTCAGGGCTCGCGGGTCGTAGTAGTCGTATTCGATGGCGTAACCCGGGCGCAGCAGATGGGCCTGCTGCAGGCCGTCGATGCTGTGCACCAGCTCGAGCTGGACGTCGAACGGAAGGCTGGTGGAAATCCCGTTGGGATAGAACTCGTGGGTATGCAGGCCCTCGGGCTCGAGGAAGACCTGGTGCGAATCCTTGGCGGCGAAGCGATGGATCTTGTCCTCGATGCTCGGGCAATAGCGCGGCCCCACGCCTTCGATCACCCCGGTGTACAGCGGGCTGCGATCCAGCGCGGAGCGGATGATTTCGTGGGTCCGCGGGTTGGTGTGGGTGATCCAGCAGGGAAGCTGCCGAGGGTGCTGCGAAGCCTGGCCCAGGAAGCTGAACACCGGAACGGGGTCGAGGTCGCCGGGCTGCTGCAGCATGCGCGAGAAGTCGATGCTGCGGCCGTCGATACGCGGAGGGGTGCCGGTCTTCAGGCGCCCGCGCGGCAGTCCGATGTCCCGCAGCCTGTGGGCGAGGGAGATCGCCGGCGGGTCGCCCGAGCGCCCGGCCGCGTAGTTCTGCAGCCCGATGTGGATCTTGCCGTCGAGGAACGTGCCGGCGGTCAGCACCACGCTGCGCGAGCGAAAGCGTACGCCGCCCTGGGTCAGCGCACCGCAGACCCTGTCGCCGCGGCCGTCGGACTCCAGCAGAAGGTCGTCGACCGCTTGCTGGAACAGCCACAGCCCGGGCTGGTTCTCCAGGCGCGAGCGGATCGCGGCCTTGTACAGCAGCCTGTCGGCCTGCGCGCGGGTGGCACGCACCGCCGGCCCCTTGCTGCCGTTGAGGATCCGGAACTGGATCCCGGCTTCGTCGGTGGCCAGCGCCATGGCTCCGCCCAGCGCGTCGATTTCCTTGACCAGGTGGCCCTTGCCGATGCCCCCGATCGACGGGTTGCAGGACATCTGGCCCAGGGTTTCGATGTTGTGGGTCAGCAGCAGCGTGGCGGCCCCCATGCGGGCGGCCGCGAGCGCGGCCTCGGTTCCGGCGTGGCCGCCGCCGACCACGATCACATCGAAAATCTCGGGGTAGTCCATGGTGTTCGCCTGCTGCAAGGGCGCGATTGTAGGCCGCCCGCTCGACAACCGGATGCGCGCCCGATGTTCCACGTGGAACAGCCACCCTCACGAGTCCTGACGAGCGTCATGCTTTCGTGCTTGAATACTCGCTAGAGTGAGCTGTCTCGAGCTTCCATTGCTAGGAGAAGGCGATGAAAATCAACGAAGGCGGGTTGGACCGCACCGTACGCATCGTGGTCGGGGTCGCGCTGGTCGCGTTGTCCGCTACCGGAACCATCGGCATCTGGGGCTATATCGGCGTCGTGCCGCTGCTCACCGGGATCGCCGGGGTGTGCCCGGCGTATTCGCTGCTGGGGATCAACACCTGCCCGATGAAAAAGGACGCCTGAAGGCGTTGCTCTGCGCGGGATGTTCCACGTGGAACATCCCCGACTCCGCGGTCAACGCGGCGCGAAGGCCTGCCAGGCGGTGCGGGCGATCAGCGCGACCGCGATCACCATGAACATGCTGCGGACGAACTGGGTCCCCTTGCGCACCGCCAGCCGGCTGCCCAGCACGCTGCCGCCGACATTGCATACCGCGATCATCGCCGAATAGCGCCACATCACGTGGCCGCTGAACGCGAACAGCAGCAGGGCCGCCAGGTTGCAGGCGGTGTTCACCACCTTGGCGCTCGCCGCGGCGTGGACGAAATCGAAGCCATAGGCGCGCACGAACAGGAACACCAGCAGGTTGCCCGTGCCGGGGCCGAAAAAGCCGTCGTAGAGACCGATCAATCCGCCGCCTAGCAGCGCGACCCAGCGCCCGCGCACACGCGGCGCATGGTGCTTCCCCAGGTCCCTTCGCAACACCGTATACCCGAGGACTCCCGCCAGCACGAATGGCAGCGCCTTGCGCAGCGCGTGGGGAGCCACCCGGGTCACCGCGAAGGCCCCGCCCAGTCCGCCGGCGAACGCCGCCAGTGCGGCCGGCAGCACGATCGCCCAGGGGATGCGCACCCGACGGGCGAAGGACCAGGCCGCCGCCGAGGTGCCCCAGACGGCCCCTCCCTTGTTGGTGCCGAACAGCGTGGCCGGCGGCACGTCCGGGAACGCCGAGAACAGGCTGGGCACCAGGATCAGCCCGCCTCCCCCGACGATGGAATCGATGAATCCGGCGGCCATCGCCGCGATGGCCAGCGTGAGCAGGCTGAGGTCCAGGTGCATCGGCAATACCGGGGAGACCGCCGCCGAACGCGGCGCAGAGCGAGGGACAAGAAAAAACGCCAGATCCCCTGGGGGATCTGGCGCGCTGTATGTTCGGCGTCTGGGCGCCGATATTCGCCGGGGTTCGACGACAAAGCGTGGCCCCGGTCGGGTTGTCTCCTCGCTACTCGCTCCGGAATCCGAGTCGCGGCACTTTTACGCGACTCCGCCATTATTCGCTGGCAAGTCCAGCCTGCACACCGGGGAAACCCCATCCCCGACGGTCAGCCGAATGATGTGTGGCGCAATCCCGCGACGACCACACGCAGTATTGCGTCGGTGGTCAATGGCCGAGGCCCGGGAAAAGCTTGATCAGGCCGTCGCTCATCAGCTCCACCGACAGCGCGGCGATCAGCAGCCCCATCAGCCGGGTCATGATGTTGATCCCGGTCTTGCCGACCAGGCTGGCGATGCTCTCGGCGGCGCGAAAGCACAGCGCGATGACCAGCGCCGCGACGACGCCATAGAACACCAGCACCAGCAGGCCGGGCCAGTGGCGGTTGCGGTCCGCGTACACGATGACCGTGGAGATGGTCGCCGGACCGGTCAGCAGCGGCACGGTGAGCGGGACCACCGCGATGCTCTGGCTGGCGCTGGCTTCGTCCATCTCCTCGGGCGTGGAGCGCAGCGCGGTGGGCGCCGCGTTGAGCATGCCGATCGCGGTGATCAGCAGCAACAGCCCTGCGCCGACCTGGAACGAGGCCAGCGAGATGCTGAAGAACTGCAGGATGCGCGTTCCCAGCAGCGCGCTGATCGCGATCACCAGGAACGACGACGTCGCGCAGGTGATGATGGTGCGCCTGCGCTGGGCAGCGTTGAAGCCCTCGGTCAGCGCCAGGTAGAAGGGAACGATCCCCAGGGGATTGATGATGGCCAGCAGCGCGACCAGCGGCTTGACCCACTGCACCGCGTGCGGCGCGCCGCCGATCAGGCTCACTGGATGAATCCGATGCGGTTGGCGCGTCGTCCCAGGTTGCGGGTGAAGTCCTGCTGCCGCAGTTCGTCGCGACCGTCCAGCCGGGCCGAGCCGAAGGCGGTCGCGAGCATGCGCCGCATCTCCCGCGGGCTGGCCTCGGCCAGCGCCTGCAGCGCCGCCTCCGACAGTTCGTCGGGGAAGCGGTGGCCCCAGTCGTGGCCTTGGCGCATTTCGCCGTACAGTCGCGCAGCGATCGCCCGCCTGCCGGCTTCGTCGGGGGCGTCGACCTCGAACACCGCCAGGCGGTCGAGGATGGGGTCGGGGATTCCCGACGGGTCGTTGGCGGTGGCCACCCAGACGACCGCGCTGCAGTCGATGGGCACCTCGGCGAACTCGTCGGTGAAGTGCCTGGCGGTATCGTGCTCGAGCAGGCTGTACAGCGCGCCCAGCGGGTCGTACTGGGCACCGCAGGCCGCCTTGTCGATCTCGTCGATCACCACCACCGGGTTGGCGAACTCCCCCTGCACCAGGGTTTCGAACACCTTGCCCGGTCGCGCGCCTTTCCATTGCGACGACGAGCCCGACAGGATCCAGCCGGCGGTCAGCGCGTTCATCGGCGCCAGCGCCCAGTTGGTGCCGAGCATGTCGGCGATGCGCCGCGCGAAATGGGTCTTGCCGATGCCGGGCTCGCCCAGCAGGAGCATCGGCATCACCTCGACCGGGTCGCGGCTGTCGGCGGCCAGCGCGACCGCGCGCAGGATGTGCTCCAGCGGCTCGCCGAAATTGGGCAGCTCGGCCTGCAGTGCATCGCGGTCGGGCAGCGAGGCCGGCTTGATCGCCAGGCGCTGGCCTCCGGCCTCGATCATGCGGGTGTAGGTGCTGCGCAGCGCCTCCAGGCCTTCCGCGGGCAGGGCCTGCAGCTTGCGTTCGACGTCCTCGACCGCGTAGACGGATTTGTAGGCAGCCATCGCCAGAGTCATGGATCGCTCCCGTGCCGTGCGTTGCTCGCCGGCCTGACTGCATGATGCCAGAGGCCGGGCCGCGGCTGCCATCGGCACGCCGCTGCGCTGCGCCGCGGGTGTTGGATTTTGGCAGCGCCGGCGGCCGCTCCGCGGGCCGCTGCAACACCCTGTCAGATCTCGATCTGGGTGCCGAGCTCGACCACCCGGTTCGGCGGGATGCGGAAGTAGTCGGAGGCTTCCTGGGCGTTGCGGCTCATCCAGGAGAACAGCACCTCTCGCCACACGGCCATGCCGGGGATCTTCGACGGAATGATGGTCTGGCGGGCGAGGAAGAACGACGTTTCCATCAAGTGGAACTCGAGGCCCGAAAGCCGCTCGCAGTCCTTCAGCAACTGCCTGATGTCCGGCTCGTCCTTGAAGCCGAAGCGCACGTGCAGCAGGTAGATGCCTTCTTCCATCGGCCGCATCTCGATACCCTGTTCCGCGCTGACATGCGGCACGTCGGCGGTCTGCGCCGACAGGAACACCACGCGTTCGTGCAGCACCTTGTTGTGCTTGAGGTTGTGCAGCAGCGCATGCGGCACGGTCTCGGCGTTGGGGGTCAGGTAGATCGCCGTGCCCTCGACCCGGGTCGGCGGGTAGGTGGACAGGCTGTGGACGAAGTCCTGCAGGTTCAGCGCATGCTCCTGCAGCTGGCGCTTGAGCAGGCTGCGTCCCCGCTTCCAGGTCGACAGCATGGTGTAGACCGCCGCACCGAACACCAACGGGAACCAGCCGCCGTGATCGACCTTCAGCGCGTTCGACGAGACGAACAGCAACTCGACCAGGATCAGCGGGATGAACACCACGTTGGCGCGCCGCGTGCGCCACTGCCAGCGCTGCGGAGCGACCAGCCAGAGAAAGATGGTGGTCGTGACCATCGTGATGTTGACGGCGATGCCGTAGGCCGCCGCCAGGTTGTCCGAGCTGCGGAACGCCAGCACCAGCGCCAGCACGAACAGCAGCATGGTCCAGTTGATGAAGGGCACGTAGATCTGGCCCTGGTTGCGCTCGTTGGTGAACAGCACCCGCATGCGGGGCAGGTAGCCCAGCTTGATCGCCTGGGTGGTCATCGAGTAGGCGCCGGAGATCACCGCCTGCGACGCGATCACCGTGGCCAGCGTGGCCAGCACCACCAGCGGCCACAGCGCCCAGCCCGGCGCGAGGTAGAAAAAGGGGTTCTTGCCCGCGGCCGGGTGGGCCAGCACCAGCGCGCCCTGGCCGAAATAGTTCAGCAGCAACCCCGGCATGACCACCGCCAGCCAGGCGCGGCGGATCGGCACGCGGCCGAAGTGCCCCATGTCGGCGTACAGCGCCTCCCCCCCGGTCAGCGTCAGGAAGACCGCGCCCAGCAGGAACAGCGCCAGCCCGGGCTCGCGCACGAACATCTCGATGCCCCACCACGGGTTCAACGCGCGCAGCACCAGCGGGTGCGAGGCCACGTGGAACAGCCCGAGCAGCCCGATCGCGATGAACCACAGCAGCATCACCGGTCCGAAGTACGCCCCGACCAGCGCGGTGCCGCGCTTTTGCACCAGGAACAGCCCGATGAGCACCGCCACCGTCAGCGGGATCACCGCATCCTGCAGCAGAGGGGTCGCGACCGCGGTGCCCTCGATCGCCGACAGCACCGAAATCGCCGGGGTGATGATGCTGTCGCCGTAGAACATCGCCGCGCCGACCAGCCCCAGCACCACCACCAGCACCCTGCCGCGCGACGGCGCCGCGTAGCGGCGCATCACCAGCGCCATCAGCGCCAGGATGCCGCCTTCGCCGTCGTTGTCGGCGCGCAGCGCCAGCCCGACGTACTTGACCGTGACGATGATGGTCAGCGCCCAGAAGATCAGCGACAGCACGCCGTAGACATTGGCCGGGTCGACGCCCAGGCTGTGCCCGGGACTGAAGGCTTCCTTGAAGGCGTACAGCGGACTGGTGCCGATGTCTCCGTAGACCACGCCGAGCGCGCCCAGGCTGAGCGCGGTCATCGAGGCCTTGTCCTGCGTCGGGTCGTCGTGCATGGGTCTGTCGCCTTGCCACGCCGCCGGGCGCCGGGCAGGCTGTCCTGTCACTGGGGCTGCCATCTTAGTTTGCTGCAGAGCAACAGGGCGACTTTTCCGTTGTCCAGGGGCAACAACGAGACGTTTTGTTCTATATCAAAACCATGAACGGGTCACGGCCCGATCATCGCCCCATGATCCAGATACCCTCCATGTCGCTGGACTTCCAGCCCGAGTTGATCCAGCGTTTCGACGTTTCGGGTCCCCGCTACACCTCCTATCCGACCGCCGACCGCTTCGGCCTCGGTTATGGCGCCGCCGAACATGCGCAGGCGTTGCGCGACGCGTCGCCGGCCGCGGTGTCGTTGTACGTGCACATTCCGTTCTGCGAAACCCTCTGTTATTACTGCGGCTGCAACAAGATCCCCACCCGCAACCATTCGCGCAGCGCCCCGTACCTCGACCAGCTCGAGGAGGAAATGCGCCTGGTCGCGGGCACGCTGCGGCAGCGCGCCGCGGTGCCCCAGTTGCACTGGGGCGGCGGGACGCCGACCTTCCTCGACGACGCCGAGACCTCGCGCCTGATGGATTTCACGCGTCGCCACTTCGATTTGCAGGACGGCGGCGAGTTCTCCATCGAAATCGACCCCCGCAAGGTCGGTGCGCGCAGGGTCGAGCACCTGGCCAGCCTGGGCTTCAACCGCATGAGCGTGGGCGTGCAGGACTTCGATCCGGCGGTGCAGCAGGCGGTCAACCGCATCCAGAGCTTCGAGGAGACGCGCGAGGTCATCGATGCCGCCAGGTCCAGCGGCTTCGCCTCGGTCAGCGTCGACCTGATCTACGGCCTGCCGCGGCAGAACGCCTTCAATTTCGCGGCCACGCTCGAAAAGGTCCTGGACCTGCGGCCACAGCGGATCGCGCTGTACAGCTACGCCCACCTGCCGTCGCGCTTCACCCCCCAGCGGCGCATCCGCGAGGATGAACTGCCCACGCCGCAGGCCAAGCTGCTGCTGCTCGGGCTGGCGATCCGCCGTCTGGCCCACGCCGGCTATGTGTACATCGGCATGGACCATTTCTCGCTGCCCGACGACGAACTCGCGAGGGCGCAGGGCGAGGGGCGGCTGCACCGCAACTTCCAGGGCTACTCGACCCAGGCCGAACTCGACCTGCTGGCCTTCGGGGTGTCGGGGATCTCCAAGCTCGGGCCGCATTACGCCCAGAACTACAAGACCCTGGAAGCCTACGGGGCGGCGCTGGCCGAGGGCAGGCTGCCGGTGGAGCGCGGCATCACCCTCGACGCCGACGACCTGTTGCGCCGCGAGGCCATCCAGCGCCTGATGTGCGACTTTTCGCTGGACCTGGGGCAACTCGCCGCGCGCCATGGCGTGGCCGACGCGCAGCAGTACTTCGACGCCGACCTGCGTCGCCTGCAGCCGCTGGCGCAGGCCGGATTGGTGCAGATCGACGACCTGGTGCTGCGGGTCACTCCGCAGGGGCGCTTGCTGGTGCGGGTGCTGGCGATGCAGTTCGACCGCCGGCTGCACGACGCCAGCGCGCAACTGCAGCGCCCGCGCTACTCCAAGGTGATCTGAGGGTCGAAGCGCTGTTGCAGCGCCTGGCGCAGCCGCTGGTCGATGTCGGGCAGGCGCTGCGCCAGCGCCTGCAGCCGCTGCGCGTCGGGCTGGCGCTGCCGCGCCGCCCAGACCGCCTGCGGCCAGTGGGCGTCCCACTCCCAGCGGGCGATCAGGTGCCAGTGCAGGTGGGGGACCAGGTTGCCCAGCGCGGCCAGGTTGAGCTTGCGCGGCCGCAGCTGCTCGCGCAGCTGCTCCTCGACCAGCGCCAGCGCGTCGCAGCAGGCCACGCGCTCGAGCCTGGACAGATCGGAGAACTCGGCGACATGGCGGCGCCACACCAGGCGCCAGGTCGCCGGATGCAGCGCCTCGTCGGCGCGGATCAGGCGCATCCACGGCGAGCGCCACACCTCGATGCCGCCCGGCTGTTCGCACAGCGGGCAGTCGCGGCGGGCCTGCGGGTCCTGCGCCGCTGGCCCGGAGGGCAGCGCGGGCGAGGCGGCAGCGTCGCGGCTCACACCAGCACGCGCTCGATGCCGCCGGAGTTGGCCGCGCGCACGTAGGCGGGCATCCAGTCCTCGCCGAGGATCTTGCGCGCCATCTCGATGACGATGTAGTCGGCTTCCAGCAGGCCGTGCTGCAGGTCGTTGCGGTAGCGGGACAGGCCCTGCAGGCAGCTCGGGCAGGAGGTCAGGATCTTGATGTCGCCCTGGTGGCCCTGCGCCCGCAGCGCCTGCTCGTCCTGCCGCAGTTCCTCGGTCTTGCGAAAACGCACCTGGGTGGAGATGTCGGGCCGGTGGATTCCCAGCAGGCCGCTTTCGCCGCAGCAGCGGTCGGCCTTGCGCACCTGCTCGCCCAGCAGCCCGCGCACCGTCTTCATCGCCTCGCGCTGCTTCAGCGGGCTGTGGCAGGGGTCGTGGTAGAGGTACGCGCCCGCTGCGTCCTGGGGCAGTCGCAGCCCCTTCTCGAGGAGGAACTCGTGGATGTCGACAATGCGGCAACCGGGGAAGATCTTGTCGAATTCGTAGCCCTGCAACTGGTCATAGCAGGTTCCGCAGCTGACGATGACCGTCTTGATGTCCAGGTAGTTCAGGGTGTTGGCCACGCGGTGGAACAACACCCTGTTGTCGGTAATGATCTTCTCGGCGCGCTCGTACATGCCGCTGCCGCGCTGCGGATAGCCGCAGCACAGGTAGCCGGGCGGCAGCACGGTCTGCACGCCGACGTGCCACAGCATCGCCTGGGTCGCCAGGCCGACCTGGGAGAACAGGCGCTCGGACCCGCAGCCCGGGAAATAGAACACCGCCTCGGAATCGACCGAGGTGGCCTGCGGGTTGCGGATCACCGGAACGAAGTCGGGATTCTCGATGTCCAGCAGCGCGCGCGCGGTCTTCTTGGGCAGCCCGCCGGGCATCGGCTTGTTGACAAAGTGGATCACCTGCTCGCGCAGCGCGATGCGCCCGGTGCTCGACGGAGGCGCCGCGGTCTGGCGTCTGCCCAGCGCGCGCAGCATGCGGTAGCCCAGGTTCTGCGCCTTGAAGCCCCAGCCGATCATCGCGGTGCGCGCGGCCTTGATGGTGCGCGGATCGGTGGCGTTGAGGAACAGCATGCCGGCGGCGCTGGCCGGGTTGAAGCTCTTCTTGCCCATCTTGCGCAACAGGTTGCGCATGTTCATCGACACGTCGCCGAAGTCGATGTCCACCGGGCAGGGCGCCTCGCACTTGTGGCAGACCGTGCAATGGTCGGCCACGTCCTCGAATTCCTCCCAATGGTGCACGCTGATGCCGCGGCGCGTCTGCTCCTCGTACAGGAAGGCCTCGACCAGCAGCGAGGTCGCGAGGATCTTGTTGCGCGGCGAGTACAGCAGGTTCGCGCGGGGCACGTGGGTCGCGCAGACCGGCTTGCACTTTCCACAGCGCAAGCAGTCCTTCACCGAATTTGCTATCGCACCGATGTCGCTTTGCTGCATGATCAGCGACTCGTGGCCCATCAGGCCGAAACTCGGCGTGTAGGCGTTGGTGAGGTCGGCCGGCAGCGCGGGATCGCGCAGCAGCTTGCCGCGGTTGAACCGCCCCTCGGGGTCGACGGCCTGCTTGTAGTCGCGAAACGGCGCGAGCTCGCCTTCGTCCAGGAACTCCAGCTTGGTGATGCCGATGCCGTGTTCGCCGGAAATGACCCCGTCCAGCGAACGCGCCAGCCGCATGATGCGCGCCACCGCCTGGTGCGCCGACTGCAGCATCGCGTAGTCGTCGGAGTTGACCGGGATGTTGGTGTGCACATTGCCGTCACCCGCGTGCATGTGCAGCGCCACCCAGACGCGGCCCTTGAGGATGCGCTTGTGCAGCGAGTCGATCGCGGCGCGCAGCGGCGCGAACGCGGCGCCCGCGAGCAGGGTGTGCAGGGGCTTGCGCAGCTCCTGTTTCCACGACACCCGCAGCGTGTGTTCCTGCAGCAGGTGGAACAGGGTCGCGCGCGGGCTGCGGTGCAGCATCTGCATCGCGGCCGTCTGGCCGCCGGCGCCGCCGAGCAGCGGATCGGCCAGGTGGGGCAGCAGCTGCGACAGCGGGGTGTCGATCTGCTCGAGCAGGAAGGCCCAGCGCGCGTGGACCAGCTCGAGCAGCTCGAGCGCCGGCTGGCGCAGTTGTTCCAGGTCCTCCTCGGCGACGATGGCTTCGCCTTCGCCCAGTTCCTCGTTGCGCGCCAGCGACCAGTTGCCGCGCAGCAGGCGGTCGAGCTCTGCGGCCAGCTGCAGCTTGTTGCGCAGCGACAGCTCGATGTTGATGCGCTCGATGCCGTCGACGTATTCCCCCATGCGCGCAAGGGGGATGACCACGTCCTCGTTGATCTTGAAGGCGTTGGTGTGGCGGGCGATCGCCGCGGTGCGCTTGCGGTCGAGCCAGAACTTCTTGCGCGCCTCGGCGCTGACCGCGACAAAGCCTTCGCCGACACGGGCGTTGGCCATGCGCACCACCTCGGCGGTGGCGCGCGCCACCGCGTCGTCGTCCTCGCCGACGATGTCGCCGAACAGCGCCATCTTCGGGAAGGCCCCGCGCTTGCTCTTGGGCGCATAGCCCACCGCGCGCAGGTAGCGCTCGTCCAGGTGTTCCAGGCCGGCCAGGATGGCCCCTCCGGGGAGCTGGTCGAGGTACTGCTTGATCTCGACGATCGACGGAATCGCGTCTCGCGCCTGGCCGAAGAATTCCAGGCAGAAGGTCCGGATGCGCGGCGGCATGCGGTGCAGCACCCAGCGCGCGCTGGTGATGATGCCGTCGCAGCCTTCCTTCTGCACCCCGGGCAGCCCGGCGAGGAACTTGTCGGTGACGTCCTTGCCCAGCCCGGCCTTGCGGAATCGCGCGCCGGGGACTTCGAGCACCCGGGTGTCGAGCAGCGTGGTGCCGTCGCTGGCGAAGGTGCGGCACTCGAAGCGCGCGACTTCGACCTCGTGGATCTTGCCCAGGTTGTGCTCCAGGCGGGTGACCTCGATCCAGCGCCCCTGGGCGTCGACCATGCGCCACCAGGCCAGGTTGTCGATCGCGGTGCCCCACAGCACGGCCTTCTTGCCGCCGGCGTTCATCGCGATGTTGCCGCCGATGCACGAGGCCTCGGCCGAGGTCGGGTCGACCGCGAACACCAGCCCCGCCTGTTCCGCGCGGTCGGCCACGCGCTGGGTGACCACCCCGGCGCCGGTGCGGATGGTCGGCACCGGGTGTCCCACGCCGGGCAGGTCGACCGGCTCGACCTCGCCGAGTTCCTCGAGCTTCTCGGTGTTGATCACCGCGCTGTTCCACACCAGCGGCACCGCGCCGCCGGTGTAGCCGGTGCCGCCGCCGCGCGGCACGATGGTCAGCCCGAGGTCGACGCAGGCGCGCACCAGCTCGGCCATCTCGGCCTCGCTGTCCGGGCACAGCACCACGAAAGGCACCTCGACTCGCCAGTCGGTGGCGTCGGTCATGTGGGCGGCTCGCGCCAGGCCGTCGAAGCGGATGTTGTCGCGCCGCGTGTGGCGCGCCAGTTCGCGCTGGGCGCGTCGGCGCAGCGCGGCCACGCTGTCGAACCAGGCGGCGAATTCGGTCACCGCGTCGCGCGCACGCTCGAGCAGGCTGCCCACCAGGCGGTCGCGCGCCTGCGCCTGGGCATCGGCCTCGAGGCTGCGGCGCTTGTCGATTTCGCGCAGCCGGTGCCACAGCGCGTCGATCAACGCCCGACGGCGTTTGCCCGACGCCAGCAGGTCGTCCTGCAGGTAGGGGTTGCGCTTGACCACCCAGATGTCGCCCAGCACCTCGTAGAGCATGCGCGCGCTGCGGCCGGTGCGGCGCTGCTGGCGCAACTGGTCGAGCCACTCCCAGGCCCCGGATCCGAGCAGCCGGATGACGATTTCACGATCCGAGAACGACGTGTAGTTGTAGGGGATCTCGCGCAGGCGTGCCGGCAGGTCGTCGCTCGCGGCCTGCGGCGCGGCAGGCTCGAGCGCCTCGGCCGGGCGGGTGGGGGCGGTGGGGGCGTTCATGGCGTCGATGCAAAAGGCCATTGTAGGAAGCGTCCGCGATTCTCGCGGCGCTGCCCGCGCCGCCGCGCCGCCCCGGTGGGGCAGGCGGGCGCTTCAATCGGCGAACGGCGTGTCGGTGCGGGGGCGCGACGGGGCCTGCGGCTGCGGGCCGTCGCCGGCCTTGCGCACCAGGAAGCGCGCGGTGACCCGGCTGCCGTCGGCGAAGCGCAGGGTGATCGGCAGCTGCTGGCCGGGCTCGACCGGGTGCTTGGCGTTGAGCAGCATGATGTGGTAGCCGCCGGGGGCCAGGCGCAGATGGCCGTGGGCGGGGATCACGACCCGATCGACCGCCTTCATGGTGCTGATCGCGCCCATCTTGACGGTGCGGTGCAGCGCCACGCTGCTGTAGTGCCCGGGGCTGTCGGCGTTGACCAGCGTCACCGGCCTGGACGAATGGTTGTCCAGCCGCATGTAGGCGCTGGCCGGCAGCCCGGCGGGCAGCAGCCGGATCCAGGGGTCGCGCACGCTGATCGCCGGCCGCTCGGCCGACGCCTGGGGGGCGTACGCGGTGGCCAGCAGCGCCGCGCCGAGCAGCGCGCGCCGTAGCGACTGGCGCCGCTGCGCGGCGCTCGTGGGATGGTGCTGGGGATGCATTGCCAGGTCCTCCTGGGGTGGGGAGTGAACGGCCGGCAGGGCAGCGGCGCGGGCAGCTGCGGCCGCGGGGTCTTCCGCGGCTCGGCCGGGCCTGCCGCGCCGCCGCCGCGGGCCCGGTGGGGCGCGCAACGGCGACGTCGGCGGGACCATGCTATCGGGGGGCGCAAGCCCGGGCCGGCAGCGTGGGCAGGGGCGCAATTAGAATCCGCACATGCGCAAGTCAACTTGGACAGACGGCCGCCAGATCTATACGCGCGCCACGCAATTGCCGCAATTGCTCCAAAAGCGGGTCGTGGTCCTCGACGGCGCGATGGGGACGATGATCCAGCGCCTGCGGCTCAGCGAGGCGCAATATCGCGGCAGCCGGTTCGAGCATTGGGGGCATGACCTGAAGGGCAACAACGACCTGCTCAGCCTGACCCAGGCGCAGTTGATCCGCGACATCCACGACAGCTACCTGGACGCCGGCGCCGACATCATCGAGACCAACACCTTCGGCGCGACGCGCATCGCCCAGCAGGACTACGCGATGGCCGAACTGGCCGACGAAATGAACCGCGCCTCGGCCAAGCTGGCGCTGGACAGCGCGCGCAGCCGCTCCACCGCCGAGCGGCCGCGCTTCGTCGCGGGAGCGATCGGCCCCACTCCCAGGACCGCCAGCATCAGCCCGGACGTCAACGATCCGGGCGCGCGCAACGTCGATTTCGAGCAGTTGCGCAGCGCGTATTTCGAGCAGGTGCGCGCGCTCGGCGAAGGCGGGGTCGACCTGTTCCTGGTGGAAACCATTTTCGACACCCTGAACGCCAAGGCCGCGCTGTTCGCCATCGACGAATGGTTCGAGGCCAGCGGCGAGCGCCTGCCGCTGATCATCAGCGGAACCGTCACCGACGCCTCGGGGCGCATCCTGTCGGGGCAGACGGTGCCGGCGTTCTGGGCCAGCGTGCGCCACGCGCGGCCGCTGGCGGTGGGGCTGAACTGTGCGCTCGGGGCCGCGCTCATGCGTCCGTACCTGCAGGAACTGGCGCGCGTGGCTGACGATACCTACATCAGCTGCTACCCCAACGCCGGGCTTCCCAACCCGATGAGCGACACCGGTTTCGACGAAACCCCCGAGGTCACGTCCAGGCTGCTGCACGAATTCGCCGCCGAAGGGCTGGTCAACCTCGTCGGCGGCTGTTGTGGCACCACCCCCGAACACATCGCCGCGATCGACCGTGCCGTGCGCGACCAACCCCCGCGCGCGCTGGCGCGCCCAGGAGTCTTCTATGCCGCAAGCCAATAGCCGGCAGTCGGTCCAGGCCGATGCCCTCGCCTCTCCCGCCGTGCGCGGCGCCGCGCTGCTGGATGGCCAGGGCGCGCTGGCAGGCGAGGCCGAGCGGGTGTTCGCGGCCGCCGCGGAACTGTTCGGGGTGCTGGCCACGCCGCTGCGCCTGCGCATCCTGCAGTCGATCTGCGACAAGGAAAAGGGCGTCAACGAGATCGTCGCCGACGTGCGCTCGACCCAGCCCAACGTGTCGCAGCACCTGAAGGTGCTGTACCTGGCCGGAATCGTCTCGCGCCGCCGCGTCGGCAACAGCATCCAGTACCGGGTGCTGAACCAGCAGGCGATGCAACTGTGCCGGGTGGTGTGCACCCAGATCGCGATCGAGCTCAGCGATCCGCAGTCGCTCGGCCAGGGCGAGCGACTGGCGCTGCGGCGCGACGACTGACGGCCGGCGCGCGGCGCGGCTTCACAGCGGGCGCTGCGGGCGCCGCGCGGCGCCGGTCAGCGACGCGGCGTCCAGCGTGGGATGCATCGCCGCGGTGACCTGCGACAGCGTGGACAGCTTGTTGGAGGTCGACCGCAGCTGCTCGGCCAGGCGCGACGCCACGCCCAGCGCCAGCTTGGCGGCGGCGCGCGGCGACTGCTCGACCAGATCCTTCAGCGCCTGGCTGCTGAGCAGCGCCAGCACCACGTCGGTGCTGGCCACGCAACTGGCCGAGCGCGGCGCATCGTTGAGGATGCCCATCTCCCCCAGCAGCGCTCCCGGACGCGCCAGCGACACCACGAGGCCGTCGCCCTGCGGGCCGTTGCCCTGCTTCTCGATGGCCACCTCGCCGTCGAGCAGCAGCATCATGCCGCTGCCGGGAGACGGGTCGCCCTGGCGGATGAACGCGGTCCCGGCCGGCATGCTGCGCACCTGCATGCGCTGCGCGACCGCCAGCGCCTCGCCACGCGACAGCGCCACCCAGGTGGGCATCTGCAGCAGGGCATCGACGATGCGCGGCATCCACTCGGCCACCCCGGGCGCAGGGCGGCGGGGGCGCAAACGGCTGAACAGTGACATCTGGGCTTGCCTAGAATCGGTGTCAGGCCGGATTGTCGCACCCCGCAGGGGATGCGACGCGTTTGCTCGCCGCGACCGTCGCCGGCGCGCCCGCTCCTGTCTTCATCCCACCCCGCGGCGCGCCGCCTGCCGGCGCCGCCGCCCGCCGATCCATGCCGATGAGCACCCCAGACTCCGCCGCCGACCGCCGTCCCGACATCCCGCCGCTGGTGCTTGCCGGCCTCGAGCCGCTGGTGATCGGCCCGGACTCGCTGTTCGTGAACATCGGCGAGCGCACCAACGTCACCGGCTCGAAGGCCTTCGCACGCCTGATCCTGGCCGGTGACTTCGACAAGGCGCTGGCGGTGGCGCGCCAGCAGGTGGAGAACGGCGCGCAGATCATCGACGTCAACATGGACGAGGCGATGCTCGACAGCCGCGCCGCGATGGTGCGCTTCCTCAACCTGCTCGCGTCCGAGCCCGACATCGCGCGCGTGCCGCTGATGATCGACTCGTCGAAATGGGAGGTCATCGAGGCGGGCCTGCGCTGCGTGCAGGGCAAGGCGGTGGTCAATTCGATCTCGCTGAAGTCCGGAGCCGAGGAGTTCGTTCGCCAGGCCCGCCTGGTCAGGCGCTACGGCGCGGCGGCGGTGGTCATGGCCTTCGACGAGCAGGGCCAGGCCGACACCTGCCAGCGGCGCATCGACATCTGCCAGCGCGCGTACCGCATCCTCGTCGACGAGGTCGGCTTCGCGCCCGAGGACATCATCTTCGACCCCAACATCTTCGCGATCGCCACCGGCATCGAGGAGCACAACCACTACGCGGTCGATTTCATCGAGGCCACGCGCTGGATCAAGGCCCACCTGCCGGGGGCCAAGGTGTCGGGCGGGGTGAGCAACGTGAGCTTTTCGTTCCGCGGCAACGACGCGGTGCGCGAGGCCATCCACACCGTCTTCCTGTACCACGCGATCCGCGCCGGAATGGACATGGGCATTGTCAACGCCGGCCAGATCGGGGTGTACGACGACCTCGACCCGCAGCTGCGCGAGGCCGTCGAGGACGTGGTGCTGGACCGCCGCGCCGACGCCGGCGAGCGCCTGGTCGCGCTGGCCGAGCAGGTGCGCGGAAGCAGCCGCGACGACAGCGCGCGCAACGCCTGGCGCGAACTGCCGCTGGAGCAGCGCCTGACCCACGCGCTGGTGCACGGCATCACCGAGCACATCGTCGAGGACACCGAGGAACTGCGGCTGCGCTTCCAGGCCGAGGGGCGGCCGCCGCTGTCGGTCATCGAAGGGCCGCTGATGGACGGCATGAACGTCGTCGGCGACCTGTTCGGCCAGGGCAAGATGTTCCTGCCGCAAGTGGTCAAGAGCGCGCGGGTGATGAAGCAGTCGGTGGCGCACCTGATCCCCTTCATCGAGGAGCACAAGCGCCTGGACCAGGCGGCCGGCGGCAGCGCGCGCTCGCGCGGCAGGATCGTCATCGCCACCGTGAAGGGCGACGTGCACGACATCGGCAAGAACATCGTCACCGTGGTCCTGCAGTGCAACAACTTCGAGGTCGTGAACATGGGGGTGATGGTGCCCTGCCAGGACATCCTGGCGCGCGCCCGCGACGAACAGGCGGACATCGTCGGGCTGTCGGGGCTGATCACGCCCAGCCTGGAGGAAATGCAGCACGTGGCCGCGGAAATGCAGCGCGACCCCCACTTCCGCGAGCGCGGCATCCCGCTGCTGATCGGCGGCGCGACGACCAGCCGGGTGCATACCGCGGTGAAGATCGCGCCGCACTACGACGGTCCGGTGGTGTACGTGCCCGACGCCTCGCGCAGCGTGGGCGTCGCGCAGGGCCTGCTGGGCGAGGGGCGCGCGGCCTACCTGGAGGAGCTGCGGGCCGACTACCAGCGCATCCGCGCCCAGCACGCGGCCAAGCGCCAGGTCCCGCTGATCCCGCTGCACCAGGCGCGCCAGAACAAGCTGCGGCTGGACTGGGCCGCGGGGGTGGCACCGCCGCCGCGCGCCGCCGGCCGGCGCGAGTTCCGCAATGTCGACCTCGCCGAGGTGGCGCGCTACATCGACTGGGGGCCCTACTTCCAGACCTGGGATCTGGCGGGGGCGTTCCCGGCCATCCTCGACGATGCGGTGGTCGGTGCGCAGGCGCGCCAGGTGCATGCCGATGCGCTGGCCATGCTCAAGCGCATCATCGAGGGCCGCTGGCTGCAGGCCAACGCGGTGCTCGGGCTGTACCCGGCCAACAGCGTCGACGACGACGACATCGTGATCTACGCCGACGAGTCGCGCAGCCAGCCGCTGATGACCTGGTGGGGCCTGCGCCAGCAGACCGAGCGCCCGGTGGTCGACGGCGTGCGCAGGCCCAACCTGGCGCTGGCCGACTTCATCGCCCCCGGCGGGGCCGGCGCCGACCACATCGGCCTGTTCGCGGTCACCGCCGGCATCGGCCTGGAGCAGCGGGTGCAGGGCTTCCTGGCCGCCCACGACGACTATTCGGCGATCGTGGTCAAGGCGCTGGCCGACCGCCTGGCCGAGGCGCTGGCCGAGTGGCTGCACCTGCGGGTGCGCACCGACCTGTGGGGCTACGCGGCCGACGAGCGCCTGCAGCTGGCGCAACTGATCCACGAGGACTACGTGGGCATCCGCCCGGCGCCGGGCTATCCGGCCTGCCCCGAGCATTCGGTCAAGCAGGACCTGTTCGGCGTCCTGGGCGCGCAGCAGCTGGGCATGTCGCTCAGCGAGAGCTGGGCCATGCTGCCGGCGGCCAGTGTCAGCGGCTTTTACTTCGCCCACCCGCAGGCCCGCTACTTCCAGGTCGGGCCGGTCGGCGACGACCAGGCGGCCGACTGGGAGCGGCGCAGCGGGCGCAGGCTGCAGGCCGTGCAGCGCCAGCGCGACCGCCTGGCCTGAGGCCGGCGCCTGCCGGACGAAAAAAGGGCGGCCTCGCGGCCGCCCCTGCCCGCTGCGGCGGCGCGCTCAGGCGCCGTCGCGCGAGGCGTGGTGCATCGCCGCCTCGGCGGCCTCGGCGTCGCGCAGCGCCTGGGCGCGCGCCTCGTGGCTGTGGTCGGCCGCCAGCATCATGTACACGGCCGGCACGACGAACAGGGTGAACATGGTGCCGATGGCCAGCCCGGAGGCGATCACCAGCCCCATGTTGAACCGGCTCTCGGCGCCCGCGCCGGTGGCGGTGATCAGCGGGATCACCCCGAGCACCATCGCCGCGGTGGTCATGAGGATCGGGCGCAGCCGCATGCCGGCGGCATGCTCGATGGCGTCGCGCTTGCTGCGGCCCTCGCGCTGCAGGTTGTTGGCGAACTCCACGATCAGGATGCCGTGCTTGGAAATCAGCCCGATCAGGGTCACCAGCCCGACCTCGCTGTAGACGTTCAGGGTCGCGCCGCCGATCCCCAGGTTGATGAACAGCAACGCCCCGGAGATCGCCATCGGCACCGATACCAGGATGATGATGGGGTCGCGGAAGCTCTCGAACTGCGCCGCCAGCGCCAGGAAGATGATCACCAGCGCGAAGCCGAAGGTCAGCAGCAGCCCGCCGGACTCCTGGATGTACTGGCGCGACGGCCCGGAGTAGTCGAAGCTGTAGCCCGACGGCAGCGTGCGCTCGGCCAGCGCCTTCAGGTCGGCCAGCGCCTTGCCCTGCGACACGCCGGGGATGGGCACCGCGTTCATGGTCGCCGAGTTGGCCTGCTGGAAGTGGTTGATGGTCTCGGGCTGCACCGTGTTCTTCAGGCTGACGACGGTGGACAGCGGGACCATCTGGCCGCTTGCGGTGCGGATGTAGTAGTCCAGCAGTTGCGAGGTGGTCAGGCGGAAGCGCCGCTGCACCTGCGGGATCACCTTGTACGAACGGCCGTCGAGGTTGAAGAAGTTGACGTAGCCGCCGCCCATCATGGCCGAGATCGACGAGCCGATCTGCTGCATCGTCAGGCCGAGCTGGGCCGCCATGTTGCGGTCGACGACCAGCGTGGTCTGCGGCAGGTCGACCCGCAGGTCGCTCTGCATGAAGGCGAAGTCCCCGGTCTTCAGCGCTGCGTGCAGGAACTGCTGGGACACGGTGTACAGCCTGTCCACCGGATCGGTGGTGGTCAGCACGAACTGCACCGGCAGTCCGCGCGCGCCCGGCAGCGAAGGCGGCTGGAACACCGCGATCTGACCGCCGGCGATATGGCTGAGCTTGCGCTGCAGCACCGGCTGCAGCTGGTTGGTCGTGGCCTTGCGCTCGTTCCAGGGCTTGAGCACCATGCCGCCGATGACCTGGGTCGGCGAGTTGATCTGGAACACGTGGTCGGTCTGGCGGAAGCTCTTGAACACGTCGTAGACCTGGTGCACCACCTGGGCGCGCTGCTCCAGCGTGGCCGTCGGGTTGGTGAAGGCCAGGGTGATCAGCACCCCCTGGTCTTCCTGGGGCGCCAGCTCCGAGGTCGACGAGGTGTAGAGGAAGTAGATCGAGCCGAGCACGATCACCCCCATCACAGCGGTCACCGGGAGGTAGTTCAGCGAGCCGTGCAGCATGCGCTCATAGCGCCCGTGCAGCCGCTCGAACGCCCGGTCGAGGAACAGCACCAGCCGGTCCTGCCAGCCGCGGCTCTGCGGGTCGGGCGCCTTGAGCAGCCGCGAGCACATCATCGGCGACAGGGTCAGCGCGAGGATGGCCGAGATCACCACCGTGCCGACCAGCGTGAAGGCGAACTCGGTGAACAGCGCCCCGGTCAGGCCGCTCATGAAGCCGATCGGCACGTACACCGCGACCAGCACCACGGCCATCGCGATGATCGGGGTCGCCAGTTCGCGCGCGGCGCGGATCGCCGCGTCCTTGCGCGCCATGCCCTCCTCGAGGTGGCGGCTGACGTTCTCGACGATGATGATGGCGTCGTCGACCACCAGCCCGATCGCCAGCACGATGGCCAGCAGGGTCAGCAGGTTGATCGAGTAGCCGAGCGCGAACATCACCGTGAAGGTGCCGATGATCGACAGCGGGATGGCCACCAGCGGAATCACCACCGAACGCAACGAGCCGAGGAAGACGAACACCACCGCGGCGACGATCAGCACCGCCTCGACCAGGGTCTGGATGACGTCGTTGATCGACGCGTCGACGAACTTGGTGGAGTCGTAGACGATGCGTCCGGTCATGCCCTGCGGCAGCTGCGCCTGGATTCCCGGGAACGCGGCGCGCACCCGCTTGACCACGTTGAGCAGGTTGGCGCTGGGGGCGACCTGGATGCCGATGAACACCGAGGACTTGCCGTCGAAGGCGACGTTGGTCTCGTAGTCGTCCGAGCCCAGCGTGACCCGCGCCACGTCGTCCAGCCGCACCACGCGCCCGTTGACCGACTTGACGATCAGGTTGCGGAAGGCGTCCAGCGACTTCAGGTCGGTGTTGGCCGCCAGGTTGATCTGCACCATCTGGCCCTTGGTGTGGCCGGCCGCGGTGATGTAGTTGTTGGCGGCCAGCGCGCTGTACACGTCGGCGGCGGTCAGGCCGTAGGCGGCCAGCTTGCGCGGATCGAGCCAGGCGCGCAGCGCGAAGTTCTTCGCGCCGATGAACTCGGCGGTCTGCACGCCCTTGATGGCCTGCAGCTTGGGCTGCACCGAACGTGTCAGGTAGTCGGTGATCTGGTTCGGCTTGAGCACATCGCTGTAGAAGCCGATGTACATGGCGTCGATGGTCTGCCCGATCGCCACCGTCAGCGTGGGCTTCTGCGAATCCGCCGGCAGCTGGTTGACCACCGCGTTGACCTTGGTGCTGATCTCGGTCAGCGCCTTGTCGGGGTCGTAGTTGAGGATCAGGTTGATCGTGATGGTGCTGACCCCCTGCACGCTGGTGGAGGTCATGTAGTCGATGCCGTTGGCCTGCGCGATGGAGTTCTCCAGCGGCGTCGTGATGAACGAGGCCACGGTCGACGCGGAGGCGCCCGGGTAGCTGGTGGTCACGGTGACCACGGCGTTCTCGGTGAAGGGATACTGCAGCACCGGAAGCAGTCCGGCCGAGCGCAGCCCGAGCACCAGGATCACCAGCGCGACCACGGTGGCCAGCACCGGGCGCTCGATGAATAGGTCGGTGAATTTCTTGTTCATGCGCGTGTGTCGGATCTGGGGCGGATCAGGAGTCGGGGACCGTCGGGTCCGGACTGTCGCTGGGCTTGACGCTGTTGTTGATCAGCAGCGGCGTGCCGTTGCGCAACTTGAGCTGCCCCGAGGTGACCACGGTCTCGCCGGCCTTCAGGCCCTTGAGCACCGCCACCTGGTCGCCGCGCTGCGGACCGGCGGTGATGAAGCGCTGCTCGGCGACCAGCCGCGGCTTGCCGTCGGGGCCCTTGCCTTCGTCCTTCACCAGGTACACCGTGTCGCCGTAGGGGTTGTAGACCACCGCAGCGTTGGGCAGCGTGATGTACTGCCGGGGTTCGCCGCGCTGCAGCTGCACGCTGGCGAACACCCCCGGCAGCAGCTTTTCGCCGGGGTTGCCCACCTGCGCGCGCACCGTCAGGTTGCGGGTCGCGGTGTCGACCTGCGGCTCGATCGCGGTCACCTTGCCGACGAAGGTCCTGCCGGGAACCGCGCTGGTGCGCAGGTCGGCCCGCATGCCCACGCGGATCAGGTCGATCTGGTCCTGCGGCACGTTGAAGTCGATGAGCATCGGGTTGAGCTGCTGCAGCGTGACCGCCACGCCGCCGGGAGCCAGGTACTGGCCGAGGTCGACCTGGCGCAACCCCAGCCGGCCCGCGAAGGGAGCGGAGATGATGTGCTGGGCCAGCAGCGCCTGCTGCGCCGCGATTCCCGCCTCGTCGCTCTGCACCGTGGCCTGGTCGGTGTCGACCACCGCCTGGCTCACCGCGTGCGCGGCCAGCTGCGCGCGATCGCGCCGCAGGTTGAGCTGCGCCAGATGCAACTGCGCCTGCAGCTGGCGCAGTTGCGCGCGCAGCGGCGCCGGGTCGAGTTCGACCAGGTCCTGACCGGCGCGCACGTGCTCGCCGGAATCGAAGTGGATCGCGGTCACGACGGCGCCGACCGGCGCGCCCAGGCTGGCCTGCCGGCTGGCGCGCAGCGTGCCCAGCGCCTGCACCGTCGGCTGCCAGCTCTCGAGCCGCGCCACCGCCGTCGACACCGTCTGCGGCGGGCTGGACATGCTCTTCATGTACTTGGCGATCATGCGGCCCTTGAACACATGGAACCAGGTCACGGCCGCGATCAGGGCGGCCGCGATGACAAGCATGATGATCATGCGTAGGGTGGTGCGTGCGGTCGTCGACATGTGCGTTTTCGTTCGGTGATGCCAATCCTCGGTTCCGCGCCGCGTCGGCGGCGCAGGTCTGGTGCTTGCGTGGGCGCGCGGCGCGCGCCCGGGCCGGGTCGCGGCCCGCGGGAGTTCAGGATGCGGTCGCGGCCCCCGCCGACTGCCGCTCCAGCACGCCGCCGCCCATCGCCTGGTACAGCGCGGCGCTGTCGGCCAGCCGCGCCGCCTGCGCGGCCAGCAGGCCGATGCGCGCGCCTTGCGCCTGCTGCTGCGCGCTCAGCAACTGCAGGTAGCTGGCCGCGCCCAGGCGGTATTGCTGTTCCACCAGCTGCAACGACTGCTGCGCCGCCTGGTCGGCCGCGGCTTGCGCGCGCAGGGTCTGCGCGTCGTTGTCGAGCTGGCGCAGCGCGTCGGCGACATTGCGCAGGGCCTGCAGCACGGTTTCGCGGTAGTTCGCGCCGGCCGCCTGCAGGTTGGCCTCGGCGGCGTTCTCGGCGCCCCGCAGCCCGGCGTCGAACAAGGGTTGCGCCAGCTGGCCGGCGAGCGCCCAGATGGCGCTGCCGGGCCCGAACAGCGCGCCGGTGGTCAGGGCCTGCGTGCCCAGGCTGGCGCTGAGGTTGATCTGCGGATACAGGTTGGACACCGCGACCCCGTATTGCGCGGTGGCCGCGTGCAGCAGCGCCGTCGAGGCCTGCACGTCGGGGCGCTGGCGCACCAGTGCGGAGGGCACGACCAGCGGCAGCTGCGGCGGCAGGCGGAAGTCGGCCAGCGCGAAACGCGGCAGGCGCGCATGCCCGGGCGCCTGGCCGACCAGCACCGCCAGCAGGTGGTCGGCCTGCTGCAGCTTGTTGCGCAGCGGCGGAAGGCTGGCCAGCGTCTGCTCGTACTGGGTCTGCAGGCTCAGCACGTCGACCCGCGAAGCGGCGCCGATGCGCACGCGCTGGCGGGTGATGTCGAGTTCGTCGGCCTGCGCCTTCGCGATGGCCTGGGTGGCGGCGATCTGCGCCGCCAGTTGCGCCTGCGCGAACGCGGTGGTGACCACGTTGCCGGCCACGCTCAGCCGGGCCCCCGCGAGCTGGTAGGCCTGGTAGTCGGCCTGCGCCGCCAGCGCCTCCAGCGCGCGCCGGTTGCCGCCGAACAGGTCGAGGTTGTAATTGACCGCGATGCCGGCGTTGTACAGGTTGTAGATGCGCTGGGAGTTGCCCGTGCCCTGGGCGGCTCCGTTGACCCCGTTGCGGCTGGCGCCGAGCTTGGCGTTGACCGTCGGGTACAGCGTCGAGCCGGCCTGCGCGGCGTAGGTCTGCTGCGCCTGGCGCAAGGTGGCGCGCGCGGCGTCCAGGCTGGGGTTGTCCTGCAGCGCCCGCTGCACCAGCGAGTCCAGCGCGGGCGAGCCGAAGGCGGTCCACCAGGCGGTGGGCGCCGAGGTCGCCTGGCCCAGGCGCTGCTGTCCGCCCAGCGTGCCGGGGGCCGAAGCGGTCCGCGCGGGCAGGCTGCCTGCGGTGTAGCCCGCCACCGTTGGCGGCGCCGGCTGCTTGAAATCCGGACCCACGGTGGTGCAGCCGGCGAGCAGCGCGGCAGCCAGCAGGCACAGGCCGGCACGCGGGGGAGCGGGGCAGCGCAACATGAAACCTTCCTGGGGAGACGAGACCATGCCGGATGGTAGGGTTTCGCCCTGTGGCGAGGTTGCTTGATTCGGCCAAGTAATATGCCAATGCTGCCAAAAACCGCGCGACTTGCGCCGCGCCTGCCCACGATGGGAATCCCCGCCGGATTGCACAGCCTGATCCACGACCCCGAGGGCGCCGAGTTGATCGCGATGCGGGTGCGCAACGACGCGCCGCTGGACAACGCCGACCACCAGTTGCCGCGTGGAGTGCTGTTCCTGCTCAGCGAGGGGCTGGTGGCGGTGGAGACCGCGCGCGCGCGGATCATCGCCGGGCCCCGCAGCATCGGCTGGCTGCCGCCGCACGAGGTGCATTCGGTGCAGTCCTTCGGACCGACCGCCGGAGTCGGGCTGTTCCTGGCCGAGCGCCAGTGCGCGGCGCTGCCGGCGCATCCGGCGCAGTTCGAGGCCGGGGCGCTGGCCGCGCTGCTGATGCAGCGCACGCTGGACTGGCCCCCTGGCGCGGCGTTGACCCCGCCGCAGCGCCGCCTGCTGCAGGTGCTGCTGGACGAACTCGCCCAGGCCGGCACGCAGTCGCCGCACCTGCCGTGGCCGCGCGACGAACGGCTGCTGGCGATCGCCCGCGCGCTGCTGGCCAACCCGGCCAGCGGCCGCCGCCTGGAGCAGTGGGCGCGTTTCGCCGACATCAGCGCGCGCAGCCTGAGCCGCAAGTTCGTCGAGGAGACCGGCATGAGCTTCGGCCAGTGGCGCCAGTGGGCCAGGCTGACCCAGGCGCTGGAGTGGCTGGCCACCGGGTCGACGGTCAAGCACGTCGCGCTGTCGCTGGGCTATGACAGCGTCAGCGCCTTCATCAAGGCGTTCAGGCTGGCGCTGGGGACGACCCCGGCCGCCTATTTCGGCTCGGCGCGGCGCGCGCCGGCCGCACAATCGCCCTTTGCAGTCCACTTCCGAGGAGATCCCGATGCGCTTTGAGACCCAGGCCGTGCATGCCGGCTACAGCCCCGATCCGACCACCCGTTCGGTCGCGGTACCGGTCTACCAGACCGTTTCCTATGCCTTCGACAACACCCAGCACGGGGCCGACCTGTTCGACCTGAAGGTCGCGGGAAACATCTACACCCGCATCATGAACCCGACCACCGCGGTGCTGGAGGCGCGCGTGGCCGCGCTCGAGGGCGGGGTCGCGGCGCTGGCGCTGGCCTCGGGCATGGCGGCGATCACCGCGGCCATCCAGACCCTCGCCGAGGCCGGGGACAACATCGTGTCCAGCAGCCGGCTGTACGGCGGAACCTACAACCTGTTCGCCCACACCTTCCCGCGCCAGGGGCTGGAGGTGCGCTTCGCCGACCCCGCCGATCCGGGCGCGTTCGCCAGGCTGATCGACTCGCGCACCAAGGCGGTGTACTGCGAGAGCATCGGCAACCCGCTGGGCAACGTCACCGACATCGGTGCGCTGGCGTCGATCGCCCACGCCGCCGGGGTTCCGCTGATCGTCGACAACACCGTGCCGTCGCCCTACCTGTGCAGGCCCTTCGAGCACGGCGCGGACATCGTCGTGCACTCGCTGACCAAGTACATCGGCGGCCACGGCAACAGCGTGGGCGGGGCGATCGTCGACGGCGGACGCTTCGACTGGGCGGCTCACGGCAAGCGCTACGCGCTGCTGGTCGAGCCCGACGTCAGCTACCACGGGGTCAGCTATACCGAGGCCTTCGGCGCTGCGGCGTTCATCGCCCGCGCGCGCGTCGTGCCGTTGCGCAACATGGGAGCCGCGCTGTCGCCGCTGAACGCCTTCCTGTTGCTGCAGGGACTGGAGACCCTGCCGCTGCGCATGGACCGCATCTGCGACAACAGCGTGCGCATCGCCTCGTACCTGTCGACCCACCCGAAGGTCGCGTGGGTGCGCTACGCCGGGCTGCCCGACCACCCCGATCACGACGTCGCGCGGCGCCTGATGGGCGGGCGCGCGTCGGGCATCCTCAGTTTCGGGCTGCGCGGGGGTCGCGAGGCCGGGGCGCGCCTGCAGGACGCGCTCAAGCTGTTCACCCGCCTGGTGAACATCGGCGATTGCAAGTCGCTGGCCTGCCATCCGGCGACCACCACCCACCGCCAGCTGGGAGACGCCGAACTGGCGGCCGCCGGGGTCAGCGCCGACATGGTGCGGCTGTCGATCGGCATCGAGCATGTCGACGACCTGATCGCCGATCTCGAGCAGGCGCTCGCCGCCGTGTAATGTGGTGGATGCGCCCGCGCCGCCAGGGTGTCGCGATGTCGGCGCGGGCGCGCGTCGCCCGTGTCAAGCCAGCAGCCGTGCGATGAGGTCCGGCGTCGTGCGTGCGCCATACTTGCGCAGCAGGCTCGCGCGGTGGATATCCACCGTGCGCGGGCTGATGCTCAGTTCCTTGCCGATTTCCTTGCTCGTCAGCCCGTGCACGAGGAGCGCGGCGACGTCGCGCTCGCGCTCGGTCAACCTGGTTGCGAGCTCCGAGCGCCGCGCGTCGCCCGCCATGTCGGTGAAAGTCCAGACAGCCAACTCGAACGGGCGTTGCGGGTGGAATGCGAAGCCGCGCACCGTGACCCAGAAGTGACTGCCATCGATGCGGCGCATGATGCGGTCGTCGCTGAATTCGGCACGATTGGCCAGCAGTGGCGCGAGGCGGCGCCCGGTCTCCGCGAAGTCCTTCTGCTGCGGATAGAGCACCGAGAAGGAATGCCCGATGATGTCAAGGCGGTGGGCCCGGAAGAGCCCGACCGCGCGTTCGTTGCAATCCACCATGACCCTCTCGCGGGCCACGATGGCGGCGACGGGCAGGTGCCGGAAAAGTTCCTCGTAATCCAAGCGGGACGTCGCGTCCGGCAGCTTCGACCTGTGCATGTCGCTGAGTACCGGCATCGTGTGAGGGAGCCACTGCCATCGTATACCGCTTCGCGAATGGATGGTTCACGAGACGACGAAGGTGCAACACTGATGGCCCTCGCCCGCGCACCGTGTCTCGGCGGCCTTCGCGCGCGGCCCCGTCCGCACACTTTCGGCAGCGGTGTCGGCGACCCAGTCCATCGCGCCGGCGAACCAGCCGGCGAACATATAGCAGAGTCGGCCGTGTGTCCCCGGCTGCGCAAGGACGAACAGCGAGTGACGCAGATCGATGCGGGCGCGTGACGCCGCCGTATCGGCCTCGACCATCGTGAACTGGCCCCAACCGCGTTGCGACAGACGCTTGAGGTAATGCTCGAACACCGCCATGCCGCGGATGCCGTGGGTCTGCGATTCCTTGGCGCACCAGTGATATGCGGACTTGTGACCGGACTGTTGGAGGATTGCGCCATACGCCTCACGGCCGAGCGCATGCTCGATCGCAAGGTGATTGTTGGCAAAGAAGTGGCGCGGTACGTAGAGCATCGGCAGGCCATCGGTGCGCCAGACGCCCGTCTGCGGATCGACGTCGATGGGAATTTGCGGCTGCATGGCCGATACCTTCATGCCTTCTTCAGTCGTCCCAGACCTCGCTGAACACGCGCAGCCAGTTCTCGCCCAGCACCTTGCGGATGCGCGACGCTGGCCATCGCGCGCGCTCCATCGCGGATGTCAGGTTGGCGAACTCGCCGATGGTGCGCAGGCCCTCGGGATTCACCACCCTCCCGAAATCCGTGAGACGGCGGTAGCGACCCTTGTCGTGGGTGATCCAGTCGAAGAAGTCGGTCGTGTAGCCCTGCGTGTAGTCGGTGCCGATTCCCACGCGGTCCTCGCCGATGAGGTCGATCACGTATTCGATCGCCTCAAGATAATCGTCGACCGTGGCGTCCGGGCCGCGCCTGAGGAAAGGTGAAAACATGGTAACGCCGACGAAACCGTTGGCATCGGCGATTTCCAGGAGTTGCTCGTCGGTCTTGTTGCGCGGGTGCTCCTTGAGACCCGACGGGCAGCAATGTGAATACGCGACGGGCTTTTTCGAGCAGGCGATCGCATCCGACGCGGTTCTGGCGCCTACGTGCGAAAGATCGACCAGGATGCCAACCCGGTTCATTTCCTGGATCACCTCGCGCCCGTACCCGGAGAGGCCGCCGTCGGGCTCGTAACAGCCGGTTCCGACGAAGTTCTGCGTGTTGTAGCAGAGCTGTACGACGCGGACCCCAAGGTCCTTGAACACCTCGACATAACCGATGTTGTCCTCGAAGGCATAGGAGTTCTGGAATCCGAGGATGATTCCGGTCCTGTCCTCCTTCTTGGCCTTCAAGATGTCGCCGGCCGTGCGGACGAGCCGGAGCATGCCGGAATGCTCGCGGATGGCCTGTTTCATTTCCACGATATTGTCGACGGTCTTCTGGAAATTCTCCCAGATCGACACAGTGCAATTGACGGCGGTAAGGCCGCCTCGCCGCATGTCCTCGAAGACCGAGCGCTCGAATTTCGAGATGTTCAGACCGTCGATGACAATGTTGTTCCGATGCAGGGGACTCATGGGTCGTATTTTCGTGCGGTATGCCGAGCAGGGGCCCGCAATACGCCGGGCCTTGAGACGGGCTCGGGAGTCAGGAAGCGGCCGCGCTGGGCGCAGCGGCAGGTTCGCCACCCGGCCCGCTGTTCGCGTTGTCGGTGCCCGACGCGTGCAGGGAACTCGCCGAGGTTTCGCGCAAGCCGAGGCCTCCGGCCATGGCGAGCAGCGAAATGGCGATCAAGTAGTAGGCTGGCGCGAGATCATCCCCGGTCTTCGCAATCAGCCAGGTCGCGACCAGCGGCGCGGTGCCGCCGAACACGGTGTAGGCGAGGTTGTAGGTAATGGCCGAAGCGGTATAGCGCGTCCTGGTCGGGAACACCTCGGACAGCAGTGGGGCCGTGACCACCCCTGCCAGGACCGCGCCCACCGCCAGGATGCCCACGCCGAACAGCGACTCGACGAGCTTGCCCGATCCGCCCAGCGCGAACGACGGGTAGACCGTAAGGATGATGAACAGGCAGGTGCCGAAGATCGTTGCGCGGCGACCCACGAGATCGGAAAGCAGTCCCGCCAGCGGACACAGCGCGGCCGCCACGCACAGCGCGATCACCGTGATCAGGAGCGCGGTTTCCGACGACAGCTTGCCGGCGACCTGCAGGTAGGTCGCGAAATACGTCGTGAAGGTATAGAAGGAAAGCGCTGTGACCGAGATGAAGGCGCCCAGCTTCAGCATGTTGGCCGATTGCGAGCGCAGCGTATCCACAAGTGGCGCATGCGCCACTTCGCCGCGTTCCTGAAGCGCCTGGAAGGCCGGCGTTTCCTGTAGGTTGAGCCGCAGGTACAGGCCGATGAGGCCGATCGGGGCAGCCGCCAGGAACGGCACGCGCCAGCCCCAGCTGTTCATCGCCGAAGCCGACAGCATGCCCTCGAGGGCGAAGGCCACGACTGCGGCGGCGGCGAAGGAGAGCAAGGTGGAGACGAGCATGGAACTACCATAGAACGCTCGGCGGCGATGCGGAGCATGTTCCATGACGTAGGCGCAGGCACCCGCATATTCCCCGCCTGCCGAGAAGCCCTGCAGGCAGCGGACGATGGTCAGCAGCAGCGGAGCCCCATAACCGATCGACGCGGCGGTCGGCAGCAGGCCGATGATGGTGGTGGCGCCCGCCATCAGCAGGATGGTCAGCGCGAGCGTGCGTTTGCGGCCGATACGGTCGCCGACGACACCGAAGAAGACCGCGCCGACCGGTCGCAGGGCAAAGGCGACCGCGAAGACCGCGAAGGTCTTGAGCAAGCCGACCGTCAGCGAGCCACCGGGAAAGAATTCGCGGGTTATGATGGTCGCCAGAAAGCCGTAGGCGGCGAAATCGAACCATTCGACGAAATTGCCGATGGACGCGGCCGCTATGACGCGCTTGAGCGTGCCCCTGTCGACTTCATATGAAAGCGGAAGCTTCATGCATGTCTCCTCGTTGGCATATCCTTGGGGAATATCCGGCGCACTGCAGGGGCTCGGGAGCGCAATAACACCGCGGATTTGGAAATCCGGCCGAGCCGCCTTGACAGGAGCCGTGCGCAATCCCGGTAAATATTTGCTCGGTGTGGGTTCGGACACCGGTCCGGGTTTTCTACTCACCTGTCGCGCACTGTTCGCAATCTAGGTCGCACGAACACCTAGGTCAATACGTGACGGATACCTAGGTAATCGGGCGCCGCGAGAATCGAGAGTTCCTCGCTTTGACGGTGTGGCTGTCGCACGCGGTGCGGGCTTCGACCCGAAATACGCGAATCCCGCCATCGCGGTTGGTCCGCGGGATGCAGCCGCCGGTGTCGGGGGTCACAGCAGTGGCACCCGCCCGGCGTGCGCCGGCTACGGCCGGTCCAGCGCGCGCCGCAGTTGCAGCGCCTCGGCCAGGTGGCGCCTGGCCAGCGGCCCGCAGTCGCCGAGGTCGGCGATGGTGCGGGCCACCCGCAGCACGCGGTGGGTGGCGCGCGCCGAGGCTCCCACGCGGGCCAGCGCGCTGGCCAGCCAGCCGCGCGAGTCGCGGTCGAGCCGGCAGTGCTGCTGCAGCGCCTGGCCGTCGAGGGCTGCGTTGGGCGCGCCCTGGCGCTGCTGCTGGCGTTGCGCCGCCTGCCGCACGCGGTCGGCGACCGCCGCGCTGGCCTCGCCGGCGGGCAGTTCGAGCAGCTCGGCGGGGGCCAGCGCGGCCACCTCGACCCGCAGGTCGATGCGGTCGAGCAGCGGCCCCGACAACCTCGCCCGGTAGCGCGCCACCTGCGCCGGGGTGCAGCGGCAGGGCCGCGTCGGATCGCCCAGGTGGCCGCAGGGGCAGGGGTTCATCGCCGCCACCAGCTGGAAGCGTGCCGGCAGCTCGGCTCGGTGCGCTGCGCGCGCCAGGTGCACCCTCGAGCTTTCCAGCGGCTCGCGCAGTCCCTCGAGGGCGCGGTGGTCGAACTCGGGCAGTTCGTCGAGGAACAGCACCCCGTGATGCGCCAGCGAGACTTCGCCCGGGCGCACCCCGCCGGCGGCCAGGCCGCCGAGCAGCGCCGCCGGCGAGCAGCCGTGGTGGGGGCTGCGCAGGCAGCGCGAGCCCCACTGCGCGGGCTCGAAGCTGCCGGCCAGGCTGAGCATCTGTAAGCCATCGAACTAATTCGGACTCGCAGCAATAAGCTGGACAATTTACGTTGTCCTGGACTTCCAACTTGGCGTCAAGAGCGATCCGATTGCTGCAGTGTCGCGATGAGCGGGCACGAAATTTTGCGTGAAGCGCCGTGGCAGGCGTGCACCAGTTCCGAAAGGACGCTCTCGATGCCCTGCAGGTCCCGCAAGCGCTCGCGCACATCGGCCAGGCGCGACTCGGCCACTGCGGCAGCTTCGCCGCACTGCGTACCGTCATCCAGCCGCAGCAGCTGTCCGGCCTCGTCCAGGCTGAACCCCAGACGCTGCGCCGCCTTGACAAAGCGTACCCGCGCGACGTCGGCGGCCGTGTAGCGCCGGATACCCTGTGCAGGGCGGCCCGGCACGCGCAACAGCCCCTTGAGCTGATAGAAGCGGATCGTCTCCACGTGCACACCGGCTGCCTTGGCCAGTGCCCCGATGCTCAAAGTTGCAGACGTCTGTTCCATGGGACTTGACTCCGTAGTTGACTACGGGAATAAGGTAGCAGCAGTCCCGCCGCTCGCGCAGGGCTTTGTCCGTTTCAACAAGGAGTCCTTCTCCATGATCCAACCTTCCATGCCACGCGTGATCGCCCAGGCCGGGCTGATCGCAGCCGTCCTGGCGGCGGGCAGCGCAGCGCATGCCGCAGGCGCCGCTGACGCCGCCGAGGGCGTCGCGCGCCCTGCGTCACCCGTGGCTACGCTCGGCCAGCTCGCGCCCGATGCACCGTTCACGACGGTGGACGGCAAGGTCGTCCAACTGGAGACTTACCTAGGGCATCCCGTCATCGTGTGGCAGGTCACGACCTGGTGCCCGAGCTGCGCCGCCGGGCTGCGCACCTTCGCCGATCACCAGGTCCAGATCGACCGCTCGGACATCACGGTACTGGTGCTTCGCGACTACCAGAACGGCGGATATCCGGGCCCGGGAATGCGCGACTTCGCCAAGTCGGTTGCCGCCCCGCTGCTGAAGGATCCGCACTTCGTCTTCGGCGAAGACACCAAAGCGCTGTTCGACCGCTACAACCCGCGCAAGTTCGTCGACATCTACCAGGTCATCGCAGCCGATGGCCGCGTGCGACTGGCATCCTCGTCGCCGTCGGCGACCTTCGGCAAGATCGAAGCCTTCATCCAGCCCAGGCCATGACGGTGACCTGGCCTGCAGCAGCCGACACGCTGTGGCGCGCCCTGGGCCTGGCTCTTGCGAGCAGCCGCGCCAGGCTCGCAACCCTGGGCCTGTTCCTCGCCACGTTGCTGTTCTACACCTTGTTGCTGCCCGCCACCAGCACCGGCGGAACGCTGGGCCTCATCTCGCTTCGCTTTCTCACGCTCGGCGAGTTCCTCATCGCCTCGGTCATGGCTGCGTTACTGTCCTTGACCATGGCGCTCGGCGTGTATGGTCTGAGGCATGGTCAGCGGGTGAACCCAACCGGCACGCTGCTCGGGGCCGTTCTGGCCCTGGCTCCGTCGCTGCTGTGCTGCACGCCAGCACTGCCCCTGGCCATCACCGCGATCGCTTCGCTCCTGCCCGTGGCCGGACATTTCGGCGTGCCGATCCAGGGCTGGATCGCCACCCATGAAGGAACCCTCTACACGTTGGCCATCGCCGCAATGGCATGGGGATTGCACGGCAGCGCCCGGCGCGTGCTGTCGTGTGCCTGCTGACGGCTTACTCAGCCCCCGGCTCCGGCGTATGCAGGGGCCGCTTCCCGATCCATCCCAACCCATTCCATCCATGACCCCATTCACGAATTGCAAACCGGATGGCTCCTGCGTGCCCGGCCCCACGCCGCACGTTGCCGTGATCGGAAGCGGCGGGGCCGCCATGGCGGCGGCGCTAAAGGCCGCCGAACGAGGCACGAGGGTGACACTGATTGAGCGCGGAACCCTCGGTGGTACCTGCGTCAATATCGGCTGCGTGCCCTCCAAGATCATGATCCGCGCGGCGCACATCGCCCACCTGCGTCGAGATAGTCCGTTCGACGACGGCATCCAGGCGGCGACACCCGTGATCCTGCGTGAACGTCTGCTGGCCCGCCAGCAAGCCCTCGTCGACACGCTGCGCCAAGCCAAGTACCAGGACGTGCTGGACGCTCAACCGGGCATCAGCGTGGTGCACGGCGAAGCCCGTTTCCAGGACGCTCGCCATCTCGCGGTGCGGCTCGCCGACGGCGGCCAGCGGGTGGTCGCCTTCGACTGCTGCCTGATCGCCACCGGAGCGCGCGCCGCGTTGCCGCCGATTCCCGGGCTCGCGCACACGCCCTACTGGACGTCGACCGAGGCGCTGGCGAGCGACACCATCCCCCGGCGCCTGGCCGTCATCGGCGCCTCGGTGGTGGCCGTGGAATTGGCACAGGCCTTCGCCCGGCTCGGCGCCAAGGTCACGATCCTCGCGCGCCACACCCTGTTGTTGCGCGAAGACCCGGCCATCGGCGAAGCCCTCACGGCGGCGTTGCGCGCCGAGGGGATCGAGGTGCTGGAACACACGCAGGCCAGCGAGGTCGCGTACGTGAACAGTGAGTTCGTGTTGACGAGCAACCGGGGCGAGCTGCGCGCCGACCGGCTGCTGCTTGCCATCGGCCGCACGCCCAATACGCGCAGTCTTCATCTCGAAACAGCCGGCGTGGCGGTGGACCCGCAAGGGGCCATCGCCATCGACGCGGGCATGCGCACCAGCGCCCCGAACATCTACGCTGCCGGCGACTGCACCACGCAGCCCCAATTCGTCTACGTGGCGGCGGCCGCCGGCTCGCGCGCCGCCATCAACATGACCGGCGGCGACGCGACGCTGGACCTGAGCACCATGCCGGCAGTGGTGTTCACCGATCCGCAGGTCGCCACCGTGGGCTTGAGCGAGCGTGAAGCGCACGACGCCGGCATCACCACGGACAGCCGAACCCTCACACTCGACAACGTGCCGCGCGCGCTCGCCAACTTCGACACCCGGGGTTTCATCAAGCTGGTCGTCGAGCAGGGCAGCGGGCGCCTGCTCGGGGTGCAGGCGGTCGCGCCCGGGGCCGGCGAGTTGATCCAGACGGCTGCACTGGCGATCCGCGCACGAATGACGGCGCAGGATCTCGCCGACCAGTTATTCCCCTACCTGACGATGGCCGAGGGACTGAAGCTCGCGGCGCAGACCTTCCGCAAGGACGTGTCGCAGCTGTCGTGCTGCGCCGCATAGGCGTTCCTCTCGGTCCTCACATCATGTTGCGCATCATCGCCGGCATGCCCTCCTGGACGAAGCGGTCCAGCTCGCGGGCGTGCGCCTGGATGACCCGGACCATATCGGGGTCGGCGGAGGTCTCGGTGACGGCCACGCCGT
>JAJZVU010000024.1 GCA_021845505.1 Pseudomonadota bacterium | reverse complement strand
AGACCGTTCCGGTTCCGCCCACCGTGTTGCCCAGGGTGCGCACGGCAGCCCCCGCGGTGGTCTGGGAAATGTCCAGGATGCCCCCGGTGGCCAGGTCGACCTGGCTCGACGATGCGATCGAGCCCGACCCCGACAGCGCCAGCGTTCCGGCGTTGACCGTCGTGCCGCCGGTGTAGGTGTTGGCGCCCGACAGCGTGAGGGTTCCGCTGCCCTGCTTGGTCAGCGCCAGCGCGCCGTCGATGGCCCCGGCGAAGCTCGTGTTGCTGGAATCGCCGACGCTGAGGGCCGCCGCGGTGGTCGAACTGTTGGTCACCAGCGCCGAGCTCGAGGTGCCGGCCAGCGACGCGATGCTGCCGCCGAAGCCGGCCAGGTCCAGCGTGCCCAGGTCGGTGACCGCCGACGAACCGGGCAGCGCGTTGGCGGCGCCGGCCTGCAGCGTCGCGCCGGCGTCGATGGTGGTGGCTTTCGTGTAGGTGTTGCTGCCCTTGAGGATGGTGGTGCCGGAGGTGACGGTGACCCCGGTGCTGCCGCCCAGGCCGTCGATGGTGCCGCCGCTGGAGCTGACCGCGGTGCCGGTACCGGTGACGGCGAGGCTGCCGTTGCTCAGCGTGCCGCCGGCCGACAGCGTCACGCTGCTCTGCGTCTGCGAGGTGCCGCCGAGGTCGAGGGTGCCGCCGGCGATGCTGGTCGAGCCCGTGGTGGCCCCCAGCGTGCCGCTGCCCGACAGCGCCAGCGTTCCGGCGGCGACCGTCGTGCCGCCGGTGTAGGTGTTGGCCGCGGACAGGTCGAGGGTGCCCTTGCCGTTGCCGCCCACGGTCAGCGACCCGGCTCCGCCGATGGCGCCGGTATAGGTCGACTGGGTCGCGGTCAGCGGGTCCAGGTTGATCGTCAGTCCGCCCGCGATGCTGATCGCGCTGCTGCCGGACAGGCTTCCCGCGGTCAGGGTCAGCGCGCCCTTGCCGGTTCCCGTCGTGGTCGAGGTCAGCGCCGCCGCCACGTCGATCGAGCCGTTGTTGGCCGCGCTCGCCGTGCCCCCGGTGGCATCGATCACGACATTGCCGGTGCTCAGCGCGCTGAGCACCGAACTGGCCGAAATGGTCACCGGCGAGGTGTTGCTGGTGTTGGTCCCGGTGGTCGCGCTCACCGTCGTCGTCCCGGTCCCGATGGTGATGTCGGCCGGGTCGATCAGCCACGTTCCGCCCGCGCCCGGGTCGATCTGCCCGCCGATTCCCACGCTGTAGCCGGAGGTCTCGATGGATCCCCCTCCGCTGCCGCCGTCGGTGCGCAGCGTGCCATCGACCTGGACCAGGGCCGTCGGGTCGAGCAGATCGGAGTAGGCGACGATGTGCCCGCCGTGCCCGCTTGCGCCAGCGGACGCGTCGAGCGTCGCGCCTGCCGCGATGTCGACGCGCTGCGCCGCCGCAGCGTCGTCCGGCGCCGCCGCGCCGACCACCGCGCCGACACCGATGCTGCCGCCGGCGGTGGCGCCGTCGGCGCTCAGCGACGCGCCCGGCGCCACGCCGATGCTGCGCCCGAGCAGCACGATGCTGCCGCCACGGCCGCTGGCCGACGACGCGTCGATGCTGCCGGCGACGTCGACCGCGCCGCCGGGGCCGCCGTCGATGACCACCGTGCCGCCCTGGCTCGAAAACCCGTCGGCCTGCACGATGCCGTCGACATTGAGCACGCTGCCGGCCAGGTCGGCGCGCACCGACGCCGCGCGCATGTCGATGGTGCCGCCCTGGACCTTGCCGAGCATGTCGAGTCGGGCCGCCAGACCGGCCGTGCGGGCGTCGAAGAAGATCATCCCGGTGCCATCGACGTCGACAGCGACCGATCCTGCCGCTGCGAGGCCGACGCGCGCGGCGTCGATGCTGCCGCCGACACCGAGCTGCGGGGCGACCAGGACCACGCTGCCGCCGGGCGCCGAGATCGAGCCGTTCATCTGCAGCGAACCCGGCGTGGTGGCCCCGGCGCCGAGCAGCACGCGGCCGAGGGAGTCGGTGCCCAGGTATTGCAGCGTCGAGCCGAGGAAGCCGCCGACGTCGATGGTCGAGCCCTTGCCGAACACGATGCCCTGCGGATTGATCAGGAACACCCGGCCGTTGGCGCTCAGCGAGCCGTCGATCATCGACGAGTCGGCGCCGATCACCCGGTTGACCAGCACCGACTGGGTCGACGGCTGCCTGACCACCACCGACTCGCCGCTGCCGATGGAAAAGCTGTTCCAGTTGACCAGCGCCTGGTTGCTGCTCTGGGTGATCTGCATGTGGCCCGCGGACGGCGTGCCCACCTGGACCTGTCCGGCGCCCACCTGCGCGCCGCCGGGCAGCGCCCAGGCCTGCACGCTGGCCGCCGCGCCCAGAGTCAGCAGCGCAGGTCTGACCAGGCGCGCCGCCCATTGCCTGACTGTTCGCTGTCGGTCCATGGCTGTTCAGAAATACCGGGTGTACTGCACGAAAATGCGCGGATGGCGGGCAGCCGTGTCGGCCGTGGTCACTCCGCGCACCGGTTCGGCCAGGCTCAGCGTCAGGCCGTAGTGGTGCGGCCTGGACATCGCCAGGCTGATGCCCACCCCCTGGTAATCGGCCGTGTTCTGGTATCCGGGCGGGTGCGGGACCAGCGTGGGGTTGCGTCGGAACTTCACGTAGCCGACGTCGTAGAACGCCGCCAGCACCATGCGGCGCGCGTAGTGGCCGAACAGGCTGCGCGGAGGCAGCCAGCGCAACTCGGCCGAGGCGACCACGCCGCTGTCGCTCGAGCCTTCGCCCGGTGCGAAGGCACGCACCCCGTTGGGGCCGCCGACGCGGAACTGCTCGGTGGTGTCCAGGTTGTTGAACGCCCACTGTCCGTGCATCGACAGGTAGATCTGGTACTTGTAGGGCACCAGGTTCTGCAGGCGGGCGGCGCCGAAGTCGATCTTGGTGAACGCCGGCGAGTCGTCGTTGCCCAGCGGCTCGAAGCTGCCGAAGGCGACGCGTCCGTGCTCGATGCTGAAGTCGAAGGTGCCGATGCCTCCGGACAGGAACGCGTCGTGGTAGTCGCCGCTGAACTGCAGCGTGACGTCGCGGATGGTCTTCATGGTCGCCGCCGACGCGACCACGTCGTCATAATGCTTGTCGTCTGCGCCGCCGACGATGAACAGGTTCAGGTTGCGGCTGCGCACCAGCGGGTACAGCGCGAACACGTTCACCGCGTGGGCCGTTCCCGAGTAGCCGATGGGGAAGATGCTGCGGTCGATCGAGTAGCGCAGGGTGGTCAACGCCAGGCCGGCCTTCAGGCCGCTGCCGCCGATCGGAACGGTGTAGCCCAGCAGACCGAACTTCAGTCCGCCGGTGGTCGACTCCAGTCCCGACAGCGACAGCCCGTCGCCGATTCCCAACGGACTGGCGATGGTCAGCAACGCGCTGACGCGATACACCCCTATGTATCTCGACCCGTTTCCGTCCACGGTCACGTGCCCGCTGACCCGCGATTCCGGCGCCGGCTTGAAGACCACGATCGCGGTGCCGGGTCGGCTGCCGGGTTCGACGTCGACCCGCAGCCTCAGGCCGTACAGGTCGCTGACCAGGAAGATGCTGCGCTCGATGTTGCGCACCGTGATGATCGCCCCGGGGCGCAGCCGCTTCAGGTAGGCCATGACCACCGATTTGCGCACCGGGATCTTGTCGTTCCAGCGCAACTCCACATGGTCCAGCCTTCCCGGCAGGATCGCGATCCGCACCACGTGCTGGTGGGGAACCTGCGGCGGGATGTAGGCGTATCCCAGGTAGTAGCCCAGCGTGCCCTGCAGGTATCGGGTCACCGCCAGCGCGGCGTCCTGCAGGTCCTCGAAGTCGCGGTGCTTGCCGACGAACGGCGCCGTCAGCCTGGGCAGCGCGTCGCGCAACGCCTTGGGGGCGTCGGCCGGCACCTCGTAGCGCACCACGTCCATGTACACATCGTGCCGCGGCTTGCCCAGCTGCGGAGGCGCACGGCGCTGCTCGGGCAGCTCGGGATGGCCGAGCGCTCCCGCGCCCAGCTCCTGCCGGGTGGTGAACTGCGAGGCCTGGGGCACCACCGCGGGCGGCGCGGCGCCGAAGGCCTGGTTCGCCAGCGCGCACGCCGCGGCGACGGCCAGCGCCACGGCGCACGACCGCCCGTGGTGTTCGCCGGCCGCCCTGCGCGGGCGGCGTAGCCGGGACTGGCGCAATTGGAAGTCTCCCCCGTTTCGGTCTCGCACGGAAATGGACCGTTCAGGCGGTGCATTGCAGCATCATCGGCGGTTTTCCGGAACACCGCAAACAGGTGATCGCGCTCCTGGCGCGAGCGCATCGTCTCACCCCAGGTCCTTGAGCAGCGCGGCGAGTTCGGGATCCATCTCGGCGTCGCCGCCGTCGGACGACGGCGCGTCGCCGGCATCCCCGGCATCCGAGGACGAGTCGGAGTCGTCTCCCAGCTTGGACAGCATGGCCTGCAGGTCGTCGTCGCCGCTGCCGCTGTCGGAGGAGGTGTCCGCCGAATCGTCGCCGGAGTCGCCGGAGTCGGAGGAGTCGGAGGAGTCGGAGGAGTCGGAGGAGTCGTCGCCCGCCGCGTCGTCGTCGCCGTCGCCCGCGGCGGCCTTGGCGCCGCCGGCAGCCGCGCTCCTGGCGCCGGGGCCGCTGCCCAGCGACACCCGCGAGTCGTCGAAGCGCGGACGCGCCGCGAGCGGCGCGGCGCTGAGCGCCGCGCCGTTGATCGCCTCGATTCCCGTCAGGCGAACCAGGGGTTCGCCCTTGTGCGCCATCAGGCCGAGGATGCCGTAGTCGTGCAACAACGCCGCAGCCGCCGCGTTGACCAGGCGGTCGGTGCAGGGCAGGGCGACGCGGTCGCCGTCGTCGTCGACATAGGTGTAGAAGGGCAGCTCGCCGACCACCTGCGGGGTGCCGCGCTGGCACAGCACGCAGGCCAGCAGCAGCGCCGGGTTGCCCCACAGCATGCCGCGCAGTCCGGCGCTGCGCTGGAACTCCTCGAAGGCGAAAGTGGTGATCGGATCGGTGCGCTTGCCGTAGGGGTGGCGCAGCAGGAAGCCGGGGCCGACCAGAGCCAGGCAGGCAGCCTCGGGCAGCGCGCGCAGTTTCTCGATGGTCGAGCACACCAGCGGGTGCGGCGGCTCCTTGCGGTTGGTGAAGGGATCGATGTCCACGCTGGTCACAAAGGTCGCGCCGGCGCGCGCGGCCACCCGCGCCATGCGGCCGAGCAACTCGAACTGCGGAGGCGTGGCCTCGAAGCGATAGCACCCGACCAGGTAGGTGTATCCCCCGTCGGCGTCCTCGGCGGCCTTGTCGACCAGCAGGCGGTGCAGTCCCGACTCCGAAAGGTCATCGACGCTGCTGAGGTCGGCGGCGAGTTCCTCGGCGCTGAGGTCGAGCAGCGCGACCTGCAACTGATGGCTGGTCTCGATGCGGCGCAGCAGGAAGTCGGCCCCTCGCCACAGCGCCTCGACGTTCTGGAAGTCGGCCTGGTGCAGCACCGCCCGCATGGCGTCGGCCAGCGCCTCGTCGACGATCGACAGCAAGCGCGCCTTGTCCGGGCTCTGCGCGGGCTGCACCAGCGGCCCGACGACGTTGCGCAGCAGTTCGTCGATCGCGCCGGCCTCGCCGCCGCCGCGCGCGGGTTGCTGCAGCAGCTGGGCGAAGGTGTCGCGCCGTGCCTTGGCGGGCAGGCTGGCGCCGCGCGAGCGGCTGCGCCTGGCCACTCCGGAGGCCTTGCGCCGCGGCTGCTCGCCCCACGCCCGCACCTCGCGCGCCGCGGCCTCGAAGGTCGACGCATTGTTCAGTCGCTTGCGCAGCGCCGACAGCGCGGAGAACATCTCCACGTTGGCATACAGGCTGTCGGGGTGGAAGGCATCGAGGTCGCCGATGGGGATCTCCACCGGGATGGCATCGGCGCCGATCGGCAGGCTCAGGCGCAGGTCCATGCGGCCGAGCGAATCCTCCAGCGTGTCGAATTCGACTTTCATCGGCTTGCGCCCGGCGATCGCGTCGCCGTCGTCGAGTCGCCCGTTGAGCGCCGCGGCGCCGAAGTCGCCCATCAGCAGCACCCGCACCGGCCGCTTCGCGGGCCACTGCGGCGCGTCGCCGGCGATGGTGCCAAAGTCGGGTTCCCAGCTTGCATCCTCGGCCATGGTTTTTCCTTCGATGATGAGGGGTCTGATCAACACCCGTCGGCGGCCGTCGCGCCGGCGGGATCGTCGGTGACATGCGCGCCCAGCAGCGCCGGCAGCCAGTCGGGCTCGAGGCCCTGGCTGCCGCGCAAGCGGGCGCTGCCGTCGTCGTCGGTGCCGAACCACCAGATGCGCTGGTCGCAGGGCTGGGCCTCGCGGTCCGCGGTCCATTGCCGCGCCCAGCGGGCCGGCGCGTCGGCTGCCGCCGGTCCCGGCTGCGGCCCGGCGGCGTCGGCTGCCCGCGACGCCCCTCCGCACCAGGACGGGGCCCCCGGGGCGCGTCCCAGCAGTTCGTCCTCCAGGCGCGGGATCGGCCAGTCGTCCTGCAGGGCCTGCACCGCGACATCGTCGAGTTCCAGCAGCCAGCCCAGCAAGTCGGCGCATTCCTCCTCGTCGCGCGGCAGGCGCGGCAGCGCGGCGTGCAGGGTCAGCGGAAAGTAGCGTCCGACCCGGTCCACCGACGGCGTCAGCACCCCGGCCAGCGCGCCGTGCGGGTGGCCCAGCGCGCCGGGCACCGCCAGGAACAGGCAGCTGGACGCCCGCAGATAGCGCTGCAGCCAGCCCTGCGGGTCGGAGCTGCGCCAGCCGGCGAGGTCGTGCGCCAGCCACCCGTCCCACGCCTGCAGGAAGTCGTCGTCCACGCGGCGCGACGCGAAGTCGCCCAGCGAGGGCAGCTTGCCGTACCAACCGGGGGCGTGCATGGATGGCATCGCGGGGGTCTCAGAGCGCGCCCGGACAGCGGAACCGCGTCAGGTCGGGCATCCGCAGCGGGTTGATCGCGCTGGTGGACAGGACCTCCAGGTCCGCCTTCTTGCCGCCGAGGTTCAGCACCACGGTGAAGTCCTCCGGCTGCTTGCCGGGGAGGATCTGGAAGCGGTCGAACAGCCGGAACAGCGCCCACGGGCCATTGAAGGTCTGAACCGGCGCGTCGCCGCCGCTGAGCTGGATCTGCGAGGCCACGGTCGCGCTCGGCCAGCTGAGTTGCTGGGCCGTGTGGTCGCCGGCGGTGAACACCAGCTTGTGCCCGTCGACGTCCAGCGTGACCGAAGGCAGCCCGCTGTCCATCGACAGCATGCGCAAGTCGATGGTGAAGCCCGGTTTCTGGCCGCCCTGCGGGAAGAACGCCTGGCGGATGCGCTGCGCCCGTTCGAACTCGATCAGCCCCGGGCCGCTGGGGGGCACCGTGCCGTCCGGCAGCGGCTTGTAGCGCCAGGGAGTCGAGTTGGTATCGACCTGGGCGGCCAGGTTCTGCTGGAAGAACTGGTCGAGCATGCCGCCGACTCCGAAGAAATGCCCGAAATCATCGGGCAGCACGTCGGTCGACGAGCCCGGCGCGAAGGGAAAGCGCCCGGCGATGGCCCGCGCGCAGAACTGGGCGACGGGCTTGAGCTGGGAGTTCAGGTTCTGCCGCTGCGCGCTGCTGCCCTGGTTGGCTCCCGCGTCGAGCAGGGCATCGAGCATCGAGCGGATGGGCTGAGGCTGCAGCCCGGCGGCCGCGCGCAGCGCGGTGATCCCGGCGGTCGGCGGCGGCGAGTCGGTGCGCTTGGCCACCTCGATGGCATGCAACTGCACATAGGCATTCTGGAACAGTTGCAGGCTCGCCTGGATGGGCGCGGGCTGGCCGCTGAACAGCTGGTGCAGCGACGCGAAGTGGTCGTCGACCATCTGCTCGACCGGCGCACCGGCCTGCGCGCCGGCGGGTGCGCCGCTGCCGAACATGCGCGCCAGCGGATTGACCCTGGTCGCCACTTTCGCGCCGGCATGCGCAAGCTTGTCCAGCCCCGGATGCTTGCCCTGGGCGGCGGCCATCGCCGCGAGCTGGGTCTGGCGGCTGATGCCGCGCAGCAGCCCGAGCAGCGGCGAGTCGGCCGCGGCCATGGTGCGCGCGACCTCCAGGCTCTGGTGCAGGCTGCCGAGTTGGACCAGTCGGAGATCCGACAGCAGGTCGTCCCAGTGCTGGATGTACTTCTCCAGGTACAGGCGGCGCACGCTGCGGTCGAGCCGGGCGTCGCCGTGCAGCAGCCCCTGCGCGCCGCCTTCGGCGGGAATTCCCAGGACCCAGGACTGCTCGGCCGCCAGCTGCCTGGCGACGCGGTCGACCGCGGGGGAGAAGGCGTCGAAGTAGCCCTTGCGGGTGTACAGGCCGGGTACGCCGCCGGTCAGCGGCTTGCCGCTGGCGCGGGCGAACACCAGCGCGGCATTCGGCCCGGCGGCCCCGTCGATGGTGAACGCGGGGATGTTGCCGGCGACACCCTCGCGCTCGATTTCGCTGAGCACCCGATACGACAGCGGGTACGACGCCAGCATGTTGCGCACGCTGGCGACGAGCGGCTTGTCCTCCACCGCGATGGCGCGCGGCGGCCCGAGTTTCAACGCCGCCTCCAGGTGGGCGGCCAGCTGCGCGAGCTGCTGCTGGTCGAGGGTCGACCGCAGGTTCTGGTCCCAGTCCAGGGTGATCCAGTCGTACAGGAACTTGGGGTCGTAATGCTGGGGCTCGTAGAGCATCAGGTAGGCCTTCAGCGCGTCGTAGGCGTATTCCAGATTGCCCTTGTTCGCCGCCCGCAGTCGCTCCTGCAGCCGTGCCGCGACCCGCGGCAGCAGCGCGTGCTCGAGCAGGTTGCGATAGCCGATGCGCGCTCCCGCCTGCAAGGTGCCCCCCTGGTAGAGGCCGAGGGTGGCCAGCAGCGGCGGTTGCGAGACCGCGAAGGAACTCGAGCGGGCGGCCGCGTCGAGCTGATCGAGCAGTTGCGGCAGGTTCGCCAGGTCGCTGCCCTGCGCCGGCGGCAGCGACTCGGCCGCGGCCTGCAGCTTGGGCACGCGCGCGGCGACCTCGGCGATGTACGCGCTGTTGCGCAGGTAGCTGACGCTCCATCCCGCCAGCACCAGCAGGCTGACCAATCCCATGGCGGCCATGCCCAGCCGGCGGCGCAGCCGGCGGCGCGACTCGGCCTGGCGGTCCTCGCCGACGAGTCCCTGCTCGCTGAAGATCACCTCGCGCAGCAGGCGGGAGAGGAAGTAGCTCTTGCCGCGCGACGAGGCGACCGACGCGGCCCGGTTGTCCACGCCGAAGGTGCGGGCCAGCGTTCCCAGCACGCGGTCGATGGGCGTGCCTTCCTGCGTGCCGCTGGTGAAGTACACCCCGCGCAGAAGTCCGCCCTGGTCGAGCGCTCCGCTGCCTCCGAAGACCTGCTCGAGGAAGCCGCCGAGCAGGCCCTTGAGTCCGGCGAATTGCTGCGGGAAGGCGAAGATCGCTGCGCGTCGCAGGGGATCGCGCTCGGTCTGCATCTGCGCCAGCAGGCGCTCGCGCAGGCGCTTCTCGAGGGCCGCGAACTCGTTCGGGAAATCGCGCAGCGCGGGCTCGCGCGACTGCGGCGCATAGGGGAAGGTGAAGCCCCATACCTGGTCGCGTTGTTCCTGGCCCAGCGAGTCGAAGGTCTCGTTGAAGCCGGCGATGAGGTCGCATTTGGTGACCAGCACGTACACCGGCGGGCGCACGCCGAGCTTGGCATGCAGCTCCTGCACGCGGGCGCGAAGCCGCGCCGCATGATCCTTGCGCTCGGCGGGCGCCTGCTGCAGCAGGTCCTGCACGTTGACCGTCAGCACGATGCCGTTGAGGGGGCGGCGCGGGCGGGTCTTCTTCAACAGTTCCAGGAACTGCGCCCATGCCGCGGCGTCGACCTTCTCGTCCGACTGCTGCAGCGCGTAGCGCCCGGCGGTGTCGATCAGCACCGCATCGTCGGTGAACCACCAGTCGCAGTTGCGGGTACCGCCGACGCCCTTGATCGAAGCCTGGCCCATCTTGGCCGCCAGCGGGAAATTCAGCCCGGCGTTGAGCAGCGCGGTGGTCTTGCCCGAGCCGGGGGCACCGATGAACACGTACCAGGGCAGCTCGTACAGGTGCTGGCTGCGGCGCAACAGCGAGCGGCGTCCGCGTTTGCGCAGGCTGTCCTCGAGGACCTTCAGCGCTTCGTCGAAGCGCTGGCGCAGCACCTCGGTCTCGCGGTTGGCGGCCGAGGCGCCCTTGAGCCCGTGCACCAGTGCCTTGTTGCGGCGGCGCCGATGCAGCGCGCCGAGCAGCACCAGCGCGACATACAGCGCGAACAGCGCGCCCACCAGCGCAAGCCTGGCGCCGATGCCGGCGAAGGGATGATGGGTGCCCCAACCGATCAGCGGGGTCAGCCACCACAGCACCAGCGACAGGGCGATCAAGGCATACAGCGCCAGCAGCAGGGGCTGCAACAGCAGGCGAAGGATCTTTTTCATGCTTGGATTCCGGCAGAAGTGCGGATCACTGGCGGGCCGCTTGCGGCGCGCTCGCCTGCGCCTGGGCGGGCACGTACAGGGTGATCACCACCCGTCGGTTCTTCGCCCGCCCCGCGGCCGTGGCGTTGCTGGCCACCGGTTCGGTGTCACCGAGACCCTCGGCCTGCATGCGCGAGGGCTGGACGTAGCGTGTCAGCACGTCGCGCACCGCATCGGCCCGGTCCTTCGAAAGCACGTAGTTCGATGGATAGCGCAGGGTATGGATCGGCTGGTTGTCGGTATTGCCCGCGATCTCGATGCGACCGGGGACCTCGGCCAGCGCGTGGCCGATCGCCGGCAGCAGGCTGCGCACCGACGGCGCGATGTCCGCGCTGCCCGACTCGAAGAATCCGTCGCCGTGGATGGTGACCACCGAGCGGTCGGCGTAGTCGGCCACCTGGATCAGGCCTTGCCGGATCTGCGGAGCCAGCAGCACGGCCAGCCGCGGCCTGGGTGCCGGCGGCGGAGGAGGTGGTGGCGGCAGGTTGCTCGCCACCGGCGCGTGGATCGACGCCAGCGACTGGAACACCGGCTGCGCCTGCGCGCCCAGCCGCAGCCGCATGCCGCCCCACACCGCGGTGAGCAGCAGCAGCAGCACCGACGCGACGACCCATTGCGGCACGCCGTCGACCAGCCGCGACGGCTTCCTGGCCACTCCGGCCCAGCGCGGCGACAGCTCGGGATCGGTCTTCGGAGCCTGCTGCTGCAGCATCTGGAACAGGCGTTCGCGCACCGAGTCGAGTTGCGCGCGTCCGCCGTCGATCACCCGGTAGCGGCCCTCGAAACCGAAGGCCAGCACGACATACAGCAGCTCCAGCAGGTTGCGATTGGCCTGCACGTTCTCGGCCAGCCTGCCGAGCAGCTGGAAGACCTTTTCGCCGCCCCAGGTCTCGTTGTGGAACTGCACCAGCAGGCTCTGCGCCGACCACACCCCCGAGCCGCCCCACGGGGTCAGCGCCGCCGCCTCGTCGAGCATGGTGCACAGGATGTAGCGGGTGGCGATCACCTGGTCGTTGGGAAGCCCCTGGGCGCGCGCCTGGGACTCGAACTTGCGGATTCCCTCGGCCAGCGCCTCGCGCAGCGCCGAGGGGTTGGGGTGCCTGGCGGTGACGCGGATGCGCGGCGCCGCGGTCAGCAGCGGCGCCGCGGCCGACACCAGCGGGTTGAGGCTTGCGCTCATCAGCGCGTCCAGCGCCATCGGCACCTCGCGCGCGGGCGGGCTCGCGGGCTCGCCCGCAGCGGCCGGCGCCGCGGCAGGGGCAGGGGCGGCGGGCGCTGCGGGCGCCGGAGCGCGCCCGCGTCCGGCGCTGGGCTTGATGATGGTGTGATCGGCCCCGAAGGCCGAGAAGGGATCGTCGTTGTCGGACATGGAGCCGCCTCGTCTGCTGTGGGGTGTGTTCGCCTGCGCGCGTGCCGGTGGTCGCCGCACTCAGGCGCGGATGGCCCAGAACTCCAGCTCCAGCCCCGGGAAGTCCCCTGCGATGTGCATGGCCATTCCCCCGGAGGTCTCGAGTTGTTTCCACATGTCGCTGCCGCGGGTCTCGAGCTCGAAATAGGTGTAGCCGGCGTGGTAGGGAATCTGCCGCGGCGCCACCGCCAGCGGACGGATGGCCACGCCGGGAAGCTGGAGATTGACCAGGTCGCGGATCTTCTCCACGGTGCCGATCTTGACCTGCGCCGGAAAGCGGGTGCGCAAGGCGTCGCCGGGCATCTGAGCCGCCACCGCCAGCACGAACTGGGCGCTGCGCTGCAACTCCACGTCGGCGATGATCGCCACCCGCACGCCGTACTTGCGGTCCTGCAGTTCGATGGGGATCGCGGTCTGCTCGAGCACCATCGACAGCGAGCGCCGCAGGTCGTCCATCAGCGCCTTGAAGCACGGCCCGAGGTCGTCGTGCCGGTACTCGGGCAACTGCTCGGGGCGGCGCCGCGCACCGAAGGTGCTGAGGTCGCCGGCGAGCATCGCCCCGACCGCGTAGAACTCCCGCGGATGCACCACCGACGCGCGGCGCAGCAGCGCGAACATCGGCTCGTTGCGATTGACGGCCTCGAGCAGCAGGAAGTCGGCGATTTCCCCGACGCCCGCGCGCCCGGGCTGGGCGAGCCGCGCCGCCAGCGCCTCGCCGCGCTGATGCAGCAACCCGTGCACCTCGCGCAGGTAGCCCGCCAGCGTGTCGTTGGCGCCGGCGTGCAGGGTCGGCGGGATGTAGGAGGGATCGAGCAGCACCTTGTTGTCGGCGCGGCGCTCGACGATGCGGCACAGACCGAGGCTCGCATAACCTTCCTGGGCGTCGCGGGCGAGCATCAGGCGCAGGTTCAGGCGCCCGAGCAGCAGCGGCACGACGCGCTGGCCGGTGACATTGCTGTCGCCCACCTGCACCTCCAGCGCGGTGTAGCGCGGAGGCATCGACGTGGCATCGGCCTCGGCGTCGGTCTCCGCGACCCCGGGCCGCTGCAGGGTCAGCGCCAGCACCACGAGCTCGTCGCGGGCGTCGGCGGGCACGTCGAAGGCTGCCGGCGCGGCGTCCTGTCCGGGGATGTCGAACACCACTCCGTCCGGGGTCACGCCCTGCGCCGCGAGGATCGCGATCTTGCCCAGGTTGAGGGCCGCGCTGTCGAGTTGCAGCGAGACATAGCCCCAGCCGTAGGGCAGCTGCGCGCTGGCGCGGGCATGCACCTGCGCCGCCAGATGGCGATCGTGCTGCTGCAAATGCTGCGGCTGAAGGAACATGCCCTCCGACCAGATGACTTTGTTTTGCCAGGTCATGGTTGGGTTTTCAGGGGATCTGATGGGTGAATTGGCCCGGAGTCACGAAGGTCACGACTCCGCCGAAGGCGCACATCAGCTGGCAGGTGTTGTCGAGCGCCGGCTGATTGTCGATCAGCACGGTGGGCACGCCCGGCGCCCACGGCGCCGGGAACACCGGCACGCAGGGCGCCGGGGTCGGCGTGCCCAAGGCCGCCGCGGTGGCCGCGGCGACCGCCGGGTTGGCCTCCGACGTGCACATTCCGAAGGACGGCACGTTCTTCATCGGCACGTTGTCCATGATGACCCCGGCGGGCATCGAGGTCGTCATCACGTCGGTCGACGAGGCGCTGAACACCGATGGCGCAGCGCCGAAGCTGCAGGTCATCTGGGCGCCGGTACAGACTTGCATGGGCATCGCTCGTTCCTCGTCGCGTGGGGTGTCAGCCGCCGGAGTTGCCGACCCACAGCGCCAGCCCGGAAAAGTTGTCGTGCTCGACCTTGCCCGCCGCCGCGGCGTTGCGCAACACCAGTTGCTCCAGCCGCGCCAGCCATTGCTCGGGGGTGGCGGCGCGAGCCAGCGCTGCGCTGATGTCGACTTCGTCGACCCATTCCCACAGGCCGTCGGTGCACAGCAGGAAGGCGTCGCCGATGCGCAGGTTCCACGGACGCTTGACGACCGAGATCTTCAGGTACTGCGGGTCGGTTCCCAGCGCCGAGTACAGCTCGCTGCGGCGCGGGTTGGTGCGCAACTCCTCGGCGCGCAGCATCCCCGCCTCGACCATCGCCTGCACCGCGCTGTGGTCGCGCGTATGGGCGAGCATCTCGCCCTGGCGGAACACGTACAGGCGCGAGTCGCCGACATGTCCCCAGATCGCGCAACTGCGGTCCAGGTCGACCATCAGCGTGACCACCGTGCTGTGCATGTGCCGCTGTTCCTCGGCATCGCCGCGATGGCGGATGACTTCCTCGTTGACCCATTGCAGCAGCGCCCGCAGCTCCTCCACCTCGGCCACCGCCGCGCGGGCGTAGCTCTCGATGATCGAGCGCACCGCCAGCCGCGCGGCAACCTGCCCGCCGCCGTGGCCGCCGGCGCCATCGGCGACCACGCAGCACAGGCCGTGGGGGGAATGCCAGTGGCCGCAGGCGTCCTCGTTGTAGCGCCGTCCGCCCTGCCGGGTGAGCAGCGCCAGCTCGACCTGCGGCAGCACGCCATAGCCGAACAGCGAATCCGAGTAGGTGGTGTCGTCGCCGGTGTCGCTCACGAGCGCCCCCCCTGTTCGATGCGGTCGATCTGCTCTTCGTAGGCCTGCAGGAAGGCCGCTCCGAACAGTTTCTGGAAGTCGTCGCTGGCCTCGCTGCGGATCTGGCTGTAGAACTGGGTGAACACCTCCCACAACTGCGCCTTGCGGCTGCCGGGCAACAGCGACTTGAGAGCCGAGCGCTGGGTCAGCCGCGACTCGAGTTGGGCCGGCTCGAAGCGCTGCAGCACCCCTTCGAGCGCGGCACGCATGCCCGCGACCACCGCCAGCTGGTGGGCCCGCAGGTCGGCATAGGCGTCGCGCATCGCCGGCTCGGCCGGCATGAAGCCCCGCGCTGGCGGCTGCAGCAGGTAGTTCAGCGCGACCTCGGCGGTGGGGGAGAACTTCAGCGGGTTGTTGTCGCGCGCGACGATCATCGTCGCCTCGGCCTGGATCCCCCGCTTGACCTCGGCGCGCGCGATCAGCAGGTCCACGGTGCCGGCGGCGGCCTCGCGCAGCAGCGCGCCGACCACCCGCATGAGTTCGGGGGTCAGCGAGTCCACCTGCACATCGGGTGTCGCCAGGCCCTCGCGGAAGGCCTGCAGCAGCGCCTGCAGCGCAGCGCCGTCGGCAGCCGCCGGCGGCGCTGCGGGAACGGGCATCGGCGGCGGGGCGGCCGGCGCCTGGGCGGCGGGGGCCGGCATCGCTGCGGGCCGCGCGGCTGGCGAGGCCGCGGGAGCTGGCGCGGCGATCGGCGCGGCAACCGGCGCGGCAAGCGGGGCGGCAAGCGGGGCGGCAAGCGGGGCGGCAAGCGGGGCGGCAAGCGGGGCGGCAAGCGGCGCCGGCTGCGCGGCCTGCTGGGAGGCGGCCCGCGCGCCTGCCTGGCTCGGGCGGATGATCGTGTGGCCCTCGCCCCCGGTCTCCTCCCACGACAGGATGGCCCCGCTGGGGCCGGGCTGCGGTGGCGGCGCCGGGGCGGGCGAGGGCTGTGGCGCGCTGGCCCGCGCCGGTGCCGCGACGCGGGCCACCGGCACCATGTCGTCGCCGGGGTCGTCCACCACGGCCTGGGGGATCAGCGGCGGCGCGGTGAACGGACGCTGCAGGTCCGACAGGTTGTCGGCGGTCGTGGCGGCGCTGGCTGTCGGCGCCTTGTCCAGCGAGCGCAACGGGTCGTCGTCGTTGGCCATGTTCGGCTTGGCCGTTGCCTCGGCAAACAGCGATCCGGCCAGCGGGTCGCCGCCACCGGCCGCCAGCCCGAACAGCTTGTCGATCGATCCGCCGCCCCCGCCGTGTCCCGGCAGGTCGGGCAGCAGCGGCTCGGCTGCCGCAGCGCCGGTATCCAGCCCCAGCGCCCCCACAGCGGGCCTGGGGGCCGTCGCGGCCGGCGCGGGGTCGGGGGCGAAGGGATCCCAGTCGTCGGGTATGCCGGCGAAGCCCGCGGCGGCGGACGGGGGCGCGGCCGGCGCGGCAGGCCGCGCCGGCGCTGCGTCCAGGTTGGCGAAGGGGTCCGCGACGGCCGGCGCGCGGGCGGCGGTCGGCGGCGCGCTGGCGGGCCCGAACAGGTCGGCGAAGGGGTCGGACGCGCCGGCGGCCGCGGCCGCGGCAGCGGCCGACGCGGTGACCGTCAGCACGTAGGGGCCGATCTGCACCCGGTCGCCGGCGGCCAGCGGGGCCTCCTTGCCGTTGCCCAGCTGGCTGCCGTTGACACCGATGGGGTTGCTGCCGCGGTCGACGATGACAAAGCCGCCGTTGCGGAACAGCACCTGGGCGTGTACCCGCGAAATGCTGCGCTCGGGGTCGGGGAGCACCAGGGTGTTGTTGTCGGCCCGGCCGATGGTGCCGCCGAGTTCGTCGAAATCGGCGCGCAGCGCGGAATCGGCTGCCTGGCCGCTGCACGACAGCACGCTGATGGTGATCATCGCAGGGTCCTCCGCTCGCAAGCCGACGGGGTGTCAACGCAACACATACAGCCTTCCCTCCAGCGCGGCCACGCGCAGCGGCAGCCGCCAGGTCGTGCCGTCGGCCGCAGGCTGGGTGCGCAGCGCCGGCAGTCCGTCGGCGTCCAGGCATTCCAGCAGCTTGCCGCCGGCGATCGCCCGCAGCTGCAGCGCGTCGGGCTCGGGCACGCTCCACTGCCACTGCGCCAGTTCGCCCACCCGCAGCAGGTGGTCGCGCAACTCCTGGGTGAACTGACCGACCTCGCGCTGGTACGCCAGCGCCAGCTCCTCGCTGCGCAGTCGGCAGGTCTGCAGGTACAGCTCGGTCTGGCCGCGCGCCAGGTCGTCGCGCAGTTGCTCCAGCAACTGCTGGGCGCGCTCGCGCAACTCGGCCCTGGACTGCGCGACCGGGGCGTCGAGCCAGCGCCAGCGCGGAAAGGCGATCGGCAGGTCGACGTCGGCGCGCAGCCCGATGGGCGCGCCCACGCGCTGCCCGGCCTCGCCGTGCCAGCTCAGCTCGCCCAGCGTGCGCACCCGCGACTCGTCGGCGGCATGGTCGAAGCGCGGCAGCAGCAGTCGGCAGTCCGCGTAGGGCAGGCGGCCGTCGCGTGGTTGCAGGGTGCGCAGCCGCCTGGGCTGGCCCGCGGGGGTGCCGCTGGCGTCGATTTCCAGCTGCAGATGGTTGGCGCCGCTGCACACGTACTCGTGCACCGCCAGCGTGGCGGTGCCGCCGTCGGCTTCCACTCGCAGCAGCGGCACGCCGTTCAGCCAGGCCTGCGCGGCGCAGTCGAAAGCGCTGAGCTTGATCAGCATCAGCCGTTCCATATCAGTCCAGGCTCCAGTCGAGCAGGCTCAGCTGCGGCAGCAAGGCATGCGATGCGATGCGCTCTCCGCGCAGCGGATGCGACCAGGCGACGTTCACCCCGACCGGCTCGATGGCCAGGCTGGCGTGCCATTGCAGCCCGGGTCCGTCGCGTCGCTGGCGCAAACCGCAGGCGCCCACCAGCGCGCCCTGCGGGGCGCCGGCCAGCCGCAACTGGGCCAGCCCGCGGGTGGCGTGGGACAGCAGTTCGACCTGAAAGGGCCAGCGCCATTGCACGTTGCAGCCGCCCAGCATCGCGTCGACCTCGGGTTGTCGGGTGTCGCGCATCCCATGGTTGCGCAGCTCCTGGCGGCCGCGGGTGCTCAGGCGCAGTTCGGCGCGCGCGCCGTCGACCTCGAGTTCGCCGCTCAGCAGCAGGTCGATCTCGCAGCCGATCAGGTCGTGCAGCGCCTCCAGGTGCATCAGCGCCGGCCCGGCCAGTCCGCCGGCACCCTCGCGCCAGCCCCAGCTCAGCGCAGCCGCGCCCTGCAGCACCGCGGCGTCGGCGTGCAACCTGCCGCGCGCCACCGTGCTGGTGCGCAGCCAGTCCAGCAGAAGGCGCTGCCAGGCCTGCGCCAGATCGGTGTCCAGTCGCTCCAGGCCCTTTTGCCAACGCGTGGCGTCCAGCAACTGCCCGTCGCGCTCCAGGCGCGCGCGCGCAGGCGGCGGCGCGGCCGTCGGCTCCGCCTGCGCTTCACTCAGTTCGCTCGGCTGCGGCTTGTCGCGACGCCAGGCGAGCAGCCATTGTTGTGCCGGGTACACCGCGAGCAGGGTCTGCGCCTCGCCCCACGCCGCCCCGCTGTCGCGCAGCCCGCAGCATTCGATGCGCAGTGGGTGGTAGCTGGGGCTGTCCTCGGCCGCCATCGGGCCCTGCGGCGCAGCGCTGGCCGCCAGCTCGACGACGCTGTCGCGCGCGGGCTGGCCGCGCCATTGGCGCGGCCCGCTGTCGTGCATCAGGCTGACCAGCGGATGCATGGCCGGGTCGCAGACAGCCTCCAGGTGGCTGCGCAGCCGCAGACGCGCCGGCTCGCCCGCCGGCTGGCTGAACAGGCTGATCTGCTCGGGCAACGGGGCCGCCGCGGCGAAGTCCAGCACCGCGGCGTCGGCGCAGCCCGGGACGCGCTGCCAGCGCCCGTCGATCACTCCGTAATGCTGGCGCCAGGGTTGCGCCGGTCGCTCGATGCGCAAGGCGTCGAGGTCGCAGGGCAACCCCATGCGCAGGCGCGGCGAGGCCGCCAGCGCGCCCAGGCGGCCCCAGTCGCGCAGCCGCGAGTCGAGGCTGGCGATCGCGGCTTCGAAGTCCTCGCGCGTCGGAAGGCCCGCGGCCGGGCTCGCCTGCAGTTGCTCGGCGCCGCGGCGGCACAACTGGAAGGCCCTGAGCTCCTGCGCGCGGGCCCCGTCCTGCAGGATGGACTGCGCCCACTCGAAGCCGGCGCGGCGTTCGAACTCCATGCCCCAGACGAAGCAGCAGGCCAGGTAGCGCGCCGCGCACATGGCGTCGTTCAGGCCCAGCCGTGTGGCCTGCTCGACGCCGTGCTCCACCAGCGCGCCATAGCGCTCGCCGGCGCGCTGGGCCACCGCCGCGAAGGCCTGCGCCAGCGCCTGGCCGATGCGCTCCAGGCCACGCCGGTAGGCATGGTCGGCGACCAGTCGGGTCTGTGCGTGGCTCAGGCTCAGCATGGTTCAGCCCAGGACCTGCACCCGGCTGGGCGCGAAGCCGCCGGCGCCGGCACGCCACCAGATCCAGCCCTGCTCGTCGGCGAGCACGAAGGCCGTGGCGGCGGCGGTGAAGGCCGCCGACTGCTGGGCATCCAGCGTGGGCAGCAGCGCGCGCAGCAGCGCCGGGCGCATCCAGTCCAGCACGAAGCGCTCGCCGGTGGAGCTCATGGCGTCGCACCAATCGCGCATCGCCCCGCGCAGTTGCAGCAGGGGCAGCGGGCTGAGGCACAACAGGCCCCACTCGCCGAACTGGGAATAGGCGTCGAACAGCAGCCAGTCGCGCAGCGGGCTGTCCGCTTCCACGCGCAACAGGTAGGGGGCTTCGCGGCGCTGCGCGGGCTCGAGCGCGCCCGCGCGCAGGCAGTCCCATTCGCGCACCGGCTGCAGCCGCTGCGCCAGGTCGGGGACGCTGTCGCCCAGCAGCACCGCGAACACCTGCAGCGCGGGGTCGGCCCACAGCGCGTCGCGGAACTGCGAACGCGCGTAGTGGATGGACTCGGCGGGGACGGCGAGGGCGCTCATCGGCGGGTGGCTGCGTCAGGAGGAGGACTTGGTCAGCGGATCCTGGTTCTGCTCGGGATCCGGGGGGTCCTGCGGCTGCGCCGGGTTGGCCTGCTGCGCCGCGGTGGCCGAGGCCGCCGAGCCGCCGGAGTTGATCTTGACCATCAGCCCGGTGATGTTCACACCGGCCGGCCCCAGCACGATGGAACCCGAGCCGGCCTTCAGGGTCAGCGTGGTGACGCCATCGATGACCACTCCGCCGTTGGCCTGGATGCTCAACTTGGCGCCGGCGCCGATGTTGATCTGCGAGCCTGCCTTGAGGTCCAGCCCGCTGCCCACCGACAGCGCGACGGCCGCCTGCGCCTTCACCGCCACCGCCTGCGCGACCGTCAGGTTGAGCGCGCCGTCGACCTTGGCGTCGACATCGGCGCCGGCGTGCACCTGCGCCTTGCCGCCGAACTTGACGGTGGCCTGCTGCCCGACGTTCAAGGTGTAGTTCTGCCCCACCTTGTCGTAGGTGTTCTTCAGCACCTCGCTCCAGCGATTGTTCTTGACGGTGTCGAAGGAGTCGTTCTTCACCCAGCGATGGAAGTCCTTCTGCGCCTGCAGCCAGATGTACTCGCTGCCCTTGTTGTCCTCGAAGCGCAGTTCGTTGAAGTCGTCGGCGCCGCCGTCCTTGCTGGAGTGCGTGCGGATGCCGCTGATGGTCGCGTGGTCCGGCAGCTCGTACGGCGGCTTGTTGACGGCGTTGTAGACGCGGCCGGTGATCAGCGGGCGGTCGGGATTGCCCTCGAGGAACTCGACCACCACCTCCTCGCCGACCCGCGGCAGCGCGATGTGGCCGAAGTTCTTGCCGGCCCACGGGTGGCTGACGCGGATCCAGCACGAACTCGAGGCGTTGCGCTGGCCGACGGCATCCCAGCGGAACTGCACCTTGACCCGGCCGTACTCGTCGGTGAGGATCTCGTCGCCCTCGCCCCCGACGACCACCGCGGTCTGCGGGCCCGAGATCACCGGCCGCGGGGTCTGCGCATCGGGCACGAAGGCCACGCTGGCCGGCACCGCCTTGAAGCGCGCGCTGAAGCCCCGGTTCTCCTCGCCCTGGCTGGCCTCGAAGCCGCCGAACCGGCCGGAGAAATCCACCTGCGTGACCAGGTAGGAGCCGGCATCCGGGTGCTTGCTCAGGCTGAAGGTGTAGCCCGCCTGCACCCCGCGGTAGGGCGTGTCGGCGCTGGCCACGTCCTCGTTGGCGGTGAACACGTCGCGGCGCATCTCGGCCAGGTGGGAGCCGCGGTCGGTGATCGCCTTGGTCTTGCCGTCGAAGGCGAGATCGTCGTACTCGCCCGGATAGTCGCGCACGATCAGGCTCGACGGGTTGGGGTAGCTGGTGGTGCGCGACGCGCTGGTCGCCAGGTCGGCCTGCGGGCTCAGGTAGTCGTAATCGGTGTGGGAGAACTGCAGCGAGCGCACGATGTGGTTGCGCCGCCAGCTGGTGATGACGTCGATGCGCACCGTCTCGTCGAGCGCCTCCTCGGCCCACAGCAATTCGCTGTCGGGCAGGGTGTCGCGCTTGGCGCTGGAGTCGCAGATCACCATGATGTGGCGCGTCTTCTCGTGCTTGAAGTGATAGGACAGGCCCTCGTCCTCCATCAAGCGGCTGATGAACGCGAAATCGCTCTCGCGGTACTGCACGCAGAACGCGCGCTTGGTGCACAGCTCGGCCTTGACGCGCTTCTGCACGGTGACCGAGTAGTCCTGCAGCACGCTGTCGATGATGTCGAGCGCGCTCTTGTTCTGGAAGACCCGGCAGTCGGCGCCCAGGCGCAGGTACCAGAGCTTGGGCCTGAGGTCGACGCGGTAGACGTCGAAGCTGCCGTCGACACCGGATTTCTCGAATCCGACCACGTAGCCGTGGAAATGGCGCTTCAGGCCGTTGGACAGGTCCAGCCGCACGCAGGCCTGCGTGCCCAGCAGCTGCGCGGCGGTCACCGGCTTGGCGTCGCCCGTGCGGTCGCGGCGCAATTCGACGTGGTAGGCGTAGGGAGCGCTGATGCGCTCGCGGCCGCTGACCATGGCGACCAGGAAGGCATCGCTTCCCAGCTCGCAGTGGAACTCGACTTCCCTGATCACCGGCATTGTCTGTCTCCCACGTCGCGGGTCGTGCGCGACCAGGCCGTGCGTGTCATGCGTAGCTGTAGGTGAACTCGCCGTCGGCCGCTCCCAGGGTGATGCGGGACAGCTCGTTGCCCTGCGCCAGCCGGCTGAGGAACTCGATGGAAATCCGCGGCAGCACGGTGTTGGTCAGGATGGAATCGATGATGCGCCCGCCGGCCTCCGGGTTGTTGCAGCGCTTGACGATCAGCGCCACCGCGTCGTCGCCGTATTCGAACGGGATGCGGTGGTTGGCTTCCACCCTCTTGCGGATGCGCTCGAGCTGCAGGCGCACGATGCGCCCGAGCATTTCCTCCGACAGGGGGTAGTAGGGGATGGTCACGATGCGCCCGAGCAGAGCCGGCGGGAAGACCTTCACCAGCGGCTCCTGCAGCGCGGCGGCCAGGCCGTCGGGGTCGGGCAGCAGGTCGGGGTCGCGGCACATGTTCATGATCAGCTCCGAACCGACGTTCGAGGTCAGGAGGATGATCGTGTTCTTGAAGTCGATCAGCCGGCCCTCGCCGTCTTCCATCCAGCCCTTGTCGAACACCTGGAAGAACAGCTCGTGCACGTCGGGATGCGCCTTCTCGACCTCGTCGAGCAGCACCACGCTGTAGGGGCGGCGGCGCACCGCCTCGGTCAGCACGCCACCCTCGCCATAGCCCACGTAGCCCGGAGGCGCGCCCTTCAGCGTGGACACCGTGTGGGCCTCCTGGTATTCGCTCATGTTGATGGTGATCACGTTCTGCTCGCCGCCGTACAGTGCCTCGGCCAGCGCCAGCGCGGTCTCGGTCTTGCCCACGCCGGAGGTTCCGCAGAGCATGAACACCCCGATCGGCTTGCCGGGGTTGTCCAGGCGAGCACGCGAGGTCTGGATGCGGCGGGCGATCATGTCCAGGCCGTGCTGCTGGCCGATGACCCGCTCGCCCAGGGTCTGTCCGAGTCGCAGCACGGCGTCGAGCTCGTTCTTCACCATGCGGCCCACCGGGATGCCGGTCCAGTCGGCGACCACCGAGGCCACGGCCTGGGCGTCGACCGAGGGCATGATCAGCGGCGCGTCGCCCTGCAGCTCGGCCAGTTCGGCCTGCGCCTCGCCGAGTTGCTGCAGCGCCTGCGCGCGCTGCTCGTCGTCGCCGGCCGGCGCGTCGACCGCCGCGTCCTCGCCGCGCAGGCGGGCGCGCAGCGCGAGGATGCGCTCGACCACGGCCTTCTCGGCCTCCCATCGCTGCTCGAGCGCGCCCAGGCGCTCGCGCGCGCCGGCCAGCTGGGCGGCCACCTCGGTGCCGCGCTCGCCGACGTCGACCCCGACCTGGGCCTCGCGCTGGATGATCCCCTGTTCGATCTCCAGCGACTCGATGCGGCGGCGGCAGTCCTCGACCTCCGCCGGGGTCGCGTGCTGGCTGACCGCCACCCGCGCGCAGGCGGTGTCGAGCAGGCTGACCGCCTTGTCGGGAAGCTGGCGCGCCGGGATGTAGCGGTGCGACAGCTTGACCGCCGCCTCGATGGCCTCGTCGAGCAGTTGCACCCGATGATGCTTTTCCAGCACGCTGGCCACCCCGCGCAGCATGACGATGGCCTTCGCCTCGTCGGGCTCGGGAACCTGCACCACCTGGAAGCGCCGGGTCAGCGCCGGATCCTTCTCGATGTACTTCTTGTACTCGGCCCAGGTGGTCGCGCCGACGGTGCGCAGGTCGCCGCGGGCCAGCGCCGGCTTGAGCAGGTTGGCGGCGTCGCCGGTGCCGGCCGCGCCGCCGGCGCCCACCAGGGTGTGCACCTCGTCGATGAACAGGATGATGGGCTTGGGCGAGGATTGCACCTCGTCGATCACCTGGCGCAGGCGCTGCTCGAATTCCCCCTTCATGCTGGCGCCGGCCTGCAGCAGGCCGATGTCCAGCGACAGCAGCGACACCTCCCTGAGCTGCGGCGGCACGTCGCCGCGCGCCAGCCGCTGGGCGAAACCCTCGACCACCGCGGTCTTGCCCACCCCCGCCTCGCCGGTGAGGATGGGGTTGTTCTGCCGCCTGCGCATCAGGATGTCGACGATCTGGCGGATCTCCTCGTCGCGCCCGCTGACCGGGTCCATCTTGCCTTCGCGGGCGCGGGCGGTGAGGTCGACGGTGAACTTCTTCAGCGCCTCCTGCTTGCCCATCGCCCCCGGGGCCATCGCGCCGACGTCGGCGCCGGGCTGCTCGCCACCCAGCGCGCTGCCGTCTTGCGCTCCCAGCTTGGCCTCGCCGCTGCCGCCGCAGATGGCGTCGAAGTCCTCGGCGAGCTCGTCGGCCTTGACGCGATCGAACTGGCGGGAAATCGCCAGCAGGGCGTTGCGCAGGCTCGCGGTGCGCAGCATCGCCAGCAGCAGGTAGCCGCTGCGCACCTGGGCGTCGCCGAACTTCAGCGTGGCGTAGACCCAGGCCCGCTCGATGGCCAGTTCGATGTGCTCGGAAAAGTCCGAAATCGACGTCGAGCCGCGCGGCAGGCGGTCCAGCGCGGCGGTGACGTCGCGCGCCAGCGCCGACGCGTCCAGGCCGAAGTGGCGCAGCACGGCTTCGAGGTCGGTCTGCGGGTTCTGCAGCAGCTGCGCCAGCCAGTGCACCAGCTCGACATAGGGGTTGCCGCGCATCTTGCAAAACACCGTGGCGCTTTCGATCGCCTTGTAGGCGATCGGGTTGAGCTTGCCAAACAGGGCCACTCGGCTGATTTCGGTCATGGTTCGAAGCTCGCTGCGGGTTCGGATGGAAGGTCCGCGGCGTCGGCTGCCGCGGCGGGATGGACGGGGACGCCGGGCGCGCGCCTGCCCCGGCGCATGACCTGCTCGACGTCGATCTGGAAATCCTCGGCATCGCCGGCGCCGGCGCGCCGGCCCAGCCAGGCGCTGCGCCCGAGGGCGCCGCCGGCCCCCGCGGCGCCGCCCAGGCGCAGCCTGGGCACCTCGGCGGCGCGCAGCACCAGGCGAAGGTCCCAGGCGAACTCGATCCCCACCCACTGGCGCACCAGCGCGCGCAGTCGGGCCAGGTCCGCGCCATCGGGCAGGAATCGCCGGTACTGGGCATAGTCCAGCGGGCCGATGACCAGCAGGAACTTGTGCTGCACGTCCCACAGCGAGTTGCCCAGCACGAGTCCGCGGCCCAGCCCCGATTGCGCCTTGCGCGAAAGCCGTGCGCGGTCGCCGCCGTCGATGGCCAGCCACTGGCCGTACCACTGCTGGATGCGCAACGGCACGTCGAAGGTGCTGCGGCACCAGGCCAGCAAGCCGTCGGCGTCGCGCTTGTGGCGCGCCAGCCGCCCGCTGAAGTGCAGCTTGGCCTCGTCGCCGAGGGCGTCGCGCTGGCGCAGCGCCGGCAGGCCGATTCCGCTGAGCGCGCCCAGCCAGCGGTGGAATGCCGACTTCTGCGGACGGTCCCAGTCGACCACCGGCTGCGCCTGCGCCCACGCGCGATAGAAGAACATCGCGTAGCGCTGGGTCAGCATGTCGAAAAAGGCCTGCAGCGTGCGGTCGCCGTGGATGCGCGCGCGCTCGCCGGCGAGTTCGGTCAGGTGCAGGGGCAACGGGCCGTTGGGGCCGAGCAGGCCGAACACCCGCTGCCTGAGCCACAGCCTGTCGCCGTCGGCCTCGCGCTCCAGCGCGACCACCGCCGACGGCGCGAAGCTCAGGTCCGCGGGCTGGCTCACCCGCACCGCTTCGTCGTGCGGACTGCTGCCGCTGCCCAGCCGCGGCAGTTGCGGATGGGCGGCGTCGATGCGGCGCAGCAGCTGGAACAGGTCGCAGCCATGGCCGCGGCGGCGCCAGTAGTCGGCCCAGTCGATGGGCGCGCGGCCCGGCGCGTGATCGATCGGCGCGGCGGCGCTCATAGCACGGGCCTGGTCCCGGGGTGGGGCAGCCAGCGCATCACCTCGCCTCGGCTCAGCGACACCATGGCCGTCTGCACGAAGCTGTTCAACGACACGTGGCGGGCGAAGTAGTGGTGCAGCGCGGCGCAGAACAGATGGGCGCTGCCGCCCTCGTGACCCAGTTCGTCGACGCTCAGGCGCACTTCCAGTCCGCGGCTGAAGGCGATCGGGCCCTTTCCGGGATGGCGCCTGACCACCGGGCGCGCGCTGACGGCCTGCAGCGCCTCGATCTGCCTGCGCTCGGCGGTGCCCTGTACCCCGGGGAATTGCGCCAGCAACTCGCGCAGCGCCGCCAGCGCGCCGCCGTCGCCGTCCTCGTCGAGCAGCGACAAGTGGTTCAGCGACAGCAGGTTGAGCAGCCGCCAGGCGAACGCGCCGTCGCGCAGTCCCGATTGCGGGCGCGACGGTCCCGCCAGGACCTGCGTCCCCTCGATGGGCAGCTCGGCCTGCAGGGTGTAGTTGGCCTGGGCCGCGCTGGCCTGCAGGAACACCGGGAGGTCGCGGTTGGTGCAGCGCACCTGCACCGCCAGCTCGCGCATGTCCAGCGCCTGCGGAGCCTCCTCCGGGTCGACCAGCGAGACGAACACCTCGGATCCGACGTAGCCCGAGCGCGTGCCGTCGCGCTTGGCCTGTTGCGAAAGCAGCCGCGGCTCGCGCCAGGCCGTGAAGTACGCGGGCTGGCGCACGCCCCGCGTCGCGTGGTCGGGCGCGTACAGCGGATGGAATGCGCGCTCGCCGCCGGCGCTGTCGAAGCCGCGCAGCGATTCGACGCCGTAGACCTCGAAGTCCAGCGGCCGCGTGCGGTCGACGACGACGTGGAACTCGTGCGAGCCGTCGTCCAGGTGGATGCGGTCGGCGCGGCGGCTGAACAGGTTGACCGCCGGCACGCAGTGCAGCGCGAACTGTTCGGCGCCGACCTGGCCATCGAGGCCCTCGCCCTGGCGGCCGAACAGGAAGGTGATCTCCAGATCCGAGCCGCCCAGCGCCGCCAGCGCCGCGCGCAGGCCCTGCAGGCGCACGAACAGGAAGCGTTCGGGAAAGGCGAAGTACTCCTGCAGCAGCCGCACCCCGGCAAAACCCGCCGCGGCCTGGTCGAGCATGGCTTCGCAGTCGGCGTAGCCCACCGCCTGCAGCGACTCGGGGTCGAGCCACAGCGGCTTGCCGCCGGGGGCGCCGACCAGCACTCCGCACAGGTCGGACAGCAGCAATTCGTGCACCTGCGCGCCGATGTCGAACGCGCCCCCCATGTAGAAGCTCAGCGAATCGATGTCGAGTTGGCGCAGCGCCATGCCGGCCGGCAGCTGCAGCTTGACGCGGATGCCGCTGCGCAGCCGCCTGGTCAGCGGATAGGCGCCGAGCTTGAGCTCCGACACGTTGAGGAAATAATCGGCCGCGGTGACCTGCAGCGGCGTGAGCTGCAGGTCCTGCGCGGTGGTGAACTCGCAGCGCGTCGGCGAGCTCGCGCTGGCCGGCGCGATCAGCGCGGTGCCCCGCGGAACCGTCGGGCCGGCCAGCAGGTTGGCGTCCGCTCCGACACGCACCCGGGCCACCAGCATCGACGGCACCGGGGCCAGGAAATTCGGGTACATCAGCTCCAGCAGGCGCTGCGCGAAGCGCGGGAATTCGGCGTCGAGCTTGAGGTGCACCCGCGCCGACAGGAAAGCGCAGCCCTCGAGCAGGCGCTCGACGTAGGGGTCGCTGACCTCGAGTCCCTCGATGCCCAGGCGGGCGGCGATCTTCGGGAACTCGCGCGCGAACTCGGCCCCCTGCTCGTGCAGGTAGCGCAGTTCGTCGTTGTAGTAGCGCAGCAGTCTGGCATCCACGGCACACCCCGCTCGGTCAGCTGCGCAGCTCGCGCACGCGGGCGTTGCCGGTCTCGATGTCGACCTCCGCGGCCAGCAGCAACTCCAGTGGCACGGGCTGGCTCCACAGCCGCCCGCTGATGCTGATCTGCATCTGGTTGTGGGCACTGCCGCGGCTGGTGGTCACCTGCACGTCGAGGCTGTCGCTCTCGATGCGCGGCTCGAAGGTGCGGATGGCCTCCAGCACGGCGCGCCGCAGCGCCCCGACGTCCATCGACGACAGCGTGGTGCCGGCGAAGGCCGGCATGCCGAAATTGACCACCGACTTGCGCGCCAGCGCGTGCGCCTGCCACAGCGCCTTTTCGTCCTCGCGGCTGGAATGCGGCTCCGGCTCGGCGCGGATGGCGTTGAACAGCCAGCCCAGGTCGCGCAGCACCGCTGCGCGCAACTGCTGGCGGGTCAGCGCGCGCGCCGCCGGGCTCTCGACCCCGCTGCGCGCGTCGTCATCGAGCAGGCGATCGAGCAGCGACGGTTGCAGCCGGTCCTGGGCGCCGGCCTCAGCCATGGGCCCCCTCCTGCGGGTCGATTTCGATCGAGCGCAGGTCGAGCAGCCCGTACTCGGCCTGGTCGGTGACCAGCACGCGCTGGCCCAGGCCCTGCCAGTGCTCGGGCATCGCCTCGCGCCAGTCGGTGCGCGAGGCCATCAGCAGCGCCTCGTCGTCGCTGGTCTCGGTGCCGGGGTAGCGCGTGGGGATCATCGCCACCACCTCGCCGCCATTGGCGAACTGCAGTTGCGCCGGCGTCCACACCCGGTCGCGCAGGTCCTCCGGCGCCGACATGGTCAGGCGCTGCAGGCGGCCGAACGGGATCCAGTAGTAACGCCCGTTGACCATGGCCTCGAGCACCGGGCCCAGGCGCGAGTCGGCATCGGCGATCCACGCGAAAGGCTGGCCGTCGACGCGTCCGCTCACCGCGGGAGCGGCGTCGAAGGCGCTGCCGGCCAGGCTGAGCGCGAGATCCTTCTCGCCGCGGCCCTGCTGCAGCAGGGCCTCGATCAGTTGCGCCAGCCAGGCTTCGGGTTGGCCGAACACCATCGGCGCGCGGCGTCCGGCGAACACCGCTGCGCGGATGCGCTCGCAGCGCAGCGCGTGGCCGACCATTTCGCGCATCGGGACGGCCGCGGGGTCGAGGTCGGCCATCACGTTGAGCTGGGTGTGGGCGCGCTCCCACTGCCCGAGCACGCACAGCAGTTGCGCCAGGAAGACGCGCAGCCGCGCATCCGCCGGGTGCGCCCGCACCGACGCGGTGAGCGAGGCCAGCGCAGCCTTCGGATGGCCCTCGCGCAAGGCACGGGCGGCGTCGTCGGCGGCTTCGGCGGTGAGGTTCATGTCGGCGGGATCGGGGTGCTGGGCAGCGCGCTAGAAGGAATGACCGCAATCGGTGCAGAAGCGGGCCTGCCGCTCGACCACCGTGCCGCACGACGGGCAGGACTTGTGGCTGCTGGCCATGTCGAATCCGCACTCCGGGCAGAATCTGCCGCCCGCGGTCGCGGTGTTGCAGTTCGGGCAGGTCGCGCCGCCGGCGGCGGCCGCCGCGCCGCCGCTGCCACCGGCGGCGGCGCCGGGCGCGGCTCCGCTGGCGCGGTCACGGCATTGCTTGCAGCACTCCGCCTCGTCGGCGTAGCAGTCGTTGCACACCACGTCGCTGCACTGGTGGCACAGCTTGAAGCGGTGGTCGGCCTCGTGCTGCGCGGCTTCCAGCGCGGCGTCGTGGGCCTTGCGCATGTTGACGTCGGAAAAGCTCTCGCTGAGCCGGCCGACATCATCCATCGCGCCGTTGAACACGAACATGAAGCGGTTGAGCAGTCCCGTCAGCTGGCCCAGGCGGTAGGGCTTGTAGTCGCTGACCCAGCGTTGCGAGCAGTGCGCGCAGTTGAACTCGAATTCGAAGCCGGCCTCCATCTCCGAGATCATCGAACTGCGATCGGTGTAGGTCTGGATGGGCATGATCCCTCCTTGTCAACGCACGCTCGGGGAGCGGGAATTGCGCGAGCCCTGCTGCTCGTCGTCCGGCGGCTTCGCCTTGACCTCGCGCCGCCTCTTGAACAGCGCCAGCAGGTCGCGCTCGAGTTCGGCGAATGCTCGCTCGTCCTCGATGTCGTCGATGCGGGCAATGATTTCCTCGCGGCGACTGCGCCCCGGCTCGCGGATGTCGGCGCCGGCCGAACGCTTCATCTTCAGCGTGGTCTGCGCCGCCCCGGTTCCGGAGCGGGTGTAGCCCAGCCGGATGCTGGAAAAGCCCAGCACCCACTTCTCCTCCGTGACACCCTCGGCGGCGTCGGACTTCAGGTCGATTTCGTAGCCGAGGATGCGCACGTCGGCCATCTGCACGTCGAGCGTCCAGCCCGAATCGGCCGACGCGTCGCGCAGGTGCACGGTCGCCGTGGGCAGCAGCGTGCCCTTGCTGAGGAACTTCAGCAGCACCGTGGTCGAGCGATCGGTGGTCTTGCGAAACGACAGCGTCGAGGGCTCGAGGCGGTTGTTGCGGGTGCCGCTGTCGGGAGCGCTCAGCCCCCATTCCCAGGAGTCGATGACAATCTGGTTCTCGAAGCCGCGAACCTGCGACTCGCCCGGCAGCAGCGCCTGGTCCGGGGCCTTGATCTCCAGGAATAGCTGGGCCTTCTGCTCCATGGTCGCGCCCCGCCTTCAGTCGTCGCCGACGGCGGTCTCGCCGTCGAAGTGCACGGCGTGGCGTCGGCCGCGGTCGCCGTCGACCGCGCGGTAGTAGCTGAACCGGATGCTCCGGTAGGACAGCTTGATGGTCTCCTCCACCCGTATCGACCTGGAGCCCTCGGCGGTCGACAGCTGGTAGTCCTCGATGTAGCCATGCTTGAGCACGATCTCCACCACCGGCACGCTCTTGGCGTTCTCCGGCGAGTCGGGGTCGAGCACCACGTCGACATAGCTGATCTTCGCCGTCTCGAAGCCCTGCCTGCGCTGGTCGCCGCCGCCATCGGAACGGGCGGTGCGCTTGAGAAAGGCCAGCGACGCGTTGTCGAAATGCTTGGTCAGGGTCACCAGGTCGTAGTCGAGCTGCGCCGCGGCGGTCTGCTCGTCGACGGTCTGCGAGTTGCGCGCCGACAGCCCCCAGCGCACGGTCTGGATTTCGGCGCGCTCGACAAATCCCGCCGCCGTGCTTTCGCCCTTGACGTCGTCGAGTTCCAGATAGATATGGGTATCTGCCACGTTGCGATCCAGGTGCCCGGCGCAAGGCGCCGCAGCCGCTGCCGCGCCGCCGCGAGGCTCGCGGCAGCGCTGCGGCGGCTCAGCTCAGGCTGGTCGGATTGGTGACCGTGTTGTCCATCGCGGTCACGCTCCAGCCGAAGGCCATCGCCGGCGCCAGCGTGCCGTCGTTGTTCTGCGGCTTGTAGCCGATGGCGATTTCCTTGAACACCATCTCCACGTCCTGGTTCACCGCGCCGTCCTCGCTGCCCTTGGTCGACACCTTGGTGATGTAGGCATTGGTCAGCACGATCTGGAAGAACACCGCTGGCTGGCCCTTCTCGTCATCGCCGATCTGCTTGAGGATCTCGATGGTGATCTTGGGAAAGGTCTTGCCGGCGACGATGTGGGTCATGATCACCGGTGAACTCAGGTCGTAGTAGTGGGTGAACGACACTGCGCCCGGTTGCGGCTTGCCGACCGCCGAGCCGCCGCCCTTGAGGAAGCTGGTCTCGGCCTCGACGTCCCAGCTCCAGTCGGCGATCTCGATCCATCCCGCGTCGCCGCTGTGGCCCTGCTGGTAGGACTCGCCGGTGATACCGGGGAACTGAATGAATGCATTGCCTGGCATATCGATATCTCCAATGGTCGGTGGTTTCGCTGCTGGGGTGAGGGTCAGCTGATCAGCAGCTTGATCTCATCGTCGACCGTGAAGTTCATGTGGGAGATGTTCCACTTGAACGGAACCGCCGGATCGAGTTTCCCGGCCTTGCCACTCTTGATGTTGCTGCTCTGTTTCTTGTAGCCGATCTGGATTTCCTTGAACACCATTTCGACGTCCTGGGCGATCGCGCCATCCTCGCCGCCCTTGCTCGAAACCTTGGTGATGAACACGCTACCCATCATCACCTGGAAGTAGACCTGCGGCTGGGCTTCGCCGGTCTGCTTCAGCATGTCGATCTGCGCCACGTCGAAGTGCGTGCCCATCGTGATGTGGTCGAGGATCAGCGGCGACGAGCGGTCGAAGCTGTGGGAAAAGCTCATCGACCCCGGCACGGCCTTGCCGACCGAGGCGCCCGTGCCCTTGAGGAAGTTGGTGTCGGCCGTGATGTCCCAGCTCCAGTCACCGATTTCGAGCCAGCCGTCGGTATACATGTGCCCCTTCTGCATCGACTCGCCGAGGGTGACCGGCTTCTTGTTCTTCAGAAAACGGATGAATGCGTTTGCCGCCATGTCGTTGCTCCTAGTCCGGATTCAATCAAAGGGTGCCAGTCCGCGGTGTCGCTCAGGACTTTTCCGACGGCAACTTGGACACCAGCCTCAGCGATACGGTGAGCCCCTCGAGCTGGTAATGGGGCTTGAGGAAGAACTTCGACTGGTAGTAGCCGGGCGCCCCCTCGACCTCCTCGACCACCACCTCCGCCGCCGCCAGCGGGCGCTCGGCCTTGGTCTGTTCGCTGGAGTTCGCCGGGTCGCCGTCGACATAGCGGGAGATCCAGTCGTTGAGCCACCGCTCCATCGCATCGCGCGACTTGAACGAGCCGATCTTGTCGCGCACCATGCACTTGAGGTAATGCGCGAAGCGGTTGCAGGCGAACAGGTAGGGCAGGCGCGCCGCCAGCGCGGCGTTGGCGGTGGCGTCGGCGTCGTCGTACTCGGTGGGCTTTTGCAGCGACTGCGCGCCGATGAACGCCGCGAAATCCGAGTTCTTGCGGTGGATCATCGCCAGGAAGCCGTTCTTCGACAGTTCGGCCTCGCGCCGGTCGGAAATCGCCACCTCGGTCGGGCACTTCATGTCGACCCCGCCATCGTCGGTGGGGAAGGTATGGGTCGGCAGGTTGACCACCGCGCCGCCGGACTCGACGCCGCGGATGCGCGAACACCAGCCGTATTCCTTGAACGAGCGGTTGATGTTGGTCGCCATCGCGTACGCGGCGTTGCACCAGGCGTACTTGCCGTGGTCGGAGCCGTCGGTGTCTTCCTCGAAATTGAAGGCATCCACCGGGTCGGTCTTCGCGCCGTAGGGCAGGCGGCCGAGAAAGCGCGGCATGCACAGCGCCAGGTAGCGCGCATCGTCGGACTCGCGCAGCGAGCGCCACGCCGCGTAGTCCGGGGTGGTGAAGATCTTGGTCAGGTCGCGCGGGTTGGCGAGTTCATTCCACGAATCCATCTGCATCACGCTGGGCGCGGCCCCGGTGATGAACGGCGCGTGCGCCGCGGCGGCGACCTTGGCCATTTCGCCCAGCAGCTCGACGTCGGGCGGCGAATGGTCGAAGTGGTAGTCGCCGACGATCGCACCGAAGGGTTCGCCGCCGAACTGGCCGTACTCCTCCTCGTAGAGCTTCTTGAACAGCGGCGACTGGTCCCACGCCGTGCCCTTGTAGCGCTTCAGGGTCTTGCCGAGTTCCTGCTTGGAGATCGCCATGACGCGGATCTTCAGCGTCTCGTCGGTCTCCGTGTTGTTCACCATGTAGTGCAGGCCGCGCCACGCCGACTCCAGCTTCTGGTAGTCCTCGTGGTGCAGGATCAGGTTGACCTGTTCCGACAACTTGCGGTCGAGCTCGGCGATCATCGCCTCGATGCTCGCCACGGTGTCGGCGCTGATCGTGCCCACATGCTCCAGCGCCTGCTTGGCCAGGGTCTGCACCGCGTTCTCGACGGCGCTGCGGGCCTCGTCGGACTTGGGTTTGAATTCCTTGTTCAGCAGCGAGGCAAAATCGCTGCCCTCGAACTGCACGCCGGCAAACGCCGCCGACTCGGCCTTTTGTTCCACTTCCGCCATGATCGCCTACTCCGCGTGGTGATCGCCGTTCAAGCCTGCTCGGCCGGCTTCGGGTTGGCCCCGAGCGACTGCAGCAGCGTGGGGTCCTTCAACACCTTGCCGATCAGCTCCTCGGCGCCGCCCTTGCCGTCCATGTAGGTCAGCAGGTTGGACAACTGCTGGCGCGCCTCCAGCAGCTTGTTCAGGCCCTCGACCTTGGCCGCGATGGCCGCCGGGGAGAAATCGTCCATGCTCTCGAAGGTCAGGTCCACCGACAGGTTGCCTTCTCCGGTCAGGGTGTTGGGGACCTGGAACGCCACCCGCGGCTTCATCGCCTTCATGCGGGTGTCGAAATTGTCCACGTCGAACTCGAGGAACTTGCGGTCGGCCACCGAGGGCAGCGGATCGGCGGGCTTGCCGGCCAGGTCGGCCATCACCCCCATCACGAAAGGCAGCTGCACCTTCTTCTCGGCGCCGTACAGCTCGACGTCGTATTCGATCTGCACGCGCGGAGCGCGGTTGCGTCCGACGAATTTCTGGCTACTTCCCATCGCTCGTTTCCTCCGTTGAATCAGGTGCGCATCGCGCGGCCCGCTGTGTCATTCGTCTTCCATGGTCTCGGGGTCGACCCCGACCATGCGCGCGACTTCGCGCATCGCGTCGGGCGCGAGTTCCTTGACCAGTTGCAGGAAGCTCTTGTCGATCAGTTGTTCGGCACGCCGCAGGAACAACTGCGCCGGGTTGGTCGGCTCGGTGCGGTCGAGAAACGCACAGATGAGCTGGATGGCCTTGACCGCGTCCGCCCGCGTTTCGATTCCCGCGACGCCGCCGCCGCGGCGCCGCGGCGCCGGCGCGGAGTCGGCATCGCCATCGTCGTGGGCATCGTCGTCTTGCGGCTGCGCCGCTTCGCCGCCGGACTCGCCGTCGGACACGACCGAGGCGACCGCGGCGAGCATCTCGCGCAGCGGTTGCAGGTCCACCGCGCGCTCGATGCCCACGCGCTCGTTCATGCGCTGCTGCAGCGCGCCGAGATGCTCCAGCGCCGAGGCGGTGCGCTGGCGCAGCGCCTGCTGCACCGGCGGCCGCTCGGACACCATGCCCTGGATCTGCGACAGCGTGTAGCCGGCGTCGTCGTCGCGCAAGGGCAGCCGATCCAGCGCGATCTCGATATCCCGCACCCGCACCCCGCCCACCACGCGGTCGGGGTGCAGCCTGGATTGCCGCAGGTCCTTGATCAGGCCTTCGTTGCTGGACAGGCTGGCCAGCACGTTCAGCCGCGCGAAGGCGTCGCCGTCGTCGGGATCGTTCTGCGGATGCATCGAATCCCACAGCGAATCGAACCAGCCGTCGAGCAGCCGCAGCCCCGGCTCCAGCGCCGACACCCCGGACAGCGCGATATTCGCCCGCAACCAGGGCAGGGCCACGCGCAGGTCGCGCGTGCGGTCCAGCAGCGCCTCGGCCTGGGCCTTGACTTCCATCCAGTTCGGCGGCTCGGCCGGCGCGAACTGGGTTTCCGGCTTGCCTTGGGCGGCGCGCTCCAGGTCAAGGAAGGCCTGGTCGTATTCGAGGTTCTCGCCGCCGGGTTGGTCGGCGCAAGGCTGCAGCCAGCGCTCGACCTGCGCCGACATCCCCCCGAAATCATCGTCCAGTTCGTCCATGCTTGTAATGGGAATCGAGCCCGTTACTCCCGATGCCGGCTTTTCGCAAGTGCTCGATGGGAGTTACTTGAGCATCCTAGGCAGAGCGGGAGGATATTGGCAATGGCGACAACGCGGGGGTTGACAAGCAGTTGCGAGCAGTGCTGACGCACAACCGTTGCAGGGCCGGCCGTCACCGTGGCGCGACCGCGCGCCGCAAGCCCGGCCGGCACGTGCCGGCCCCGACGACGCATAGGCAGCGCCAGGGCCCGGCCGACGCGACGCCGCGCAGCCGCGGCGATTCAGCGCGCAACGCAGCAAGTGCGCGCGTTGAGCGGCATGGAGCGGAGCGGCGGCGAACTCCCGGCCGAGCGTCGGCGGCAGCCGGGCGTTCGGCGACGCCGCTCGATCTCGCCGGGAATGGCGGTCCGGCGTGGTGTTTCTGCCGGGCGGGCCGGCGATCGTTCGGCGATCCGCAACCCCGGCCCGCGGCGCCGAGCGCCTCGCCGACGCGAATCGGCGGCGTCGGAATCCGGACGTAACGAAAGTAAGCCAATGCGACCACCTCCACCGCGGCGGCTCGCGGGCAGCGCCGCGGCCCATCGCGCGTGGCCGTCGGCGCGCACACCGCAGCGAGGTTCGCTACCCGGTGCATGAGGCGAAACGGATCCGCAAACACACCCGTTGCCTTGCGCGCAGCGCATGGGGTTGCGCGGCGCGAAGGAGTCGCAGTGCCGGCGCAGGATATGCTCGGGGCCGGTATCGGTATCGCTTTGCTTCCATGGAGACCACCCGATGAGCCAGACCACCAAATACCTGCTCGATGAAAGCCGCATTCCCAAGGCCTGGTACAACATCCAGGCCGACCTGCCGAAGGCGCTGCCCCCGGTGCTGCATCCCGGGACCCTGCAGCCCATCGGGCCCGACGACCTGGCGCCGCTGTTCCCGATGGCGCTGATCGCGCAGGAGGTCAGCACCGAGCGGGAAATCGAGATTCCCCAGCCGGTGCGCGAGGTCTACCGGCTGTGGCGGCCGGCGCCGCTGTACCGGGCGCATCGCCTGGAAAAGGCCCTGCAGACCCCTGCGAAGATCTTCTACAAGTACGAAGGGGTCAGCCCGGCGGGCAGCCACAAGCCCAACACCGCGGTCCCGCAGGCCTTCTACAACGCCGAGGCCGGGGTGCGGCGGCTGACCACCGAGACCGGCGCCGGTCAATGGGGCACCTCGCTGGCCTTCGCCGGCCAGTTGTTCGGCCTCGAGGTGCTGGTGTTCCAGGTGCGGGTGTCCTACGACCAGAAGCCTTACCGGCGGGCGGTGATGGAAACCTACGGCGCACGCTGCCTGCCTTCGCCGTCCACCGAGACCGAATACGGGCGGCAGGTGCTGGCGCAGCGCCCGGACCATCCCGGCAGCCTGGGCATCGCGATTTCCGAAGCGGTGGAACTGGCGGCGCAGCGCGAGGACACCAAGTATGCGCTGGGCTCGGTGCTCAACCACGTGCTGATGCACCAGACGGTCATCGGGCTGGAGGCGATGGAGCAGATGCAACTGGCCGACGCCTGGCCCGACGTGGTGGTCGGCTGCACCGGCGGGGGCTCGAACTTCGCCGGCATCGCCTTCCCCTTCATCGGCCATGGCCTGCGCGGAGGTCCCAAGCCGCGCATCGTCGCGGTCGAGCCGGCTGCCTGTCCGTCGCTGACCCGCGGGCGCTATGCCTACGACTTCGGCGATACCGGCCACATGACCCCGCTGGCCAAGATGCACACCCTGGGCTCCACCTTCACGCCGCCGGGTTTCCACGCCGGCGGCCTGCGCTACCACGGCATGGCGCCGCTGGTTTCGCACCTCAGGCAGCTCGGGCTGCTCGAAGCGGTGGCCTACACCCAGGGCGAATGCTTCGCCGCCGGGGTGCAGTTCGCCCGCACCGAGGGCATCGTGCCGGCGCCGGAAGCGAACCACGCGGTCAAGGGGGCGATCGAGGAGGCGCTGCGCTGCAAGCGCGAGGGGCGCAGCCAGACCATCCTGTTCAACCTGTGCGGTCACGGCCATTTCGACATGTCGGCCTACCAGAAGTACTTCGCCGGGGAACTCAAGGACGAGGCCTACGACGAGCGCGAACTGGCGATGGCGCTGGCCGGCCTGCCCAGCGTGCCGGAACCCGCCTGACGGGAGCCGGACGGCGTCGGTGGCAGGTGGAGGGGCCCCCGGGTCCGGGCTGGTCCCGCCTCATCCCCGAGGGGGGCTGAGCCGGCTTGGGGCGGCCCGGCGCCGGCTCAGCGCAACCGGCTGGCGACGACGATGTCGCGCCAGTTGTTGTACTGCTGCCAGGCTGCGGTGACGCTGCCCGCGGCGTCGACCGCCAGCACCGGGAAGCTTGCCTGCACGGTCTGCCGGGGGTCGGACAGCAGGCGCGCGGGCTGCCAGCGCGCCAGGCTGGCGTCGAAGCGGGCGGCCAGCACCTGCAGCCCCTGCGGGCCCTGCTGGTACCACGCGCAGACCAGGTTGCCGGCCGGGTCGGCGACCAGCGCCGGGTTGCCGGCGCTGCCCAGGCCCGCCGGATCGAGGCGGGTGATGCCGGCCGGGCGCGCGGACCGGGCCAGCCAGCGCGCCGCCTCGATGCGGTAGCCGGCCGGGCCGGTCGCCTGCTGTTCCCATGCCACGGCCAGGTTGCCCGCGGGATCGAAGCGCAGTGCCGCGGCGACCGCGGGACCGCGCAGTCCGCGCGCCTGCACGACGCGGGTGCTGCCGGCCCAGTGCGGCCAGCGCATGCGGCGCAGCGCCAGCCGCCGGCCGGCGCCGCGCCCCTGCATCCACGCCGCGGCCACGCGACCCTCGTCGGCCAGTGCCAGCAACGGGCGGGTGGCGCGCACGCCCGGCGCGCTCAGGCGCCGCGGAGCCGACCAGCCGCGCTGCGTCCAGCGGCTGGCGACCACGCTCTCGCGGCCGGCCGGGCCGCGTTCCCAGGCGACGACAAAGCGCTGGTCGCCGCCCGCCGCGACCACGGGGGCGTAGTCGCCGCCGGGCCAGGCCTCGAGCAGCCTGGCCGGTCCCCAGCTCCGGCTGGCCGCGCTCCAGTGCGCGGCCCAGACGGCGCCGTGGCCTGCGCGAGCTTGCTGCCAGACCGCGACCGCGTTGCCCGCGGCGTCGCCGGCCAGACGCACCGTGCTCGGGCCGGCGGCAGCGCCCGCTCGGTCGAGCCGCCATACCCGATGCGCTGCGCTGCCCAGGCGGCGAGCCAGCAGCTGGTCATGGCCGCGGGCTTGCTGCACCCAGGCCGCCAGCACGCTGCCGTCGGCCAGCGTGGCCAGCGCCGGCAGTTCGGCGTCGCCGCCGCCGCGGCGATCGACGATGCGCGGCGCCAGCCACGATCCGGTGTCGGCCTGCAGCCGGCTGGAGACGATCGCGCTGTGCCGTCCGTCGCCCTGCACCCAGGCGGCCAGCGCTCCTCCGCCGCGGCTGGCGGCCAGCTGCACGTCGTCGGCACCGTAGCCCGGGCGGCGCGCCGTGCGCCGGTCGTCGATCTGCCGCGGGTGGCTCCAGTGGCTGCAGCGGGTGCGAAAGCCCGACTGCCAGGCGCCGGCGGCGGCGCCCACCCGCAGCGTGTAGACCGAGCAGTCGGCCAGCGGCAGCGCCGGCTGGAACTCCACGCTGGCGCCGGCGGCGCGCAGCACCCCGGGCACCGCGCTGCCGACCGGGGTCAGCAGTTCGATGCCCGCTTGCAGCGCGCGGCGCGCCTGTGCGGCCGACCCGAAGTCCAGGCGGGGCCGGACCCAGCGCGCGATCCGTTGCGCGCCGTCGATGGGCTGCTGGCTCAGCGGCGCCGGCGGCGCCGCGCCGGCCGGCCGCGCCAGCGCGGCCGCGGCCAGTGCGAGCCCGAGCGCGAAGACGGCGCGCCGGTGGCGTATCGGTGCGGGCGGGCCGCTGCGGGGTGGACAGGGGTGCATGGCGGAACAGGCAACGCGCACGCCGGCCCGATGCCGCGCGGCCTTGCCCGGTGCAAGACATGCGCGAGTATGGCACTGCCCGCCGCCGCGTGCGTTCCGGACAGCATCCCCTGCAGCGCTCGCTCAGGCCGCGACCGCGGCGGCCACGCAACAGCAATTGCGACCCAGGGCCTTGGCGCCGTACAGCGCGGTATCGGCGCGCGCCAGCCAGCGCTCCATGCCTTCGCTGCGCTGGGCCTGCGCGACACCGATCGACAGCGTCAGCCGCAACCCCGGAGCCACCTGCGGCCATGGACTGGCCGCCACCAGCTCGCGCAGGCGCTCGGCGATGTCCAGCGCCTCGCGCTCCGCGGTGGCGGGCATCAGGACCAGGAACTCCTCGCCGCCGAAACGCGCCAGCCGGTCGCTGGCGCGCAGGTGGTGTTGCAGCAGATCGACGAGGGCGCGCAACAGGCGGTCGCCCGCCGGATGTCCCCAATCGTCGTTGACGGACTTGAACCAGTCGATGTCCAGCATGGCCACGCAGCACGGTGCGCCGTGCAGGTGCAGGCGCGCGAGTTCGGCCTCCAGCAGCGGCAGCAGGCCGTCGCGGTTGAGCGCCCCGGTCAGCGCGTCGCGGCTGGCGCGCCGGCGCGCCTCGGCCGCCTCGGCGGCCAGCCTGGTCGCCTGACGCAGCGAGTCGGCACGCAGGGCCATCGCGCGAAAGTTCAGCACGATGCACCGCAGCAGCAAGGTGGAGAAGCCGACTGCGGCGCCCAGCCGGGACCAGGGCGACCCCAGGGGCAACGGCGCAGGCAGCAGCGGCAGGAAGGCCATCAGCGCGACCACGGCTGCGCTGGCGGCCAGCCACATCAGCAGCGCCGTGCGCAGCGGCAGCCGCAGTGCCCCGAAGGAAAAGATGACAAACATCACGCCGAGGAAGTAGCCGGCGAGGGCGGGCGCCCACAGCAGCGCCGCGAACTGCAGCGAAATCGCCCAGGCCATCTGCAAGCCGGTCAGATGCGGGTTGGCGGCTCGCTCGCTCAGCCCCAGCCTCTGCGCCAGCCCGAACACCAGCATGTGGCCGGCCGCCGCCGCGGCATAGATCGGCAGCAGCGACAGCGGCGCCGCGCCGCCGCGCCAGAACAACGCGATGACCGCCAGGTCGACGCCGTAGCTCAGTCCCACCAGCGCGGTCATGCGCAGGCGCCGCCCGCGCTTGCGCAGCGCCTCGGGCGGCGCGGGCTCCGCGCCGGCGAGCGAACCCGCCCACGCCTCGACGAACGACAGACCCCGCATGGCCCCCCCTTCTGGCGGCCGGCCCTGACCGGGTCCGGCTCCACCGCGGGTTCAGCCTAGGTGGGGGGGAGCTGGGCGTCCTTGTGCTGGCGCAACTCGGCTACGCGGCGACCGCGGCCTGCGAGCGGGCCAGCGCCTGCGCCGCGATGTCCAGGCTGCGCAGCCGCAATTCCGGATCGAACACGTCGCTGACCAGCACGAACTCGTCGGCCGCGGTGGCCCGGGCCAACTGCTCCAGGCCGGCGCGCACGCTGTCGGGGCCGCCGATCACCGCGGCGGCGAGGAAATCGTCGATGGCCGCGCGCTCCTGCGGGTGCAGCGAGCGCAGGAAATCGGGCACCGGCGGCGGCAGCTTGCCGCGGCGGCCGGTGAGGATTCCCAGCACCCGCTGATAGGTGCTGCTGGCCAGGTATTCGGCCTGGGCGTCGTCGTCGGCGGCGATCAGCGGCACGCCGATGGCCACGTAGGGCCGCTGCAGCACCGCCGAAGGACGGAAGCCCTCCCGGTACACCTGCAGCGCCTGCAGCAGCAGCCTGGGCGCGAAATGCGACGCGAACGCGAAGGGCAGGCCCATGCTGGCGGCCAGCGAGGCCGAGAACAGGCTGGAGCCGAGCAGCCAGATCGGCACCTGGGTGCCGGCGCCGGGGTTGGCCATCAGCCGCTGCCCGGGCTCGGCCGGCGCCAGCAGGCGCTGCAGCTCGGCGACATCGCGCGGAAAGTCCTCCTCGCTCTCGACGCGGTCGCGGCGCAGCGCGCGCATGGTCAGCGGGTCGGTTCCGGGCGCCCGTCCGAGGCCGAGGTCGATGCGCCCCGGGTAGAGCTCGGCCAGCGTGCCGAAGGCCTCGGCCACCACCAGCGGGGCGTGGTTGGGGAGCATCACCCCGCCGGAGCCGACGCGGATGCCCCGGGTGCCTGCGGCGATGTAGCCGACCAGCACCGCGGTGGCCGAACTGGCGATCCCCGGCATGTTGTGGTGCTCGGCGAGCCAGTAGCGCACGAAGCCGAGTTGCTCGACGTGGCGCGCGGTGCGCAGCGCGAGCGCCAGCGAATCCTGCACGGTGCTGCCCTCGCGCACCGCGACCAGGTCCAGCATGGAAAGACGAACACGGGAAATGGCTTGCATGGCGTCATATTGTGCTGCGCCGTGCAGACTCTTGCAGCGTTTCCCGGTAGAACTGTTCCCAGGCGTCGGCGATCGCCGCGATGCCGAAGCCCTCGGCGTGGCGCCGGGCGTGCGCGCCCATGCGCCGGCGCGCGGGCTCGTCGGCCAGCACCGCCAGCAGGCTCTCGGCGAAGTCCCGCGGGTCGTCGGCCGCGGCGAGTCGGCCTGCCTGCTCGGGAAGGTGCTCGGTCAGTCCGCCCCAGCGCGCTCCCACGGCCGGCAGCCCGCAGGCCAGCGCCTGCAGCAGCACCATGCTCTGGGTCTCGGACTTGCTGGCGATCGCGAAGGCGTCGGCGGCGCCGAGGAGTTCGGCCAGGTCGGCGTGGGGCAGGGTGCCGACAAAGTGCACCGCGTGGGCCAGCGCGCGCTCGCGCACCCGTTCGGCCAGCGCGCGCCGGGCGCTGCCGTGCCCGGCCAGCAGCAGCGTCGCCCGCGGCTGGCGCGCGTGCACCTGGGCGAAGGCGTCGATCAGCACGTCGATGTTCTTTTCGCGTGCCAGCCGACCGGCGTAGACGATGGCCGGGCCATCCAGCCGCCAGCGCTGCCTGGCCCGCATCCTGCCGGCTTCGTCGAGCGGGTGGAACAGCGTGGTGTCGATGGGGTTGGACACCACGCGGCACGGTCTGCGCAGGCCGTGTCGCAGCAGGTCGTCGATGGTGTAGCGCGACGGCCCGGTCACCCGGTCGCAAGCCTGGTAATAGCGGCCGACCGCAGCCAGCGCCGCCCGCCGCAGCGCGTTGCGCGCCAGCGGGGCGTACAGGTCGAAGGCGCCGACCGACCAGTGGTTGGTCCCCACCACCGGGACGCCGGCGCGGCGCGCCGCGCGCAGCGCCTGCAGGCCGACGCTGAGGAAGGTGTGGGTATGCACCAGGTGCGGGCGCAGGCGGTCGATTTCGCGGCGCCACGCGCCGCCCGGCAGCGCCAGCCTGGATTGCTGGCTGGAACTGGGCAGGGGCAGCGAGCGCAGGCGCAGCACCGTCGCGTTGGCGCCCAGGTCGGGCTCGGCCACCGGCAGGCCGGCGCGCGCATAGTCGCGCGCCGAGGCGGCCGGCGCGAACACCACGATGCGGTGGCCGCGCGCCGCGAGTTCGCGCGCGCTGGCCAGGATGGAATCCTGGATGCCCCCGAGTTCGGGATGGAAATTGTCGGTGAACACCGCCAGGCGCAGAGCGCGCGGCGGGTCGCCGGGGCGTCCGCTCATTCGGCCGGATCCCCCGCGGGCCCCCGATGGGCGGCCGGCCCGGCGCGCCCCGCGCGCGCCAGCGGCAGGCGGCGCGCCACGCCGGCGATCGCCAGCACGGCCAGCAGCAGGCCGCAGACCCCGGCCAGCCTCAGGTCGCTCTGCAGTTCGCCGAGGAAACGTCCGCAGAAATAGCCCAGCAGCACCAGCACGGCCGACTTCGGCAGGGTACCCAGCAGGTTGTAGGCCATGTAGCGGGCGGGTGGCACCCCGGCGGCCCCGGCCCCCAGCAGCACCGCGAAGCCAGCCGAGTGGGTCAGCTTGCCCAGCAGCAGCACGCGCCCGGGGCGCTCGCGCAGGTAGTCGCGCCAGGCCTCGACGCGCCGCCGCAGTGCGCCGCCGGGTCGGGCGCGCGCGCCCAGACCGCGCAGCAGCCAGCGGCCGGCGACGTAGTACAGCGCGTCGCCGACCAGGTCCCCCAGCACCGCGGTGGCGTAGACGGCGCCCGGGTTCAGCAGCCCCTGCGCCGCCAGGTAGGCCGCCAGCACCGTGACCAGCGGGCCTTCGACCACCGAGGCGGCGAACAGCAGCGCATAGCGGTGGCGAGCCAGGTCATGCGGCAGCACGCCAGCGGCGAGCAGCGTGGCCAGGCTCATCGGCGCGGCCCGCCGGTCCGGACGGCGGGATCGCGGGGGGCTTCGGCAGCGGTTGCGCGGCGCCTGCGTCGCGCGCTGCGGGTGGCGCCGGCGGGCATCAAGCGCCTGCGAAACGCCATGCGGGCGTGGCGGACGGTGCCGCGGTCGGCCACTTCGGCGGCGGCCTGTCCGCGCAGTTGCGGCCAGCGCACGATCTCGAAATGGCCGTCCAGATGCTCGACCACCGCGGTGCACGACTCCACCCAGTCTCCGGTGTTCATGTACACGACGGCGCCGTCGTCATGCATCGCGGCGTGGTGGATATGGCCGCAGATCACTCCGTGCACTCCCAGGCAGCGCGCCTGCTCGGCGATGCGCGCCTCGTAGTCGCTGATGAAATTCACGCCCCGCTTGACCTTTCCCTTGACCCACGCCGACAGCGACCAGAACGGCAGGCCGCGACGCCGGCGCACGCGGTTCAGCGGCAGGTTGGCCGCCAGCAGCGCGCGGTAGCCCAGGTCGCCGAGCCGGGCCAGCCACGGAGCATAGCGCTCGACGACATCGAAGAGGTCGCCGTGGACCACCAGGTAGCGCCTGCCGTCGGCCGACTCGTGCACCGCCTGCTCGACGATTTCCACGCCGGCGAATCGGCTGCCGGCAGCGTCCCGCAGAAAGGCATCGTGGTTGCCGGGGATGTAACGGACTCGGGCGCCTTCGCGCGCCTTGTCGAGCACGCAGTCGACCACGGCATCGTGCGAGCCGGGCCAGTACCAGTGCGAGCGCAGCCTCCATCCGTCGACGATGTCGCCCACCAGATAGATGCACTCGCAGTCGAAGTGCTGCAGGAAATCCAGCAGCAGTTCGGCCTGGCAGCCGCGCGTGCCCAGGTGCACGTCGGACACGAACAGCGCGCGCACTCTCATCGCCTGTCGGCGCGGCCGGGCGACCGCCCCAAGGCGTTGCATGCAGTCGGCAAGGCGCTTCCTCCGGGCCCTGGCGGGCCATCAGCGCACCAGTATACGACGCACGTCGTAGAAGGCCGCGGCCTGGCCACCCGGGCCGCGGCAGGCGCGCGCGAGCGCATTAGAATGGCGCATCGGCCGACACCCGCCGTCCCGGCGGGCGCCACGGCCATCGGATGGGGTGGCTTCGACGATGATCCAACAACTGCGCTGGCTGCTCGGTGCCTGGCTGCTGCTCGCCGGCATCGGCTGGTCGACATGCGGCTGGGCTGCGGCGCCCGCGGTGCCTTCGATCCAGCAGGTCTACGCGGCCGCCAGCAGCGGCCGCCTGCAGCAGGCCAGGGGGGAGATCGACCAGGTGCTGGCAGCCTATCCGGACTCGGCGAAGGCGCATTACGTGTCGGCCCGGATCGCGGCGCTGCAGGCCGAGTGGCCGCGCGCGGCCGCCGAGCTGGCCCGCGCGCAGCGACTCGACCCCGGGCTGGGCTTCGCGCATCGCGACACGCTGCGCGCCTTCACCCGCCAGGTGGCCTCGCATACCGGGCAGCCGGCGCCGGCCCGCCGGCGCGGCCTGCCGCTGGGGGGCATCGGCATCGCGCTGGCGGCGCTGGCGCTGCTGGTGCTGTGGGCCGTGTACCGGGCGTCGCGTCGCCCGCAGGTGCAGGTGATGGCCGCGCCTGCCTGGCCTGCGGGGGCGCAGCCGCCCGGCTACCCGGGCGGCGTGGGTCAACCCGGGGCGGCGCCTTCTTACGGGCCGTACCCTCCGGCGCAAGGCGGGGGCATGCTCGGCGCGGTGGGCACCGGGCTGGCGGTGGGCGCCGGGGTGGCGGCCGGGGAAATGCTGGTCGACAGGTTGTTCCAGAACGGCAGCGCGCCGATCGCCGGAGCGGGCGGCGCGGGCCTCGACCCGGCGGGCCTGCCCGACGCCGGCAGCCTGCCCGACGACGGCAACTTCGGGATCGACGACACCTCGTCGTGGACCGATGATTCGTCGGGCTCGGACGGCTGGAACTGAGCCGTGGTCGACGCGGGCAGCGGATCGGCGGGCAGCGCCTGCGCGATATCGACCGCGGCCTTGACTGCGGTCACGGGGGATCGGTAATAACCCTTAGAACGATGCGGCAAGCGGCGGCTACAACATCCCGGAGCCGGCAAGCGGCACCGGCCCGCCTGCCTGACGCGCAGGCGGGCGGTGTATGCTGCTGCCGATGCACTGCGGTCGCGTGCGGTTCGCGGCTGCGCAAAAGATCAGCAAGATTCGAAGACAACGGTTGATTCAACTAAGGAGCCCCTGATGAGCGTCGCGCTCGATCCAGTTCATGCACCGGCACACGGTGGTGATCACGCCCACGACCACCCGTCCGGGTGGCGGCGCTGGCTGTTCTCGACCAACCACAAGGACATCGGGACGATGTACCTGGTGTTTGCCATGTGCATGCTGTTCGTCGGGGGCATCCTGGCGATGGCGATTCGCGCCGAACTGTTCGAGCCGGGGATCCAGTTCCTCAACCCGCAGATGTTCCTGTCGTTCACGACGATGCACGGCCTGATCATGATCTTCATGGCCGTGATGCCGGCGCTCGCCGGCCTGGCCAACTGGATGATCCCGCTGCAGATCGGCGCGCCCGACATGGCGTTCCCCCGCATGAACAACCTCAGCTTCTGGCTGCTGGTGCCGGCGGCGATCCTCGGCGTGTCGACCTTCCTGGTGCCCGGCGGAGCGCCCGACGTGGGCTGGACGCTGTACGCCCCGCTGACCATCCAGCAGGGCATGAGCATGGACCTGACGATCTTCACCGTGCACATCCTCGGTGCGTCGTCGATCATGGCGTCGATCAACATCATCGTCACCATCCTCAACATGCGCGCTCCCGGCATGACGCTGATGAAAATGCCGATGTTCACCTGGACGTGGCTGATCACCGCGTACCTGCTGATCGCCATCATGCCGGTGCTGGCCGGCGCGGTCACGATGACCCTGACCGACCGCCACTTCGGGACCAACTTCTTCAACACCGCGGGCGGCGGCGACCCGGTGCTCTACCAGCACCTGTTCTGGTTCATGGGCCACCCCGAGGTGTACGTGCTGATCCTGCCGTCGTTCGGCATCATGAGCAGCGTGGTGCCGACCTTCTCGCGCAAGCCGCTGTTCGGCTACAGCTCGATGGTCTACGCGACCGCGTCGATCGCCATCCTGTCGTTCATCGTCTGGGCGCACCACATGTTCACCGCCGGGATGCCGACCTTCGCCCAGCTGTTCTTCATGTACGCGACCATGCTGATCGCGGTGCCGACCGGGGTCAAGGTGTTCAACTGGGTGGCCACCATGTGGCGCGGCTCGCTGAGCTTCGAAACCCCGATGCTGTTCGCCATCGGCTTCATCGTGGTGTTCCTGATCGGCGGTTTCACCGGGCTGGTGCTGGCGCTGGTGCCCATCGACACCGAAGTGCACAACACCTACTACGTGGTCGCGCACTTCCACTACACCATGGTCGCCGGATCGCTGTTCGCGATCTTCATGGCGGTGTACTACTGGGGCCCGAAGTGGTCGGGGGTGATGTACAACGAGCGCGCCGGCCAGATCCACTTCTGGCTGTCGATGATCGGCTTCAACCTGACCTTCTTCCCGCAGTTCTTCCTCGGGCTGGGCGGCATGGTCCGACGCTACGCCGACTATCCGCTGCAGTTCACCGACTTCAACCAGTTGTCCAGCGTGGGGGCGTTCATCTTCGGGCTGGCACAGGCGTACTTCGTGTTCGCGGTGGTGCTGCCGATGCTGCGCCACCAGGGTCCGAAGGCCGCGCAGCGTCCATGGGACGGCGCCGAGGGCCTGGAGTGGGAAGTGCCGTCGCCGGCTCCGTTCCACACCTTCGAGACCCCGCCGCGCCTGAACGAGGCGGCCACCCGGGTGATCCACGACTGACACGGGCCTGCCGCCGGCAGCCACCCCCACGGCCAGGTCGGCGTGGGGGTTTTTTGTCGGCGTTCGCCGCCCGACCGCGATGACCCAGCCGGATGCCGCCACGCCTGCCGGTTCGACCGGCGCCGCGCGCCCGCAGCAGGGGGCCGGCGGCGTCGAGCTGCTGGCAGGGCGCAGCGCCGAGGTCGGAGGGCTCACGCTGCAGCGCCTGCTGCCGCAACGCGGCCGGCGCAGCATCGGCGCCTGGTGCTTCGCCGATCACGCCGGGCCCGTCGCGCTGGGCGCGGACGCTGCCGGGATGCAGGTCCCGCCGCATCCCCACATCGGGCTGCAGACCTTCACCTGGATGATCTGCGGCGAGGTGCTGCACCGCGACAGCCTGGGCCATCGCCAGGTCATACGCCCGGGGGAGCTGAACCTGATGACCGCAGGCCGCGGCATCGCCCATGCCGAGCAGTCGGTCGCCGGCTCGGGCGCGTTGCACGCCGCGCAGCTGTGGATCGCTCTGCCGGCGGCGCAGCGCGCCGTCGAGCCACGTTTCGACCACCATGCCGAGCTGCCGCGCTGGCGCGAGGCCGGCGTGGAGTGCACGCTGCTGGCGGGGGAGTGCGGCGGGCTGCGCGCGCCGACCCGGGTCTACTCGCCGTTGCTCGCGCTCGAGCTGCGCAGCCCGGACGGCGGGCGCATCCGGCTGCCCGCTGATCGCGGCTTCGAATACGGCGCGATGCTCCTCGAGGGGCGGGTCGAAGTGCAGGGCACGTCGCTGACGGGTCGCCAGCTGGCCTGCCTGGGCGCAGCGCGGGAGCGCATCGAACTGCAGCTGGAGGCCGGCGCGCGGGTGTTGCTGCTGGGCGGCGAGCCGCTGGGCGAGCAGCTGTTGATGTGGTGGAACTTCGTCGGCCGCGAGCGCGAGGAGATCACCGAGGCACGCCGGCAATGGGAGGCCGGCAGCCCGCGCTTCGGCGAGGTCCCCGGCTTCGGCGGCCACCGGCTGCCGGCGCCGCCGCTGCCCTGGCGCGTCTGAGGGCGCGCCCGCCGGTCGCGCGGCTGCGGCGTCAGCGGCCGGTGATGGCCAGCTGCTCGGCCGCGAAACGTTCTCCCTCGATGGGGATGCTGGCCAGCGCGTCGTCGATGCGCTGCAAGTCCCCGGGCGTGAGCCGCAGCTCGGCGGCGAGCAGGTTCTGCCTCAGCCGCTCGCGCCTGGTCGTTCCCGGGATGGGAACGATCCACGGCTTGCGCGCGAGGATCCACGCCAGCGCGAGCTGCGCGAGGGTCGCGGACCGGGCCGCGGCGATGGCCGCCAGCACGTCGACCAGCGCCTGGTTGTGCTGCATGGCCTGCTGCGTGAACCTCGGCATGCGCGCTCGCAGGTCGCCCGCAGCGAGGGTGGTGTGGCGGCCGATCGTGCCGGTCAGGAAGCCCCTGCCCAGCGGGCTGTAGGCCACGAAGCCGATTCCCAGCTGTTCGCACGCCTCGAAGACTCCGTTGTGCTCGGGGTCGCGGGTCCACAGCGAATATTCGCTTTGCACCGCAGCGACCGGCTGCACGGCGTGCGCTCGGCGCAGCGTGGAAGCCGCGGGCTCGGACAGTCCGAAGTGCCGGACCTTGCCCTGTGCGATCAAGTCGCGCACGGTGCCTGCGACGTCCTCGATGGGCACCTCGGGGTCCACCCGGTGCTGGTAGAACAGGTCGATCACGTCGATGCCGAGCCGCTGCAGCGAGGCGTCGGCGACCCGCCGGATCTGCTCGGGCCGGCTGTCCATGCCGAGGATCTTTCCGTCGACGATGTTCATGCCGAACTTGGTCGCGATCACGACCCGGTCGCGCAGCGGCCGCAGCGCGGCGCCCACCAGCACCTCGTTGGTATAGGGACCGTACACCTCCGCGGTGTCGAACAGCGTGACCCCGAGATCGACGGCTTCGCGCATCAGCGAGATCGCCACGTCGCGATCGACCGCGGGACCGTAGCCGAAGTCCAGTCCCATGGTGCCGAAACCCAGCTCCGACACCCGCAGGCCCTGGCTGCCCAGCAGACGCGTGTTCATCCGTCGTGCTCCTTGCGCCGCCAGCGGGCGCGACCGTTCCGGGTTTGCACCGATGGAACCACCGGTTCCGGGCGACTAGATTGAATCCAAATCAGAATTCCCATTCTATTTCATCCCCGCGGGGCCGCGCAGAGCACGACAGCCCGCCTCTTCGGAGTCCTCCCGTTTGCGACCAGCATGATCGAGCCCAGCGACACCTGCCATCTTCCTCCGGACTCCCGCCAGCCTGCTGCCGGCGATGCCGGCGCGGCCCACGGCCGCATCCCGCCTCCGGCGGCCTCCTTCGACACGGGCGTGACCCCGCCGCAGCAGTCACGCAGCGAGGCGACGCTGCGCGCGCTGCTGCTGGCCGGGCGCGAGGCGCTGGAGCGAGGCAGTTTCGACGACATGACCATCGTCGACATCGCACGTGCGGCGGGTGCTTCGGTCGGTGCCTTCTACGGCCGCTTCAAGAACAAGGAAGCCTACTTTTTCGCGCTGCAGCACGCGACCATCGCCGAGGTCGAGAGCAACCTGCACGCACTGTTCGCGACCCTGGAGCGGCAGCAGGCCGACGCACGCGCCGTGATCGAGGCCTTCTCGGCCTTCTGGCTCGGACTCTACAGCAACAACCGCGGCCTCTACCGTGCCGCGTCCAAGCATTCATCCGCGATGCCCGGTGTGTGGAGTCCGTTCAAGCGCCTGGGCTACGTGGCGAGCCAGCTCGTCGTCGAGCATCTCGGGCCGAAGTTGAAACAGTGCGGGATGGAAGGCGACGAGATGCGCGTGCGCACCGCCATGCAGTTCGTCAACGGCTTCCTGATCAACTCGGTGATCAACGACCCGGGACCCAACCACCTCGACGATCCCGGGGTCGCCAAGGTGCTGGCGCATTTCCTCGAGCGGCTGCTCACGCCGCCCGGCGCGGCGGACCGCTCCTCCCCATGAGCCCGCCATGAGCGCCCGCGCTGCCGCATCGCGGCCGGTGGCCCTGGTCACCGGCGCCGCTGCCGGACTCGGCCGCGCGATCACCCTGGCGCTGGCCGGGCAGGGCGATGCCGTGGTGATCGCGGACCGCGAGGAAGCGGCGGCGCGCGAGCTCGCCGCCGAGCTCGCCGCAGGCGGAGCCACTGCGCTGGCCCTGCGGGTCGACGTCGCCGACCCCGACTCGGTGGCCGGCATGCTGCGCGACACCCTGGAGCGCTTCGGCCGCCTCGATCGCCTGGTCAACAATGCCGGACTGCTGGGGCCGATCAAGCCGCTGTGGGAGACCACCGAGGAGGAGTTGCGCCGGGTCTGCGAAGTGAACGTGCAGGGCGTCTTCACCTGCACGCGCCTGGCGGCCAGGCAGATGATCGAGCAGAAGAGCGGCTCGATCGTCAGCGTGGCGTCGATCGCCGGCAAGGAGGGTCCCCGCCACCTGGGGATCTACTCGCTGTCCAAGGCGGCGGTCATCGGCGCGACCCGCTCCTGGGCCAAGGATCTCGCGCCCCACGGCGTGCGGATCAACTGCGTGTCGCCCTCGTTGATCGGCGGCGACGGCATGGTCAACGAAATGCCCGCGTGGTTCAGCAGCGATTCCATCAGCCGCATTCCCCTCGGTCGCCCGGCGCGCGCGCGGGAGGTGGCCGAGATCGTCCTGTTCCTTCTTTCGGATCGCGCCAGTTTCGTGACCGGCGCCTGCTATGACGTCAGTGGAGGTCGCTCCTCCTATTAACGAGCGAGCCTTGCAGGCTCCGTGTCACCTTGCCCCGGCGTGCCCAGTTGACGCACATCCGATTTTCGGGGGCCATTCCGTACGAGTGTGAAGCCATCGTCTGCACATCACCAGGAAGGAGACCCCATCATGCAAGAGCACGAAAACATAGCTCGCTCACCCAGGGACCTGAAGTATTCGGCGGCCCTGCTCGTCACGTTCGCCGCCGGCTTCGGCATGTTCTTCGACGCGTTCGCATCGGTGATCTACACGGTCACGGTTCCCCTCGTATCGAAGGACTTCCACATCTCGCCGCATACCCTGGCCGGCGTCGTCGGCTCGATCTTCCTCATCGGCTACACCGTCGGCACCATCCTGTTCGGCGTGCTGGCCGACCGCCTGGGGCGGCGCCTGACGCTGGGCATTTCGATCATCGGCTACGGACTGTCCACGGCCCTGACCGGCCTGACCAACGGCCTCTATGCTCTTGCCACGCTGCGCTGCATCACCGGAATCGGCGGCGCCGGGGAGGTGTCGGTCGGGATGCCCTACGTGTCGGAGGTCTGGCAGCGCAAGTATGTCGCACGCTCCATCGGCGCGACCTACGCGTTCTGGGGCCTGGGCTACTTTTTCACCATCTTCGCGTTCGAGACCATCGTTCCGCACTTCGGGTGGCGCGCGACGTACTTCTTCGCGCTGATTCCCGCTGCGCTGATCCTGATCGCGCGCCTGCGCATCGAGGAGTCGCCGCGCTTCGTGCATGTGATGGAATCGCTGCGGCAGCTGAACACCAGGAAGACCAGCCTGGCCCAGGCCTGGCGCGTGCCGCATTACCGCAGGCGCTTCATCGCCGGCACGCTGATCGCCACCGCGCTGGCCTACGGGTACTACGCGCTGGCGTTCTACCTGGCGGTCTTCGTGGTCGGCACCTATCACCTGACCCCCTCGGCCGCCGGCTGGTTCACGATGCTGTTCGTCGCCGGGGACATGTTCGGCGTGCCGATCGCGGTCTACGCGGCCGACCGCTGGGGCCGCAGGAGCTCGGCCCTGGTCGGCGGGGTGCTCGGCATCGTCGCCACGGCCTTGTGGTGGCAGGGCGGCTTGTCGCTGCGCTCGTTCGGCGTGCTGGAGTTCCTGGGCGCGACCTTCATCGGCTTCGAGTGGACGCTCGGCTTCATCGTGCTGTGCGAGATCTTCCCGACGGAAATCCGGGGCTCGGCTTTCGGCTGGTCGCTGGGAATCGGCCGCATCATCTCGATCGCGGCGCCGACGGTCACGCAGTTCCTCTCGGGCTTCCTGGGGCTGGCGCATGCGATCCAGTGGTCCACCGCGATCTACGCCTGCCTGATGATCGGCTACCTGATGCTTCCCGAAACCAGGCAGCTCGAGCACGAGCAGTTCGTCTTCCAGCGCGATGTCCCGGCCCCCGGCGAGTCCGCGGGCCTGGTGGGGGTGGCCGCGGCCGACTACTGACGGGCGGACCTCGCCCCCCTGCGCCCGCGTCGGCCCCGATCCCGTCCGATCCTCCGGAGATACCCATGACCCCTGCTTCCGTCCGCAGCCTCTACGCACTCGATGGCCAGACCGCGATCGTCACCGGCGGGGCGTCCGGGATCGGCCGAGCCATCGCGCTGGGCTTCGCCTGCGCCGGCGCTCGCGTCGCGCTGCTCGATCGCAACATCGAGCAGGCGCAGGCCTGCGCGGTCGAACTGGCGGATGCCAGCGGGCAGACGGTGCGGGCGTATCGGGCGCAAGTCAGCGACGAAGCGCAGATGGGCGAGGCGATCCGCTGCATCTGCCGCGACTTCGGTCGGGTCGACATCCTGGTCAACGGCGCTGGGCACAACCTTCGCAAGCCGCTGGTCGATTACAGCTGCGCCGAATTCGATTCGCTCTACGAGGTGCATGTGCGGGGCGCCTTCCTGGCCTGCCGGGCCATCGGGCCGGTCATGCGCGGCCAGGGCAGCGGCTCGATCATCAACATCTGCTCGGTGATGGCCCACGTCGCGTGGCCCCATGTCAGCGCCTACGCGGCCGCCAAGGGCGCGCTGCTGCAGCTCACGCGCGCCTTCGCGCTGGAGATGGCTCCCTGCGGAGTGAGGGTGAACGCGCTGTCGCCGGGCTTCATCGACACGCCGCTGACCCGGCAGCACGACGAGGCCAAGAGGCAGGCGGTCGCAGGCACCACTCCGATGGGGCGCTTCGGACGAGTGGACGAACTGGTCGGCCCGGCGCTGTTCCTGGCGTCGGCAGCCTCGAGTTTCATGACCGGGAGCTCGCTGGTGGTGGACGGCGGGTGGATCGCGCAATGAGGCGGCCGGCGCCGGGCTGGCGACGGCAAGCGCCGCGGCGCCCGCTCCCGCAGCATTCCTTCGAGGGCTGACATGAGATCGATAGGCATCATCGACACCACGCTGCGCGACGCCCATCAGTGCCTGTGGGCGACCCGCATGACCACCGCCCACATGCTGCCGGTGGCCGAGGTCTTCGACGAGTGCGGGTTCGACAGCATCGACCTGATGGGCATGATCCAGTTCGACGTGTGCGTGCGCTACCTGCGCGAGGATCCCTGGCAGCGCCTGAGGCTGATGCGCGAGAAGGTGCGCAAGGCGCCGCTGCGCAGTCTGGTGCGCAGCAAGAACATCGTCGCGTTCGACGTCCTGCCCGACGACATCGTCGAGCTGTGGGTCGAGCGGCTGGTGGCCAACGGGCTGCGGGTCATCGGCTCCTTCGACGGGCTCAACCAGATGGACAACATGGCGACGACCCTGGGCGCGGCCCGTCGCCTGGGGGCGCGCACCTTCGGCGCGCTGTCGTACAGCGTCAGTCCGGTGCACACCGACGAGCTGTACGTGAACACGGCGCGCGAGCTGGTGCGGCGCGGGCGCGTGGACAGCATCATGCTCAAGGATGCGGGGGGT
>JAJZVU010000064.1 GCA_021845505.1 Pseudomonadota bacterium | reverse complement strand
AGCTCGCCGCGACCCCGCGCGTGCGGGGATTCCACAGCGTGCCGATGACCCTCACCCGTCCCGACCAGTGGGACTCCCAGGCCATGTCCGAAGTGCTGCACTACAAGGGCAGCCCGAAGATGGTCTGGCACAACACCGACCTCGGTGGCCCGTGGCTGAACCTGATGCGTCTGACCCTGAACTCGCAGATCTGGGCCTTCGGCCATCCGGACATCCTGCTGGTGTCGGTCACCCACGGTCCGGCCGGGCTGGCCCTCTTCGACCAGGCGGCGTGGGACAAGTACGACTTTCCGCTGCTGACCAAGGGTCATTTCAAGCGCAACATCTTCATCGACGTGCCGCCCGCTGCGCTGGCCAAGCCCGTTTCGCCGCAGAATCCCGTCGGCCCGTTCTCGGCGAAGGCCAGCAGCGTGACCGTGCTGCAGCGCCGCGGCGTGGTGTTCCTGGCCTGCCACGATGGCATCTGGGGTCTCGCGGGCTTGTTGCGCAAGAAGCATCACAACCCTCAGGGCCTGTCGCAACCGGAACTGGCCGCGGATCTGACCAACCACCTGATCCCCGGCGTGATCCTCACTCCCGACGTGGTCGGGGAACTGGTCGAGCTCGAGCAGGCGGGATTCCTCTACGCCCATAGCTGAGCCGCCGCGCGCGCTGCCGGAGTCGCGATGTACCTGCCCGAGGCCTTCCGTGTCGACGATCCCGAGGTGCTGCATCGGCTGTTGCGCGAGCGCCCGCTGGGAACCCTGATCAGCGCGGGGGCGACGGGGCTGCAGGCGTCGCCGCTGCCGTGGCTGCTCGAACCCGATGCCGGGTCGACAGGGGTGCTCAGTGGGCACATGGCGCGCGCCAACCCGCATCTCGCCGACCTGCGCAGCGGCGTGGAGTGCCTGGTGATGTTCCACGGGCCGCAGGGCTACGTCAGTCCCTCGTGGTATCCGTCGAAACAGCGGCACCACCAGGTGGTGCCGACCTGGAACTATGCGGTGGTGCAGGTGCGCGGACCTGCCCGGGTGATCGACGATGCGGCGTGGTTGCGCGAGCACGTCGCCCGACTGACGGCTTCGCGGGAGCAGCGCCGCGCGGCGCCGTGGAGTCCCGACGACGCACCTGCTGCCTTCGTGTCGCGCATGCTGGAGGCGATCGCCGGGGTCCAGGTGGAGATCGAGGCGATCGACGGCAAGTTCAAATTCAGCCAGAACCGCGAGGCTGCCGATCGCCAGGCCGTGCTCAGCGCGCTGGCCGACCCGGGCGACCCGCATTCCAACCCCGAACTGGCGCAGTGGATGCGGGCGATCATCGCCCCAGGCTGAGCACCCAGCGCGCCAGATCCCTGGCCTGCGCGGCGCTCAGGATGTCCTGCGACCCCCCGTACGCCGGCATCGGAACGATTCCCCAGGTCCCGCTGTGGCCGTCGAGGATGGCTCGCTGCAGCGCCTGCAGTGCGTCGGCGCGTCCGCGAAAGCGCCTGGCGATCGCGGCATAGGAGGGCCCGACCCGCGGCTTGTCGACGGCATGGCAGGCCAGGCAACCCGAGGCCCTGGCCAGCGCCAGCGTGGCGCGCGAGTCGACCGCGGCGGCGCGCGCCTGCGCAGCGGCCGTGCCGGCCGCCAGCGCGACGGCCAGTGCGGTTGCAAGCATGGGTTTGTGCTGCAGGGTCATCGCGATCTGCCGGCTCCAGCGGACTTCGGTCGCCGCCGCGCAGGCCCGCATCGCCACCCGGTCGGCCGATCGACGGACCCAGCGTAGCGCAAGCGGCCGCACATCCACCCGCCTCGCGCACGCGGGCCCCGCGGGCCCCGCGGGTCGTGCACGCCACTTCAGAAGCTGTAGCCCAGCGCGAGGGTGTAGCTCAGCGGCCGGAAGCGGATTCCCGCGGTGCTGTGCGAAGTCACCAGAGGCTGGCCGCCGACCGTGACCGCGCTGGACGTGCTGCTCAGCGTGGTGTCGATCTGGGTCAGCGCGACCGCAGCCAGCAGCGACCAGCGCGGGCTCAGGCGGTAGTGCAGCCCGGCATGGGCTGCCGCGCCCCACGAGTCGGACAGGCCGAGCCTGGTGGGGCCCAGGGTCGCGCTCAACGCCGGCTGTGGCCGCACGTTGGCGAAGTGGGTGTAGTTCAGCCCGAGGCCGATGAACGGCGACCAGCGGCCGCGGGTGCCCAGCAGGTGCCAGTTCAGGAACAGCGTCGGCGACACCACGTCGGCGCGCGCCAGCACGCTGCCGCCGGCCACCCCCAGCCGGGTCCAGCCGCTGCCGCTGGCCACGGTGTCCACTTCCGGAGGAACCCCCAGCGCGAGTTCGACGCTGAGGCGCTCGCCGAGTCGCCGCAGGATTCCCAGCGCCGGCGTGGTGGCGTCACCGCCTCGCAGCCGCAGCCCCGCTGGGGTGTTCATACCCGTCAGGTCGCCCATCGAGGTCTGGTTCTGCAGCGCCAGCACGCCGGCGTAGACCGTCCACGCGGGCTGTGCCGCGGGCTCGGCCGCGAACAGCGGTGCAGCCGGGACCGCCGCGGGCGCATGGCGCGCGCAGGCGTGCCGCCGGCAGGCCGGCGGGCGATGCGCCGGATGCACGGTGGCCGCGGGCTGGCGATGGCGTGCCCGGGCATGCGACGCCTGCGCCGGCGGCGCGGCGGTCGCGAGCAGGCCGGCGCACAGGCCGGCGAGCATGCCGGTGCGCAAGCCGGTGCGCAAGCCGGCGAGCATGCCGGCGAGCATGCCGGCGAGCATGCCGGCCGGCCGCAGGCAGCCCGGTCGGGTGCGCAGGCCATCGATGGAGCGAGCCGCCGTCGGCGCGGTCGGGTGGATGGTCGGGTGGAGGGCTGGGCTGCGGCGTGCAGCGCCGCAGCCGGACGGCGATGGGCGCAAGGTGCGGTCTGGACGGGACATGGCGGGCTCGTGGGCAAGGGGAGGGGTGAGCGGGTGAGCGGGTGAGCGGGTGAGCGGGTGAGCGGGTGAGCGGGTGAGCGGGTGAGCGGGTGAGCGGGCGATGGCCGGCCCGCGCCGCGGGGCCGTGGGGCCAGCCAGGCCCGGGGTGCTGGGGTACCTGGGGTGTCGCAGCGCGAGCCGGTGCCGCAGCGCGGCGCGGCTCAGGACAACCAGCCGAAGCTCCGCATGGCTTGCAGGGTCTGCTGGGCGATCACCCGGTGTCCGGCGGGCGTCGGGTGCAGGGTGTCGGCGAACAGCCAGCTGTCCAGGTTCGACGCGCTGGCTCCCTGCGGGCTGTTGGGGGTCGCGGAATTGCACAGCAGCGACGAGCCCTCGGTCGCAGCGGGGTCGCACCACGGCGCGTCGACACGGTCGAATCCGTAGCCCTGCGGATGGGCGATTTCCTGCTCGAGCAGCGCATAGCCGTCGATCATCTTGATCGGCTGGCCGTCGAGGTCGTCGAGCAGCCGCTGGTTGAACACCTGCACCAGGTTGGACAACAGGTAGCAGGCGGTGCGGGGGTCGGTGCGGTCGCAGTGCCCCGATCCGTCCAGCGAGCGCCCGAACGGGGTCAGCGCCGCGTCGGGCAGCGTGTACACCAGCAGGTGGCGTGCACCCTTGCGCAGCATGCTCGATACCGCGCCGGCCAGTTGGTCGGCTGCCGCCCCGACTGCCGCCTGCGCCTGGCGAGCCGCCGCGGCGCGGTCTTCGGGCCTGGCGTCGTGCACCTGCTGCAGCGCGGCGAACACGTCGTTGCTGCCGGCCAGTACCGTGACCAGCTGCTGCGGCTGGAAGCCACCGAACTGCTGCAGGTAGTTGGCCAGCTGCTCGGTCAGCGGAAAGGTCAATGCCCCCTGGTCGCTGCCGATGCCCCGCGCCTCGGCGATGCGCGCACCGCCCTGGGCGAAGTTCGTGCAGTCGGGAGCGCTGCCGGCCGCGGCGGTGTCGAAGGCGCAGCTGGCCTGCGCCTGGTCGGTCGTGAACGCGCCGCCGGGCAGTGCGTACACCTTGCCGACGCCGACGTCGTAGCCGATCAGGTTGGGGTTGAGCCGCAGCCCCATGCCGCGGGCGAGTGCCTGGGTCCAGTTGGCGCGTTGCGGGCCGTTGACCGTGAACTGGCCGCCGTAGCCGAAGGGGTAGTCGAACGCGGGCGGCGGGCTGAGCTTGCGGTGGTAGTAGAGGTACGCGGCCACCGTGTAGGTGCCGGCATCGGAGAGGCTGTCGCCGAATGCGACCACGTTGCGGAAGCCCCCGGCGGGAGGCGAGGACGGCGCGCGGCTGTGGTGGTTCACGCTGTCGACCGTGGTCCGCGTCGGCACGGGGTCGCCGCCGCCGCCGCAGGCGGCCAGAAGCAGTGCGCCTGCTGCGGCAAGGGAAAGCGCGATACGCCTGTTCATCGAAGACTCCTGACAAGGGGAACTGCGTGGGGACGAGCTGCGGTGCTGCGTGGCATTGCAGCACGCAGTACCTGGGCCTTGTCGGGTGTCAGGATCCGGGGAAATGCGCCCCCGGCGGGCGTCAGCGCTCGTCGAAGGACAGCTCGACGGTCTCGCTCAGCGGGTGCGCCTGGCAGGCGAGGATGAAGCCGGCCTGCAGCTCGGCCGGCTGCAGCGCGAAGTTGCGGTCCATGCGCGCGCTGCCGTGCAGCACGCGGGCGCGGCAGGTGCCGCAGACCCCGGAGGTGCAGGAGTACGGCAGGTCGAGTCCGGCCGCTATGGCCACGTCGAGAATGCTGGGATCGCCCTGGCGGAATTCCACGACCCGGCTGATGCCATCGCGCACGATGCGCACGCGCGCCAGCGGCGGATCGGCGCTTTCGCCGTGGTGCATCACCGCTCCCGCCGAGGCCGTGCTCCCGGCGGGGATTCCGAAGCGCTCGATGTGGATGCGCGCGGCGTCGACCCCGGCGTGCAGCAGCGCGGCCTCGGCCTGGTCGTTCATCTGGTAGGGGCCGCAGACGAAGGCGTGGTCGATGCGCTGGGCGGGCAGCAGCCCTTGCAGCAGATCCCCGATGCGCTGCGCGTCCAGCACGCCTTGATGCAGAGGCGATTCGACCGGCTCGTCGGAGAACACGTAGTGGACGTCGAGCCGCGACAGGTAGCGGTTCTTCAGGTCCAGCAACTCCTCCTTGAACATGGTCGAGCGCAGGCTCCGGTTGCCGTACAGCAGGGTGAAGCGGCTCAGCGCCTCGCGCTCCAGCGTGGTCTTGAGGATCGACAGCACCGGGGTGATGCCGCTGCCGCCGGCGATGCCCAGGTAGTGGCGGCGCGCCAGCGGGTCGATGGGCACGTGGAAGCGACCCTGCGGCGGCATCACGTCGACGGTGTCGCCGGGGCGCAGCGATCGCGCGATCCAGTTGGAGAACACTCCCCCGCGCACCTTGCGCACGCCGATGCGCAGGACCGCGTCGTCGACCGCCGAGCACACCGAGTACGAACGCCGCACCTCGTGGCCGTCGACTCGGGCGCGCAGCGTCAGGTATTGGCCCTGGACGAAACCGAAACGCTCGCGCAACGCGGCCGGGACGTCGAAGCCGACGATCACGCCTTCGTCGGTGTCGGGCTCGACGGCCAGCACCCGCAGCGGATAGAAATGCAAGTCCATGGTCGCCCGCGTGGCCGCGCTCACAGCGGCTTGAACCACTCGAAGGGCTCGGCGCAGGCCCGGCAGCGCCACAGCGCCTTGCAGGGGGTGGAGCCGAAGGCGCTGAGCTCGCTGGTGCGCGTGCTGCCGCAGCGCGGGCACGACGGGGAGGCCGCGCCGCGGGCGACGCGCGGCGGCGCAGCGATGCCGTATTCGCGCAGCCTGGCGCAGCCAGCTTCGCTGATCGAATCGGTGCTCCACGCGGGGGCGCGCTGCAGCTCGACGCGTAGCGGGCCGAGGCCCGCCGCGAGCAGCGCCTGGCGCGCGTCGTGCAGGATGGCATCGATCGCCGGGCATCCCGAATACGTGGGGGTCAGGGTCACCACCAGCGTGCCGTCGGCGCCTTCGTGCACGCCGCGTACGATCCCCAGGTCGCGGATCGACAGCGCCGGGATCTCGGGGTCGGCCACCGCGGCCAGAACCTGCCAGGCGCGCTCGCTGCGCCGCGTGGTCGCGTCGGGCGCGCTCACCACCTTCCTCCCGGATAGGCGCGCTGCAGGTACTGCATCTGCGCCAGCAGGTGACCCATGTGTTCGCTGTGCACTCCGTGCCGGCCCTGGCTGCGGAAGGCTCCTCGCGCGGGCGGCGCCAGGGTCGCCGACTGCAACTCCTCGAGCATGCGCTGGCTCCAGGGCTCGCGCAGCTCCGACCAGTCCGGGCCGAGGCCGCGGGCGGCCGCCGCGCGATCTCCGGCGTCCGATTCGAACAGCTCGTGGTGATAGGGCCAGAGCTCCCGCAGCGCCCGCTCGCTTCGGCGACGCGACTCCTCGGTGCCGTCACCCAGCCGTTGCATCCAGTCACCGGCATGGCGCCGGTGGTAGCGCACCTCCTTGAGCGCCTTGCCGGCGACACCCGCGACCTCGGGGTCGCTGGAGGACTGCAGCCGCTGCCACAGCAGCTCCAGCAGCACCGCGACCATCAGGTTGCGCAGCATGGTGAAGGCGAAGTCGCCGCGTGGCAGCTCGACCAGCGTCGGGTTGCGATAGTCCCTTTCCTCGCGCAGGAAGGCCAGCTGGTCCTCGTCGAAGCCCCCGCCGAGCTGCCCGGCGCGGGTCAGCACGCCCCGCGCCTGGCCGAGCAGGTCGAGCGCGATGTTGGCCAGCGCGATGTCTTCCTCGAGGACCGGCGCGTGGCCGGTCCATTCGCCCAGCCGCTGGGCGTGGATCAGGCACAGGTCGGCCAGCCGCAGCAGGTAGTGCAGCACGGGGTCGTCGGGAAGGCGGATGGAGGGTTGCATCGGGTCGTCCGCGCGGGCATCGGGAGTCGCGAATCGCCGGGGTGCGCTGCGCGCCGGCGGCACGGCTCGCGGGTCACGGGTCACGGGTCATGGGTCAACCGCGGCTTACATATGGTCGACCTGGCCGGGCAGCTTGTAGAAGCTGGGGTGGCGGTAGACCTTGTCTTCCATCGGGTCGAACAGCGTGGCCTTGTCGCCCGGGTCGCTGGCAGCGATGTGCTCCGAGCGCACGACCCAGATGCTGCAGCCTTCCTGGCGGCGGGTGTAGACGTCGCGCGCCAGTTGCAGCGCCAGCCGCGAGTCCGGCGCATGCAGGCTGCCGCAGTGCTTGTGCTCCAGGCCGGCCTTGCTGCGCACGAACACCTCCCAAAGCGGCCACTCGGCGTCGGGCAGCGGCTGGCTCATCGCGCAGACTCCGTCGCCGAGCGCGCGGGCTCGGCATGCCGGGCGGCGTGCGCCTGGGCCGCCTCGCGCACCCAGGCGCCGTCCTCCCAGGCACGCACCCGCGCCGCAAGGCGCTCGTGGTTGCAGGGGCCGTCGCCGCCGAGCACGCGGCGGAATTCGTCCCAGTCGATGGCGCCGAAGTCGTGGTGTCCACGCTCGGCATTCCACGCCAGTTCGGCGTCGGGCAACGTCACCCCCAGCACGCGCGCCTGCTCGACCGTGGCATCGACGAACTTCTGACGGAGTTCGTCGTTGCTCATCCGCTTGATGCCCCAGCGCATGCTCTGCGCGCCGTGGGTGCTGTCGGAGTCGGGCGGGCCGAACATCATCAGGCTGGGCCACCACCAGCGGTCGACCGCGTGCTGCACCATGTCGCGCTGGGCCTGCGTGCCGTCGCGCATCATGGTCAGCAGCGATTCGAAACCCTGCCGCTGGTGGAAGCTTTCCTCGCGGCAGATGCGCACCATCGCGCGCGCGTAGGGCGCGTACGAGCAACGGCACAGCGGCACCTGGTTCATGATCGCGGCGCCGTCGACCAGCCAGCCGATGACCCCGACGTCGGCCCAGCTCAGCGTCGGGTAGTTGAAAATCGAGCTGTACTTGGCTTGTCCCCGATGCAGCGCGTCGAGCAATTCGTCGCGGGAGATTCCCAGGGTTTCCGCCGCCGCGTACAGGTACAGCCCGTGCCCGCCCTCGTCCTGCACCTTGGCCAGCAGGATGGCCTTGCGCTTGAGCGTGGGGGCGCGGGTGATCCAGTTGCCCTCCGGAAGCATGCCGACGATTTCCGAATGGGCGTGCTGGCTGATCTGGCGAACCAGGGTCTTGCGGTAATGCTCGGGCATCCAGTCCTTGGCCTCGATGAACCCGCCTTCGTCGATGCGGGCATCGAAACGGCGCAGCAGTTCCTGCTCCGCTTCGCTCACAGGGGAAATCGGGTCGGGACCGGCGGTTTGCATGGCGATTCGGCAAACGAGGTGGGACGGCGTCGCGGACGGCCGGGCCGGGACGGCCTGGCCGGCCCATCATAGGGTGCGCCGACCGCGCGCGGCAAGGCCCGGGCAGCGCCGCACGCGCGGGCGCGGATCAGGCGAACGCCAGCAGCAGCGCGACCACGCCCAGCAACACCGCCGCGGCCGCGACCCGCACGTCGGGCGGCAGCCGCGGCAGCCTGTCGCGCCGCACCAGCAGGCGTCGCGGATCGCCGGGCGCGGGGCGGTCGGCCGGGCCGAGCCGAAGCATCCAACCCAGCGCCAGCAGCACGGTGATCGCGAACACCACGCCGCCGACGATCGCGTAGTGGATCACCAGCACGCCGCTGACGCGGGCCAGCAGCAGCAGCGCGCTGGCGGCATGGGCGCTGAGCAGCGCGCGCAGCGCGGCGCGCGGGCCGAAGCCCGGGAGCACCATGCCCAGCACGAAAAGGGCCGGCACCGGTGCGATCACATAGGCCAGGACTTCCTGCACATACGGCCACAGCCCCTCGAAGTGCCGGATCATCGGCGCCCACAGCCCCGCGCCCAGCGCGATGGCCAGCGTGGCGATGCGCCCGAACCAGGCCATGCGACGGGGCGACAGCGTGGGCCAGGCCGGGCGCAGGAAATCGGCGGCGAGCAGGGTCGCTGCCGAGTTCAGCGTCGCCGAGCAGGTGGACATCAGCGCAGCGAGCAGGCCGGCCAGGATCAACCCGGCCAGTCCCGGGGGAACCAGCCGGACCACCAGGCTCGGCCAGACCTGGTCGGCATGATCGAGCCGGGGCAGCAGCGGGATCGCCAGCGCGCCGGGCAGGGTCATCAGCAGCAGCGGCAGCAGCTTGAGGCCGCCGGCGATCATTGCGCCGCGCGCCGCGGCGTCGAGGTCGCGCGCGGCCAGCACGCGTTGCACGATGTGCTGGTTCAGTGTCCAGTAGTACAGCGCGGCCACCGGCAACCCGGTCAGCAGCCCGACCCACGGCACGCCCGGGTCGTCGGCCGGACGGATCAGATGCAGATGGGCGTCGGGAACCTGCTGCAGCACCCGCGCCCAGGAGTAGTCGAAGCGGGCGAACACGACCAGCGCCAGCACGGCCGAGCCGAGCAGCAGCACGACGGTCTGCATGACGTCGGTGTAGGCCACCGCGCGCAGCCCGCCCGCGGCGGTGTAGACCGCGGTGAACAGCGCGATGCCCAGGCTGGCGTCGCGCAACGCGACCTGCGGCAGGAAGGTGTGAACCACCAGCGAGCCGGCATACAGCGCGCCGGCGGTGTCCAGCACCAGCACCAGCACCAGGGTCATGGCCGACAGGTACTTGCGCAGCCGCGAGTCGAAGCGCCGTTGCATGAACTCGGGAATGGTCGTGACCCTGGAGCGCATCATCACCGGCAGGAAGCAGAAGGTCGAGACCACCAGCAGCACGCTGGCCATCCATTCGTAATTCGCCACCGAAATGCCGTTGCGGTAGGCGGCCCCCGGCAGGCCGAGCAGGGTGTCGGAGGACATGTTCGACGAGAACAGCGAAAACCCCACGGCCACCGGGCCGAGCGAGCGCCCGGCGAGGAACAGTTCGACCGAAGTCGCGCGCCCCCGCGTGGCCCACAGGCCGATCACCGCGGTCAGTGCGAAGTACAGCGCGATGACGACGAGGTCCAGGCGTTGCAGGGCCATGGAATCGCTGGCGGGATGCGGTGGGGACGGAATGCCGGCACGTTAGCAGCGAATCGCGGCGGGCGCGCCGTTCCGGGCCATGGCCCGAGTAATGGAGCTGGCGCCAGGGTCTACCAGCCGAAGGAAACGCCGGCGCGCAGCAGCACCGGCGCATGGGAGTTGCCCACCGCGAGACCGAAGCTCAGGTAGCCGGGCCGGCCGCGGGGAAGTCGCAGGCGATGGGCGTACTGCAATCCGAACGCCGAGTAGCCGGCGTAGCTGCCGACGCCGGCGCTCAGGGAGTTGCCGCTCGGCCCGAACAGCGGCGGCTGGTCCAGCGCCGCGGCTTGCGCGGTGGCGGTGGCGGCGTAGGACTCGGCCTGCGCGACGCTGTGCGCGACCGCCGCATCGAGTTGGTCGAGATTGACCGCATCGTGGCCCTGGGTGCCCGGGGCCAGGTTGGTGATCTGGCGCGCCAGCCCGGTGGATGCGTCGCCGACACTGACGGTATCCGGCCGGCTGGCCACCGAGCCCTGCCCGAGTGCCACCGAATCGGCTCCCAGCGCGCGGGCGCTCGCGCCGAGCGCGGTCGAATCGTTGGCCTGGGCCAGCGCCTGGTCGCCGAGGGCCACGGTGGGATCGGCCAATGCCTGCGCGTCGTGGCCGATGGCGACCGAGCCCCGGTGCGCAGCGTGCGCGCCGCTGCCGATGGCCACGCTGTCGGCGCCGTTCGCCGAGGCGCCCGCGCCCTCGTTCAGCGCGCCGCTACCGCCCGGCGCCCCGGCGCCGGATGGCGACCCGGTGGTGGCGAAGAAGGCCAGCGCGGTGGACAGCGACACCACGCTGGTGCGCGCCCCGCTGATCTGGCTGCTCAGCGACGCCACCGCGCTGGAGGTACTCGCGCCGTGCAGACTGAGCGAGGCTGCGAGCGAACGGGTGCTGCCGGCCAGTGTCGACAGCGACGCGGTGGTGGCGCCGAGGGCGCTGCTGACCGAACTCGACAACGCTCCGATGCCGCTGCGCAGCGTGCCCAGCGCGCTGCTGGTCGAGGTACTCAAGGTGCCGAGCCCGGTGCTCAGGCTCGTGGTCGCGGTGGTGCTCGACGTGGACAGCGCGGCGATGCCGGTGCTCAGGCTGGCCGCGGCGGAGCTGGCGGTGGTCGAAAGCATGGCCAGCGAACTGCTGGTCGAGGTGCTCAGCGTGCCGATGGCGCTGCTGGTGGAATTCGACCAGGCGGTCAGCCCGGAGCTCAAACGGGCTGCGGCGGTGCTGGTCGAGGTGGACAGCGCGCCGACGCTCGTGCCCAACGTGCCGATCGCGCTGCTGGTGGAGGTGGACAGCGTGCCGATGGCGGTACGGGTCGAGGTGCTCAGCACCCCCAGCCCGGTGCTCAGGCTCGAGGTGGCGATGCCTGTCGAAGTCGACACGCTCGCAAGCCCGCTGCTCAGGCTGGTGGTTGCGGTGGACAGCGCAGCCACGCCGGTACTCAAGCTGCCGGTGGCGGCGCTGGTGGTGGTCGACAGCGTGCCGAGGGCGCTGCTGGTGGAGGTAGATAGCGCGCCCAGGCCGGTGCTCAGGCTGGTCGCCGTGGTGCTGGTCGAGGCGGAAAGGGCGCCGACACGGGTGCCCAACGCGCCGAGGCCGGTGCTCAGGCTCGTGGTTGCGGTGGACAGCGCAGCGATACCCGTACTCAGGCTACCCGCTGCGGCGCTGGCGGTGGTCGACAGCGTGCCGAGAGCGGTACGGGTCGAGGTGCTCAGTGCGCCCAGGCCGGTGCTCAGGCTGGCCGCCGTGGTGCTGGTCGATATGGACAGCGCGCCGAGGGCACTGCTTGTGGAACTCGACAAGGCCGTCAGCCCGCTGCTCAAACTGGCTGCGGCGGTGCTGGTGGAGGTGCTCAGCGCACCCAGCCCGGTGCTGAGGTTGACGGCCGTGGTGCTCGTCGAGGTGGACAGCGCGCCGAGGGCCGAGCTGGTCGAAGTCGACACGCTCGCAAGCCCGGTGCTCAGGCTCGAGGTTGCAGTGGACAGCGCGGCCACGCCGGTACTCAAGCTGGCGGTGGCCGCGCCGGTGGTGGTCGACAGCGTGCCGATGGCGCTGCTGGTGGAGGCGGATAGCGCGC